>NZ_CAKRDI010000017.1 GCF_934309415.1 uncultured Mediterraneibacter sp.
TCAGAAGGAGCTTGCACTCCTCCTGATACAAGCAAGTCCCCACCCACTGCTTATTGCTTTTCGCAATTGAAGCAGGAGACTTACTTGATTCGGTTAAAATCTGTCTGAAAATCTCTAATCTGACGTATGTTTGAAAATACTTTCTGCAAAATATACCGCAAAATGAAACATATAGATTGCAGAAATGATTTTTAAGACACACCCTTGTTCCTGTTTGCAGATTACCTGTGAACAGGAACCTGATTTCCAACATCTTCTTTTATTATATGCTGCCACACAAGATTCAATGCCTCAGAAATCGTATGACTGATCTGATGAATCATCTCATCCACATCTTTCGGAGTCACAAACATTCCGTTCAGATGCGGTGCGATCAGTTCGCGGATCAATTCTTCTTTCTCCCCTGCATTGTAGGAACGAAGAACGTCTCCCACCCCCTTCAACGCCTCGGATGTTTCCAGCGCACAGATCAGATTCTCCATGGTATCATTTACAATTGTCACCGCATCCACTACTGTCGGAACTCCAATCCCAATGACCGGAACACCCAGAGATTCTTTGGTCATTCCATTTCTGTAATTTCCCACACCGGAACCGGGATGGATTCCAGTGTCTGCAATCTGTACCGTCCGGTTCAGACGTTTGCTGTTTCTTGCAGCCAGCGCATCCACCGCAATGACCAGATCCGGCTTCGTCTCTTCCACAATTCCCCTGACAATTTCCGCCGTCTCCATTCCGGTCTGCCCCATCACGCCCGGAACAATGGCACTGACCATACAGGCATGATCCATTCCCATGGCATACGTCCCGTATTCCCGGATCATATGACGTGTCACGCAAAGATGATCTGCCACATAAGGGCCCAGTGCATCCGGCGTGATTTCCCGATTTCCAAGCCCCACGACCAGAACTGACAGATCTGCCAATTGATTCATTTGTTTTTCAATCAGTTCCCGGATGCATCGGCTGATCTGCTCTGCAAGTTCTGCATGCTGCTCCTCATCCGCCACGGCAAGATTCGGGCTCTCCAGCGTCAGATACGTTCCTACCGGTTTCCCCATCGTCTTTGCTCCGTTCTCCGTTTTGATCGCAACACGGGTAATCCGCAGTTCCCGTTCTTCATCATACTCCTCCTCCAGAACCACCCCGGACACTTCCACATTGTCCGCCTCAAAGCGCTCCCGTTCCTCCAGTGCAAGGTCTGTTCTGACACTCTGATTTTTCATTTCCATATTCCCTCCTTTAATTTCTTGTAATTTTTTATTACTATTTTTACCAACAAATTTCAAAATATGTATTGACAATCAAGGGGTCATAGCATAAAATAAATGAGTATGTTTCGACAGAACGTCCGTGTCCGAGTCTGTCCCAACAGGAAAATTACATTTGAATCATATGATATTATTTTGGAGGTGCACACATTGGCTAATATTAAATCTGCAAAGAAAAGAATTTTAGTTAACGAGACTAAAGCTGCAAGAAACAAAGCAATCAAATCTAAGGTAAAAACAGCTGTAAAGAAAGTAGAAGTAGCTGTTGCTGAGAAGAACGTAGAGGCTGCTAAAGCTGCTCTTCACACAGCAATCGTTGAGATTTCCAAAGCTGGAACAAAGGGTGTTTATCACAAAAAGACAGTTTCCAGAAAGATTGCTCGTCTTTCCAAAGCTGTAGATTCTATCGCTTAATTTTTGATAAATAAATAGAATTTTATAATAAGACACTTTAAAGACATCCACTGCCGTCAGGTGGATGTCTTTTTTAATACTGTCTGAGATTATAAAATACATAGATTATAATCTTACATATCCAAAACTGTTGATCAGTCCATCCAGTTTCTTTCCTTCTTTACAAAGTTCACACTCCTGTGTTCCATATGCTTTATATTCCGGAATATCTGCACTTGTAAAGATTGTCTTCACTTCCATTCCCGCAATCTTGGAAATTGAACTGAAAATCGAACAAATACCGCACACTCTTCCACCATAATAGACAACAGAAGAGATTGCCTGTCTTACCAGGGAACCGGTAGACATGGAATCACTTAAAATCAGAATCTGTTTTCCTTCGATCATTCTCTGATTGTTCTCACGGAACAAAATCTGTCCTGCCGGATCAAATTCCGGTGTTACAACAGAGATATTATTTCCATAGCTCATGGACATACGATTGCCGTCAGCCAGCTCCGCAGCCATAAATGTTCCGATCACTTCTGTATTCTTCAGACACACGATCGTATCCACCGGTGTATTCATCAGATATTCTGCTGCCAGTGTCTTTGCCGTCTCGCGTGCATTGTTGTGACGGGTCTTTACAGTTGACATATCAATGTATGTATTCACATGTGAATTCTTTGCTGCAAAATGTCCCTTTAATATCTTAATCCTTGCTTTTCCATTTTTTGCTGATCTTAAATCTGTAAATCTTTCATCCATACTGCATTGCTCCCTTCTGTCTTCTTGTCCAAGCGGAAATAAAACAGCCATGTTTGTAACATTCCGCTCATCTTCTCCAGAACATATCCGAAAAATAATTTTGCAGATACGCTCTTTTGTAAATCATAGTTACATTTTAGCATAGCATAGTGATTTGTGCAGTATTTTTGTGCAATTATTTTAATTTTTTCTATATTTTTCCTTATTCTTTATCTATTTTTCAACTTTTCTTTTCAGTTGTAGAAAAACATTACCCCAATCTGCCACTGGATTATGTCCGAAGAATCATTTCGGAAAGATATAGATTAAAATTCATACTTTAGATAAAAAATTCCAAAATGATTTGTGCAAAAAAAGAGACACATTGCTCCTAACAAACAATGTGTCTCTCTGTTTCTCTTATTTTCTATCAGCACCAGAGCGTGTCTGAAAAACTTTTCACACTTGCTCTGTGACATTCTGATACACAACACTTTCTGATATTTCAGATTAGTTGTTAATCAGTTTGTCTTCATCACTCCAGCTGTAAAGCTTTCTGATCTCAGCTCCAACCTTCTCTGACTGGTGCTCAGAAGCAAGCTTTCTCATAGCTTTGAAGTGTACCTGTCCACCTGCATCAGACATATCAAGCAGGAAGTCTTTTGCGAATGTACCATCCTGGATGTCTTTCAGTACCTGTTTCATAGCTTTCTTTGTCTCAGCTGTAACAATCTTAGGTCCTGTGATGTAATCACCATACTCAGCTGTATTAGAGATAGAGTATCTCATTCCAGCGAATCCTGACTGGTAGATCAGGTCAACGATCAGTTTCATCTCATGAATACACTCGAAGTATGCATTTCTCGGATCATATCCAGCCTCAACCAAAGTCTCGAATCCAGCCTGCATAAGAGCACAAACACCACCACAAAGTACTGCCTGCTCACCGAAGAGGTCTGTCTCTGTCTCTGTTCTGAATGTTGTCTCAAGGACACCAGCTCTTGCTCCACCGATTCCAAGACCATAAGCAAGTGCTCTGTCAAGAGCTTTTCCTGTATAATCCTGCTCTACAGCTACCAGACAAGGTGTTCCTTTTCCAGCTTGGTACTCGCTTCTTACTGTATGTCCCGGAGCTTTTGGTGCGATCATTGTTACATCGACATTCTTCGGAGGTACGATTGTTCCAAAGTGGATGTTGAATCCGTGAGCAAACATAAGCATGTTTCCTTCTTCAAGGTTTGGCTCGATGTCTTCTTTGTAAAGTTTAGCCTGTTTCTCATCGTTAATCAGAATCATGATGATGTCAGCCTGTTTTGCAGCCTCTGCTGCTGTATATACTTCAAATCCCTGCTCTTCTGCTTTTTTCCATGAACGGCTTCCTTCGTACAGACCGATGATAACATCGCATCCGGACTCTTTTAAGTTCAGTGCATGTGCATGTCCCTGGCTACCGTATCCGATGATAGCAATTTTCTGTCCTTCCAGAAGAGAAAGGTTACAATCTTCCTGATAATAAATTTTTGCTGCCATTTTGCATTCCTCCTAAATGAATTAAAAAATATTCTTAGAAATCTTCCGGTGCCCCGGGAGGTATCTATTTATTTATGTATAGTGAAAGGTTTTTCCGTTACTGTTCGCAGCATACTGTGTCCGGCAGCGGCTTCCTCTTACTAACGAAATAAAAACAAATCTTATCCTTGCAATGCGGGATCAGAAAAACGCAACGTCTTTGCTGCCCCTTGAAAGTCCCGTAATACCGGTTCTTGCAAGTTCAAGTATCTCATAGTCTTTCAGCAGATTCATAAATGCTTCCAGTTTACTCTGTGTTCCTGTCAGCTCAATGATCAGACAATCTTCTTCCACGTCTACGATCTTCGCTCTGAAAATATCAGCGACGGAAATGATCTCGCCTCTCTGCTTTGCATCTGCTCTGAGTTTGATCATAATCAATTCTCTGCAGACTGACTCATTTTCTTTTAACATCTTGATGTCCACAACATCTTCCAGCTTGCGAAGCTGTTTCTCTATCTGTGAGAGAATCAGTTCATCTCCGGATGAAACAACTGTGATTCTTGTAAATCTCGGATCTGCAGTCATTCCGGCTGTAATACTGTCAATACTGTAACCGCGACGGCTGAACAGTCCTGCGATTCTGCTGAGGACTCCAGGGTTATTGTCCACAAGCAGTGAATATACCTGACTTCTCATGTGTATCCTCTCTTTCCAAAAACAGAGTGCGTTCTGTTTTCTGTAATTTATATTAGCAACTCTTCCTCTCTTTGTCAAGAGGTTTTTGTAATAGTTCTGTCATACAAGCCCCATCTTCTCTGCCAGCTCATTCAGATACATCCATCGCTCCGTCTTTTCTTCCAGTGCTGCATTCACTTTTTCCTGCTCTTCCATGAGTTCACGTAATTTTACAGAGTTCGTTGCATTGGCCGCAATCTGGCGTTCAATGGATGCTGCCTTATCTTCCAGCTTTGCAATGTCATCATCGATGGTCTCATATTCTCTCTGCTCTTTGAACGTAAACTTCACTTTTTCCTGACGATTCTGATTCTGTTTCCACGTCTTACGGGAATCCGTCTTTTCATTCTCTTCTCCTGCAGTATCTTCCGCACTGTCTGCTGCCGGGGCTACAGCCTTTCCTGTCTTCCCTATTTTACCGAATCCTGACACTGCATCTGCATCTTCACCGAACCTGCGTTTCTTCGCCTCGAGATAATCTGTATAACCGCCTTCGAACTGGCGCATATGACCCTGTCCGTCAAATTCAAAGATGCGGTCCACTACGTTATCCAGGAAATAACGGTCATGAGATACGGTGATCACAATTCCTGTAAAGGAGTTCAGATAATCCTCAAGAATTGTAAGCGTTGGAATATCCAGGTTATTTCCGGCCTCGTCAAAAAGAAGTACATTCGCATTTTCCGCCAGAACTCCCAGCAGATAGAGACGACGTTTCTCTCCACCGGAAAGCTTTCCGATCGGAGCATACTGCATATCCGGTGTAAAAAGGAAACGTTCCAGAAGCTGCGTTGCACTGATTCTTCCATCTTTCGTTGTAATATATTCTGCAATGTCTTTCACATAATCGATGACTCTCTGTGCATCGTTCATATGATGTTCTTCCTGTGCAAAATAGCCGATCTTGATGGTTTCTCCAATCTCAATCTCCCCGGAATCCGGCTGAACCAGCCCTGCGATCATCTTCAAAAGGGTAGACTTTCCACAACCATTTGGTCCGATGATTCCAAGTCTCTGATTTTTCAGAACGATGTAATTGAAGTCATCCAGAATCTTCTTATCCCCAAAGCTTTTGCTTACATGATGCAGTTCAATGGTCTTCTTTCCCATTCTGGTCTCCACAGAATCCAGTTCTACTGTCTGGTCCTGCACCGGAGCTTTTCCTGCTTTCAATGCTTCCAGTCGGTCCAGGCGCGCTCTCTGCTTCGTGCTTCGTGCACGGCATCCGCGCTTCGCCCATTCCAGTTCCATTCTCAGTACACTCTGACGTTTTCTCTCCGTTGCAAGCTCCATCTCCTCTCTGGCAGCTTTAAGCTCCAGAAATCCTGAATAATCTGCATCGTATCCATATAATTTCCCATGACTCAGCTCAAGGATCCGGTTTGTTACACGATCCAGGAAATAACGGTCATGGGTTACCATCAGAACCGTCCCTCTGTAAGAGCGCAGATATTCTTCCAGCCAGTTGATCATCTCCTGATCTAAATGATTGGTCGGCTCGTCCAGCAGAAGCACGTCAAAGTTGCCTGCAAGCACTTTCGCCAGCACCACTCTGCGCTTCTGTCCGCCGGATAAATGCTTCATCTTCTGCTCATAATCAAGAATTCCAAGCTCCGTCAGATTACTCTCCACCTGCCAGCTCTCTGCCTCTCTATCTTCCAGTGCATAAGAACAGATCGTTGCCCCTTCCGGGAAGACAGGATTCTGCGGAACATAAGCGATCTTCAGACCATTCTGTCGTACAATCTGCCCGGAATCCGGCACTTCTTCTCCGACTACCACTTTCAGCAGAGTGGATTTTCCGGTTCCGTTGATTCCTACGATTCCGATCTTATCTCCCTCCTGAATTCCAAAGGATGCGTCATCAAAGATCGTCTTTTCTCCATATATTTTACTGATATGTTCTATGTTGATAATATTCATTACTGTAACTCCTCAGGTGCTTTTTCTGCGTGAATGCATTCCAGTTTGTCCCGTCTTGTTCCATTTCCGGCGGTCCATTTCACTGCATTCTGAATGATCTTCTGTACATACGGATTCAAATAAGACGGATTAGTCTCATGTCCAGGCTGGAAATAAAAGATCCTTCCAAGTCCTCTTGTCCAAGTACAGCCGGAACGAAATACCTCGCCGCCGCGGAACCAGCTGATAAATACCTGGTCATCCGGCTGTGGGATATCAAAGAATTCTCCGTACATTTCTTCCTCTTCCAGTTCAAAAGATGCAGGAATTCCTTCTGCGATCGGATGAGATGGACAGGAGTTCCAGACTCTGCAGAAATCTCCTTCACGCCAGCGCAGTGTACCGCTTGTGCCAAGAAGGAAACGCATCGGCTTGCACATATGTGCGGAATGCAGGAAGATCACTCCCATTCCTTTTAACACATGCTCCCTTACACGATTTGCAATCTCATCCGGCACCTGCTCCTGTGCCACGTGAGACCACCAGACAAGAACATCCGTATCATCCAGTACTTCTTCTGTCAGTCCGCACTCTTCCATTTCCAGCAGACCAATGTGACGAACTTCCAGTTCTTCATCTTTCTCGATCAGTCTTTTCAGCGTATCATGAATTCCGATCCCGTTGTGATTTGCACGGATCTGACGCGCTTTTTCTGCCAGTTCTGCCTTCTTTTCTTCTGAATCTACATGCCATTCTTTAAAAATCTCAAGATTCGGATCATCCGTTCTTTCCTGAACATGTTCGTTCCATACCGTTACTTTAATCATGTTACATTCCTCCTGCTATTGCTATATTAGATCATAATTTAAAATCATTCTTATCCTTCTTACACTCTGCATGTCACAATTTACAGAAAATATCTTTCAAATATCCTCCAGATTACCATTCATTTTTCTTAATAATCCGCTTATTGTGAACGGCTTTCCACTCTGAAATATGTTTGAAAAAGCTCCCTCTTCGTTCCGGTCGGCGCAAAGCCATTGTCCACCGGACAATGTACGCCCCGCGGAGCGTTTTTATATAATTAGAAAGAACACTTTCTAATATATAAAAAATCTGGCACACTATATTCTACACTATTTTTTCAATTTAATATATATGATTTTTCACCTGTTTTTCTTCTTTTTAGAATTATAGTTACTGTTCACAGCATAGCTGCAAACAGTAACGCATCTCGCCATTCAGAATCGTCTGCGACGATGGGCGAGATGCATTCAGGCCAAAACGTGCATCCTCATAGCTAATCAGCAAAGTGATTAGCTATGGTCTGAACAGTAACGAATTATAATTACTGTTCACAGCATAGTTGCAAAAAGATTTTAGTTTTTCATCCAGATGATTTCTTACAATATAATCAAAAACATATTCCGGCACATAAGATTTCCATTCCTGTCCCTTTACAATCCGCTCACGTACATCGCTTCCGCTGATTCCTTTCTGCTCCAGCGGCACATCCCACAATACTTCTATGTCACATCCGATTTCTTCTAACTTCTTTCTTTTCTCATATCCCCACTCATCATATGTTGTCATATAATATTTTGCATGTCTTGGTGCATAATTAAAAATCAGTTCCGGATAGTTAATTGGAAACGGAACAATATCAAATTCTTCCGGGTTCACGCCAAGTTCAAGTAATGTTCCCTTAATCATCTGATATCTTTCATAATAAGAAAACGGATTTGCTTTCGCAGTGGATCTATGTGGATTTTCTTCTGAATATTTGGTCAACTCCGGATCCGGATTGCAGATTCCAATTACAAGTTGCTCGCATCTTTCTTTTGCAGCCATAATATATTTTACATGATCCTTATGAAGCAGTTGAAATCTACCATGTACTACTCCTGTTGAAGCTTTTCTTTTTTCACTCATTCTTATTTTGCTCCTGTAACTTTAATCGAATTTCTTTCGGATTAATTTCTCCACCGCATGCATTCACCTTATGTTCATTTATATACTCTGACAAATGCTCTTTGTCTCCCCTGCATTTTAACATATTAAATATCACTTGTAAATCCGTCCGGAGTGCATCGCCAATTTTTCTATATCCTATTTTCCTTGTATCTGATATACTGTTTTTATCTAGAAATCTTATATTTTTTACAGGAGAAAATGCCATGAAAGAAATTTCCATCACTGAATTTGAGAATTTATCCATCGGACAAGCTGAAAATACAGATGCCGGTACCGGCTGTACCGTTTTACTTTTCGGGAAGCAAGGTGCCCCGGCCGGATTAGATGTACGTGGCGGTGGTCCTGCCAGCCGCGAAAGCGAACTGTTAAAACCACTGGCTGCTGCAGATGCCATTCACGCAATCCTTTTGTCAGGTGGCAGTGCATACGGTCTGGATGCTGCCGGCGGAGTTATGCGTTACCTGGAAGAACATGACATCGGATTCGATGTGGGAGTTGCTAAAGTTCCTCTTGTGTGTCAGTCCTGTCTGTTTGATCTGGCTGTAGCTGATACCCATATTCGTCCAAATGCTGACATGGCCTATACTGCGTGTAAAAATGCGGAAACCGGAAATTATCGTGACGGTAATTTTGGAGCCGGTACCGGTGCTACTGTCGGAAAACTCTTAGGTGTTGAACATTGTATGAAGAGCGGAATCGGAAGTTATGCCATACAAACGGGCGAATTAAAGATCGGTGCTTTAGTTGCGGTCAATGCACTCGGAGATGTCTGCGACTGGAAAAACGGACAGATTGTATCCGGCCTTTTAGCTGATGATGGTAAAACCTTCTTAGATTCTGAGCTGGTATCCGCACAGAAAATTGATATTGTAGAAAACAAATTTACAGGAAACACAACTTTAGGAGTCATCCTGACGAATGCAGCTTTTCAGAAATCACAGCTTTGCAAAATAGCAGGTATGGCGCATGACGGTTACGCCCGTGCCATTCGCCCTGTACACACAACTGCAGATGGAGACAGTATCTACGCAGTTTCTCTTGGAAATGTACCCGCTGATCAGGATGTTGTCGGAACTCTGGGTGCCCGTGTTATGGCGGAAGCAATCCTGCGTGCCGTACAGACCGCTGAACCGGCGTACGGCTTTCCTGCTGCCTCCCAGCTCAATCCGTTATTTGTGAAACACTCACTCTAGCGCCTGCGGCGGTCGCTTGCGACATCTTCCTTGTACGCCGCAGTGCGCATCCTCGCGGAGCGTTTTTATATATTAGGAAAGAGCACTTTCCTAATATATAAAAAATGCATCTCGTCCTTTTGCCCATAGCAACAGATGAGATGCATAAAACATACCGCAAGGTAAGATATGCAGATTACAGGAATAATTTTTAAGCCACATTCTGAAGCCTGCCTGAATGAACATGAGCATACACAGCCACGCCCAGGCTCACGATCAGCAGAAAATAGAAATTCAATCCTCTTGTCACGAGCATGGAAGGAATCAGGTTCATCCCTGTAAATATATTTGCAAAAATGGCTTTATACATCAGTTCTGTAATCCCCTGCGCTCCCGGAAGCGGCAGCATATCCACTGCAATATACACCGAAGCCTGTAACAGAATGATTTTCAAAGCTGTAGTTCCTTCCAGTCCAAATCCACGGTACACAACATACGTCAATACAAAGACACTGCATCTCTGCAAAAATGTAAGCCCGATCACTGTCAGTAAATGGATCGGGTGTATCTTCAACCAGTTCACTGCATTCTGGTAACTATTGATAAATTCTCTGACGTTCTTCTTTCGTTCTTCTGACGGCCTCATCAGATTCATCCAGATCATCACCGCCTCAAATTTTTCTTCTACTTTCAACATAATTCCCGGAAGCAGCATCACTCCGAGGAGCACTGTCACAAGCACAACATTCAATACAAGTCCCAGCAGATACAGCCAGAAATATTTCTGAAGCTGCATTCTCAGAGGATGATACCACAACAGCAAAATCCCAAGTCCGATCAGAACAAGAACAAACTTGTACACAACCGCCACTGTCATCAGAACTACTGTGCTGTCTGCCCCTTTATTTCCGTCTTTATTCATGTAATAAAGCTGTACGGGCTGACCTCCGGTTGCAGACGGTGTGATTCCGGAATAGAAGAAGCCGATAAACGAATACTGGATACATCGTAACCAAGAGCTATTGTAATCTGTCCCACGCATCGCCCGGAGCAGGTACCAGATCATGCTTCCCTCTGCACACACATAAAACAGTGCAAGCAGGACTGCCACCAGAAGACAGACCGGAGACATTTTCAACACTGCCTGCAGGATTTCTTCCGGATTCTGTCCTCGCAGCAACGCATAAAATGTCAGGAGCATAATCCCCAGAAATACTCCGACTTCTAATATTCTCTTCTTAATCTGAGCATCCATAACGCCTTTGCCACCTTCCAGAATTCTCCTTCTGCTTCCTTCTCATCCACCAGTTCCCATAATCCGCCTTCAAATATCTTCCGTTCTCCAAACTGCTCCATAAAATCCTTCGGAGTCACCAGTGAGAAATGTTTTTCCCATTGCCATACTCCTGTCTCTTCCAGAAGTTTCGCTATAAAAGAAGAACAAGTATAATGATTCTTCTGATAAAACGGACGGTTCAGTAAAATAAAAGGAAGCCCTAACACTGCATAATGATAACTGTAGCGTTCCTCCATTGTTTCTCTTAAAATGGTCCGGATCTGCATTTTCTGTTCCTCTGTACAAGAGACTTTACAGATCATATAATCCGCCTGTGGAAATACTTTCAGGATGTTCTGTTTTTCTTCTTTTTCAAATCCTGCCAGCAACGGAATGGCCGGATGTCTTCTTCCTACACTGTAAGCCTCTTCCAGTTCCGGATCCATGGAAATCACCACATGGATATATTTCTGCTGAATCACACGGCGGATAATCCCGGCAAATATCCCTGGTGTATCCACAAATGCAATATAAATCTCTGACATATCTTTTCTCCTCTCTTTTACTGGAACTGATAAATCTTTCTTGCAAGACGATATCCTCCCACAGTCAGTCCTCCACCGATTCTTCCCGGCAGATAAGTCAGTCCGCTCAGTGTCGAATAACGCAGTCTGTAATAGAGGTCTTTATCATATTCCTTGACCCTCAGCCACATCGCTTTTCTCTTTTCCCACGCTTCTGCAGTCCGGATCAGAAGCAGATGAATGGAGGAGATTGACAACATAATGGAAATATTTCTTCTCATATAAGCAGCCAGTTTCGGATATTTCTGTTTCACCTCATTCAGATCTACACATCTTGATACTAGATCCGTCACCTTAATCTGCTGATCAATTCTCTTCATCAGAACTTTTTCATTCACAGACTGATCCTCTCTTCCAAGATAATAGTGATACAGATCCAAATCCATATAGTACAGGTTTTCCGCATACGGAAGCGGCTGATAAGAGAACAGATTATCCACATAAAATGTATGCTCCGGAAGTTTCACGCCGGATTTTCTCAATACTTCTGTTCGGAACATCAGTGCATGCATGATCAGATACTGGGATGGACGAAAATGCCGGATTCCGTTCCAGTCACACATCGATTCTTCCGGAAATACGTTTTTGTAATCCATCACACGCTGTTTTCCTTCATCTAAATGATCATAAATATAATTGCAGATAAATAAGTCCGGAATCTTTCTGCTTTCCTTCTCACCGCAAAACTCTTTGATCTTCGCAAGCAGTTTCAGATATGCCTCCCGGTCAAGCCAGTCATCCGAATCTACCACTTTAAAATAAATACCACGCGCCAGTTCCAGACCTTTGTTCACTCCTGAACCGTGTCCTCCATTTTTCTTGTGCACCACGCGGACAATATCCGGAAACGCTATCTCATACTCATCCGCAATCTGTGCTGTTCCATCTGTAGATCCATCATCAACCAGAATGATTTCCACATCTCTTCCGCCCTCCAGAAGAGAATCTACACATCTTCTCATATAACTTTCTGAATTATAACAAGGGACTGTAATTGTCATATACTTTTTCATACCCATCTCTCCATTCTCTGTATTTTTGTTGTCGTTCCTATCACTTGTAACTAATAACATTCATTTTTTCTTTTTCATTTTTCAGGATTTTCATAACCTTTTTCTAAGCATACCGTTATTTCTGTAGTTCCTGTTCAGCCACAATTTTCTGCTAAAATCCTTTTCTCTTGAGCTGTTCTTTATTTTCAGAACTTTTTATTTTATACTCTCCCCATGAAGTGGAATCATATTTTCCTGATATATCAATCATAAAAAAAGGTTCTTAAGATACCTTTTGTACATTCCTTAAGAAATCTAAAAGAAAGTTAAAACAATTCTTTAACTCTGACTTTTTATCTTACGTTTTTGTCATAAATATGAATTCTTTTTAAAAATTGTTTAGATATGCTTGAGAATTTGATTAAAACGTTATACCATAGTAAAGATATTTCGTGACCAGTCACCTGGAAGTACACTAAATACATCTGAAATCATTTTCTATGAAGTAAAAATCGGGAAGAAATTTTTCAGATGCATTCCAGAATCTGTTTATGAAATAATTTTAACAGCCGTTGTTTTTACACGCTGTAAACGAAACTTATTCCGATATAAATTAAGAAAGTGAGGGATCTCTCATGAGCCAGAAGAAAAACCTTTCTGACATGTTTGATGATGATTTCGAAGTTACATATGAAGAAGAACCGCGAGTTTCACTGAACGATTCCGACCATGCAGAAAACACGCAGCGTTTTGGACAGACCCGTGTTTTCAATGGGAATTCATCTTCTGATACCATTGTTATGGACAGTCCATATCATGCATCCGATCATGGAAACGATGATTATAACAACACTTCTAATAATCGGTATGATCATGATTACACCGATGACTATGACGATGATTATGATAACCGATACGATAATAATTATAACGATGGTTACGGTGATCGGTACGATGACGATTACGACGATGATTATGATGACCGGTATGATGACGACTACGACGATGATTATGATGACCGGTATGATGACAACTACGACGATGATTACGATAACCGGTATGATGACGACTATGACGATGATTACGATGACCGGTATGATGACGACTATGATGATGATTACGATGATCGTTATAATCGTCGCAATACCAGCAATAGCCGCCGTTCCGGTTCATCCGACCGTCGCGGCAATCAAAGAAACAGTCGTCAGGACGACTCATATGATGATCGCAGAAGCAGCCGCCAGAATGATCCATACGACGACCGCAGAAACAACCGTCAGGATGATCCATACGGAAATCGCAGAAATAATTCCAGTAACCGAAACAATCGCTACAATGACCGTTATGATGACCGCTACGATAATGACCGTGGCAGCCGGAAATCAAAGAAACGCAGACGTGGCGGAGGCGGAGTTCCGCTTGCAGCTCCGATCAAACAGGGGGGAAAGGCATTATCACACCTTACCAGTATCCTGCTGCAGCAGTTGTCTGTCATTCTGATCATCGTTACTACTGCTTATGTGCTTTATAATTTCTGGCGCGCAAGCACACCTTACGGAGATATTGCAGAGGCGATCAAGACACAGAAAATTTCAAGAACACTTGCTGCTTATGTAAGTGTGGCAGGCATTTACCTTTTCTGTGAATTTATTTCCCTGTTATGGACGATGACCCGTGTACGTGTAAGAAACGGAATGGATACCTGGCGCGAAGATACCGGTCGAGGATTTCTTTCCTTTATCATGGTCTTCGTAATTTCCTATATCTGTTTTCTGTTCAGCCCACTGCTGCCGGACTCTCCTGATATCGTTTATGGAGTCAAAGGAGCATTGGATGTATATGGTTCGCTTCACAACGGATTGCTCGGACTGTGTGCCGCAGGTGCAGTTTCCTGCCTGATCAGACGATATAAAAGTCACTAAATTGTTACTGTTCACTCCCATGTCAATCACTCCGCTGATTGGCATGGAGGATGCACGTTTTGTCCTGAATGTATCTCGCCCATCGCCGTAGGCGATTCTAAATGGCGAGATACGTTACTGTTTGCAGGTTACCTGTGAACAGTAACACTAAATTCATTTAAATCACTTACATCAATAAAAACAACAGAAGCAAAAAAGATACCGTACTCTGAACTTTATTTCAATCAGAATACGGTATCTTTTTGTTGTTGTGAGTTTATATTTAAAATTTTAATCCCCTCGCATCTTCAATCGTTACTATTTACAACATAGCTGCAAACAGCACCCTTTGATCTTCAGACGCGATTCCTTCTTGTTCCATACTTCAAAGTCTGTCTGAAAATTATCTTTCTCAGTCTTTGATGATCAATGCCATAAATACAAGATCTGTGTCTCCTGTATTTGTGATTCCGTGGCCATAGCCATCCGGAGTGAATGTTCTGTCTCCGACTGTTACCGGACGGATCTGTCCATTGTCATCATAGTTTCCCTGACCTTTGATGATATAATATGTCTCGCTCTCACCATGGTGCTCATGGTATCCGAGAGAACATCCTGGTTCAATCGTTACTTCTGCGTAAAGTCCACATTTTCCATTCAGCTCTTTCTCTTCAAGAATATGCTTAATGATCACATGTCCTTTTCCGCCACTTGCATTTTCTCTTCTTTCTACTCTGAGTTCGCTCATCTGTCTTCCTCCATATTCTGCATAAATTGCTGAATTCTGCGCCGTAAGATGTCGTCAATTCAAAACGTATCCTTTCAGATCACTCCACATAATGCCAGCCCCGAAACTGAAACGTTACAACAACTCTCGCAGTAAAACAGATCAGGTTTTGCCTTGTCCCTGATTTTCTTCAGCTTCTTTTATCATAAACCTATTACATTATTTATGCAATCATATATTCCCGACAGCTTCCTTCCAGCCCTGGTACTTTCTTTCTCTTACTTCTTCCTTCATTTCAGGAGAATATGTCTTTCTCTCCATTTTGGAGAATAGATCCATGTTATAGATGCCCATGGCGATTCCTGCTGCATAAGCTGCACCGATTCCGGAGAGTTCTTCTGCCTGTGGAACCAGCACATCTCCATTTAAGATGTCACTCTGGAACTGCATCAGATAAGCATTTTTCGTCGGACCTCCGTCTACGCGCAGTCCGCGGACCGGTGCGCCGGCATCTGCTTCCATCGCTCTGACTACATCGGTAATCTGGTAAGCAATACATTCGATTCCCGCACGTACGATCTCTGCTTTTCCGGTTGTTCTTGTAATTCCTGTCAGAGCTGCTTTTGCGTTGCTCTTCCAGTGTGGTGCACCAAGTCCTGTAAATGCCGGTACAAGATACAGCTCATCATCTGCTTTTGCTTCTCTGCAAAGTGCTTCTGTCTCTCCCGGAGAATCGATGAGACGTACATCATCTTTTAACCAGGAAATAACTGCTCCTGTATAATTGATATTTCCTTCCAGAACATAATTCACTTTTCCGTTCATGCCCCAGGCAAGGGAAGTTACCACTCCATGTGTGCTCAGTACCGGTGTCTCTCCGATATTCATCATAATAGAAGAACCTGTTCCGTAAGTTGCTTTGATATCTCCTCTTCCAAGACATCCCTGACCGAACAATGCGCCATGAGAATCTCCCAGTACTGCATGGATCGGAATTGGTTTTTCAAAGAATCCTTCAAAATCTGTCTGTCCAAATTCGCTGTCAGAATCACATACCTGCGGCAGATCTTCCGGCTGAATTCCAAACAGGCCACAAATCTCTTCGTCCCATTTCAGGTCAAAGATGTTGAATAACTGTGTACGTGATGCATTGGAATAATCTGTCTTATACTCTTTTCCCTTTGTCAGGCGATAGACAAGCCAGGTGTCAATCGTTCCAAAGCAAAGACGGTGCTGTGCTGCAAGCTCCTGCCCCTGCTCTGTATTTTCCAGAAGCCAGGTCATCTTCGCAGCCGGGAAATAAGGAGACAGACGAAGTCCTGTCTTCTCCCGGATCTTTTCTGCTGCTGCCTGAATCTCCGGGCGTTCACAGATTTCAGTTGCCCTGGAACACTGCCATACAATTGCATCTGCGATCGGCTCATTTGTCATTTTATTCCAGATCAGAGTGGTCTCTCTCTGGTTACTGATTCCAATTCCCTGTACAAGAGAACGGTCAATCCCTGCTTCTTCCACAAGATCCTTCACAACGCGGATCGTATTTCTGTAGATTTCTTCCGGATCATGAGATACCCAGCCTTTTTCATTGACGATCTGACGATGCGCCATATCCGTTCTGCGAATCAGATTTCCTTCCTGATCAAACAGAAGTGCTTTCGTTCCCTGCGTACTCTGATCAATACTGATAATATATTTCTTTTCCATTCTATAATATCCTCTTATTTATAATATCCTCTTACCCCAAAACAATCTTCAACCAGTACATCGTTTCGTAAATAACTATACCAATCGCAGGATGCGGATTCGCGTGTACAGATGAAAAAGCCTCAGCCTACGTTTTTTCATCTGTGCAATCGGATTCGCAAACAAGTAATGGTATAGTTATTTTGAAAACGATGTGCCAGCGTGTGTCTGAAAAATACTTTCCATAAACAGCAATGCATCCCGCCATTTAGAATCGCCGATGGCGACAGGCGAGATGCATTGAGATAGATTCGTTACTACAGAACTTCTTTCACTTTCTTTGCGATACCTTCTGCATTCAGTCCGTAATAATCAAATACTTCCTGAGATGTTCCTGTAATAACAGGTGCATCCGGCAGAGACATATTTACCACTTTGGTCGGGCATTCAGCTCCCACGACCTGAGCGACCATAGAGCCAAGTCCGCCAAATAGGGAATGTTCTTCTACTGTCACTACTGCTTTTGCGTTCTGGGCGTATTTCACAACAGATGCGCTGTCCAGTGGTTTTACACAGTACATATCGAGAACCGTTGCGCTGATTCCTTCTGCCTTCAGTGCTTCTGCCGCATCTTTGGCAGGTTTTACCATCTCTCCGCATGCTACGATCAGGACATCTGTACCTTCTGTAACAACAGTCGCTTTATCCATCTCAAACGGAACATTTCCTTCTTCATAAATCGGATCTACTGCATTTCTTCCAGTACGGATATAAGCCGGTTTCTCATCTTTCAGCAACGCTTTCATCAGTTCTTTTGTCTGAAGATGATCACTTGGAAGATATACACGCATGTTCGGGATTGCGCTCATAGCTGCGATATCCTGTGCAGAATGATGGCTCATTCCCAACGCACCGTAGCTGACACCACCACTGATACCGATCAGTTTTACATTTGTATTAGAGTAAGCGACATCAATCTTACACTGCTCATAACTTCTTGTAGATAAGAAGCAGGCCGGAGATACTGCATACGCTTTCTTTCCACATTTTGCAAGACCTGCGGAAATGCTGACCAGATTCTGCTCTGCAATTCCTGTCTCTACAAACTGCTCCGGATAAGTATCAGCAAATGGTGTGAAAGATCCGCTTCCTCTGGAATCACTGCAGAGTGCCACAATGTCTTTGTCTGTCTTTGCTGCATCCATTAATACTTCACATATCATCTGTTTATTTGCAATCTTTCCCATTACTGTAATGCCTCCTCTGCTTTTTTGAAATCTGCCATAATCTGTTCATATTCCTCAGCTGTCGGAACTTTATGATGCCAGTTTGCCTTATCTTCCATCACACTGGAACCTTTTCCTTTGACTGTGTTTGCGATTAGAACCGTCGGCTGTCCTTTGACTGTCTTTGCTTCGTTAAATGCTACTGCAAGCTGATCGATATCATTTCCGTCTGCCACATCGATTACATGCCAGCCAAAGCTTCTGAATCTTTCATGAAGATCATCGTGTCCCATGACATCTTCTGTATTTCCTGAAATCTGCAGACGGTTACGGTCTACTACCGCACAGAGGTTATCCAGTTTGTACTGGTGTGCTGCCATCGCACCTTCCCATACAGATCCTTCTGCGAGCTCTCCGTCACCCATGACAGTATAAACACGGTAATCTCTCTTGTTCATCTTTCCTGCCAGAGCCATTCCAACACAAACCGGAAGTCCATGTCCAAGAGAACCGGAGTTCATCTCGATTCCCGGAAGTTTATTATTCGGGTGTCCGATAAATTTGGAACCGTATTTACTGAATTCTTTGTGAAGCTCCTCTTTTGAGAAAAATCCTTTTTCTGCAAGTACGGAATAATATGCTTCTACAGAATGTCCTTTACTCAGTACGAACAGATCACGGTCCGGATCATCCATGTTCTCCGGACTGATGTTCATCTGGTCAAAATACAGCTCTACCAGAATGTCCATCACACTCATATCTCCGCCAATGTGTCCTGCTTTTCCTGCACAGATCAGATCGACTGTGTCTTCGCGCAGCTTGTATGCAAGTAACTTTAAATTCATAATATTGAACCTCCTTGATTGTTTTTATCTCATTTCTGCCAATCATAATTGATACGACTTGCAGTTTGATTTTTTATAGGATGTTTTTCATGTACCTTTATTTCTGTTGCATCACAGATGTGAAACTATCTGCGTACACTGTTCTTCTGTTCTGTTGAAACAGATCTGAAGGATCACTCACCTCTTAAGTAAGCTTTTACTTCCTCTTCGATCGGATCGTAAAGATCCGGTTTTACACCGATGTATTTACATGCTTCATACAGTACCGGCACAACATCTTTGTGAATACCCACGCAGTGATGGATGTATGGTCCTTCTACGATCTTTGCTTCCAGACGTTTGATATTTTCTACTTCTACCCAGAGATAAGTTCCCATACATTTTGGTCCCTCAACACCTTTTGCACGTCCTAAGAGCAGAGAATATTCTCCGTTGTCTCCGTCAAATCTGCAAAGTGTTACATCTCCGTGTTTTGCCTCTGCTGTCAGGCTTCCCGGATGATCAAATGCAAGCGGATAAGTCAGTTTTGCTTTCTCTCTTGCGACAGATACCGGCCATGGTCCGCAGTGCTGCAGGAGTTCTCCGTTTTCAATATCCGGATGACGGATCGTCCAGTCTGCGAAGAATCCTCTTGTCTCATCCATTCCTGCTGCCTCAACCATCAGTGCTGTAACCGCTCCGTGGATATCTGTCTCACATACAACCGGGATTCCCTCGTCATTTAAAATTGCATTTGCTGCACAAGGCATGATTCCAAGTTCTGTCTGAAGTGCATTCCAGCACTGGATCGCTGCTGCCTGACATCCGTATTTCTGTACCAGATTTCTCATGGCAACTGCAAGCGCTGCTACATTTTCCACCTCATTATCTTTGATCTGGATTTCCATATTTTCATGGATATAAGCAAGTGTTGCATCCATTTTTTCTTTGTCGTTCTTTGCAGCCTTCACTTCTTCTGTCAGCTCTGTCATCGGGATCGGTGCAAGCTGAATGTTGAATTTTTCAAGCAGTTCTCCTTCATTGCACATCGTTGTCCAGAAATCAAATGGTCTTGTAGAGATCTGAAGGATTCTGATGTTGCGGAATGTCTTTACGACATTACAGACTGCAAGGAAATCTCTTACTCCTCTTTCAAATACCGGATCATTTAATCTGCAGTTTGTCAGATAAGTGAACGGCACCTGAAATCTTCTTAATACTTTTCCTGTGGCGAACAGACCACACTGTGTATCACGAAGTCTCACTCCGTCCGGTTCCGGTCTCTCATCAAGTGGTCCCCAGAGAAGTACCGGAAGACCAAGCTTCTTAGCAAGTCTTGCACAGACATACTCTGTACCGAAGTTGCAGTGTGCAAGCATGATTCCGTCAACTCCCTCTGCACGGAATTTTGCAACGATCTTGTCTACGTCCTGATCATCATAGAGAAGACCTTCCTCGTTGATGTCTGTAATATCCACAAAATCGATTCCAAGCTCTCTGAATCTGTCTGCTGTAAGTCCTCTGTATTTCACTGCATCCGGTGCACTGAAAATGCTTCTTCTTGTAGGAACAAATCCTAACTTAATCTTTGCCATTGTGTGACCTCCTCTTTTCTTCTGCTGCTGTTCATGCTGTTCATAAATTCAGTTTTCCTTCTGAACAGTCATTCTCTGTAAATAATTTCATTGATTATTTCATTGGTTTTGACTGTTTTCTGAATGAACGGCAATCTCAATTTCTGATGTCAGTATAGCTCCTATTTTACTGAATTTCAGCAGATAATTAAGTGGTTTTTACTAAATTTTCAACTTAACTATTGTTATTTATTTAGTTTTCATTCATAATAAACTCAGAAGAAAATTAATATGACTTTTGACTTAATACATCTCATTACCAAATACAATTTGTATATTACGGGACATATATTTGAGCACGGCATCTGTTGTTCACAGGTAATCTGTAGACAGTAACTATTAACTCACTCTATAACGCAAAGAAGATATACTCGTATTTACATTTTTATAAAGGACAAAAATTTTAAGGAGGATATAGAAAATGTCGATCACTTCAAAAGAACTGGCAAAGATATTAAACCTGTCTCCCGCCGCTGTCTCAATGGCGCTGAACAACAAACCCGGTGTCAGCACAGCAACGCGGAAGCTGGTAATGGAAACCGCAGACCGGTATGGATATGATTTCTCAAAGCTTGCAGAAAAGCATAATTTAAAGGGAACGATTTATTTTATTATTTACAGAAAACACGGCGCCGTTGTCGGGGACACACCGTTCTTCTCAGAAGTGTCTGAGGGAATCGCACAGGGATGTAAGAAAGCGGATTACAAAATGAAAATTTCTTATATTTATGAAGACGAGGATGACGTAGCTGAACAGCTGGAGGAAATTCAGTATTCTGACTGTATCGGACTGATCGTCCTCGGGACAGAGATGCGGCCGGAAGATCTGAAGCTATTTCAGAAGCTTCCACTTCCATTCGTACTGGTTGATACTTATTTTGAAACAATTACCTGTGACTGTGTTCTGATCAACAATGTGCAGGGAGCTTACCTTGCCGCATCCCACCTGATCAAAGTAACCAAAAAGCAGCCTGGTTATTTACATTCTTCTTATGAAATAGGGAACTTTGCGGAACGAAACTCCGGATTTTTCAAGGCAGTCCGTGCACACGGTATGTCTTCTGCCAAAAGTATTGTTCACCAGTTGACGCCTTCCATGGACGGAGCTTATGCAGATATGAAGGAAATCATTGAAAGCGGGGAAGAGCTTGCCTCCTGCTACTTTGCAGATAATGATCTGATCGCGATGGGTGCAATGAAGGCATTAAAAGAAGCAGGTTATCGAATCCCTCAGGATATTGCCATTGCGGGATTTGATAATCTGCCGTTCAGTAAAGTTATCGAGCCGGCATTAACTACTATTAACGTGCCGAAACATTATATGGGAGAAATGGCTGCCTCCAGACTCATCACTCTGCTGCATGATCCAAAAGCAAACCCGATTAAACTGGAAATTGCCACATCACTGGTAGAACGACGAAGCACGCGGTAATATACCACGAATAATAAATTTAGTAGCATAAAAAAACTTTAGGTTCTATTAAATACAAAATTCCCTCCGGCACAAATAACCGGAGGGTTTCATATTAATTTTAAATTTTCCAGTATATAATTTATTGACATAGAAATAATATAAGCATATAATATAAATACGAATAATCGTACGTTTTTTAATACGAAAAGAGGTGTTCAAAATGTTAGCAGTTAAAAGTATGGATGTCAGAGACAATTTTAAAGCGTTATGTGATAAAGTTTTTAAAGGTGAGACATTGATTGTTTCAAGACCCAAAAATGAAAACATCGTTATGATGTCAGAAACTGAATACAATAATATTATGAAAGCAAAAAGAAATGCTGAATATCTCGCCATGTTAGACAACTCTATGGCTGAAGCAGAAGCAGGCGGTTTCATCACTAAAACACTTGACGAATTAGGAGATTATGAATAATGAATATCGTATTTACTCCTACTTCTTGGAAGCAATATACTGACTGGCAAAAAGAAGATAAAAAAATAGTCAAACGAATTAATGAACTTATCAAAAGTATAGATCGTGATGGATTATTAAATGGTATCGGTAAGCCGGAACCCTTAAAGCATAGAAAAGCATGCAGCAGACGAATAAATGATGAACACAGGCTTATTTACAACTTTGACACGAATCAGAATCTTATTATATATTCTTGCAAATTCCACTATGAAGATTAGCACCTATTAAAAGGGTGCTTTTCTTTTATAATTTTCCATTCTACGAAAAAATAAGGGGACACACCCTGTATTTAAATAATATTTTAAACATAAAAAACGAGAATCCAACTTTTAAAATCAGATTCTCGTTCTCATTTTCATTTATAAATTTAAGATCAAATATCTTAGAATTTACCAGCCTTTGCAGCTTCCTCTACGGCTACTGCTACAGCAACTGTCATACCTACCATCGGGTTGTTACCTGCTCCGATAAGACCCATCATCTCTACGTGAGCCGGTACAGATGAAGATCCAGCGAACTGTGCATCAGAGTGCATACGTCCCATTGTATCTGTCATACCGTAAGAAGCCGGTCCTGCTGCCATGTTGTCCGGGTGAAGTGTACGTCCTGTACCACCACCTGAAGCAACTGAGAAGTATTTCTTTCCAGCTTCAAGACGCTCTTTCTTATATGTTCCTGCTACTGGGTGCTGGAATCTTGTCGGGTTTGTAGAGTTACCTGTGATAGATACGTCTACGTTCTCTTTCCACATGATCTTAACACCTTCTACTACGTCGTTAGCTCCGTAGCAGTTAACTTTCGCACGAAGTCCATCAGAGTAAGCCTTGCGGAATACTTCTTTGAGTTCTCCTGTGTGATAGTCAAGCTCTGTCTCAACATATGTAAATCCGTTGATACGTGCAATGATCTGAGCAGCGTCTTTTCCAAGACCGTTCAGGATAACACGAAGAGGTTTCTGACGAACTTTGTTTGCTTTCTCAGCGATACCGATTGCACCCTCTGCTGCTGCGAATGACTCGTGACCAGCCAGGAATGCGAAGCACTCTGTATCTTCTTCAAGAAGCATCTTTCCAAGGTTACCATGTCCAAGACCAACTTTTCTCTGGTCTGCAACAGAACCCGGGATACAGAAAGACTGAAGTCCTTCACCGATAGCTGCTGCTGCCTCAGATGCTTTTTTGCATCCTTTCTTGATTGCGATAGCTGCACCTACTGTGTAAGCCCATTTTGCGTTTTCGAAACAGATTGGCTGAATGCCTTCGATCATCTTGTAAACGTCAAGACCTGCTGCTTTTGTTACTTCTGCAGCTTCTTCGATGGAGTTGATTCCATACTCAGCAAGTTTAGCAAGAATCTGTTTTTCTCTTCTTTCATATGATTCAAATAATGCCATTGAAATAGTCCTCCTTATTCTTTTCTTGGGTCAATGATCTTAACAGCATCGTCAACACGTCCGTACTGTCCTTTTGCTTTCTCAAGAGCAACAGCCGGCTCGTCTCCAGCTTTGATGAAGTCCATCATCTTACCGAAGTTTACGAACTGATATCCGATGATCTCATCATCCTCATTCAGTGCGATTCCTGTTACATAACCATCTGTCATCTCAAGATAACGAGGTCCTTTTTTCAGTGTTCCGTACATTGTACCAACCTGTGAACGAAGTCCTTTTCCAAGGTCCTCAAGTCCTGCTCCTATCGGAAGTCCGTCCTCTGAGAATGCACTCTGAGTTCTTCCGTAAACAATCTGAAGGAACAGTTCTCTCATAGCTGTGTTGATAGCATCACATACAAGGTCTGTATTCAGAGCTTCAAGAAGTGTTCTTCCCGGAAGGATCTCAGAAGCCATAGCTGCGGAATGTGTCATTCCTGAACATCCGATTGTCTCAACAAGTGCCTCCTGGATGATTCCGTCTTTTACGTTCAGTGTGAGCTTACAAGTACCCTGCTGTGGAGCACACCAGCCTACACCGTGTGTAAGTCCGGAGATATCTTTGATTTCTTTTGCCTTTACCCATTTAGCTTCTTCTGGAATTGGAGCTGCGCCATGGTTTACGCCCTGGGCTACCGGACACATCATTTCTACTTCGTGTGAATAAATCATGTTAATACTCCTTTCAATATGTATGATTTTCTTCCTATACGGTACACATTTGTTTTCGCACAAAAACTGACAGTCTCCGTATCACACCTGTCTGATACGAAACTGCCTGCGCGGTAGAATCAAGATCTGCCACCTGCCGCAAATCTTTTCCGCTGCTTTTTTATCTGATTTGAAAAGCAACTTTTCTCCCTGCACCATATGTTTTTATTTTCGCACAATTTACTTCATTCGTCAATCATCACTTTGACAAGATTTTCACTATTCCAGGCAACTATTTCTATAAATTCGACATATTGACAGACTATTGCTTTTCTTATTGATAAATTCATCTCTGTTAGGGTGAATTGTAGATGAAATTCATTCTCATTTGTGTGGATTTTTAGTAGGAATGATACGAATTTTATCTGCATAATAAATATGATTATTTTTTACTAATTACGCACTTTGTAACCTACACTCTGTCTTACTTCACGCTTTCAAAGTTATGCAATGTAATAATTAACACCGGAATAAAATAATGTAAGAATAAACGATTAGAAATATTACGAAAAACTCCACAGAAAATTTCTATACTGAATCTTCCATGGAGTTTCTATTTCCTTTATTCCGAATCTGTTCCCAGAATTCATTTTATAAATATAACTATTCAGCTTCCAATGCTTCCAGCAGCATATTCAATGCTGTCTCGACTGTATGCAGCCGGTTCTCCATACGGTTTCCTGTAAAATGACATTCTTTCACAGTTGTCTTTCCGTTCAGATAACATCCAACATACACCAGTCCAACCGGCTTCTCCGGTGTACCGCCTCCCGGTCCTGCAATTCCGGTGGAACTTAAAGCCGCCTCTGCATGTGCCGCATGCGCTGCGCCTTCTGCCATCTCTCTGGCCGTCTGTTCGCTGACCGCACCAAGTGTTTCCAGCGTCTCATGTGAAACTCCCACAAGGCGTTCTTTTGCCTCATTTGCATAAGTTACATATCCTTCATTTAAGACATCCGATGCTCCGGCCACATTCACCAGTGTACCGGCGATCAGTCCGCCTGTACAGGACTCTGCTGTTGTCACATGAAGCCCCTTCTCTGCCAGTCGTTCTACCACAATCTCTTCCAATGTCTTCTCTTCTGCGGTTTTCTCTTTCAGATACCACTCCAGATACATCTTACATGCCTCCCTTTGTCAGCACTTCTTTATTCTTCCATACATAGTCAACCAGTGAAATTACCGTCAGTGCCACTGCCACCCAGATCAGCACCTGTCCGATCAGGTCAAATACACCGCCAAAATCTGCGATCAGAACAATGATCATTGCCATCTGGAACACAGTTTTAAATTTGCCCCAGTAGCTTGCTGCGATCACGATTCCATTATCTGATGCCACAAGACGGAAGCCACTGATAATAAATTCTCTTGCGATGATCACGATCACAATCGCAGTCGGAAGTTTTCCTGACGGGATCAGGCAGATCATTGCAGAGCACACAAGCAGTTTATCCGCCAGCGGATCCATAAATTTTCCGAAATTCGTCACAAGATTATATTTTCTTGCAATCTTACCATCCAGCATATCCGTCAGGCTGGCCACGATAAACAGGGCAAGTGCGATCCATTTATTGGCAGCTCCGCCCACATCCGTCAGCATGAAAAATACGAAAAACGGTACCATAATCACTCTTAATACTGTCAGTTTGTTTGGTAAATTCATAGCAATTCTCCTATCAAATCATAATCCAGAGCTCCGGTCACTTTCACTCTCGCAAAATCTCCGGAGATCAGTTCCTCATCTGTGTTGATAAAGATCAGACCGTCTACATTCGGCGCATCTCTGTAAGTACGCCCCACATATGCGTTCTCATCTGCCACTTTACCTTCAATCATAACCAGCACCTCTCTGCCGATCATGCTCTCAGCTTTATCGAATGCAATTTCCTGCTGTAGTTCCATGATATCAGCCTGTCTGTCTTTTTTCACTTCTTCATCGATCTGATCCGGCATGGTTGCGGCCGGTGTATCTTCTTCCGGTGAATAAGTAAATGCACCCAGACGGTCGAATTCCATCTCATCTACAAACTCCATCAGTTCCTCATGCTGTTCCTGTGTCTCTCCCGGGAATCCTGTGATCAGTGTGGTACGCAGACAGATATCCGGGATCTCATTACGTAGCTTTGTCACAATGTCGATCAGTTCCTGTTTGGAAGTTCTACGTCCCATTCTCTTCAGGATCGTATCATTGGCATGCTGGATCGGAAGGTCCAGATAGTGACAGACTTTCGGTTCTTCTTTCATCACCTGGATCAGTTCATCTGTAATCTCTTCCGGATAGCAGTAAAGAATACGGATCCAGCGGATTCCACTGATCTTACAGAGTTCTTTGACCAGTTTATGCAGCGATTTTTCTCCATAAATATCCTTGCCGTACAGAGTTGTCTCCTGCGCTACAAGGATCAGCTCCTTCACGCCCTGCTCTGCAAGCTCTGTCGCTTCTTTGATCAGACGTTCCATCGGAACGCTTCTGAAATTTCCTCTGATCTTTGGAATGATGCAGTAAGTACAGTGTTTATCGCATCCTTCTGCAATCTTAAGATAAGCAAAATGTCCACCTGTTGTCACAAGACGTTTTGTCTCCGGCATCGGAAGTGCCCCCAGGTCAGAAAGTATTACTTCATGATTTCCGGCAAGTGCAGCATCTACCGCATCCAGGATCTTGTCATAGGCAGTTGTTCCAAGAACTTCATCTACTTCCGGAATCTCATCCAGGATTTCCTGACGATAACGCTCTGCCATACATCCTGTTACGATCAGTGCTTTTGCCTTTCCTTCTTTTTTCAGCTCTGCCATATCAAGAATATTCTGAATACTCTCTTCTTTGGCATCATGAATGAAACAGCAGGTATTGATCACAATGATATCTGCTTCCTGCTCATCATCTGTCATTTCGTATCCTCTGGATGCAAGTAATCCCAGCATTACTTCTGTATCTACCAGGTTCTTGTCACACCCAAGGGAGATGAAAAGTATTTTCATATAGTCTGTGTACTCCTTTATATTGTTTTCTACTATTTACAGCTGTAACGCAAATGTCAAAAGTAACATAAATATTATGTTGTCAAGCGGATATTCGCAATCCGCTTCGCTACTTGCTCATAACCGAATAACTGCTCCGCAGTTTATCAGAAGGAGCTTGCACTCCTCCTGATACAAGCAAGTCCCCACCCACTGCTTATTGCTTTTCGCAATTGAAGCAGGGGACTTACTTGATTCGGTTAAACAACGAGATGCGTTGCTGTTTACCGTTGGTTATCTGTGAACGGTAACACATAAACAAAGCAGATACCACCTGTGCATCTGCCCTGTCTGACCCATGTTCACTTTTCGGCAAACCGGCATCCGCGCTCCAGAATCATCTTATTCTTCTGTCTCTGCGTCTTCCGGTAAAATCTTCAGCTTACCTTCATTCAGCTCCTGAATTGCGATAGAGAGCGGTTTGTCACCATTCTTTGCAGGAACCAGCGGAAGTTCTCCGGCGATCAGCTGTCTCGCACGCTTGGATGTTGCCATAACGATGGAATAACGACTGTTTACTACCTTGGAATCTCCCTCTTCAACGTCTTGGTTTACTACTTTCATCAGGTCTGTATAAGATGGATGCAGCATAATTTATTCTCCTTTCAAACTGTTCAAATCTTCTTTAATTTTCTTTATAAATTCCGCATTACGGGAACTTCTGCGGTGCTCACTACGGATGATCCGATGCATCTCCTCCACGCAGCGGTCAAGCTCATCATTGATTACCAGATAATCATAACGATGCATCTCTTTCGCCTCTTCACATGCACGGTTCATTCTGGACTCGATTACCTCCATTGTCTCAGTTCCTCTTCCGATCAGGCGGGCTTTTAATTCAGCCGCAGTCGGAGGAGTCACAAAGAGTAACAATGTGTCCGGGAATGCTTCTTTTACTTTCAGAGCACCCTGAATCTCAATCTCAAGGATGACATCTTTTCCTTCATTCAGCTTCTCTTCCACATAGTCACGCGGTGTACCATAGTAATTTTCCACGTACTTAGCATACTCTATCAGCTCGCCGTTGGCAATCTTTTTTTCAAATTCTTCTGTAGTAAGGAAGAAATATTCTCTTCCGTGGGCCTCTCCCTTACGTGGTTCTCTCGTCGTTGCAGAGATAGAGAGTGCATAATCCTCCGGATATTTCTCAAGAAGCGCTTTCATCAGCGTTCCTTTTCCTGCACCGGAAAAACCTGACACAACAATCAAAATGCCTTTTTCATTCATGACCTTTTCCTCCTACTTATCTACTCAATATTCTGGATCTGTTCTCTGATCTTCTCGATCTCTGTCTTCAGTCCGATCGCAAGATTCGATACTTCCAGATCGTTCGCTTTCGAAAGAATCGTATTCGCCTCACGATTCATCTCCTGTGCAATAAAATCAAGCTTGCGTCCGATCCCTTCTGTCTCTTCCAGAGTAGAACGCATATGCTGGATATGACTCTTTAGTCTCACGACCTCTTCATCTGTACAGATCTTATCTGCAAATACAATCACCTCTGCTGCGATCCTGCTGTCCTCGATCTGTGTATCCTCCAGCAGCTCTCTCATCTTTTCTTCCAGCTTGGCCCTATATTCTGCCACGATCTGCGGGGAACGTTCCTCCACAGCCGTCACCTGTTCTTCCAGAAAATCCAGCTTGGCAAGCAGGTCTTTTTTCAGATTCTCGCCCTCTGTAGTCCTTGTCTCAACAAACTGTGCAAATGCTCCTTCCAGAGCTTCTTTCAGTCCGTTCCACAGCTCTTCTTCATCTTCCGGCTGTTCTTCCATTGTAAACACTTCCGGGAAACGGGAAAGTGCTGATACATTCACATCATTCTTCAGGCCGAACTCTTCACTCATCTGCTGCAGATATTTCACATATTCTGCTGCCACTGCCGCATTATACTTCACAGATACCTGTGACTGAGATGCATCTTCGTATGTAATAAAGATATCTACTTTTCCGCGGTTTGCGTAAGATTTTAAAAGTGTCCGGATCGATGTTTCAAAAAAATTAAGTTTCTTTGGCATACGGATGTTTACATCCAGATATCTGTGATTCACACTTTTAAGCTCTACCGTGAACTTCTTTGAATCCTTCTGGACTTCACATCTTCCAAACCCTGTCATGCTTTTGATCATAGTCATTCATCCTCTGCTGTTAATTTATCATTACTGTTCTCTCTCATGCAGTGAACAATAACAATTTATCATAAACTGTGTCCATAATCTTATTTATTATACCCCTATCCTGCCGTTTTGGTCAACAGGTCTTTTTTGATGTTTTTTTAATTCTGTGTTATAATCATTTCATTACGTGCTATTTCTCTGAAAACACCATAATTATCGCTGTTCACAGACGTGCAGTGATTCATTATCAATTTGGAGGACACACGCCCCGGTCTGTTATTGGACCTATTATTTTTAAGACGATAATTAAATTGAACGAAATGAGGAAAAATTATGGCATTTGACGGTATTGTCGTAGCAAATCTTGCTCACGAATTAAAGGAATCTCTGGTCAATGGCCGCATCGCAAAGATTGCACAGCCGGAGACCGATGAACTTCTTCTTACTATAAAAACACAGGAAGGACAGCGCAGACTCTCCATCTCTGCGGATGCTTCTCTTCCACTAATCTATCTGACCGGAACGAACAAACCAAGTCCGATGACTGCGCCGAACTTCTGTATGCTTCTCCGCAAGCACATCGGCGGCGGACGTATTGTGGACATCTGGCAGCCGGGACTGGAACGTATTCTGCATTTTACGATCGAACATCTGGATGAAATGGGCGACCTGTGCCGGAAAGATCTTGTTGTCGAGATCATGGGAAAACACAGTAACATCATCTTCTGTACCGAAGACGGAAAGATCATCGACAGTATCAAGCATGTCTCTGCACAGATGAGTTCCGTCCGGGAAGTCCTTCCGGGACGTGATTATTTTATTCCTGATACAATGAACAAACTAGATCCGCTGACTGTAACAGCAGAAGAATTTGCCACTCATCTTACAGAAAAGCCGATGCCGTTGGCAAAAGCGATCTACACCAGTTTTACCGGTATCAGTCCTGTGACGGCTGAAGAAATCTGTTCCCTTGCAGGCGTAGATTCTTCCATCCCGGCAAAGGATTATTCCGAAGATATTTTGCTGCATATTTATACGCAGTTTACAATTTATCTTTCTGCTGTAAAAGAACATAACTTCTCTCCTGCCATTTATTTTGACGGGAGAGAACCAAAAGAATTCTCGGCACTGCCGCTGACACATTTTTCAAATTATACAAAGAAAGATTATAATACGATCTCCGAGGTACTGGAGACTTATTACTCCACCCGCAGCCAGCTCACAAGAATCCGTCAGAAATCGGTAGACCTGCGTCATGTAGTTCAGACTGCACTGGAGCGTAACCGTAAGAAATATGATCTTCAGCTCCGTCAGCTCAAAGATACAGAAAACAGAGACAAATACAAGGTTTACGGAGAACTGATCAACACTTACGGATATAACATGGAACCGGGTGCGAAGAAACTGGAAGCACTGAATTATTATACAAATGAAATGGTCTCCATCCCAATGGATCCGACCAAGACCGCTCAAGAAAATTCGCAGCGGTATTTTGCCAAATATAATAAGCAGAAACGTACTTTTGAAGCACTGACAGAGCTTTCTCAGGAAACATTAAATGAGATCAATTATCTGGAATCCATCCAGACTGCACTGGATATTGCACTGACTGAGGATGACCTGACAGAGATCAAAGAAGAGCTGGTGAATTCCGGTTATATTAAACGGAAATTTACAAAGAAAAAGGTGAAGATCAAAAACAAACCGCTCCATTATATTTCCAGTGACGGATATCACATTTATGTCGGAAAGAACAATCTGCAGAATGATGAACTCACTTTCCATTTCGCAGTCGGAAATGACTGGTGGTTCCATGCTAAGAAAGCTCCGGGTTCTCACGTAATTGTCAAGACAAACGGGGATGAGCTTCCGGACCGCACTTTTGAGGAAGCAGCACGACTTGCAGCCTATTATTCCAGCCAGCGCGGTTCCGATAAAGTGGAAATCGATTATGTCGAGAAAAAACAGGTGAAAAAGCCGGGTGGCGGAAAGCCTGGATTTGTTGTGTATTATACAAACTATTCCATGGTGATCGACAGCGATATCAACGGATTGAAGGAATGTACGGACTAGAGCGTGTCTCCTCCTTCTCCGTTCCTTGTTTAAATAAAAGATGATTTTAAACTCAGAACAGAGAATAACCCGACGGTTGGTATGACAGTGTTACTGTTCACTCCCATGTCAATCACTCCGCTGATTGGCATGGAGGATGCACGTATTGTCTTGAATGTATCTCGCCCATCGCCAAAGGCGATTCTAAATGGCGAGATACGTTACTGTTTGCAGGGTTACCTGTGAACAGTAACTATGACAGTTACTGTAGCAGTAGCTGTAGAGGAAGCTGCAACATCTGATGGATGATCGAGTTGTAAAATATGTTAAAAAGAATTTTTAATATTAAAAGATGAAAAGGTGGATTTAACAACTGCTGTACAAAAAACACTGTTGTTAAATCCACCTTCTGTTTTTATTATAATTTCATTCTCTCAAATATCACTATCAGAGTTTTATTTAAACGTCAATCCGTTCTTTCCAGGTGTTACTGTTCACAGCATAGCTGTAAACAGCAACCTTACATTTACACTGCATTTTTTACTTCATCCGGCACCTGAATCTCTTCGACCTGATTGTAATCCGTAAATTTCAATTCAATGGAATACAGATTCACTTTTGTTGTTTCTCCGAAGGAATCATACAATTCATTCAGCACATCACTCATATCCACAACAATCTTCGCCGGCAGCATTTCATCCTTATAAATATCGAAAATAACCGGTATCTGTAACTCCCGGATTGCTGTCTCATCCGGCAGCTCCACCAGATTGAAAGCCGTAACCATATCACGCCCCAGCAGACCTATCAGCTCGCTTCCGCTTACATCTCCGTACATCTGGTAACATTCCACTCCGTCAACCTTCACAGTATCTTCAGACAGATGAAAGGATTCCATCGCTTTTCCTTCATGAGCAAAAATATTTCCGTCCACGCCAAGGTGATTCTCTTCATTGGAATCTGCCGCCTCTTTTGTCCACTTGCCATCCATGCTGCTGTAGGTAACATATTTTCCGTCTTCTTCTGTCTGATATAATTCCAGATCCGCTGAAACTTTTGAATCTTTGATATTTACTGTCGCAGTTCCTTTTGCATGGCCTGCCGGCGGTTCCGTCGTATTCTCCGTATCAAGTTCCATGTTCACTTCCCGCAGATCCAGTACATCTGACATCTGGATCGCAAGCTCCACATGGTTCGAGGAAGACGTCACCTTCAGCATATTTGCCGATGACTCCTGCAACAGTTTCTTCGGCGTCATTCCGCCAATGCATCCAGTCATCCCAAAGATGCTTCCTGCTGTCAGGGACAGCACTGCCAGAACTGCCCCTGCCTTTTTACAGTTTTTCACGAGTCTGTCTCTCATTTTTGTCATAGACTACTCCTGTCCTGCAAGATAATCGATAAACTGCTGCGCGGTTCTTCCGGAAAGTCCGCCGTGAGATAATTCCCACTTGTTTGCTTCCAGGAGCAGCTGCTCTTCCGGAAGATGGATTCCGTTCTTTTCTGCCAGCACACGCACGATTTCCTGGAATGCTTTCTTGTCTGGTGAACCGAAATAGATCGTTACACCAAAACGTGCTACCAGTGACAGTTTTTCCTGTACGGTATCATTTGTATGCATATCCTCGTCACGATCCTGTTTATCCTTGAATGTCTCACGGATCAGGTGACGGCGGTTGGATGTGGCATAGATCAGCACATTCTCCGGTTTCTTCTCAAGTCCGCCTTCAATGACCGCTTTCAGATATTTATATTCAATCTCAAATTCTTCAAAGGAAAGGTCATCCATATAAATAATAAACTTATAATTTCTGTTCTTGATCTGTGCGATCACATCGTTCAGATCCTGGAACTGATGCTTGTACACCTCGATCATACGCAGTCCCTGATCATAATACTGGTTCAGGATCGCCTTGATGGAAGAAGATTTACCGGTTCCTGCATCTCCAAACAGAAGACAGTTATTTGCTTTCTTTCCTTCTACAAATGCTTTTGTATTGTCAATCAGCTTTTTCTTCGCTGCTTCGTATCCAACCAGATCATCCAGATGTACATGCGCAATGTTTGTGATCGGCACGATCTCCACATCCTCATGCTCCGGATGTTCAATACGGAATGCCTTATGAAGTCCTAATTTACCTACACCGAATTCCTTGTAGAACTGAGTCAGGATTTTCTTGAACTCTTCTGCGTCTTTTGCCGCACCAAGATCACGGCTCAGATCACAGATACGGTCTCTGATTCTGCGGTTGAAGATCTTTCCGCCGATATTGCATTTCTTATAATCCATCATGATCTGGAAGCAAGATGCATCCAGGTTCTTCTCAAGTTCTGCAAAATCATAGTCGAACATCTCCTTAAAAATCTCACAGTCATGCAGTGCAATATCGTTAATGCTTCCCTCTACTTCACCGACGATCTCACAGGAAGTACTGTATGCATTCTCATCGCTTGCAAGAAGAAATGTCAGATAGGTATGCCACAGATTCCCTTCAAATCCATGTCCCACAGACAGTTCCAGAAGCTGATTTGCACAGTCAAAGAGAAGGCCTCTGAGATCTTCTTTATTGTAATATTCGCTTTCATAGTTATCAATCAGAAATGTGATGTCATTCAGTATGTCTCCATATTCCATGTTCTTGTATAACATCAATTCATTTGTACGCATTTTAAAACCTCATTTCATTATAAAAAATTAGAACATCTTTCTGCAAAATACACCTCACAATTTGCAGAAAGCATTTTTAAGACACACTCTAAAGCTGCCCATCCATCGAGAAATTTCCAAGGATTCTCAGATTTCTTGCTTCTTCTCTGAGTCCGCGGATTGCATTCTTCACAGCCGGATCTTCCAGGTTGCCGTCAAATTCTACGAAGAATCTGTACTCCCACTGTTTTCCTTCCACCGGACGGGATTCGATCTTTGTCATATTCAGATTATTGTAAATAAAGTGTGAAAGAATATTGTAAAGAGATCCGCTCTCGTGAGGGAGTTCAAATTCAATACTGATCTTAGAAGCATTCTTCAAAAATACTTTCTGGTTTGTAACCACGATAAAACGGGTGCAGTTGTCATTTTCATCATTGATTCCATCCACCAGGATCTCCAGACCGTGGAGTTTTGCTGCAAGCGCACTGCAGACAGCCGCCTGTGTCTTATCCTGCTCATCCAGCACTTTCTTGGCAGCGATCGCTGTATTTACCACACTGATTCTCTGCCAGTCGGAATGATCATCCAGAAAATGTGTCGTCTGCATCAGTGCTTCCGCCTTGGAATACACTGTCTTTATATCTGTAAGCTTTGTGCCCGGAAGTCCGGATAAAGTATGGACAACCGGAAGGATTGTCTCTGCTACGATATAATTTTCAAACTCATCGAGCAGATCATACATCTCATTCACCGGACCGGCGGAAGAATTCTCGATCGGAAGGACAGCATAATCCGCCGCGCCCTCTTCGATTGCTTCCATTGCATCGCGGAATGTACGCACGTGGAAACTGTTGACATCTTCCCCAAAGAACTGAATCATGGCAGCCTGACTGTAGGCTCCTTCAGTTCCCTGAAATACAACTCTCGCCTTTTCCTTTTCAAGGGAATCAATCCGGATAAACGGAAGTCTTCCAAGTGCTCCTGCTTCCACCAGTTTCTGATACTGCAATTTTCTGCTCATAGACATGAGCTGGGAATACAGTTCCTTAATTCCCATCTTATTAAAATCACCCTGTACTTTGGACGCCACATCCACCAGTTTGTCCTTCTCTCTCTGACGGTCATAGACTTTGCGTCCGGCTTTTACTTTATATTCACCTACCTGTTGGCAGACATTCATTCTCATCTGAAATAATTCAGCCATACGATTGTCAATCTCATCCAGCTGAACTCTAAGTTCTTCCAGTGTTGCCATATCTTACTTCTCCTTTGCACATACTGCCTGTTAGAGCGTGTCTGAATAATCACTCCTGCAATCTACATACCCCACTTTGCGGGAGATGTCTTGCAGAAAGCATTTTTCAGACACGCTCTAGTATAATACATTTTTTTCATAAAATCCATTCTTATTTCCAAATCCGTTTCGTCCATGTTAATTAGCAGTTACTGTTCAGACCATAGCTAATCACTTTGCTGATTAGCTATGAGGATGCACGTTTTGGCCTGAATGCATCTCGCCCATCGTCGCAGACGATTCTGAATGGCGAGATGCGTTACTGTTTGCAGCTATGCTGTGAACAGTAACAATTAGCAGAGTGAATCATATGCGAAATTTTTTCATATAAAATTTCGTATAAATTTGTGTTGAAAATAAAAGCGTTTTAGTATATCATTAGATAGAATTATGAATCAAATCAATGGGAGGTTTACACATGAACGCTACTGAATGTATTAAAACTCGCAGAAGTATCCGTAAATATAAGCCAGAACCAGTTGACCATTCTTTACTGGAGTCAGTTGTTTCGTTGGCTTCTTATTCCCCTTCCTGGAAAAACACTCAGATCACTCGTTACATCGCAATCGAAGATTCTTCTCTTCTTGGCAAAATCGCAGACGAATGTACCCCGGTATATAATTCTAATATTATAAAGCAGGCACCGGTTTTGATTGCCGTAACTCTGATCAAAGGAAGATGTGGCTTCGAACGTGACGGTTCTTATTCTACTAAAAAAGAAGACCGCTGGCAGATGTTCGATGTCGGTGCTGCCTGCCAGACATTTTGTCTTGCTGCAAAAGACAAAGGACTTGGCACAGTCATCATGGGGATTTTTGATGAGGATAAAATCACAGAACTTTTAAACATCCCGGAAGATCGTGAGCTTGCAGCACTGATTGCTGTCGGCTGGCCGGACATTGAACCGGAAGCACCAAAGAGAAAAACGGTCGAAGACTTACTGGAGTATATCTAACAAAGAATGTGCCTCGGCACATTCTAGCGCCTGCAGCGGTCGCTTGCGACATCTTCCTTGTACGCCGCAGTGCGCATCCTCGCGGAGCGTTTTTATATATTAGGAAAGAGCACTTTCTTAATATATAAAAAATGCTTTCTGCAGGACTTTTAAGACACACTCTAAAATACAGATAAAATTTACAGTGATGCGATTTCACATCACACAGGAGGTTAATTTATGAGACATTTAATGAGCCCACTGGATTTTTCAGTGGAAGAACTGGACAAACTGCTTGACCTTGCACAGGATATCGAAGCACACCGTGAGAAATATGCTCACGCATGCGAAGGTAAAAAACTTGCTACATTATTTTATGAGCCAAGTACACGTACACGTCTGAGCCACGAAGCAGCTATGCTGAACCTTGGCGGAAGCATTATGGGATTCTCTTCTGCAAACTCAAGTTCTGCTGCAAAGGGAGAAAGCGTATCTGATACAATCAGAACGATCTCCTGCTACGCAGACATCTGCGCAATGAGACATCCAAAAGAAGGGGCTCCAATGGTTGCATGCCAGCATTCCAGCATCCCTGTTATCAATGCCGGAGATGGTGGACATCAGCATCCTACACAGACACTGACTGACCTTCTTACAATCCGTAACGTAAAAGGCCGTCTTGACAACATGACAATCGGTCTCTGCGGTGACCTGAAGTTTGGACGTACTGTTCACTCCCTGATCAACGCACTTGTAAGATATGAAGGAATTCGTTTCATCCTTATCTCTCCTGAAGAGCTGAGACTTCCGGAATACATCCGCCATGATGTACTGGATAAAAATAACATTCCTTATGAAGAAGTAGTTCGTCTGGAAGATGCTATGCCAAAACTTGATATTCTCTACATGACACGTGTACAGAAAGAACGTTTCTTCAACGAAGAGGATTATGTTCGTATGAAAGACTTCTACATTCTTGATAAAGAGAAAATGAAACTTGCTCCGGAAGATATGTATGTACTTCATCCACTTCCGCGTGTAAATGAGATCTCTGTTGATGTAGATGATGATCCGCGTGCAGCATATTTCCGTCAGGTACAGTACGGTGTTTATGTTCGTATGGCACTGATCCTGACACTGCTTGACATTCACGTAGACTAAAAGGTGATTAGCTTTGGTCTGAACAGTAATTGAATCATTCACAAATGAAAGGGGAACAAACCAATGGTAGAAAATACATTAAGCGTAGGCCGCATTTCAGAAGGCTTCGTACTCGATCACATCGAGGCTGGAAAGAGCATGGAGATTTATAAATATCTTCATCTTGACAAGCTTGACTGCTGTGTTGCTATTATTAAAAATGCAAAGAGTAACAAGATGGGCAAAAAAGACATCATGAAGATTGAATGCCCGATTGATTTCATGGATCTTGACATCCTTGGATTCATCGATCACAACATCACAATCAACATCATTGAAAACGGTGAGATCATCGACAAGAAACCTCTGGCTCTTCCAAAAGAGATCAAGAATGTAATCCGCTGCAAGAACCCAAGATGCATCACATCCATCGAGCAGGGACTGGATCATATCTTTGTTCTGACTGATGAAGAGAATCAGGTTTACAGATGCAAATATTGTGAAGAAAAATATAGAAGAAGAATGAGATAATTTAATCGAAAAGGGCCGCGATGCGAGGAACTCTTCCAACGCAGCGCAGGGCCCGTTCCCTCAGCCTTTTGAGGAATTGTAACGAAAAAGCAGATAGGCACCGTGTGTGGTTTCTATCTGCTTTTTCTAACAATTCGCGCAAAATGTCTTCGTCCACTCTTACGCCAAATGCGCTACTTATGGAAAAGTTCCTCACACCGCTTACTATTTCCGCAAGTGGAGAGCCGGAACGCTCCTGCCATGCATTGCTCCTACAGTACGTTTTTTCTTACTAAACTTATCAAATGGGAAGGGAAAAATAGTCTGGGGCAGACACGAACCACTCACGGTAAGTGCTCTGCCCCAGGCGTTACAAACATTCAAACAAAAACGATTAACACTCCTCAGCGATCTTGTAGATGAGTCTTTCTGTATCATCCCACCCAAGGCAAGGATCTGTAATGGACTTTCCATAGATTCTGTTTTCGTCAATCTTCTGGTTGCCTTCTTCGAGGTAACTTTCGATCATAACACCCTTTACCATCTTCTTCACGTCATCATTGTATCTTCTGCTGTGAAGTACTTCGCTGACGATACGGATCTGCTCTTTGAACTGTTTGTTGGAGTTTGAATGGTTGGCATCGATAATTGCTGCCGGGTTCTTTAATGTTCTCTTTCCGTAAACTTCTACCAGACGTACAAGATCTTCATAATGGTAGTTTGGAATACATGTTCCGTATTTATCCACTCCACCTCTCAGGATTACGTGAGCAAGATCATTTCCTTCTGTTGTTACATCCATTCCTCTGTAGATGAAGTTGTGGGAGCTCTGTGCTGCAATTACAGAGTTCATCATAACAGAGAAGTCTCCACTGGTCGGGTTCTTCATTCCAACCGGAATATCCATTCCACTTGCTGTCAGACGGTGCTGCTGGTTCTCTACGGAACGTGCTCCTACTGCCTCATAAGAAAGAATATCATCCAGATAACTTCTGTTCTCCGGATACAGCATCTCATCTGCTGCTGTCAGTCCTGTCTCCTTGATCGCACGGATATGCATTCTGCGGATCGCAATGATTCCTTCCAGAAGGTTTGGTGCCTGATCCGGCTCCGGCTGGTGAAGCATTCCTTTGTATCCCTCGCCTGTTGTGCGCGGTTTATTTGTATAAATACGTGGAATGATCATCAGCTTGTCTCTGACTTTTTCATTTACTTTTGCAAGACGGTCTACATACTCACATACGGAATCTTCATTGTCTGCTGAACAAGGTCCTACGATAACTACAAATTTATCAGATTTTCCTTCAAAAATTTCACGAATCTCTTTATCTCTTTTGGCTTTCAGTTCTACAAGCTCTTTCGGCAGAGGGTATTCTGCTTTCAGATCTGCAGGTAATGGAAGCTCTGCATTTACTTTCATTCCCATAACGTTCTTCTCCTGTTAATTCTATTTTGTCTTTTCATATCCGGAGCTCTGTAAAAAGAAAAGGAGTTTCTAAATAGAAACTCCTCCTACCATCTCCGTAATTAAGCAAAACGATAAGCCGGGTTATGTCGTTGGACAATCATCTATCTAGGCACCGCGTTACCGCTGTGCTCAAGCGACCAACCTGAAACGTGACGGGCAACCACATTGTTTCTATCCGGTCTTGCTTCGGATGGGGTTTACATGTGCCCTCTCTGTTACCAGAGAGGCGGTAGTCTCTTACACTGCCTTTCCACCCTTACCTGCCGGGAAACCCGACGGGCGGTTTATTTCTGTTGCACTGGCCTTGGAGTCACCTCCACCGGACGTTATCCGGCATCCTGCCCTGTGAAGCCCGGACTTTCCTCGCCTGCGGCCTTTCGGCACTTGCAGCCGCGATTGTCTGTCTTACTTAACACAGTTTAAAATTATACTAAGAAACTGTTCGTTTGTCTACCATTTAACAAGTTTTTCTTAAAATATATCAAGCTAAATAATCAGCAAAGTGATTATCTACGGGCAGATAGCCGACAGATATCACTGTGCAAGTCCCTCATCTACAATCAGGCCTGTTCCATCTGCTGCCGTTGTTGCCAGTTCATCACACCGTTCATTCTGCGGATGTCCGGCATGGCCTTTCACCCAATGGAATGTAACATCATGCTGTGCCTTCGCAGCAAGAAGTCGTTTCCAGAGATCTGTATTTTTCACCGGTTCATTCTTTCCACGCTTCCAGCCTTTTTTCAGCCATCCATCTACCCAGTGCTGATTAAATGCATTTACCACATACTGTGAATCTGAATATACTTCCACAGTACACGGACGATTCAACGCCTCCAGTCCGACAATCACTGCCATCAGTTCCATTCTGTTATTGGTTGTTCTTTTATATCCCTGTGACAACTCCTTTGTGTGAAGCTGTCCTTTTGTATCCACATACTCAAGTACCGCTCCGTATCCGCCCGGTCCGTCCGGGTTTCCTCTCGCCGCACCATCTGTGTATAATTTTACAAGCATCTCCTGGTTCCCTCTTTCTTTTCTATTTTTCGTAAATGCTTACCATTGTCGTTTTTCTATCTTCGAATATTAACTATTCGATCTCAAAGATCTGTCCTGCTTTTTCGATTCGGACAATTTTATTTGCATACTCTTGCGCGCATTTTTCTCCTGCAAGCTGATCAAAGATTTTATAATCTCCCCAGAAATGCATCGGGAACACGATCTTTGTATCTGTATGTCTCATAAAATAATCCAATCCCCAGCAGTACTGTTTTTCCAGTCTTGGATCTACCGGAACAAATGCCAGGTCAATCTGTCTGCCCTGTATTTTATCAATTTCTTCCCGATAGGCGCGTCCCATCTCTGCATTCTCTTCTTCTGGCTCACCTTCCCAGTGCCACCAGTTCAGATCTCCTGCATGGTAGATTGTCTTTCCGTCATATTCCACCAGAAATGCAACTCCCTCGTCTGTAGAACGAAGTGTCTGAATCTTTGCTGCTCCAATCGCCTGCTGTTCTCCCGGATTCATCTGCAGAATCTCACTTTCATCCACGCCCTCTGCCGCATTCTTTTCCAACGGAATATCAGAGGAAAGAATGAATACAATTTCTGCAAATTCTTTTCTTAATTTAAAAATATCTTTTCTGTAATGGTCATAGTGGGAATGACTGGCAAACACATACATTTTCTTATCTGAATCAAATTTCGGCAGATCACCTTTATAATAATCAAACAGAAAATAAGCGTCTTCAAACTCTGTCAAAAAGCCGCTATGATCTAAAAATGTTACTTTCAACATATCTGTATCCTGCCCTGCTATATTTCTATAATTAATTGCATTAAGTCTTACATAGTACATCGTTTCATAAATAACTGTCTCATTCACGCAGAATGCGGATTCGAGTGTTCAGCTGAAAAAACGTAGGCGTAGCGGGCTACGTCGAGGCTTTTTCAACTGAGCAATCGGATTCGCAGGCAAGTGTATGAGGCAGTTATTTTGAAAACGATGTACTAGAGTGTATCTTAAAAATGCTTTCTGCAAGATATATGTCACAATTTATGGGAGATTTTGTCTGAATGAGGGAGGCGTAGCAGGCTACGTCAACCGAACGAAGGCAAAATATACCGTAAAGTGGGGCATGTAGATTGCAGGAATGATTTTTCAGACACGCTCTAGTTTTGTGATGCAAGTATCTCTACCGTCTGCACAATCTCCGGAAGAATATATTCCATATCTTCCTTTGCCATCTTGGCACTGGACGGAAGATTGATCATCAATGTATTCTTTCGGATTCCTGCCACGGAACGGTCTAATATAATTTTCTTTGTATAACGCATATTATAAGCACGCAGTGCCTCCGGGATCCCCGGGAGCAGACGGTCTGCCACTTCCATAAGTGCATCCGGCGCACAGTCCTTTTCTCTGAAACCAATCGAACCTGTCGTCAGAATCAGATCCGCCTCACCGTCATCCACTAATTTCTTTATCACCGACACAAGCATCTCCTTATCCTCCGGAAATGCTCCTGCCGCTTTTACTTCAAATCCTGCCTGAAGCAGCATTCTTTTTAATGTTGATGCCACAGCAACCTTCCCTTTTGCCTTATAAGCACCTGTATCTAATGCAAAAATGACTGCATTCATCTTATGTACCCCTTCCTGTAATATCCAGAGCATATCTGAAAATATTTTCTGTAAACACGCTCTGACTCCAAGTCGCAAAAATATTTTTCCTGCAGAGTTTCTGCACAATATTCCGACTGATCAGATCAGATATTTATAAATCTGCCTGCATACAGATTACCCCAGAATTCGTCTTGCCGATGCATTCGCTTTCTCATAAATCTCCTGCACGGTAGAATCCAGATAAAATCTACCATCCTGGTACAGAATCTTTCCGCCGACCATGGTCAGTTTCACATTCTGCTTGCTTCCGCTATATACAAGATTTTTCTCCAGATTCTGCAACGGCTGCATATTCGGCTGCATCAGATCGATCAGGATCAGATCTGCTTTTTTGCCTTCGGCAAGCACATCGCACTCTGTCAGTCCCATTGCATGTGCGCCTGTAACTGTGGCCATCTTCAGCACTTCCAGCGCCGGAACCGCTTCCGGATCATCACAGACAGCCTTCTGAAGTCCTGTCACAAGGAACATTTCCCGGAACATATCCAGACAGTTATTGCTGGCCGGTCCATCCGTACCGATCGCGACCGGAATTTTTTCATCCAGATAACGTTTTACCGGCGCAATTCCGCTCGCAAGTTTCAAGTTTGATGCCGGATTTGTCACTACGTACAAACCACGTTTTTTTATAATCTCAAAATCTCCGTCATCCATATGAACTCCATGGAACAGTCCTCCCCCATAATTGAACAGTCCCAGTGAATCCAGATACGCGACCGGAGTCATCCCTGTACGCTCACGGCATCCTTCTACTTCTTTTCTCGTCTCAGAACAATGTACATAAACCGGCGCCTTATATTTCTCTGCAAGTGCTGCCAGCCCCTCCATACGCTCTTTTCCGGTTGTATATTCCGCATGGAATCCCAACTGATAAGACAGCAGTCTGGACGGATCCTGATTATAAAGATGGTAATCTTCCTCCACCTGTTCCAGACTTCCCACAAAATCATTCATGCTGTCGCAAAATACCGTACGGAATCCACAGTCTTTCATCGCCTGTGCCACGGCCGGGCGATGCATGTACATATCAAATGCCGCCGTCATTCCACTGGTCAGATATTCCATCACCGCCAGCTTTGTCAGCCAGTATACATCCTCATCTGTCAACTTCGCTTCCGCCGGAAATACACGCTCATTCAACCACTCATCCAGTTTCATATCATCTGCATGAGAACGCAGAAATGTCATCGGAGAATGTGTATGTGCATTTTTAAATCCGGGAAGAACCAGATTTCCTTCCGCATCGATTTCTTTGTCCCAGGATGCATCTTCCGGTTTTTCAACGGACGACCCCACGTAACTGATCACATCTCCGTCGATCCAGAGTTCTCCTTCGAAGATTTCGTGTCCCTCTTCCATTGTCAGAATCCTGGCATTATATATTCTTGTTTTCATCTGTTACTTCTCTCCTTGACCGAGTATCCATTCTATATTCTTTCTAAATATCCGTTTTCTTAAACTGTTCTATCTTTCATCTTTTCAACGATCTTTGTCACAAGATGCGCAAATGCTTTTCCGCTCTTGTCCGCTACATTCTGCACATCCTGATGGCTCAGTTCTGCTTCTGTAATGCCACTTGCCATGTTGGAGATACAGGAAATACCACACACGCGGATGCCTGCATGACGCGCTGTGATTGCCTCACAGGCAGTACTCATACCAACTGCATCTGCACCCAGTGCCGCAAACATTCTGATTTCCGCAGGACTTTCAAAATTCGGACCGGAGGTCTGCAGATAGACTCCTTCCTGAATCGGGATTTCTTCTTCCTTCGCAGTTTCACGAATCAGCTCCTGAAGCTTCTCATCATAAATGTGGCTCATATCCGGGAAACGGACTCCCAGTTCCGCTACATTTTCCCCACGCAATGGAGATGGAACAAAATTGGAAATCTGATCTGTGATCATCATGAAATCACCCTCGTGGAAGTTCCGGTTAATTCCACCGGAAGCATTCGTCAGAAACAGAATTTCGATCCCCATTCTCTTCATCAGACGAACCGGAAGAACTACTTCTTCCATTGTATATCCTTCATAATAATGCACACGGCCTTTCATTACAACCGCCGGCACCTCGCCAATATACCCAAGCAGAAATCTTCCATCATGTCCCTGCACTGTAGACACCGGGAATCCCGGGATCTCACGATATGGAATCTCCTGCTCCACTCTCATATTCTTTGCATAACCACCCAGGCCAGATCCTAAGATCAATCCGACTTTCGGCACAAAATCTGTTACCGATCTATAATATTCATAACATTTCTCAAGTTTTTCATACTGTATACTCATGTTAATCCCTCCTGTCCACTTTCCCCGACTCTGTTTCAGAATTCCATTAAATCCTTTGCTTCCATATCACATTCTCAGTAACCTGATTTGTTCTGCAAACGATCCGTAAAGAAAGCTTTCATTTCTATTTGTTGATGGTCTGCTACTGCTCTTGTCTCACCTTGTTTTAAACAGAACAGTAACGAAAGTCTTACTATTTTATTATAAGTGCAAATAGAGAAATTGACAACTGCTTTTCCTGTGTCATCACAATAGCATCGTTCTGTTGGTTACTGTTCACAGCATAGCTGCAAACAGTAACGCATCTCGCCATTTAGAATCGCCTACGGCGATGGGCGAGATACATTCAGGACAAAACGTGCATCCTCCATGCCAATCAGCGGAGTGATTGACATGGGAGTGAACAGTAAAGGAAACGGGGCCACTGTCTGCAGACAGCCGCCCCGTTTCCTTTGCCGGAAGGCCAGAACATTTTCACGTTCCGTTTTTTGGTTTATTTTATTTAGTTGGTCCGTCGTAGTTACGAATCTTCTCTCTGACCGGAAGAACGAAAGTCGGAGATACAGAAAGTTCATCTACTCCCATTGCCATAAAACGCTCTGTTAATTCCAGATCTGCTCCAAGTTCTCCACAGATACCTGTCCAGATACCAGCCTTGTGAGCATTATCTGCTACCATCTCGATCATACGAAGTACTGCTTCGTGATGCGGATTGTAGAACTCGTCAAGCTTCGGATTCTGACGGTCGATCGCCAGTGTATACTGAGTCAGATCGTTTGTACCGATACTGAAGAAATCAACTTCTTTTGCAAGAAGATCACTGATCATTACAGATGCCGGTGTCTCGATCATGATTCCCTGCTCTACTTCGCCGTGATCGATTCCAGCTTCATCCAGTTCTGCTTTTACTTCTGCCATCATCGCTTTTGCTTTGCGTACTTCTTCTACAGAAATAACCATCGGGTACATAACTGCGATATTTCCGTAAGCACTTGCACGAAGTAATGCACGGAGCTGTGTCTTAAAAATTTCAGGTCTTGTCAGGCAGATACGAAGCGCACGAAGTCCCATTGCCGGGTTCTCTTCTTTGTCCAGATTGAAGTAATCAACCTGTTTGTCAGCTCCGATATCCAGGGTACGAATAATGACTTTCTTTCCTGCCATTGTCTCTGCAACCATCTTGTATGCGCGGAACTGCTCATCCTCTGTCGGATATGTGTCAGACTGAAGATACAGGAACTCACTACGGAACAGTCCGATACCACCTGCATCATTTTCCATAGCAGCCGGAAGGTCAGAAACAGAACCGATATTTGCAAACAGTTTAATGTGTTTTCCACTCTTTGTTACTGTCTCTTTTCCTTTCTGAGTTGCAAGAAGTTTTCTTCTCTCTTCCTGCTCTGCTTTCTTAGCTTCATATTCTGCAAGCACTTCTGCATCCGGATCTACGATAAATTTACCCGTAAATCCATCGATGATCGCCATCTTTCCATTCCATGCTTCCTGAATGTCAATCTGGATCAGTGCCGGGATATTCATTGTTCTTGCAAGGATTGCTGTATGTGAGTTGGAAGATCCAAGTCTTGTAACAAATCCTAACAGTTTGCTCTTGTCGAACTGTACCGTCTCGCTCGGTGCGAGATCTTCTGCTACGATAATGGACGGATCATCAGAAATCTTTGCCTGTCCAACACCCATGAGTACATTGATCACACGCTCGGAAATATCTTTCATATCCACTGCTCTTGCCTGGAAATATTCATCTTCCATACTTGCGAACATAGTAGAGAAGTTATCTCCTGTTGTTGCAACTGCATACTCTGCATTAACCATCTGTGTCTGGATAATGCTGTGTACAGAATCATTGTAATCATCATCTTCCAGCATCATCTGATGAACTTCGAAGATCTGCGCTCCGGACTCACCTACATCTTTGAGTGCTTTTTCATATAACTCACCAAGCTGCTGCTGTGCAACTGCTTTGGCTTCCTCGTAACGTTTAATCTCTGCCTCTGCATCTTCGATCTTCTGGCGCTTTACTTGTTTCTGCTCTTTCTGAAAGAATGAAACCGGTCCGATCGCAACTCCACTGAAAATGGCTTTTCCCTGAAAAACTTCCATAATATCCTCCTGCTGATTTAACACAGCCTGCAGATACAAGTCATCTTATGCTTATATGACACAGGCTGTCTCTTTGTCATCTCTTAATCCGTAAATCCTCTGCTCGTTGTATAACGAAATACAGAAATTTATTTTAAAATTTGATCATATTATTGATCTTACAGATTTGTCTTGAAGAATGTCTCCAGTTTTGCAGCTGCTTCTTCTTCGTTCTCGCCTTCAACTGTAACTTCAACTTCCATGTCTTTCTTGATTCCCATAGCCATGATAGCCATCAGTTTTGTAGCGTCAGCGCTCTTACCATTTCCGCTTACTGTAACTTTAACTGCTCCTAAACCTTTCACTTCTTTTACAAGCATTCCTGCCGGTCTAGCGTGAAGTCCTACTTCGTCCTGTACTACATAATTAAATTTTACCATTTTAAATGTCCTCCTTAAATTTAAAAATTCTGTTCATCAGAACAGCAACTCGGAAATGCCATGTTTAAAACAGCTTCCGCATCCATCGCTCCAAAAAGCTCCGGTGCGATCATCTCCACTTTGATGCCCTGAGGTTCATACTCCTGTTTCAAAGCTTCATATCGATGACCAAGCTGTGGTCCGAGAAGCAACACATCTGTCTCTCCATTATATTTCTCAAAAGCCATCTCTGACATCGCACTCACGGTGATCTCAAGATCTTTTTCCCTGATGATGCGTTTCATCTTATTTACTAAAAGGCTTGTGGAAATACCTGCCATACAGATCAGTGTTAAATGCTTCATCTTACTGTTCCTCTCTGTCCCTCGACTGAATTTAATTTAACATAAATGTTCCAAAAACTCCAACCAAAAAATGACCACATTGAATGTGGTCATTTTTGTTATTATTCCCCTGCTTTACGCAAAAGTTGTACCAATGTTTCATACTTTTTTTCTTTTATCAGACACTGTACATCCTCCGGCCGTAAAATCAAATCTGTAGTTGCCTCATAAAACTGCTGGATATTGGCATCTTCTTCCCGTCCAATAGCTGTCAAAATCACAATCTGCACCTTCTGTCTGGACCAGAAGACCGGATCTTTGAGTACCGCTGCTGCGACAAAAGTACGTTCCTGAAAGGCACGGTCAGGATGTGGCAGCGCAACCAGATTGCCATAATCTGTCGGTGTCAGCTCTTCTCTTCGAAGGACAGACTCTGTAAATTCTTCCGGAAGACCTTTCATCTCTTCCACTTTTCCGCACAGATTTCTCAGCACTTCTTCTCTGGTCATTCCCTCTATGTCTGTAAAAAACAGTTCCTTTTTATAATATTTCTGCAGAAAATCCCTACTCTCCCGTGCAAACATCCGGCGTACCGCCGCAATGTCACTGTCTTTCAAGAAAGAACTGATCTCCAGGATCGGAACCGGTACTCTGATCTGAATATGCACCGTAGTAAAGACATAATCCACCTTTTCAAACGGGAAACTTTCCAGTTCGTACAGATTGCATACATAAATCTCATTTATATACTCCCGGAATTCTCGACTGTATTTGTATTTCAAAATCTGAGAACTGGTCTTCCCGGAAGCGCAAACGATCAGGATTGAAAACTTTCTCTGCTCATTCTCCTGTTGCTCCAACGCAAGCTCAAATACCTCTGCAAGACTTGCAATCTCATCTTCTGACACCGGATTTTCAAAATATTCTTTCAACATAATCGCAAGCTGAGACGCCACTGTGTATGCCATCACATAATTTTTTTTAATTTCCTCCAGCATTGGATTCCGCAGGATCATGTGATATTTCATACGGATTGCGAATGGAACCATATAGCGGTTCAGCTCCATCCGGAGTTCCAGATTCTGACGCAGATCCACATGAAATTCCCGGTAGACCAGATTCAGCATATCTCCCACGAGCGAATTCATCTCACTCTGGATCACAAAGTTCTCATTTTCCTCTGCTCCGCCTGCGTCGATAAATACTTTTCCTGCAAGCTGTAAGGTCAGATACGCCTTCTCTTCCTCCGGGAAATGAACTCCATACTGTTCTTCCACAAGTGCTGTCAGCTCTTCAATAAACGCCATCTCCTCCGGTCCGAACGAATAATCTTCCATCCGTTCCACAAAATGTTCCTGCCGGATTCGGCGGAGCGCCACATAAATATGTTCTACAAAGTCATTGTAGGATGTCTCCGAAAGTTCAACTCCATACTTTCTCACACATTGATATAACAGCTGTCCCAATGTCTCAATCTCATCTGTCTGATGTCTTCTTCCGAGCCCTTCCAGTCCGTCATTTTTGACAAATATATCTACCATGCACTGTCTGAGATTGAATTCATTCCCTTTCACGCGAATCCCATATCCCGGCTTTTTCTCCAGCGTAATATCGTATTCATGGTAAATCTCTTCCACCTGTTTCAGTGTATTCGTCAGCGTTCCCTTTGAAATATACAGGAAATCACTGAGTTCTTCTGATTTAATAAATTCCGTTCGGTTCAGCAGATAAGCAAGCAGAAAATTCACGCGCTCTCTGCCTGTTGACGGGATCTCACCTGTCACAGATGAATCTTTCTGTAATACTTTTTCCAGTCGTTTTGGTTCCCTCGGATCCAGAAAATAACCATATCTCGGTTTTGAAAGTATCTGAACATCATAAGGCTCAAGCTCAGGATTCAGCTCCTTAATACGGACACGTACCGTCTTCACGCCAATCCCAAGTTTCGTCGCAAGATCATTTGCAGTCATATATTCTGCGTCACAAAGTAATCTCAGGATTTTTCTCTGTTGGTGATTTAACACGGAAAGATTCCTCTCTTTCTATTTCATTCTGGAATTCTACATCTGCTGCCGTTTTGTACCCAACTTTCCTCTGTTGTGTGCAGTTCTCCTTGCACCACAGCTGACCATTTTACTGATCAGACGCGTTACTGTTTGCCGCAGACAGATTCTTTCCAGACTTGCTTTCCTATTTATTATAGAGGGAAACTATCTAATTGACAAGCTTGATTTATTCTAATGCTTATTGTTACTGGCCTGAATGTATCTCACCATTTAGAATCGCCTTTGGCGATGGGCGAGATACATTCAGGCCAAAACGTGCATCCTCCATGCCAATCAGCGGAGTGATTGACATGGGAGTGAACAGTAACGCCTGATTTGCTGAAATCAAAATAAAATTACCATATCAAATAATAATGCACACTAACCCACCATTACTTTCATTTACAATCTTCTGCATTGTATCCTGCAGTTTCACCTGACTTTCATCATTGATCATCAGAATTTTATTCCGCATCCCATCCATTACCAATTCCTCAATGGATTTTCCGAAGATATTGGTTCCCCATACACCTTCCGGAGTTTCACTCTCCTTTTTGATATAATCCACCAGATCCTCTGCCTGCTTTTCACTGCCCACGATCGGTGCGATCTCCGTCTCAATACTGGCACGGATCATATGAATGGACGGAGCCTCTGAGCGGATCTTCACCCCATATTTGCTTCCCTGTTTGATGATCACTGGATCATCCAGCCGGATTTCCTCCCGCTTCGGGCTGACCACTCCATAGCCCTTTAATTTCACATCCGCAAATGCATCTTTCAACTGGCTGAACTCTTCCTTCATAGCTGATAATTCCTTCATTGTAGCAATCAGTTCATACTCGCCTTTGATCTCCGTTCCGGTCAACTCACTTAAAACTTCATAGTAATTACTTTGGTTAAATTCCATTCGGATCCGGATTTTTCCTGTATCCATTTCTACTTTTTCCAATATAATCCGATCTATGTACGGACTCTCTGTCTCAAAATTTCCATCTCTTGCTGCCACACTTCGGATATCACTCATTGTATCCATAATCTGATGCACATTCTGAATCAGATCCTGCTTGATCCGATGCTCCCTGGAGAGCATCTCCACCCACTTTGGTAAATAGAATTCTACTTCTGTCACTGGGAATTCATATAATACCTGTCGCATCATCTCATGTATTTCCTCCGTTTTCAACTGCTCACAGTTCACCGCCGTCACCGGCGCATGATACTTCTCCTGCAATTCCTCTTTCAGCCGTGCAGCCTCTTCCGTATACGGTTTTTCACAGTTCAAAATAATCAAAAATGGTTTTCCTACCGTCTGTAATTCCTTGATTGTCTTTTCTTCTGCCGGCACATAATTCTCTCTTGGAATTCCAGTCACACTTCCATCTGTTGTCACTACAAATCCGATCGTCGCATGATCCCGGATCACTTTCTGCGTGCCGATAGCCGCTGCCTTTGTAAATGGAATCTCGTATTCAAACCATGGCGTTTTCACCTGACGTTCCTCTCCATTTTCAATATGCCCTGCCGCCCCGTCCACCATATAACCGACACAGTCCACCAGCCGGATTTTTACCTCCACATCATCCGAAAGTTTCACATTGACCGCTTCTTTCGGAACAAATTTCGGCTCTGTGGTCATGATCGTTGTACCAGAGGCAGACTGTGGGAGCTCGTCTTTCGTCCTCTGCTTCGCATGATCATCCATCATATTCGGAAGAATCAAGAGGTCAGCAAACCGCTTGATCAACGTTGACTTGCCTGTCCGTACCGGTCCCGTCACACCAATGTAAATTTCTCCATTGGTCCGTGCTTTCATATCTCTGTATACCTGAAATGAATCCATAAAAATACCCCCTTGTTCTGCTGATACCAATGTATGCAGAACAAGAGGGTGTTATTCATTTCTTTTTCTCAGGTTTTAATAAAACTGGATACAATTCATTCTCCGGATTATTTCTTCAACACATAACAGACAAACTATTTCTCCCATAGAAGGGATGCATTCTCACTCTTAGATTCACGAAGCATGAGATCGTCCACAGCCTGTTTTGGATCCTTTCCTTCAAACAGAATCTTATTGATCTCATCTACAATTGGCATTGGAACTTCATATTTCTTCGCAAGTTTCGCAGCCGCTTTGGCAGAATAGACACCTTCTACTACCATCTGGACCTCATCCATTGCTTCCTGCATGGATTTTCCCTGTCCCATCAGATAACCGGCCTTACGGTTACGACTATGTACGCTGGCGCAGGTTACGATCAGATCTCCGATTCCTGTCAGACCGACAAAACTCTCTATCTTTCCACCCATCTTCACACCGAGTCTTGCAATTTCCGCAATTCCTCTTGTGATCAGAGCCGCCTTTGTATTATCACCGTATCCCAGACCATCTGCGATTCCGGCAGCCAGTGCGATGACATTTTTCAGAGAACCGCCAAGCTCGATTCCAAGGATGTCCGGGCTTGTATATACACGGAACACCTTGCTGATAAACATAGACTGCAGGTATTCTGCCGTCTCTTTACTCTTCGCACCGATCACGCACGTTGTTGGAAGTTTTCTTCCCACTTCCTCCGCGTGGCTTGGTCCGGAAAGAACTGCCACATCTGCCTGCGGGATCTCCTGCTCGATCTGCTGTGATAAAGTCATCAGAGTAGATTCCTCAATTCCCTTCGCAACATCCACAATAATCTGATTCTCTGCCACATATGGTTTCATCTTTGCGGCAGTTCCTCTGGTAAAGATAGACGGAACCGCCAGCACCATGAAATCCTTGCCTGTGATAGCTTTCTCCATCTCATTTGTAATCACGATATCCTCCGGAATCTTTACTCCCGGAAGCTTTGTCGCATGCTCCCTTTTCTCATTGAGCATGGCAACTTCTTTCTCATCAATTGACCAAATTGTCACCTGATGTCCATTATCATGAAGAAGAATAGACAATGCTGTGCCCCAGCTTCCCGCACCAAGTACTCCTACCTTTGCCATATTTCATCCTCCTTAAATTACTCATTCTATCTTTTTCTGATACTGATGTATCTTTTTCATAAAGTAGATTTCACTCTTTCGCTTTATTTTATTTTCTGTCATCCTGGTTTCATTAATGCTTTTTGGATCCAAATTTATTTTCTGTTCCATTCAGAAGACGGACAATATTTGCACGATGTCTCCACCATGCCAGTACTGTCAGCAGGAACACAACCACATACAGTTCATACAGATACGGCTGTTCCATGTTGAACCAGCCCAACTGTCCGTAAATGACCATCTGGATAAAGAAGGCTGCATACGCCAGCAGAGATCCAAGAGAAATATATCTTGTCATCGCTACCGGAATCGCAAAGAATGCCAGTGTGATAAAGAACATCAGCACACTCGATGGCAGATGCCAAAAGCAGTTGCTTACTGTCAGTGCTGCCATAACAGCGATTCCCTTTCCACCTTTAAAATTCATATAAAACGGGAAATTATGTCCCAGTGTTACTCCTGCACCCGCATACATTACAAGCAGCGGAAGGATATTGCTGCCCTTATACATAAACCGTACAATCAGTACTGCCACAAAACATTTCAGCACATCTCCCACAAATGTCATAAGACCTGCTTTCCATCCCATTACACGAAGCGCATTCGTTGAGCCCGAATTACCGCTTCCCGCCTGTCTGATGTCAATATGATGCATCCTTCCAACCAGATACCCGCTCTGCAACAATCCACAGACATATCCGATCGCAAGACAGATAATACGTTCCATCATCTTACTGGTCCTTTTCCTTTCTTTCTCTGATAAAGAACTTCAGGGAAGTTCCGCGGAAACCAAATGCCTCTCTGATCTTGTTCTCAAGATATCTTGTATAAGAGAAATGCATCAGTTCCTTATCATTTACAAAAATAACAAAGGTCGGCGGTTTTACAGATACCTGTGTAATATAGTACAGTTTCAGTCTCTTTCCTTTGTCTGACGGTGGCTGCTGCATCGCAACTGCTTCTGTCATGATCTCATTCAGAACACCGGTTGCAATACGAAGTGTCTGGTTCTCGATAACCATATCGATCATATCATACAGTTTCGGCAGTCTCTGTCCTGTCATCGCAGATACATACATGATCTCTGCATATGGCATATAAGAAAGTACCTGACGGATCTTACCTTCATATTCTTTCATGGTCTTGTCGTTCTTCTCGATGGCATCCCATTTATTTACAACAATGATCACACCTTTTCCACGCTCATGCGCGATTCCTGCGATCTTCGCATCCTGCTCTGTGACACCTTCAGTGGCATCGATTACCATCAGAACCACATCTGCACGCTCTACCGCACTGACAGTACGGATGATACTGTAACGCTCCAGTTCTTCCTTAATCTTATTTTTTCTTCTCAATCCGGCTGTATCAATAAAAATGTATTCTTTTCCATTGTGTACAATCTCTGTATCGATCGCATCACGTGTTGTACCAGCAATATTGGATACAATTACACGGTTCTCGCCAAGCAGACGGTTTACGATCGAAGATTTACCTACATTTGGCTTTCCTACGATTGCAACACGCGGACGGTCATCGTCCTCTTCCTCTGCATCATGCTCCGGGAAATGGGCGATCACTGCATCCAGCATATCTCCAAGTCCCAGTCTGGAAGCAGCGGAGATCGGCACCGGATCACCGATACCAAGATTGTAGAACTCATAGACATCTGCCATATATTTGTCAAAATTGTCTACCTTATTTACAACCAGAACAACCGGTTTTCCTGATCTTCTGAGCATGTCTGCTACTTTTGAATCAGAATCCACAAGTCCCTGTTTCACATCTGTAATAAAAATAATGACATCTGCTGTGTCAATGGCGATCTGCGCCTGCTCTCTCATCTGTGAGAGGATAATATCCCTGCTGTCCGGCTCGATACCACCTGTATCGATCAGTGTAAAATTACGGTCCAGCCAGTCAACGTCTGCATAAATTCTGTCTCTTGTCACGCCCGGTGTATCTTTAACGATGGAGATCATCTCTCCTGCCAGTACATTAAAGAGTGTGGATTTACCCACATTCGGACGCCCGACAATGGCAACTACTGGTTTACTCATCTTCTCTACCTTCCTGTTCTTAATATTTTCTAGTACATCGTTTCATAAATAACTGTCTCATTCACGCAGAATGCGGATTCGAGTGTTCAGCTGAAAAAACGTAGGCGTAGCGGGCTACGTCGAGGCTTTTTCAACTGAGCAATCGGATTCGCAGGCAAGTGTATGAGGCAGTTATTTTGAAAACGATGTGCTAGAGTGTGTCTGAAAACTGCTTATCTAAGAGGAAAACCTTCGATCTTTCACAACAAAAGTTCCTGTCGTACCTCTCTTGTCAGGATCTGTATCCAATACCGCATTGATAAAATCCTGCCCGCTTGATTTTACAATATCAATAGGGACTTGTAAAGTGTCAGATACCTCCTGCAATGTAAAATCATCCAGGAAAATATCTTCATCCATCTTCAGCATATTACATGGAAGCAGCAACCGGCTTCCAAGTTCCTGATCTTTCAGCTGAGCCATCAGGTCCTGCCCTGTGATCAGTCCCGATACTGTAATCTTCTCTCCAAAGAAATCATTCCGGATACAATATGTGTGAATCTTTATTCCCGGGAACTTCTCTTCCAACCGCTTCGCCATACGGCAGATATACGGATACGCAAGTTTCGCCGTAGCAATGGAAAGCTCCTCCTGACGGTCTGATCCTTCCAGTTTGGCGTAACCTTCCTCAAATTCATTGAATAAAAGTCTCAACATACCCACACCGTTCTCAAGCTGAAGATAACCGTCATAATTCTCTTCCTGCGGTACTTCCTCTTCTGCAAGCAGATACCACTCATCTCCTGCATGGATAAAATGGATCCCATATTCCTCATACACGATCTTCTGCCATTTATGAATCGTAGCAAGCACCTCTCTTGCATCCTCTTTCGTAAATGGTGTCATTGGATACAATCCGTCACGGAACTTTGTCAGACCGACCGGAACCACTGATACACTCTTCAAGAATGGGAGATACTTCGTCAGATCCCGGATGCTTCGCTCCAGCTCTTCGCCGTCATTCACACCCTTACAGAGTACGATCTGTCCGTTCATCTCAATTCCGCCTTCATAGAGGATGTCCACTTTCTTCAGTGCCTCACCGGCAAAACGGTTGTGAAGCATCTTGCATCTCAGTTCAGGATTCGTTGTCTGAAACGAAATATTGATCGGTTCCAGTCTGTAACGCACGATTCTTCGCACATCATCTTCCTTCATGTTCGTCAATGTAACATAATTTCCCTGAAGGAATGACAGTCTGGAATCATCATCTTTAAAATAAAGTGTCTCTCTCATTCCCGGCGGCATCTGATCGATAAAGCAAAAGATACATTTGTTATGGCAGGAATGATATTCATCCATCAATCCTTCCCCAAACTCAATGCCAAGTTCTTCATCTGCGTCTTTCTCTATCTCCAGCTCCCACTGCTCTCCATCCGGCTTTTCCACCAGAACAACCAGTTCATCCGCCTCTACATAAAACTGATAATCAAAAATATCTTCGATCACATTTCCATCAATTTCAAGAAGTTTATCGCCCGGTTCGATTCCCATCTCTTCCGCAATGCTCCCCGGTCGGACACTTTTTACAATGTGTTCGTGTTTTTTCTTCAATTCTTCAACTCCCTGTTAAAAATAGTCATACCCGATTGATAGTATAACACGTTTTAGGATTTCATAAAAGAGTTTATTTCCTGTTCTTTCTATATAATAAAGCAAACGTTACTGTTCACAGCATAGCTGCAAACAGTAACGTATCTCGCCATTTAAAATCGCCTTTGGCGATGGGCGAGATACATTCAAGACAATACGTGCATCCTCCATGTCAATCAGCGGAGTGATTGACATGGGAGTAAACAGTAGTTACTGTTCACAGCATAGCTGCAAACAGTAACGCATCTCGCCATTCAGAATCGTCTGCGACGATGGGCGAGATGCATTCAGGCCAAAACGTGCATCCTCATAGCTAATCAGCAAAGTGATTAGCTATGGTCTGAACAGTAACAAACAATAACTATAAAGCAAACTCAGAAGTAACTTTCCTCTTGACTTATATGTCGAAGTCCTCTATAATCTTATACATAGCTTCATGTATTTAACGCGTTAAAGCGTTACGGTTTAAAGTGAAATATTTTACTCCGGACATGCATGAAATAAAGGAGGAATTTTATTATGAAAGCAAAGAAAATTTTCGCAGTGATGATGGCAGCTGCAATGACAATGTCACTGGCAGCCTGTGGAAGTTCAGGTTCCAGCGACTCAAAAGATGCTGATGCATCCAGTAGTTCCGATTCCGGTAAAGTATACAAGATCGGTATTCTTCAGCAGTTAGAGCATGCAGCTCTCGACCAGGCAACACAGGGATTCGAAGATGCATGTACAGAAAAATTCGGTGAAGGCAACGTAACTTTCGATCTTCAGAACGGACAGGGCGAGCAGGCAAACTGTGCTACAATCGCAAACAACTTCGTAGCTGATAATGTAGACCTGATCCTTGCAAATGCAACAACAGCACTTCAGTGCTCCGCTGCTGCTACAAGCGAGATCCCGATTCTCGGAACATCTGTTACAGATTACGCTACAGCACTTGATATCGCTGACTGGACAGGAACAACAGGAATGAATATTTCCGGTACAAGCGACCTGGCTCCGATCGATCAGCAGGAAGCAATGCTCAAAGAATTATTACCAGACACAAAGACAGTTGGTCTTCTGTACTGCTCTGCTGAGCCGAACTCAGCATATCAGGCAAAACTCTTTGCTGAGGCTCTGGACAAAGACGGAATCGCTTACAAAGAGTACACAGCTGCTGATTCAAACGAGATCCAGTCAGTTGTAACATCTGCAGTATCTGAGTGTGATGCACTTTACATCCCAACAGATAACACAATGGCAGCAAATACAGAGATCATCAACAACATCTGCCTTCCGGCAAAAGTTCCGGTAATCGCAGGTGAACAGGGAATCTGCTCTGGATGCGGAATTGCAACACTTTCTATCAGCTACTACGATATTGGATATAGAGCTGGTGAAATGGCTTACGACATCCTTGCAAACGGCGCCGACATCACAACAATGGAAATCGAAAGTGCTCCAAATGTAACAAAGATGTACAACAAGACAATCTGTGATGAACTTGGAATCACAGTTCCAGATGATTATGAGGCAATTGAGGAATAATTGTAATACAATAAAATATTTTTGATATCGGAACGGAATATGTCACTCTAATAAGGAGAAGATCCTCCACAAGACAGGATATACATACTTCAGAAATCTCGATATCATCCAATTGGGGACAAAATCATTTGTCCCCAATTGCCGCATATAGATTGTTAGCATTTGCAGGCTGTTCATATTCTCTGGCTACTATAGCAGACAGCACAACTCACGTGTCTGTAAAAAGCAGGATCATACATCCTCATAATCTATTGCGACGATCAAAATAAAAAAGAAACAAAAATAAAAAAAGAAACAGAGGGATAATATCATGGCAGCTTATTTCGCAGCCCTGGATCCAATGACTCTGGTACGTGCTCTTCCGGGTAACGTAGCACAGGGCATTATCTGGGGAATCATGGCACTCGGTGTCTACATCACATTTCGTATACTGGATTTTGCAGATCTGACGGTAGATGGTTCACTTGCAACCGGCGGTGCAGTCGCAGTTATGCTCATCCGCGGAGGTATGAATCCGGCACTTGCACTTGTATTCGCATTTCTGGCAGGTATGGCCGCAGGATTCGTCACAGGAATCTTACATACATTCTTCGGAATTCCTGGAATCCTCGCAAGTATCCTGACTCAGATCGGTCTGTATTCCGTCAACCTTGGAATCATGGGAAAATCCAATCAGGCAGTTAACGTTATGCAGTATAAACTGGTAGCTTCTCTTCGTTATGTAACAGGAGAAGGAAACTGGCTCTTCTTCCTGAAACTGATCCTTGCAGCACTCGTTCTCATCGCACTGTGCTACTGGTTCTTCGGTACAGAACTTGGCGCATCCATCCGTGCAACCGGATGTAATCAGCAGATGGCAAGAGCTCAGGGAATCAACACAGGATTTAACAAAGTACTGGCTCTGATGATCTCCAACGGTCTCGTAGGACTGTGTGGCGGAATCTATGCACAGTATCAGGGTGCTGCCGATGTCAACATGGGACGTGGTGCCATCGTTATCGGACTTGCTGCAGTTATCATCAGCGAAGTTATTTTCGGTAAATTCTGTGCAGTCAGAAAAATGGCCTTTGCATTCACACTCGGCGCAGTCTTCATCGGTGCGATCATTTACTACATCGTTATCGCGCTGGTACTCTGGTTAAAGATGCCTTCAGATTATATGAAACTGTTCTCAGCTGTTGTTGTAGCATGCTTCCTCGCAGTTCCTTATATGAAGGATACATATTTCAGGAAAGGACGTGCAGCATAATGGGATACATGTTAGAAATTCAAGATATTTATAAAACATTCAACGCCGGAACAATCAACGAGAAACGTGCACTCAACGGCGTAAATCTGAACTTAAATCCAGGTGACTTCGTTACGATCATCGGAGGAAACGGAGCCGGAAAATCCACAACACTGAATGCGATCGCCGGTGTATGGGGCATTGACAAAGGAAAAATCATCATCGACGGAACGGATATCACAAAGCTTTCTGAACATAAACGTGCACTGTTCCTCGGACGTGTATTCCAGGATCCTATGACCGGTACTGCTGCTACTATGTCGATTGAAGAAAACATGGCAATCGCAGCAAGACGTGGTCAGAGACGTGGACTTGGCTGGGGTATTACAAAGAAAGAACGTGAACATTACAAAGAAGCTTTGAAAGAACTGGATCTGGGACTGGAAGATCGTCTCAGCAGCAAGGTTGGTCTTCTCTCCGGAGGACAGCGTCAGGCGATCACACTGCTGATGGCTTCCCTGAAGAAACCAAAACTTCTCCTTCTGGATGAGCACACTGCTGCCCTGGATCCAAAGACAGCTGCCAAAGTACTTGCTCTCTCTGATAAAATCATCAGCGAACATAATCTGACAGCCATGATGGTAACACACAATATGAAAGACGCCATCGCCCACGGCAACCGCCTCATCATGATGCACGAAGGAAAAGTCATCTACGATGTAGCCGGAGAAGAAAAGAAAAACCTGCAGGTTGCAGATCTGCTGAAGAAATTTGAAGAAGTCAGTGGCGGAGAGTTTGCTAATGACAGGATGATGTTGAGTTAAAAGATTCTTTCGAATCCTTATCAGATATTTCCAGCTCTATCTTGTCACACACATTCTGGTTAATTACCAAAGTGATTCATCTGAATATGTGCTGTGATATTTAACTGGAATTGGCTGAAAATTTAAAATTTAGTATTATAAACGGCGGTCATAATGATCGCCGTTTTGTTCACTTATTTATTATCTGCCGCACTTCAATCTATATCTATATTTCCGTTATAACCGACTTTTATACATCGCATATCCTGAAAGCGTAAAACCATCCGTAATCCTGCCTTCCGCAATCCACTTCACCAGTTCTTTGTCTGTAAGTAATTCCATCTCCTCAATTCCTTCATAATGCAATTTCAATTGAGGTTCTGTTATCTCACATACAAATACATCCACTTCATTACTTCCAATCCCACTGTCCGCAATCACTGTACCCACATGATTGATTTTCTTAATATCTGCGCCTGTTTCCTCTTTGATTTCCTTTTGCAGATTTTCTTCTGCTGAAAGTCCTTCCTCACCAAAGCCCCTCGGAAATGCATATTGAAATGCCCTCATAGCATGCCGGTACTGTTTTAATAACACAAATTTATCATCGTATACAGGAATAGAAACGATAGCACCTTTCTTCACTGCCGGAATCAGTCTCTCGTAAGCAAATCTCTCCCCTTTCATATTTTCAACCAGATCTACAATTAATAAATTATATGCACTTCGATATACAACACCAATCTTTTTATCGGTGTTTCTTTCAAACTGTTGTACACTCCCATAATCCATTATAATTTGCAGTCTGTTACTGGCTTTAAAAAGTTCTGGTCGTTCCTCTGCTAAATCAAGGTACTCTCTCCACGCTTTACTATACATGCTGTTTTCATTCTCCATCTCTAATTCTGTTTTCTCTTTCTATTTACGTCTAATTCATTTCTTCTATTCTTTTTCTTCCTCTAAGCATATTGACAAATTGGTATACCTTTCAATAGAATGCAAATCTTTTTCGATAAACTCCCAAGATTCTTTAAAATCACCTTTTACAGAAAATGATGAATTACACATAAATTCTAAAAATGCCTCAACATCTTTCTTATACTTCTTAGCGAAGTCATAAGCATCTTGTTCCTTTTCCTCATCAGTACTATTTCTCTTATTATACAACACATGATCCAAATTGCAGGACATATAATACACTCTATATGGAACGCCCCAAATATTTCCACATGATCTTAAACGGAATAAATTATCTGCTTTTTGCTTATTTCGAGCTATCACTTTATCTTTATCATTTGTATAAATGCCCTCATCCTGATAAGATAATTTTTCATTTTCTGCATCTTCAATTATCTTTTCTTCCGAAAGATAAGTCGCATCTGTATCAACAATATGTATTATACATTTAAAGTCAGCTTTTTTATAATGATTAGCTTTAGCATATGCTTTTATTTCATTACCTATCTTTAAAACCACATTTTGCGAAGTGACGCCATTTCGTGTCGTGATATCACCATGCATAATGTGTACATATACTAAATTCTTATCAAAAACTTGATTCAATGTAATACCCAATGCTGTGTCATCAGAAGGACCTTCTACAATTACAAATACTACTTTTCTACGAGCCAAATGCTTCACCCGCCTCTCTAAACGCTAAAGCAATTTCAAAATTATTCGTTGGGTTATATACTTGCTCGCTTTGCTCTCCTAATACAATATCTCTATAATAGAAATCACGAAGATTATTTGTTCCTTTAACATTTGTTAGACGAATATATCTCTTCTCTGGATTTGTTGTTGTAAACGCAATAAATCCTCGATCAATTGTCTCCAATGGTCTAAGATTATGAGATGTGAAAATAAGCTGTCCCTTTCCTTTTTCAGAAATAATATTCAATAATTCTCCAAGCAAGTACTCAAATACACCACCATCCAATTCATCAATCGCAACTGTCACCGACGGATGATTGTATACAACAATTAAAAGTTGTAAAACCGATACTATCTTCTTAATTCCCTCTGACTCATAACAGAATGGAATCTCCTTACTATTTTTCAAAGACATAAGTTGAATTTGTTTTGCAACTTTTCCATCTTTAGTCAATGCTGCTCCCAAATCAACAATTCCTATTTTCAATCCAGGAACAATCTGTTCAAGGACAATATTCATATTTTTTAGGACCATTTCAACCAAATCATAAGATTCCTCTGGAATTAATGTTGGTCTGTCTAAAGAAAGCATTATCCTGCCTACAGCTTCAGAATTATCATTCCTATATTTAAAAACTAATGGTAACTCATTTAAGCTGATTAAACCAATACTTTCCGTATCAATAACAAATAATTCTCTATGAGCAAAAAAATACAATCCTTCTATTAATCTCATATAGATACTGTTCTCACAATTCTTTCGATACTGGTTAATTAACTCCCTTGAAAATATAAACCCTCTGGATGTGGTCTTGGTCAATCTCTTTGTAACTAGCAAATCCATATATTGATCTTTATCATCACCAACTAATTCAGCTAATTTCGCCTTAGGTGAAAATAGTCCATCAACTCTTGTATCAATTAATGGTGCTTTACGCAACCTTTCTTCTTTTGATTCATAGGCAAAAGCAAGTACCTCATCAAACATCTCTACCCTTGTAGACATATTCGTACCAACCTCATCTTCAAGATTGGAGGCCAGTTCGTCAATGACTTTCTTCAAACTAAACTGATACCATACTTTATATCTGTCTTGTGGATAGTGGATAACAAACTCATATTCTAAGGTTGCAGACTCTGCGTCAACATTAATATAGTCCGCATACTTATTGGGGATTTGTTTTCCGCATAAAGCAAGCTTAAGTAACTGAATAGCATTGATCAACGCAGTCTTTCCAGATCCATTCTGACCATAAAGACCTAACACACTTGATTTGTATGCCTTGCGTTTATTTTCAAAATTAATTGTCCCCATAGAAACATTCTTAAAATTCTTGATTGTAATACTTTCTATTCTAACTACACGTTTTGCCATAATCCATTCCTCCCAGTATACCCACTATATCATTAATTATCACAGGAAGCAATATTGAATCGCGCTTTTGATATTTTTTATTTCATTTATCAAATTCATTTTCTTGTTTATGAATAGAATATACAAAAAAAAGAAATTTATGCTAACTTCTGTCTTTTTTCTGTTCCTGATGAAACTTCTTCTTAATTTCAAGCCTTAAAGCAAAAAAGACAAAGCTTTTTTCTACTAAGAAGCTTTGTCTTTTATTATCATTAAACATTAAAGTTTAAAAACACTATAAAACCCGCGATGAAATATTGCAACATAAACAACCGGTAATAAAAGTAACACTATTACAAATATCGCAGCCAAAACCACAACAAACTTGTATTGCCAATCCCCATTATATTTATATTCATCTACAATACTATGGTACTCACTGTCTCCACACTTTTTAATGTATTCCTTATATAATTCTACACAGGTTTGCTTTTTTCCTACTTTCAGACTATTTGCTTTATTTTTCAGTTTTAATAAATCCGCCAAATTGGCTTCAAGATCGTGTGCTCTTCCCGAAAAGTTTTGTGCATTTGCAAAACAAACCAAAATTGCAACTGCTACAGTAAAACAAACTGAATGCTGTGAGATAAATTCCCCATTTTTCATTATACTACATACAGATAATAACGCCGTAAAAACGGAATAATATATCTCTAAAATTCTTGTCCAAAAATTCTGCACCTTTAATCTTTGATACGTAATATTGCGTAATTCATAAGTTTTTTCTATTTCTTCTTTTAGTTCTCTTTCATTCATATCTTCTATTCTTCCTTCTTTTGTAATTTCAATATGCCCCTTATATTGATCATAAAGCCAACCAGTTACTGTCTCTCTTCCAACTCAATGTCCTAATTACTTTTATTATAATAAAAGTAATTAGGATGAAAAAATGATCTAAAAAAATCTAGGACTAATCTTATTCCATTTCTAAGTGAATCCGATAATGGATGAATAAACGGACATATTCTTGAAATTTTATCAGTAAATAACTCAACAATATACAGTGCAATGCAATTTTGAAAAAATAAATTTATCTTTTTCCAATCACCCGTTCCTGTTTTTTCTTCCATATACGAAATTAATATGTTTAAAACTGTAAAGAAAATAATACAAAAAATGGCTGATATCAGTTCTCCGAAAATAGCTTTTATAATTTCCCGGCTTTGTTTTCGTCTCATTTTTTCCATTCCATATTCATAACGGTATACGAAGTCTGTTGCATTTTTATTCTCATACTCAAGATAATCTGAAACTCTTGCTGCATAAGCAAAATCAGGGAGCATTCCAAATCTCTTAAACGGATAAAATATATTTGTATCGATAACCTCATACTGTTTGTATTCACAATTTTTCTTTTGCTGATCCAATCTCGCGAAAAAATCCTGTTTGAATGTAGGCATTCCAGCTTCAGGATGCTCCAACTCTTCTATATTGTAATGTTTAGAAATATTTTGAATACTTATCTCGCATACATAATTATAACAATTATTGATAATATCCATTGCATACTGAATGTCGCTATACCTCTTCCACTTACTCTCCTCAAACTTTCTGCTTAATTCTCTTAAATATATTGATCTATTCCATTCTCCATGTTCAAATGCTTTTAAAAACTTTATCTCAGCAACTGCCCTTTCCCATAATGGGTTATCCGAATTCTCAAGCATGAGAACTTTATTCAGTACTGCATAGAATTTTTGATCATCTTCCAACTCTTTTGGAGATATATAGATTTCATTCATAGTACTAAGTTTTAACGCTACCGAAACCATAAAATATAAATTTTTCATTACAGTCTGCATTTCAGTTACAGACAAATTTTCTTTCGGGAATAACTTTTTCAATTCATCCGGTGTTTTTGACCATCCCTCTTTTGTATAACTATATAGTTCTGATAAATCCGAATACATCAGACTTCTTCTTAAAATATCCACCAGCTCATATTGTGTATATTTTAATGGAATTGCAGAATATATAAATTGCTTTCCCTCTTCCATTGCATTTAGCCAATACTGTGCCACGGTTTTTGTTTTATTAAATTGAGAGATACGTATAGCTCCCTTTTCAAAAAGAGTCATTATACTTTCGCGGTATTTAGGAATTGAAAATAAACTGAAAAAAGCTCTTGAATCTATCAGCTGATTAAATGTCAATACCACAATGTTCCCATTCTCCACAATCTCAGTGTATAATGCTTTCTGACCGGCTATAATTTCCTTATCTGTTTTTCGAACTGAATCAAGTTCAAATAAATATACATATTTCCTTTGATTATATTGATTTTGTTTCATTCACTGTCTCTTCTCTTTCGTGATAAATATATATGCGCATGAATACTTAATAAAATCTGCCCTACTTATTTAACAATCAAGAAGAGAAAATCTTATGGAATTTTCCAGAATAATTTATTATTTATACATTTTCATTCACTTAAAACTCTGCTCCATCCCCATCTTCCTAACATAATCAATCCACTCATAAATATCCTCAATATCATACAACGGCTGATTCTCTTTATCCTTGCTCTTCTTCAATACAAGACTTGATTGTGTAGTCATAAAACACCTCCCGATTATAACCAGTCAAAAAAGTTAAGTACTCAACTTTTTTGACTAACTATTTTTGTTGAGTATGATTATGACACATCGCCGTTTTTGTCGTCTCACGTTTGTTACAGATTACCTCGCTTTTTAAATTCTACATAACTGCTTTCTCTAGAACTTCCTGTATATATCCATTCAATGTTGTATTATGATCCATCGCACAAATAACTAACTGTTTATGCAACTGCGGTGAAATTCTAATATTGAAACTGCCTTTATACGCCTTGTCCGGTTCCTTGCCTTCTTCTTCACACATATTCAAATATTCATCTACCGAATTATGGAAATCACTTATAAGCTCCTTCGCATTATCTGCTTCATAAGAAATCAATGAACGTATTCCAAGAACTCTTCCAAAGAACAATTCATCTTCCTCGGAAAATTCAACACTTCCAAGATATCCCTTATACTCCATAATATTTTTCATATCAATCTCTCCTGTTCCAAAAATTCTACCAGTTGCTTTATTTGATATGCTTTTAGCTCTTTCTGTCCCATAATATCCCTTTCTTAAAAGTATACTCTTTTCCGTCTATTTGTGCAACTAATTTTAGTTGCATTTTCTTCATAAAAACTAGCATCTCATCATCAAGTATGATAACCATAATATATAACCTGCATTCTTCAAATTTACCTCATTAAAAAATTTGCAAATTCTGTTTTATATCAGATATTTTTATGATACTATCATATATGATTGCAAATAAGTAATAGCAAGAATTTTTCTTGCCACTACTTATCATCACAAATTCTTATCTCTATATGTTTTCCCAGTGCATTTGCATACTTCTCAAGCATTGTCAGTGTTGGTACTCTAGAGGCTCCTTCAAACCTTGCTATATTTGATGATCTTACTCCTGTAATATCTGCCATCTCTTGTTGCGTCATTTTCTGTCGATGTCTTTCTTCCACCAGTTCTTTTATAATCAGCTCCGAGTCCTTCTGTACTTTCACTTGAATGCCATCTGCATATGCTGCCAGTCGTTTTTCTCTTAATCCCTTTTCTGTCTTATATGTATCTACTATCTTATTCATATTGCTTCACCCCTTCAGACATTTTTTAAATTATATCATTCATGATAGTTTGAAGCAATACCTCTTTACATGTTTATATATTTTTATAAACCGTGCTGCAATTACATTGCAATCTGCTTTACAATATTCTTTTCAGATGTATTTAAATATATCTGCCCACAGATCTGCCGTACTTTAATCTACATTTCCGTTATAACCGACTTTCGACTTCTATACAACGCATATCCGGAAAGTGTAAAACCATCCGTAATCCTGCCTTCTGCAATCCACTTTATCAGCTCTTTTTCTGTAAGTAATTCAATCTCCTCAATCCCTTCATAATGCAATTTCAATTGAGGTTCTGTTATCTCACATGCAAATACATCCACTTCATTACTTCCAATCCCACTGTCCGCGATCACCGTGCCCACATGGCTGATTTTCTTAACATCTGCGCCTGTTTCTTCTTTGATTTCCTTCTGCAGATTTTCTCCTGCTGAAAGTCCTTCTTCTCCAAAGCCCCTCGGAAATGCATATTGGAATGCTCTCATAGCATGCCGGTACTGTTTTAATAACACAAATTTATCATCGTATACAGGAATAGACACGATAGCGCCTTTCTTCACTGCCGGAATCAGTCTCTCGTTAATCTCTCCACTCTTTACTATACATGCTGCTTTCATTCTCCATGCAGTCCTGAACCTTCCAAACTGAGAAACTCTCAATGCACCACAGCGAAAAAGTCCAATCATTTCCTCATACGCTTCTTCATTCTCCAAAATACTTAAAAATGCTTCTGAATCTGTCAACTGATTAAATGAAAGCACAACCTGATTTCCATTCATCACTATTTCTTCAAAAAGAGCCTGCTGCCCTTTTATGATTTCCGCTTTAGAATTTCTGACAGAATCTAATTCGAATAAATATACAAGCATTTTTAATTCCCCCTTCAAATTATTTGTATTATTCTACTTTAACATATCTAAGTTCTCTCATTAATCCAAATACTTTTTCAATTCAATCAATAATTCATGAACCTTTGTCCCCGGGTCATATTTTGATGGCAAATCTTTTTTATCGTTAAAATCAGCCATTCTTCTTTTTGCATTTTTTATAGCTGTATTTACACCATCATATGAGTCCACTAACTTGTATATATCTTCATAATTTTTTCTATAACATCCATCACCAAGGCCATACTGTGCAAATACTGTTACTGACCTCATGAGCTGTCACCGACTTGCTCACATGAATTGTCATCCGATTGATTAACTTTCTGTCATCCGCCCTTGCAGGGCTGCCGCCTGAGTTCAGGCGGCAATGATGTTTATAGGGTTAT
>NZ_CAKRDI010000018.1 GCF_934309415.1 uncultured Mediterraneibacter sp.
AGGGCATAACCAAAGCAGTGATAGGTAAATGGATGATGATGTTGGTTGAAACTGTATGTAGTTTTGAAGGTACATAAATATTTGAATAAGTTAAGACTTGAAGACAGTGCTGAGGCACTGTTTTTTTGTGCGCAAAAATCTGGAGTAAATATAGAAAGTGTTTTAAAAGTAATTCCGGTGATCTGCATGCTTTACAGTGACGTATAGCTTAAAGAAAACATTTTTCAGACACGATCTAATTAAAAATATTTTTAGTAAAAAAGCGTATTCTCAGTATTAAAAAGTTAAGAATACGCTTTTAAAATGTCTCGATTAATTTAACAGGACACATACTTTTTAACAACATTTATAAAATTCAGAATATCTCCTGATGGATCCAGCGGATACAGAATTCCATAAGGAATCGGATGATTCCATCGAACCGGAAGAGTGACTAATGCAGGATGTACATCTTTCCAGCATTCAATTGTGACCATCAGATTATGAGACTGTTCGCATCGGTTAAAGACTTCTATGTCGTAGAACTGCGAAGTATCTTCTATATGAATCTGTGGATGTTGTTCTATTTCTGAACGGATGTCATCAACTGTTCCAGAATCTCCCCGTTTTACCATCATCAGAGTCTCCCCGTAGAGATCGTCAAGTGTCAGATACTCCTTAGAAGCGAGACGATGATCCCTTGACATGGCAATATAGTGCTGGTATGTTCCAAGCTGAAAGAAATTACAGCGGTTCATCCAGAGTGCGGAGTCACAGACACCGACCAGAAAATCAAATTTATCTCCCAGTGATGAGATCTCATCAAGAATTCCCTCATGATTATCTTCAAAAGGAACAATGTGTAATTTATATCCCTGAAAAGCGTGATTTACCTGATACCAGAGATCCATAAAAGGTTTGCAGGGATTTAACAGAGAACTTCCAATGCAGAACACCTTTTCAGTAGCAGCGGCAGCCTGTCTTGCCTCAGTTACTGCTTTTTCAGAATAACTGATCAGATATTTTGCATGCCGGTAAATGATCTGTCCGGCAGAAGTCAGTGTAATTCCCTGATTTGAACGATGGAACAATTTCAGATTCAGATGTTTTTCAAGAGCATTTACCTGTTTCATGACAGAAGGCGGCGAGATGAAAAGCTTTTCGGCTGCTTTATTAAAACTTCCACAATCTGCAACACAGATGAATACAGTAAGATGCTGATTAAACATATAACTAATTCCTCCGTTTCGTATTAAAAAATTATTATTTACTACGTCAGTAATAATATCGCATTAACTTTTAGCTAATACGATATTACAATATCGATTCTTCCCTGTCAAGAAACGAAGCGCTACAATAATACTGGTAAAGGAGAACGATATGATATTTTCAAATAAAGATTTAAAAGCGATGATTATTCCGCTGCTTGCAGAACAGTTCCTGTTAATGCTGGTAGGTCTGGCGGATACATTTATCGTAAGTTATGCAGGGGAAGCAGCAGTTTCAGGCGTATCACTTGTAAATTCATTTAATACAATTTTTATTTACCTGTTTACGGCACTGGCATCTGGTGGTGCAGTAGTTGTCAGTCAATATATAGGCAGTGGGCAGAAGAAAGAAGCTTCTGAGACAATCAGCCAGCTTCTGATGATCTCAACACTTTTTTCTATTGTAATTACGATCGTAGTTCTTGCATTTAACGGGATGCTGATAGGAGCTTTATTTGGAAGAGTAGAGCAGGATGTAAGAGATTCCTGCATTACTTATTTGAGAATATCAGCTTATTCTTATCCGGCGTTGGCAATTTATAATACAGGAGCAGCGTTGTACCGGAGTATTGGAAAGACAAGTACAACAATGTATATTTCCATTGTTTCCAATGTCATTAATGTGATTGGAAATGTAATCGGAGTGTTTGTTTTAAAAGCAGGAGTTGCAGGAGTTGCGTATCCGTCTTTGATCGCAAGAACCTTTTCAGCAGTTGTGATTACTGTATTATGTTTTAGGAGCAATGAGGGAATTCAGTACATTTGGAAGGATATCATTGCATGGAACGGGGCTTTGTTGAAGAAGATTCTTGGAATTGCGATTCCAAATGGAATTGAGAGCGGAGTCTTTCAGTTTGTGAAGGTAGCACTCAGCAGTGTGGTTGCGTTGTTTGGTACATATCAGATTGCTGCGAATGGAATTGCACAAAGCATCTGGAGTGTTGCAGCGCTGATCAGCAGTTCTATGGGACCGGTGTTTATCACGGTAATCGGTCAGTGTATGGGAGCAGGTGAGACAGAACAGGCAGAGCATTATTTCAAAAAACTGATGAAGATTACACTTGGTCTGGCTCTTATCTGGAATGTGTTGATCTTTGCGATTACACCGTTCCTTATGAATGCTTATGCGGTGTCAGATCAGACACGAAGACTTGTTATCTGGCTTGTGCTGATTCATAATATAGCAAATGGATTGATTTTCCCATTTGCAGATCCGTTGGGAAAAGGACTCAGAGCGGCAGGCGATGTGACATTTACGATGGGAATTTCCCTTTTTACAACTATTGGAGTAAGATTTGTATTATCCATTTTATTTGCGATTGTACTGGATCTTGGTGTAATCGGCATTGCACTGGCAATGTGTATGGACTGGTTTACAAGAGCTGTAATCTTTGCTGTTAGATTTAAACAGGGAAAATGGAAGACATTCCGTGTGATCTAAATTGCAATATATGTTTTGATGAAAGAGTTAATAAAAAATTTGAGAAATCAGATTTTTAAAGAATATAAAAAGAAAGGAAGCAGGAGAGATGGCAAAATTAATTGCATATTTTTCAAGAGCAGATGAAAATTATTTCAATGGAGCTTTAAAGAAGATTTCCGTAGGAAATACAGAAATTGCTGCTCAGAAACTGCAGGAGCTGACAGGGGCAGACTTGTTTAAAATTGATCCGGTACAGCCGTATTCGAAGGATTATAATGAATGTATCGAGCAGGCACAGCAGGATCAGAAGAGAGATGCAAGACCAGAACTGAAAGCATATCCGGACAGCCTGGAGGCATATGACACAATTTACCTGGGATATCCAAATTACTGGGGTACTATGCCGATGGCAGTATTCACATTTCTGGAGCATTTTGATTTCGCAGGGAAGACAATCTGCCCATTCTGTACTCATGAAGGAAGTCAGATGGGACACAGTGAGCAGGATATCAGGAAACTTTGTCCGCAGGCAAAGATAGAAAAAGGACTTCCTATTCACGGAAGCGATGTGGAAAAAGCGGATACCGTGTTGAAAAATTGGGTAAAAAAGTAGGAGAATGTGAATAAATCGAAAAATTCGACTATTATCCGAAGAGTTTAAATTTTTATTTTGAAAAAAGGAACAGTAAAAATCTAATAAAAAAACGGAGGTAACTATCATGGTAAAACAGACAGCAGGAAGAGATGCATTAAACAATTTCGCACCAAAGTTCGCAGAGTTAAATGATGACGTATTATTTGGTGAGGTATGGTCAAGAGAAGACAAACTGTCTCTTAAGACACGTTCCATCGTAACAATGACAGCATTGATCAGCAAGGGAATTGTTGATAATTCTCTGAAATATCACCTGACAACAGCAAAGAAGAATGGTGTTACAAAGACAGAGATGGCAGAGATCCTGACTCATGTTGCATTCTACGCAGGATGGCCGAACGCATGGGCTGCATTTAATATGGCAAAAGAAGTTTATGCAGAAGAGATCGCAAAAGACGGAGCGGCAGATGACAATGTACACGGTGGCTTCTTCGGATTAGGAGAGCCAAATACAGCTTATGCACAGTACTTTATTGGAAACAGCTATCTGAATCCACTGACAAATCCAAAGGAAACAGTATTTATCGCAAACGTAACATTTGAGCCTGGATGTCGTAACAACTGGCATATCCATCATGCAGACAAAGGAGGCGGACAGCTTCTGATCTGTGTAGACGGAGAAGGCTGGTATCAGGAAGAAGGAAAACCGGCACAGAGCTTAAAACCGGGTGATGTAGTTACAATTCCACCAGAAGTTAAACACTGGCATGGAGCAAAGAAAGATGGATGGTTCAGCCATCTTGCAGTAGAAGTTCCGGGCGAGAACTGCAGCAATGAATGGTGCGAGCCTGTGACAGAGGAACAGTATGAGGCACTTGGTGAATAAAAATAGGAATTCTTACGAATCAGGATACGAACAGCAGCTCAAAATGCATAACGTGTTGTAGCTTTTTCGTTCTGTTTCAAATGATTGATAAGATAAAAGAATAATTTTTTAGTAGAATAAAAAACTCTCTTTCGAGTAGCAAAATCTGTAGAACAGATTAATAGCTGACAAAAGAGAGTTTTTTTTGTATACTTTAAACAAAAGCAAAAAAGTTATACAGAGAAATCGCAGAGACAAGAGTTAGAGGAGAGGCAGAAATATTATGAGAGCATATGAACGTTTATTAAATTATGTGACAGTCAGAACACCAAGTGACGAAGAGAGCGAGACGGTTCCGTCTTCTGCATGTCAGTTTGAATTGGCACATCAGTTGGAAAAAGAAATGAGAGAGCTTGGACTTGCGGAAATTGTATTAGATGAAAAGTGTTACCTGTACGGAAAACTTCCGGCAACTGCAGGGCATGAAGAGAAACCTGCGATTGGTTTCATCGCACACATGGATACAGTTTCTGATTTTTGTGATCATGAGATACGACCGGTGATTATAGAAAATTATGATGGAAAGGATCTGATTTATCCCAAAGGAGATCGTGTCTTAAGGACAGAGATCTTTCCACATCTGAAAGGATTAAAAGGACAGACGTTGATTACAACGGATGGAACAACCGTTCTCGGCGCAGATGATAAAGCAGGAATCGCTGAGATCCTGACGATGATCGAGAAGATTCAGATTGAAAAAATTCCGCATGGAACAATCTGTGTTGCGTTTACGCCGGATGAAGAGATTGGAAGAGGCTCAGATTATTTTGATATAGAACAGTTTGGCGCCCAGTATGCATACACAATGGATGGAGATACAGAGGGAGAGATCCAGTATGAGAATTTTAATGCATGCAAAGCAGATTTCAAGATTAAAGGGTTCAATGTTCATCCGGGATCTTCCAAGGATACAATGATCAATGCAAGTCTGGTCGCAATGGAAATCAACCAGAGTCTTCCGGCGCAGGAAATTCCGCGTGGCACAGAAGGATATGAAGGCTTCTTTCATCTGATCAGTATGAAGGGCGAAGTGGGAGAAGCAGAACTTCATTACATTGTAAGAGATCATGATAAGAATCTTTTTGAAGCAAAAAAACAAACCTTACGATTAATTGAAAAAAATCTCAATGAAAAATGGGGAGAAGGAACTGTTACACTTACAATTACAGACCAGTACCGGAACATGGCAGAGGTGATTGAAGGCTGTATGCACCTGATCAAGAATGCTGAAAAGGCATGTGGAAATGCAGGTGTGGCCCCTTTGATTCTGCCAATCCGTGGTGGTACAGATGGATGCCAGTTAAGTTTCAAAGGACTTCCGTGTCCGAATCTGGGAACCGGCGGACATGCTTTTCACGGTCCGTTTGAACATATCACAGCGGAGGCAATGGATAAGAGCGTGCAGGTGCTTGTGGAGCTGGTGAAGCTGTATGCAGAAAATAAAAGCTTAGATATGTAGAGAAAAGACGAGGATTGTAAAATGGAACAGACTAAATTTTCGATTTTACTGGTGGATGATGAAAAGAATGAGAGAAAAGGAATTGAAAAGTTAATACAGAAGAATGGCTATAATCTTCAGGTGTTTCAGGCAGAGAATGGAGTAGATGCTTTAAAAATATTTAAGGAAAAGAAAATAGATATCTTATTGACGGATATAAAAATGCCGTTTATGGATGGAATGGAATTAATTAAAGAGGTTCATAAAGAAGGCTGGGATCCTGTCTGCATTATTTACAGTGCATATGGAGAATTCGAGTATGCACAAAATGCGATTGCACTTGGAGTAATTCAATATCTGTTAAAGCCAATTAAGTTATCGGAATTTAGAAATTTATTTGAAAAAGTATTGTCCATATGTCAGACCAAAAAAGAACAGGAAGAGCAGAATCAGGTATTAAAGTTAAGATTGGAGACAGCAGAAAACATACAGTTAAGCAAAGAAATTTTAAGTGTATTAGATTCGAAAGCTGAAAAAAATTCAAAAATATTAGATCAAGTAATTGAAGAAGGAAAAGTGCCGGTTATTCTTTCAAGTTATTCCTATCTCCTTTCTAAATACTGGGAAAATTATGAAGAGGAAATAAGGAAAGTTGTATCGGATAAGGCAATTATCATTAATAAAGATGATACACAAACTTTAATATTGATTCCGGAGGAGATTATGCCATCAGCAACGAAGGCAAGACAAATTTGTGAAGAGCTGATTGAAATATCAAAAGGAAAATATCGTTCCGAAATTTTTATTGTTGCAGGAAAGACATGTAAAAATATAAGAGAATTGAAAAATCAGTACAGTCAGATGAAAGAACAGTTGGATTACCAGTTTTTTGTATCAGAAAGTACCTATTTTTTAAGTGGTCAGACTGGATTTGTACGTAAGGAAAGTGATATGCTTTCCATCTATTTTAAAAAGATTCTCACCTGTGCAAAGCTTCAGGATTTTGATGAAATGAAACAGGAGTATGAGAAAGCATTCTGCTATATAGAAGATAACGTTGGATTCAGTTCAATTTATGTGAAATATAATTTCTCAGAAATAATTAAAGAAAGCTGCGAACTTCTGGGACATGGGGAAAGAATCATGCAAGTGATGGAAGATATTTATGAAGCACATTCTATAGAACAGGTACGAAAGGCAGTGTATACTTTAATTGATAAAATCTCAGTGCTTGATACGAAGAAGAAAGAGGAAAACAGGTCTGTGCAGCTGACGAAAAAATATGTGCATGAAAATTATCAGGAAATTACTCTGAGTGTATCTATGATTGCCGATGAGTTAAATATTTCTGCTGCGTATCTGAGTACATTGTTTAAAAAAGAGACAGGTCAGACTTTAATTAAATATATTTCTTGGTACCGGATCGAAAAAGCAAAAGAATTATTAAAAACAACAACAATGAAAGTAGGAGATATTGCTGAAAAAGTTGGTTATGTAAATGCATCGTATTTTATTTCTCTGTTCAGAAACAATGTGGGATGCAGTCCGGCAAAATATCGGGAAAATGCATATGAAGAGTAAAGATATGAAAAGCAGTTCATTTTTAAAACAGTTAAGGCTGGCATTTATTATTATTATTTTAATACCAGTTTTGGGATTAGGTGGAATTATATTATATTCTTCTCATCGCTATATTAAAGAACAGAGAATAACAGAAGTGAAAAATACAATGACTCAAAATATCACTGCATTGAACGGCTGGGCAACACAGTGTGACAGTGCATTGAGATATCTGGCAGGGAATTATTCAGTTCAGAGATTTTTACAGATGGATGAGACGGATTACCTGACAGTAAATCAGGAACTGAAAAGTCTGAGTCCGATTTTATATAATGTGCTTCTTACAAATCAATATTGTAAAAATATTAAAATTTATACGGATAAGCAATTTCATATTTCCACAAACTGGATTGAAAATTCGGAGAAATATACGGAAAAATCCTGGTATCAGGAGATTATGAATACAACAGGAACTGTATGGTGGAATGAAGAGGATGCTTTGTTTATGGGCAGAAAAATAGTTTCTGCTTATCCAAAAGGAACACTTGGAATTGTAATAGTTGAATTAAAAGAAGAAGCATTGAAAAATAACTTCCTGATATTTGATCATATTCCAATTCAGATAAAAATAAATACAGACGAAAATTGTATTTATGAATATGGTGATGAGAACATAAAAGATGGAATTGAATCAGAGATGAAAGTTGCATCAAACGGTTGGATTGTACATTATCTGGTTGCACCGGAATACTATATTCAAAATGACTGGCAGCAACTCGGGATTCCTATGGTAGTTACGGCTGTGATACTTTTGATTGCCTGGATTGGAATACAGATTATTTCCAGATATTTGTTGAAAGATCTTGAGATATTAGTGAATCAGGTGAATGAGATACGAGATGGGAATTTTGATGTATCAGTATCGTCTTCAAAAATAGAAGAAATCAATACATTATCTGAAAGTATTGAAACGATGCTGATGAAAATAAAGCAGTTGATTCGACAGGTTTATGCGAAAGAAATCGAGAAACAAAGTCTGGAACTAGATGTCTTGCAAGCAAAAATAAATCCTCATTTTTTATATAATAATCTGTCGGCAATCAACTGGCTGGCAATAGATTGCGGAGAAGAAAAGATATCTGAGATAACAACAGAGATGGCAACCTTTTATAGAACTGCATTGAATAAAGGAAAAACAATGGACAGTATTTCTGTGGAGATAGCGAATATACAGGCGTATATCAATCTGCAATTGATTGCGCATGAAAATTCTTTTCAGGCAGAATATCAGTTTGATGAAAAGATTTATTCGTATACGATCCCAACCTTTATTTTGCAGCCTCTTGTAGAAAATGCAATTGAGCATGGAATTGATGAATTACCGGAAAGAAAAGGTAAGATAGAGATAAGAATCTATTGCAGCGAAAAAGAGCTGTTTCTGGAAGTTCACGATAATGGGAAGGAACTATATGAGAAAATAGGAGATTCCTGTCTGCCTGTAGAAGAATACGGATATGGTACAAGTAATGTGAATCGTCGGATTCAGTTATTGTACGGAAAAGAATATGGATTGCAGATATTTGCGGATGTATCGGGAACTACATCAAGGATCAGACTAAGCAGGGAAGAACTCAAAAAGAATATTCAATTGTAAAAGAAAAGCTATATGAAAAATAAAGAATTGTTTTAGCCATAAGAGCACAGAGGAAAGTCTGGCAGAAACGAATCTTTATGAATCATATAGCTTTCTTATATTTATGAGATAGTACAGTCTTGAGATATTCACGGGAAACAGCCAATATTTTCTCAAAGAGATATTAAAAATTTTATATATCTTTGGAATGTTAAAAAATTTGATATTTATCTAAAATATATTGGATAGAATTAGCGCAGGATCAGTCTTAAAATATAAGTAACAAATGAAACAGATAAAATTCATTCAGGAGAGGAGAAAAAAGATGAAAAAGAAATTAGTCAGTATATTATTAACAGCGACTATGGCAGCAACACTGTTAGCAGGATGTGGTGGAAGCAGTTCGGGATCAGATGAAGGGGAAAAATCATCCGGGGACAGTAAAACAGTTACTATGATGTCCTGGTATTCCGAAGATCAGATGGAAGGTGTCATTGATGCAATTGAAGAAAAACTGGGTGGTGAGTATACAATCGATTATACATATGTTACTAATTCAGATTACAACAATGTACTCAGCACACAGCTTGCAGCAGGGGAAGGACCAGATGTAATTTCAGATGGTGCGAATTTCCCGGCACGAATTAAGGCAGGAAATGTAAAAGATATTACAGACACAGGACTTACAGATGGATTCAGTGACGAGGGACTTGCACTTTGCACAGTAGATGGAAAGAATTACGGAATTCCGTGTTATGGCTGGTTTGCAGGAATCTTTTACAATAAAGATCTTTTTGAACAGGCAGGAATTACGGAAGTACCGACTACTTATGATGAATTTCTTGATGTCTGCGATAAACTGGAGAGCAAAGATATCAAACCGATTGCAATGGGACTTGCAGATGGAGACAACGGACTGCATGCTTTCAGTGGATTCCTGGAAAGCAATTTTTATGAGGCAACAGAAGAAGGAAAGAACTTTGATGTAGATTTTGCAGAGGGTAAAGAAAAAATGGAAGGCACCTTAAATCCATATATTGAGAAATGGATGAAAATGGTAGATAACGGTTATATCACCTCAGACATGGTAGGAATTTCCTTTGATCAGGCGAAAGATGAATTCTCAAATGGAAAAGCAGCAATGTTTATTACAGGTCCATGGGAATATGACACATTCAAAGAAGCAGGTGTGAACTTTGGAGTAATGCCATTTTTAGGAGATGGAGAAGAAACACAGTATCTGATTGGTGGTCCTGCAGCAAGCTGGGGAATTAATACAAATACTAAGAATGAAGAAGGTGCTGAAAAGGTATTGGAAGCTTTGGCAAGTACAGAAGTACAGCAGGCATTTGTTGATGCAAACCCAGGAGGAAGCTCTTATAAGGAAGGTGTCACAACAGGACTTCCGGAAGAATATGCAAATGTGGAAGATGCACTTAACAATGGAAGAATTGCATGCTGTTGGGACAGATGGAGTGTCAATATGCCATCTCAGACGCTAATTGATGAGATTAACTCACAGATGCAGGGACTTGTATCAGGAGAAAGTACAGTGGAGGATTTCCTGAAAAACCTGGACAGTAAGGCAGATTCAATTCGTTACGAATAAAGAAAAACGAAAAGGCTGTCATAAGACAGCCTTTAAAAATTATTGGAGAATGAATTAAAATCAATTAGGAAAATCCCCATTTTAATATGGAAATACAAGGTAAATCATAAAAACGGCTGCTTATTCAGGAGGAGAACATGCTGAAAAATAAAATTAAAATAAAAAAGGAAACTCCATATTTTATTATGGGACTTCCGGCGGTAATTGTGTTTGTTACATTTTTCATATTACCGTTGATTTTTACAATTCGATATAGCTTTTATAATTGGACCAATTTTTCGCCGGATATTACCTTTAACGGGCTAGATAACTATAAAAAAATTTTTTCAGATTCATCTATTTTTCAGGGAATAAAAAATTCACTGGTATATGCATTCTTTACAGTATTGCTGCAAAATGTAATCTCGTTACCGGTAGCAGTAGTACTTAATACAAAACTCAGGGGAAGAAACTTTTTCAGAGCATTATATTTCTGCCCGGCAGTTTTAAGTACGCTTGTAGTCGGATATTTATGGAAATATATTTTGTCAGCAAGTGATTTTGGATTTGTAAATCAGATTCTTCGAGGCCTTGGGTTGCAGTCGGTGAATTTCCTTGGCAGTGGAAGTCTTGCGCTTGGAAGTATTATTTTCACACAGGTCTGGCAATGGTTTGGCTGGTCAATGGTTATTTATCTTGGAAATTTACAGAGTATCAGTGAAGACCTGTATGAAGCAGCATCAATAGATGGTGCCAGCACATTGAGAAAATTCTGGCATATCACTATCCCGGGACTTGCGCCGGCAATTAAGATTAATCTTGTAACAGGAATGATTTCCGGATTAAAAGTTTTCGATGTAGTTTTGGCTATGACAAACGGTGGTCCGGCTCACAAAACAGATACAATCCTGTTAATGATGTTTGCAAAATTCTCAGATGGTAATTATGGATATGCATCTGCATTTGGAATTATCTTTTTGATTGTCAGCATGTTGTTATCGGCAGTTCTGCTTGGTATTTTTGGAAAATGGGAAAGGAGACTGGGACAATGAAAAAAAAGACAGCACATCAGACCTGGTTGAAATATATAGTACTTGTCATAATTGGGATTATTGTAATTATTCCACTATATTATTTAATTGTGACTACTTTCAAAACACCAGCAGAAGCAACAGCATCCCCAATGGGATTACCGTCTTCATTCAGCCTTAGTGGGTATAAAGAAGCATTTGAGAAAATGCAGTTTCCAAGAGCATTCTTAAATACATTTATTATCACTGCATGTTCTGTAGTAGGAATTATAATTACTTCTTCTATGTTAGGATATGTGCTTCATAGAAAAAGAGAACTAAAAATTTCTAAATTAGTTTTCGCGTTGATTTTATCAGGAATGTTATTCCCATATCAGATGTCTATTCTTGGTCTGTATAAATTGATTAGAAGTCTTGGATTAATGAATCATCTGGCATCGGTTATATTTATCAATATCGCTTGCAATATACCATTTGCAACCTTTATGTTTCGGAGTTTTGTTTCAACAATTCCAGAAGAACTGGAAGAGGCGGCAAGTATTGATGGAGCAGGTACATTCCGAATTTTCTGGAAGATTACATTCCCTCTTATGAAGCCAATTGTGGCAACTGTAACTATTTTGAATTCTCTGACGATCTGGAATGACTTTATGGGGCCACTGTATTTCCTGCAGTTAAGAGAAAAAGATGTTTTGTTACAGGAGATTTATAGAAATATAGGACAGTTTTCAACGGATTGGACCAGTCTTTTCCAGATGCTTGTATTAGGTGCATTACCGTTACTAATTTTCTATTTGTTTATGCAACGATATATTATTGGTGGAGTCATGAGTGGCTCAGTGAAAGGATAAAGGAGCAGATATGTGTGAAAATCAGTTTTTATTAAAAGAAGCTCAGGATGGAACTCTTACATTTCTGGCAAATAATGTAGATCCTTACAAAATGAACTGGATAGAAGGAGAACATTCCTGGGGAAGTGTGACAGCACCAGAGGGGATTGCTGTACAGGTGACACGAAATATCACAGAAGAGGGAAATTTAAGAGAAGAGTATAATTTCACAAATGTATCAGAGTTTCCTGTCTTTTTTCAAAATACAGACTTGGGAATTTATGCAACTTTTAATGACAGCTATGAGGACGCAACGACTTGTATGAAACAAAGATGTCATACCCATTTATATTGTAACGGAGAAGCAGCCTATGTAATGGCTCTGAGGATGGGGGGAGAAGCGCCTCATTTAGGAATGATGCTGCTGGAAGGTGGTTTGAATGGATATAGTATTCAGCGAAAAGAAAAAGAACTGAGCAATGATCGTGGCGATTTTGTTTTACATCCGGACATAAAAAAATTAGAGCCGAAAGAAACTAAAAAAATCAGTTGGGAACTTTTCTGGTTTGATTCCCGAGATGAATTTAAAGAAAAAATAAAAGAAAGAGGTGCAATCCCTTTTCTTGAGACAAAGCAATGCACCTGGTATGAAGGAGAAACAGTAGACTTTGTAGTTCAGTATGGGAAGAAAATTGCAAAAGATAAGATTACAGTCAGTATAAATGGTATGCAGATTCCATTTGAACATCAGGATCAAAATACTGGAACAAAGATAAGATGTACTTATCTGGCGGAAAAATCAGGAGAACAGAAAATAGAAGTAAAAATGCAGGATAAGACATTAATAGCCAGATTTTACATTGCTCCTTCCCTGAAAGAGATTATAAAAAAGAGATGTCATTTTATTGCAGAGAAGCAGCAGTATCATCAACAGGGAACTTCATTGGACGGTGCATACCTGATTTATGATAAAGAAAGTAAACATTTATATTACAGCCATACATTTGACGATCATAATGGTGGTCGTGAACGTGTCGGTATGGCAGTGCTCCTTGCGAAATATCTTCAGAAGGAAAAAGATTCTGTTTTGGAGAAAAGCCTGAAAAATTATCTGGAGTATTTTTATCGTGAATTATATGACAGGGAATCAGGCACTGTATTTAATGATATACATAGAAACAAAGACTGGCACAGATTATATAATTATGCCTGGGCAGCTATTTTACAGTTGGAAGTATATAAATTGACAGGAAATGCTATTTACCTGGAAGATACGGTGAAAACATATCTCAGATTCTATGAGTCTGGTGGAACACACTTTTACCCGATTGGAGTGCAGATTCCAGAACTTGTACAGCAACTCAGTGAACAGGAACAGAAAAGCAGGGATGATGAAATTGCGGAAAAATGGAAGGAATACAGTATAAGATTAAAGGAAGCATTTCAAAAACATGCGGAATATATTTGCCAGACGGGAACTGATTATCCAAGTTCTGAAGTGAATTATGAGCAGAGCATTGTAGCTCCGGCAGCAGGAATTTTATTACAGGCGTATCAGGTGTTTAAAGAGGAAAAATATTTAAAAGCAGCAGAAAAGCAGATTGAAATTTTATCATTGTTTAATGGAACACAACCAGATTATCATCTGTTTGAAAATTCAATCCGACACTGGGATGGATACTGGTTTGGAAAGAGAAAAATGCTTGGAGATACATTTCCTCATTACTGGAGTGTGACGACAGGAGACGTATATAAGATGTATTCTGAAATTACAAAGACGGAGTTCCTGAGTGACAGGGGAGAGGCATCACTCAGAGGGTGTCTGAATCTGTTTGACAGTGATGGTTTTGGATCCTGCGCAATGGTTTATCCAAAGTCAGTTAATGGAAAACCGGCAGAGTACTATGATCCATGGGCAAATGATCAGGACTGGGCTTTATATTATGCGATGAGATGGTCAGTATAAATTATCATGAATCTTATAGGAGATGTATGAGTGAGGTTATAGTTCGCTGAGTATTAAAAAAGAATTGTTAGAAGTTACTTGAAATAGTAAAAATATAAAGAACAGGAATTGCATGAGATAGTATCAGGTTGCAGAAAGTGGCAACCGTGGATAGATTCTCTCATACAATTCCTGTTTTTTTATTAGGAGTTATGTTAGACTGAATCTATGAGCGACATTCATTTTGTCAGTGTGAAACTTTTGTAAAAAAAACTTACTTTTCTTTTATCTTATGCAAATGGGCTTTCTGGATTATGATACAGATGTAGCAAGGAAGTAACCAATTAAGGATGTTAGATGGATGGCCGGCTGAAATCTAAATGATAAGAAAGAGATAAGAGAAAAGGAGTTCATATCATGAAGAAAAATGTAAGTATTACAAAAGCAGTTCAGTTTGTCGTAAATGCACAGGATGAGAGATACACAATGCTTGGCATCGGTCCAATGTCCGAGAACTTTCTGAGAGCATCACTGGAAATCTCAAAAGAAAAAGATTTCCCACTTATGTACATTGCAAGCCGTAATCAGGTAGATGCTTACAAACTTGGCGGAGGATATGTATTCAACAGTGATCAGAAACTGTTCCGTGAGAAAATCGAATCTATCTGCAAAGAGATCGATTACGACAACGTTTACTATCTGTGCAGAGACCATGGCGGCCCATGGCAGAGAGACAAAGAAAGAAACGATCACTTACCGGAAGCAGAAGCAATGGAACTTGCAAAAGAATCTTATAAAGAAGATATCCTGAATGGATTCGATCTGCTTCATATCGATCCTACAAAAGATCCGGATGAGATGTGCAAGGTTGTTGACATCGACATCGTCTTCAGAAGAACAGTAGAACTGATCGAGTACTGTGAGCAGGTAAGAAAAGAGTACGGTATCGAAAAAGAGATCGCATACGAAGTTGGAACAGAGGAGACAAGCGGAGGACTTACATCTCTGGATACATACGAAGGATTCATCAAGAGAATCAAAGAGTACACAACAGAGCACAACCTTCCAATGCCGATCTTCATCGTAGGACAGACAGGAACACTTACAAGACTGACAAAGAATGTAGGACATTTTAATTACGAGAACTCAAAAGAACTCAGCAGAATTGCAAAGAAATATGGTGTTGGATTAAAAGAGCATAACGGGGATTATCTGAGTGAAGCAAAACTGCTTGCACATCTTCCACTGGAGATTACAGCCATGAATGTAGCACCTGCATTTGGTACAATCGAGACAATGGCACTTCTGGAACTCCTGGATGTGGAAGACAAATTCAAAGAGCTTGGAGCAATCAAAGATGCATCAAACCTCAGAGAAGTACTGACACATGAATCCATCTACTCCATGAAATGGAAAAAATGGCTGACAGATGAAGTAGATATGTCAGATCTGACAGCACTGGACGATGCAACAAAACTTCAGATTACAGAACTGTGTGGTCACTACACATTCTCTAAACCAGAGGTAGAAAAAGAAATCAATAAACTTTATGAGAATCTTGCAACAATCAAGATCGATGGTAAGAGATATGTAATTGAGAAGCTCAAAGAAGAGATGGAGAAACATGTAAGATGCTTCAATATGGAAGGACTTACAAGCAAGATCGAGGCAGCAAACGCATAAAGAGGCAGCAGGCAGATAAGAGAATCCCGCACTAAAAATCAGGGAGGAATCAGATCGATGGTAAAAGGAAGAATGCTGGAAATCGTCCGTTACCTGGAAAACGAACGGATGGCAAGTTATAAAGAAATTGCAGGTGTTCTTGATATGAAAGAAAGGACGGTTCGTTATGATGTGGACTGCATCAATAACGAGCTGTCCCTGAAAAAAGCACCTTTGATAGAGAAATATCCAAAAGGAATGTTATTTGTTCCGGATGATCTGGATTTTTCGGTCATCGTCGAGGATGAGGAATTTGTATTTACACCGGAAGAACGTCGGGAGATCGTCAGAATGTGGATCCTGTTTCGGACAGAAAAACTGAATCTGCGGGCATTAAGTGAAAAGATGCAGGTATCCAGACGATCCATTCAGAATGATGTGGAGTCAGTTTCTCAGGAACTGCAGAAAGACGGACTGACTCTGGAATATGAAAAAGGCTTCCATTTACATGGAGAATCAGAAAAGAGTTATGGCAGAAGAAGCAGTGAACTGGTGAAAAATATCAAATTTCTGGATCCTGAAAAAAGGCGCAGCGCATATGGAAAATACATCGGTCAGATGCTGGAAGAGATGCTTCTTCCAGTCGAACTTGAGAAGCTGACTGAGTGGGTCAGCAGGTATTCAGAGCTGATGAACTGGGTGTTCAGTGATGAATCTTATCAATGGTATGTGGCAAATGTAATTACATTCACATGGTATCTGATTCAGGAAAAAGAACTTCCGCAGACAGAGTGGGAAGAAAAATATGAAACCGGTCAGGGAATCAAAAGATACGAAGCAATTACAGGAAGACAGCTCAGTGAAAGAGAGAAAGGAATTCTTGCAGGATTTGCAAAGTATACAAAAAAATATGTGAATCTGGATGTAAACCTGGATCTCGTAAAGACAGAAGATATTGCGATGGATCTTGTAAAGAAGATGGAGCGAAGTCTTCAGATTCAGTTTTCAAAAGATGGAATTCTTCTGAAGGGACTGTTAAATCATATAGGTCCGATGCTGGAACGACTGAAATCAGGAGTTCTGTTACAGGAAGAGGCGGTTTCACTGATTCCGGAAGAATATGATTATGTATACCGGGCTCTGAAAGAAATCATGAAAGAAGATGAGATCCTGTCTTCCCTGACAGAAAATGAAGAAGTTTATCTTGTTATCTTCTTCCTTGGAAGTATCCGCAGAATGCAACAGGCGCATTATAAAAATGTACTTCTTGTCTGTGGATTTGGATATGGTACAACAGCAGTGGTCAAAGATGCGCTGCTGAATGGATATCAGGTATATATCAGAGAATCTATCCCGGCCTACAGAGTGAAGACATATGAAAAATGGGATGAGATCGATATTGTATTATCCACGGTACCGTTGGATCTTCCTGTAAAGAAACCGTTCGCACAGTTACATGTGATCTTCCAGAAAGAAGATTATGTGAAGCTGGATCTTCTTGGAATCCAGAGAAAAAATGTACTGACCAATTACTTCGCGATTGAAAGAAGACTGGATTTCTTAAGTAAAGAAGACAGACAGCGGACGATGGATGTCATTAAAGAGGAACTCGGATATAAAGAAGTAAGAATGCCAGCCAAGTACTATAAACTTACAGATCTTCTTGAGAGAGAAGATGTCCGCTGTATTAGTGGGGCAGAGAGTTGGAAGCAGGCGGTGGAATATAGTACAGGAATTCTGATAGAACATGGAAAGATCCAAAGTTCCTATTGTCAGAACATCATCCAGGGGATTGAAATGCAGGGATTTTATTCAGTGACAGATAATGCATTTGCATTGCTTCACGGAAATGAAACTGCCGGAGTAAATATAAGCTGCATGAGCCTTATTATATCAGAAGAACCTGTCAGGTTCGGTGAGAAAAAAGTAAATATTATTTTCTGCCTGGCAAGCAGAGATAAGAAGGAGCATGTGCCGGCAATTATACGCCTGATGCGAATGGTTGCGGCAACAGGATTTATAGAAGAACTGAAAAAATGCACAACAACAGATCAGGCGTGGAATGTAATTGAAACGTGTGAGAAAGAGGTGGAATCATGTTACCAGTTATAAATAAGAATACAATGTTATTTGATATAGAAGCAGAAGATAAGCTTCAGCTGATTCAGCAGATGGTAGACGCTTTTGAAAAAGAAGGTTATTTAAGTGACAGGGAAAAATTCTATCAGGATGTACTGGAGAGAGAAAAAGTATTTTCCACATACATCGATTATGGCATTGGAATCCCGCACGGAAAGAGTGACGGAGTAAAAGAACCTGGTGTCTGTATTGCACGGCTTTCAAAGCCGGTACAGTGGGCAGAGGAAGAGGAAGCACAGGCAGATCTTGTCATTATGATCGCAGTAAGAAATAATAACGACAGCAACCTGCATATGCAGATCTTATCCCAGCTTTCCAGAAATCTGATGCATGAAGATTTCAGAGAAATGATGAAACACGGAGAAGTTGACGAAGTCTATGAGTCATTGGTTAAAGAAGTAGGAGCGTGAGAAGATGAAAAAAGCAGCGAAAGAGTTGCAGAAGCATCTGATGACTGCAACATCTTATATGATCCCATTTGTAGTAGCCGGAGGTATTTTATATTCTCTCTCCATTCTTCTTGGAGGCGAAGGTGCTGTACCTGAGACAGGATGGCTGGCACAGGTCAATCAGATCGGAGCAGCAGGACTTGCACTTTTCATTCCGGTACTTGGCGGTTACATTGCATTCAGTATTGCAGATAAACCGGGGCTTGCACCTGGATTTATCGCAGCGTATCTGGCAAGAGAAGTCGGAGCAGGATTCATCGGCGGTATTATCGCAGGATTTATTGCAGGATATGCAGTAAAACAGTTAAAGAAGATTAAGATTCCGGCAGCATACAGAACACTTGGAACAATCTTCCTCTATCCTTTGGGTGGAACGATCATAGCCGGAGGCGCCATTGTCTTTATCCTTGGTGAACCGCTTGCAATGTTCATGAACTTTATGACAGAAGGATTGAACGGAATGTCAGGCGCGGCAAAAGCTCCGCTTGGATTACTCCTTGGAGCGATGGTAGGAGTAGACATGGGAGGCCCGATCAATAAAGTAGCTTATACATTTGCTCAGACTCAGGTAGATACACTTCCATATCTGATGGGTGGTGTAGGAGCAGCCGGTGCGGTAGCACCGATCGGAATTGGACTTGCAACAATCCTTTTCCGCAAGAAATTCTCTTCAGAAGAAAGCAACTCCGGTAAGGCGGCAATTCTGATGGGATGCATGGGAATCACAGAAGGAGCGATTCCTTTCGCAGCAACAGATCCGCTGAGAGTTATTCCGGCTTATGTAGTTGGTTCTGCAACAGCGTGTATGTGTGGATTCTTATTCGGATGTGAAAACCCGGTTCCGTGGGGCGGACTGGTAGGACTTCCGGTTATAACAAACAGACTTGGTTTCTGCGCAGCAATTGCAATCGGATCAGTCATTACAGCAGTGATCATCGGAGTGACGAAGAAAGAAGTTGTTGAAGAGAAAGCAGTAGAAGAATCTTCAGATGATCTGGATATTACATTTGAGGATCTGTAGAAGTTAGAAACAAGAAGATTCTGTGCCAGGCAATTTGAAAATTATATTTTGAAATATACAGAGGTTCAATGTACAAATCAAAAAATAACGTGTCTAATAAATAATAGAATAGTACGAAGTAAAATGAGAAAATGGCAGCAGTGATAAAGCATAAAATGTAGTGATAATAAAGTAAAAATAAAAATCAAGGAGGAAAACAATATGAAGATCGTTGGAGTAACAGCATGCCCATCAGGAGTAGCACATACATATATGGCAGCAGAAGCATTAGTGCTTGCAGGTAAAAAAGCAGGAGTAGAAGTAAAAGTAGAGACACAGGGATCCGCCGGAATCGAGAATCAGCTGACAGAAGCAGATGTGAAAGAAGCAGCATGTGTCATCCTTTCTAATGACGTTGCAATCCGCGACGAGGAAAGATTTAAAGGTAAAAAGGTAGTTCGTATGGGAACATCTGACCTTATGAAAAAAGCAGATGCACTGATTAAGAAGATTCAGGATACATTTCAATAAGAGTTGTTTTTCACGGATATAGATAGTGAAAAAATGCAGAAGCTCTGTTTGTAAATACAGGCAGACTGAGAATTTATGATATCTGTAAAGTTATCGGATAAAAAGTTATAGTGCATGGATGAACGGAATGAAATAAGACAAATAGCAGGGAAATTGAACACAGCAGTTTCTCTGCATGAAAAAAGAAAAGGAGAATGAATTATGAAATTTTTTATCGACACAGCAAACGTGGAGGACATTAAGAAAGCAAACGACATGGGAGTAATCTGCGGAGTTACAACAAACCCGTCACTGATCGCAAAAGAAGGACGTGTGTTTGAAGAAGTAATCGCAGAGATCGCATCCATCGTAGACGGAGCAATCAGTGGAGAGGTAAAAGCGACAACAACAGATGCAGAGGGAATGATCGCAGAAGGACGCGAGATCGCAAAGATTCATCCAAACATGGTTGTTAAGATCCCGATGACAGTAGAAGGTCTCAAAGCAGTTAAAGTTCTTGCAGCAGAAGGAATCAAGACAAATGTAACACTGATCTTTTCAGCAAACCAGGCACTTCTTGCAGCAAGAGCCGGTGCTACATATGTATCTCCATTCCTTGGACGTCTGGATGATATTTCTACAAGAGGAACAGATCTGATCAGAGAGATCGCGGACATGTTCGAAGTAGCTGGAATTAAGACAGAGATCATTGCAGCAAGTGTTCGTAACCCGATCCATGTAACAGACTGTGCACTTGCAGGAGCTGACATCGCTACAGTACCTTACAAGGTAATCGAGCAGATGACACATCACCCGCTGACAGATGCTGGAATCGAGAAATTTAAAAAAGATTATATTGCAGTATTTGGTGAGTAGAAGAAGGAGACATTATGGATAAGTTAATGCTTATGAAAACAGCAAATGAGATCCGTAAGGATATTGTGACAGCAGTTCACAGTGCAAAAGCCGGACATCCGGGCGGATCCCTTTCAGCAGCTGACATTTTTACATACCTTTATTTTGAGGAACTGAATATCGACCCGAAGGATCCTAAGAAAGCAGATCGTGACAGATTTGTTCTTTCCAAAGGACATACAGCTCCGGGACTTTATTCTGCACTTGCAGAGAGAGGATATTTCCCGAAAGAAGATCTGAAGACACTTCGTCACACAGGATCTTACCTTCAGGGACATCCGGATATGAAGCATATCCCGGGTGTAGATATGTCTTCAGGATCTCTTGGTCAGGGAATCTCAGCAGCAGTTGGTATGGCAATCGCAGGAAAGCTTGACAATGCTGATTACAGAGTCTACACATTACTTGGTGACGGTGAGATCCAGGAAGGTCAGGTATGGGAGGCTTCTATGCTGGCAGCAAGCTATAAGCTGGACAACCTGGTTGTAATCGTAGATAACAACAACCTTCAGATCGACGGAACCATTGAGGAAGTTAACTCTCCATATCCGATCGATAAGAAGTTTGAAGCATTTAATTTCCATGTAATCAATATCGACGGAAATGACTTTGATCAAATCGATGCTGCATTCAAAGAAGCAAAGACAGTCAAAGGACAGCCGACAGCAATCATTGCCAAGACTCTGAAAGGAAAAGGAGTTTCCTTCATGGAGAATCAGGTGGGATGGCATGGTAAAGCTCCGAACGATGAGCAGTATGCAATTGCAATGGCAGATTTAGAGAAAGCAGGTGAAGCATTATGTCAGAAGTAAAGAAGATCGCAACAAGAGACAGCTACGGTAATGCTTTGGTTGAGCTCGGAAAAGAAAAAGAAGACCTGATCGTTCTGGATGCGGATCTTGCCGCAGCAACAAAAACAGGCGTGTTCAAAAAGGAATTCCCAGAAAGACATATTGATTGCGGGATCGCTGAGGCAAACATGATCGGCGTGGCAGCAGGTCTGGCAGCAGCAGGAAAAGTTCCATTTGCAAGTTCTTTCGCAATGTTTGCAGCAGGACGTGCATTTGAGCAGGTAAGAAACTCTGTTGGATATCCGCATTTGAACGTAAAGATCGGAGCAACTCATGCAGGAATCTCTGTAGGAGAAGACGGAGCAACTCACCAGTGTAATGAAGATATCGCATTAATGCGTACGATTCCGGGAATGGTTGTAATCAATCCTTCTGATGATGTAGAAGCAAGAGCAGCAGTTCGTGCAGCTTACGAGCATCAGGGACCAGTTTATATGAGATTTGGACGTCTCGCAGTGCCGGTGATCAATGACAATCCGGATTACAAGTTTGAGCTTGGAAAAGGTGTTGTATTAAGAGAAGGTAAAGATCTGACAATCATCGCTACAGGTCTTCCGGTAAATAATTGTCTGGAAGTTGCAGAGAAACTTGCAGCAGATGGAATTGATGCAAAGGTGATCAATATCCATACGATCAAACCTCTGGATGAAGAACTGGTTGTTGCAGCTGCAAAAGAGACTGGAAAGGTTGTAACTGTGGAAGAACATTCCGTAATCGGTGGACTTGGAAGTGCTGTATGTGAAGTACTTGCTGAGAAAGCTCCGACAAAAGTTTTGAAAATCGGTGTAAATGATACGTTCGGAGAATCAGGTCCGGCAGTAGAACTTCTGAAGAAGTACGGTCTGGATATAGACAGCATTTATGAAAAAGTAAAAGTATTTGCAAAATAAAGTAGAATACAATTAGAAAAATGGTCTATAGAAATGCCATAAAATTTGTAAAATCAACTCCACAAAATATAGGTAATATAAAGTAAAGTTTGAAACAATAGAACGCCGGTAAACAACAATTCAGTTGCTGCCGGCGTTCTGCTTATAAGAAGGAATAAGTAAATTGTCTATAGGAGTTTTATACCTGCTCAGCTTCATCATTTTTCCCAAGTCTGCGAAGCATGGTTTTCTTTACTGCGCGGAAGATATTCTCATAACCGGTACATCTGCACAGATGGCCGGACATCAGCTTCCGGATCTCATCATCTGAAAATTCGCGACCGGCATTCAGAATTTCTGTTGCGCTCATAATGAATCCCGGAGTACAGAATCCACATTGAACCGCAGCTTCATCGATAAATGCCTGCTGGATGTCAGAAAGTTCACCGTTCGGTCCTGCCAGACCTTCCAGAGTGAGAAGCTCTTTCCCTTCTGCCCAGACAGCCAGATAGATACAGGAGTTGAAACATTCTCCGTCGATAATGACATTGCATGCTCCACATTCCCCTACTTCACAGCCTTTTTTCACACTGGTCAGACGAAAATCATCACGGAGAACATCTGTCAGTGAAGCGCGGACATCGATCATCTTTTCTACCTTTTTTCCGTTGATAGTACAGGTAAGTAATTTATACTGTTTACTCATCGATCACACCTCCTGCCAGTCGGATGGACTCTTTCAGTGCACGCTCTGCAAGGACAACAGCGATATGCTGACGGAAATCTTTCGCAGCACGCCAGCTGTCACGTGGATTGATGTCTTCCAGAACCGTTTTCGCAAATGCTTTAATTACTTCAGAAGAAACAGGTTTTCCTTTTGCAACTGCTTCTGCAGAAGGCGCACGCATCGGAACAGGTCCGGCCACACCATAAGCGATACGGACATCTTCCATAATCTTCTTATCTTCTGAAAGCTTTACATTTACAGAGCATCCGGTTGTAGCAATATCCATTGCGTTTCGCATTGCGTATTTAATATAGTGTCCATAATAGCCTTCATAGGCTGATTTTGGAATGATGATCGCAGTCTGGATCTCAGCGGGTTTCAAATCAACTACACCGGCTTTTATGTAAAAATCATGGATTGGAATTCTGCGGACTCCGTTTGGACCGGTGATTTCCACAATGGCATCCCATGCATGAAGTGTGGATGCAGAATCGGCAGAGGTTACTCCATTGCAGGTATTTCCTCCAATGGTTCCGATGTTACGGATCTGTGGTCCACCGACCATATCTACAGCTTCGCCAAGTACATTAATATGTTTCTGAATGATCGGATCCTTTGTAATATGAGAGAAACTTGTAAGAGAACCGATTCGGATCGCACCGTCTTCTTCATAGGAGACGCCTCTCATTTCATCGATCCTGTAAATGCTGACCAGTTCTTTCCCGGCACGTTTCCCTTCGCGCATCTGTACAAGCACATCGCTTCCTCCTGCGATGATCTGTGCTTCAGGATGTTCAGTCAGGAGCTGGATCGCATGTTCAACACTTTCTGCCTCATAGAGTGCTTTGATATCATACATCTGCAGCACCTCCTTCTTCTGTCATGTGATGTTCTTTGAAGCAACGATACAGATTATGTGGGTTAACCGGTGCATCATTTACAAAAACGCCTGTTGCATGATAGACTGCGTTACGAATCGCAGGTGCGATGGAACAGGTAGGTGGTTCGCCTAAAGATTTTGTACCGAAAGCACTGGTTGGTTCCGGGTTTTCTATAAAATAAGCACGCAGTCGTGGATGATCCATAAAAGTAGACAGCTTATAGTCAAGCAGATTGTTATTTAACGCACGGCCTGTTTTTGGATCAAACAGCAGTTTTTCTGAAAGTCCGAATCCAATGCCCATACTCATTCCGCCGTGTACCTGGGCTTCTGCAAGCGCAGGATTGATGATAGTTCCAGCATCATGGACATTGACCAGATCCAGTAATTTTACCTGACACATTGGGATATCCACTTCTACTTCGGCGAAAGTACATCCGAAAGAGTAGGCATTGGACTTAATCTGGGCAGTACTTTCAGCAGAAAGATGCTGGCTGTTGCTTAAGCTGTACAATGCTTCCGTAGAAAGCTCGCCCAGTGACATAAGAATACGGTTGTCGGTAGTGCGGACAATCTTTCCGTCAATGATATCCAGATTAAATTCCGGCATACGGGTCAGCTCATGTGCATATTTCAAAATGCGTTCTTTCAAAAGAGCTGCAGTCTGGCGGATTGAAAATCCAGCGGTATAAGTCTGTCGGGAGGCATAAGCTCCTGTGCCAAATGGAGTAATATCCGTATCCTGGCAGGAGACAATATGAACTGCTTCCAGTGGAACGCCAAGGACATCTGCTGTCATCTGCGAATAGGCTGTGTCAGCGCCCTGACCAATCTCAGTCTCTCCAAGCTGTACCTGAAGAGAGCCATCCTGATTCAGAACCATTCGACAGGACGATGTTTCAAGAGAAATGGGCCATACTGCGGTATTATACCAGAAGACAGCCATTCCGATTCCACGGCGGATGTCTCCGGTCTGATTCTGATATTCCTGATATTTTCGTTTATAATTTGTAACTTCCATACCTTTATCAATACATTGGTTAAAGGTATCAGTATATAATTCGTTCTTAGAAAATGCATCGGTAAATCCAACCGGCATCAGATTTTTGCGGCGGAACTCGATCGGATCGATGCCAAGTTTTGCAGCAACTTCTTCTGTGTGGGATTCTACCGCCCACATTGCCTGAGGAATTCCGTATCCACGCATGGCTCCGGCTACGGATTTATTTGTAAAAATAGTGTAAGCATCCGCTTCTACATTATCACATGGATAAAGCTGCGGAAACGCACCGACGCCTTTTGCACAGATGCTGTGCCCGTGAGATGCGTAGGCTCCCTGATCGGAAAATGCTTCCAGTTTACGTGCGGCAAATGTTCCATCCGGGCGAACCCAGGAGATGATGTGGCTCTTGATCGCGTGACGAACACGGGTGGAGACAAAAGTCTCTTCTCTTGGTACATCCAGTTTAATCAGATGTCCGTTTAACTGCATACATAACCAGGCACAGAGAGGTTCGTATAAGACATCCTGTTTATTCCCAAATCCTCCGCCAATGTATGGCTTGATAATACGAATCTTGCCCCAGTCGATTCCGAGAGCCTGACCGACAACACGGCGGACGATATGTGGAATCTGTGTAGAACTGACAATCTTGATTCGGTCGCTCTCCATTTCTGCGTAGCAGATAAAATTCTCGATATGGCAGTGCTGTACGGTTGGTGTACTGTACCAGCCTTCCACTTTGATCAGCCCCGGTTCTTTGATGGCTTCTTCGTAATTTCCCTTGCGGATGGTAGTATGTTTTAGAATATTGTTCGGATAATCATCATGGAGCTGTGGAGCACCATCTTTCATAGCTTCCTGAACATCCAGTACGAATGGATATTCTTCGTATTCTACCTTGAGTGCGCGGAGTGCCTGTGCAGCAGCTACTTCATCTTCTGCGACTACGGCGGCAATATCATCTCCATAGAATCTGACACGGTCAGTCAGTACCAGACGGTCAGCCACATCCTGATGTGAAGGATCTGTGGACCAAGGGTGTCCGGCTGTGGGGTAGTAGTGTTTCTCTTTTAAATCAAAACAGGTAAAAATTTTCACAACGCCCGGAATCTTTTCTGCCTCGGATGTATCAATTGACAGAACCCGTCCATTTGCGATTGTGGAGTGTACGATGCGTGCGACATAGGCACTTTTGTCACAAAGATCATCTGTATAACGGGTACGTCCGATGACTTTGTCATATGCATCAACACGGGTTACTTTTTTTCCTACATACATCTCCTGTCATCTCCTTTTTCTTTTCACAGACAACAAACAGAAATCAGTCTGCGGATTTTAATTTTTTAAGACAGTAATTTACACGTTTTATTTTGCAGGATAGAAGCTGTTGGGGGTACAGGATAATTATGAACAGGAATAAAATTATAAGAAAATCTCGTTACTGTTTGCAGCTTGCTGTGAACAGTAACAAATCATCCGTTTACATAATAATCTATATCAGCTTTCATCTGCAGATATTGTTCTTTTGTGATTACAATCTTGCCTTTATTCAACCGGATCAACTTCATATCTTCCAGTTTTTTGATATTACGATTCAGGGTTTTCATAGAAATGCCGACTTCTTCAGAGATACGTGCTCGGGTCTGTTTTAATTCCAGTGTATCTGGTAAAGGTTGTTTCTGTTCATATTTTCGGACCAGATGAACCATCAACCGATCCTTTCCATCCATAAACAGATATTTCCTTGCCTCGGCAGTCTGTGACACCAGACGTTTCATATTTTCCTGTGTACGCATATATAAGGCATCTACATCCATATGCATCCACTCCATATAATATACGGATGGGATTGCCAGCAGTCGGCATCTGGTAGAGGATAAGATGCTGATACGGTAATTGGTCATCCCTGCAAAGCATTCGATTTCACCAAAGAAATCGCCCGGTCCGAAATCTTTAAAGAAATAAGATTTCTCATTCATGGGCCATTCTACACCGGTTACTTTGCCGGATAAAACGATATAGATATAGTTACACGCTTCTCCGGCTTTGATAAATGTCTGATCGGCATCTACCTCTACAAGTGACATATAGTATTTGACTTCTTCGGTGCAATTTCGAAAAAGGACGTTCATATATTCCCGCTTTTTTGGTGGTAACACATTAAAAATATCCACGGTCTGTTCTCCTTATCAATTATTATATAAAGAAGTTCAAATACTTTAAAAGGACAAGTGACTTCTTTTTTCTGTTTTTTTAATTCTTAGCAGTTTTAAACAATTTTGCACGAAACTTTGTATTATATTATAACGTATTTTGGTGAAAATGACAGCGGTTATTGAAAATAATGTATCAATATACATTCAAGCCAAAACATGCATCCTCCATGCCAATCAACAAAGTGATCGACATGTGAGTGAACAGTGATAATATCAGGGTTTTATAGAAAATATGTTTGGATAAGATACAAGAGACAAGAAAAATATTTATTTTTTCGTGCTAATCAGCGTAGTAATTAGCACGAAAGTAAATTGCAATAATTATTTTGAGAAATATAGTTATATTAAAGATGATTTATTTTTCTGTCTTTAAAATAAAATTCTCTGTCATGATCATTGATTTCTCTTAATACATGGCATGGATTTCCGACAGCGACAACATTTGCAGGAATATCTTTCGTGACAATGCTTCCTGCACCGATGACTGTGTTGTCTCCGATTGTCACACCAGGAAGAACAACGACTCCGGAGCCAAGCCAGCAGTTGCTTCCGATGTGGATTGGCATATTGAACTGAAGTGCTTTTTCACGAAGTTCAGGAAGGATTGGATGTCCTGCTGTCGCAAGAGTTACATTAGGACCGAACATAGTGTGGCTCCCTACATAGATATGAGTATCATCTACTAAAGTGAGGTTGAAATTTGCATAAACCCAGTCTCCGAAATGTACATGATGACCGCCCCAGTTGGCGTGAAACGGAGGTTCGATGTAGCAGTTTTCGCCGAGCTCTGCAAACATATCTTTCAGAAGTGCAGTACGTTTTTCACCTTCGGAAGGACGTGTTGCGTTATAATCATACAGTTTTTCAAGGCAGAGCATCTGCTCTTTTGCAAGATCCGCTTCGTTCGGATCGTAGATTTGTCCGGAATGCATTTGTTCGTAAATATTCATAGCTGTTCTCCTTTTTATTGAATTCCTGAGAAAAATACTCCATTTGCTATGTCTATGGTCAGGAATTAAAAATGTATATTGTGATATAAGTTTATTGTGACATGGAGAGAAGGGGAAGTCAAACGATAAATATTTGGTTAGGTTATATGAAAAACCTTTTTCAGATACACTTCAAAGTGAAACATGGTACAATAAGCACAGAAAAATTAGAATTTGCGGTATTATGTACAGATAAATCTGGAAAAGGAGAAAATTATGCACCACAATGAAGCGTTAAATAAGAAAACTTTGGGGCAGCAGACAGAGGACCGGCTGATGAAATATATTCTGGATCAGCCGGTGGCAATCGGAGAGAAAATTCCGAATGAGTTTGCACTTACAGAAATATTTGGAGTCGGAAGAAGTACAGTGCGTGAGGCTGTAAAAGGACTGGTATCAAGAGGTGTTCTGGAAGTGCGGCGTGGAGATGGAACCTATGTAATCAGTACCAGCTATATGGAAAATGATGTATTGGGATTTGGACAGATCAAAGATAAATACCAGCTTGCATTGGATCTGTTTGAAGTTCGCCTGATGATCGAGCCAGAAGTAGTTACATGGGCATGCAAGAAAGCAACAAAAGAACAGGTAGCAAAGGCGGAACAGTTATGCAATGAAATCGAATCACTTTATAAACAGGGAATGGATCATATTTATAAAGATATAGAATTTCACTGTTATCTGGCCAGACTGAGTGGAAATATGGTCGTAGAGCGTCTGCTTCCGGTAATTAACACAGCGGTAGTTACCTTTGCCAATATAACATATCGAAGTCTGAAAAATGAGACGCTTACAACACACAGAGAAATTGTGAATTCATTGAAACGCAGAGATGCTGTTGGTGCCAGATGTGCAATGATCATGCATCTGACTTACAATCGGCAGGTCATTATGGAACTTTTGGAAGAAAGAAAAAAACAAAAATCAGAAAAAGAAAATACATCAGACGTTTAAAAATGATATATAACGTTTAAAAGAGAAAAGTAGTTAAAATTCACAAAAACAGGTGGCAATTTAAGAAAAATTGTCACCTGTTTTTGCGCAAATTGTAAAAAAAGAAGTATATACATCATATATATTGAAAGCAGTGACAGGATTGATATAATAAAGCCACATTCAAACAAGACGTCGGATTTGAAGAAAATGAGAGAGCATAGAAACTTTAGGAAAATGTAACGAAGTACTACAGTATTTGTAGAAAACAAAGTTGAAAAGATGAGATTTACAAGGTCAAGGAGGAAGGAAAATGAGCGAATTTACTGCATCGCCTGAAAGGCTGATACTAGGAGCACTTCTGGGATTTGCCGTATTATTATTTCTGATTATAAAAGTAAAAATCCAGCCTTTTATAGCAATTATGTCATCTGCACTGATTATTGGACTGGCGGTAGGAATGCCATTCAGTATGATTACGGATACGATTGCGGAAGGTGTGGGAACTACATTACAGACCATAGCAATTTTGATCGGACTTGGATCAATGTTTGGAGCAATTCTTCAAGTATCCGGTGGAGTAGAAGTAATTGCGGATACATTGTTGAAAGTATTTGGTGAAAAGAAAGCTCCATGGGCATTAGGAATTACTGGTTTAATAGTAGGAATGCCGGTATTTTTTGAATCTGGTTTATTAATTCTGATTCCAGTCGCATTCGGAATTGCAAGAAAAACAAAGAAGTCTGTTTTCTGTTATTCAATACCGTTGCTTGCAGGACTTGCAATTGGACATGCATTTGTACCGCCGACACCAGGACCGGTACTTGTAGCAGAGATGTTGAATGTGGAATTAAGTTATGTAATTATGTTGGGAATTATCATTGGAATTCCGGCGATGATTCTGGCAGGACCGGTGTTTGGAAAATTTGCAGGAAAGAAATTTTTCTGTGAAGTGCCGAGTTCTTATCTGGAAAATGAAAAAGAATCACAGGAAAAAAGTAAAGGGAAGAAGCCTAATTTCTGGCTGATTGTAAGTATTATTCTTTTGCCGCTTTTCCTTATTATTTTAAATACATTGTCATCGATCATTCCATTTATGGCACCTGCACAGCCGGTACTTGAGTTCCTTGGAACCCCGGTAATTGCACTTCTGCTTTCAACAATTTGTGCAATGCTCTTTCTTGGATTGCCGGGAGGATTCAGTATTACAGAGATTACAAAAGTAATGACAAATTCCTTACATTCTTGTGGAAATATTATTCTTCTGATCTCAGGAGGCGGAATGCTTCGCTTTATTCTTCAGAATTCTGGAATTGGTGAAGTGTTCGGGAATTTTGTAGGATCACTTCCACTGCCGATGGTATTGATCGCGTTCCTTGTAGCAGTTGCAGTACGAGTTTCTGTAGGTTCAGCGACAGTATCTATGACAATGGCAGCGGGAATTATTTCATCCATGCCGATGGTTGCAGGATTAAGCCAGATACAGCTTGCTGCACTTACAATTGCAATCGCTGCAGGCGGAACAGCATTCAGCCATGTAAATGATTCAGGATTCTGGCTTTCAAAATCTCTTTTTGAAGTCGATGAGAAAACCAATCTGAAGACATGGACAGTGATGGAGACAATCGTAGGACTTGTCGGAGCAATTGGGGCTACGATCGCATGGTTTATCGTATCATAAAAATGTTAAATGAGAATGAATGTTTAGCACAGAGTAAAACAGCAGAATGAGTTTTAAATTTGTTTAATGTGAAATGAGCTTAAAGGATAGAAGCCAGAAAGGAATCAGTTATGGAATTAAAAAGTCAGGAAATGAGAAAGCTTGCACCGGAGCTTGATCCGCTGCGTATTGGAACAGGTTGGAAAAAGGAAGATCTCGGAAAAGTTCAGGTTATGGTGGAAAGTACTTATGGTGACAGCCATCCGGGAAGCGGACATTTAAATATTCTTGTAGAAGAAGTAAGAAAAGGGATTGCAGAAGAAGGTGGATATGGAGCCCGTTATTTCTGTACAGATATCTGTGATGGAGAGAGTCAGGGAACAGATGGAATTAACTACAGTCTTGCCAGCCGCGAAATGATCGCAAACATGATTGAAATTCATGAAAATGCAACTCCTTTTGATGCAGGAGTTTATCTTTCAAGCTGTGATAAAGGAATGCCTGGGAATCTGATGGGACTTGCAAGAGTGAATATTCCGGCAGTGGTTGTACCGGGAGGAACTATGAATGCAGGACCTGAGATGCTGACACTGGAACAGCTTGGAATGTACAGTGCCAAATATGAACGCGGAGAAATTGATGAAGCAAAACTTGACTGGGCAAAATGCAATGCATGTCCGAGCTGTGGAGCATGTTCCTTTATCGGAACAGCATCTACCATGCAGATCATGGCAGAAGCGCTGGGACTGGCTCTTCCGGGAAGCGCATTGATGCCTGCCACAAGTCCGGATCTTCTGGAATTTGCAAGAGAGGCCGGAAGACAGTCAGTGCGTCTGGCGAAGATGGAGCATATGCGCCCATCAGATATCGTGACAAAGGAAAGCTTTGAAAATGCAATCTGGGTTCATGCAGCTATTTCAGGAAGCACGAACTGTCTGCTTCATATTCCGGCAATTGCGCATGAACTGGGAATTGAGATCACAGGAGATACATTTGATAAAATTCACAGAAATGCCAGATATCTTCTGGATATCCGTCCGGCAGGAAAATGGCCGGCAGAGTGCTTCTATTATGCGGGCGGTGTTCCGGCGATTATGGAAGAAATAAAAGAACATTTACATCTGGATGTAATGACAGTTACAGGAAAGACTTTAGGAGAAAATCTGGAAGAACTGAAAAAGAATGGGTTCTATGAGAAGTGTGATAAATGGCTTCAGGAATTTAATAAACGTTACAATGTAAATGTTACGAAAGAAGACGTGATCCGTCCATATGATAAAGCAATTGGAACAGATGGAAGTATTGCTATTCTCCGTGGAAATCTTGCACCGGAAGGAGCTGTGATCAAACATACAGCATGCCCGAAAGAAATGTTCAAATCAGTTCTCAGAGCAAGACCATTTGACAGTGAAGAGGAATGTCTTGATGCTGTACTGAAACATAAAGTGCAGAAAGGGGACGCAGTTTTTATTCGATATGAAGGACCAAAAGGAAGCGGTATGCCGGAGATGTTCTATACTTCTGAGGCAATCAGCAGTGATGCGGAACTTGGAAGAAGTATTGCGTTGATTACAGACGGAAGATTTTCAGGAGCATCCACAGGACCGGTAATTGGACATTGCAGTCCGGAAGCAGTTGACGGAGGTCCGATCGCACTCGTAGAAGAAGGAGATCTGATTGAGATTGATGTGATGGGAAGAAAACTGAATATCATTGGTATTGCAGGAGAAAGAAAATCAATGGAAGAGATTGATGAAATCCTGAAAGAACGTCGTAAAAACTGGAAACCGAGAGAACCTAAATATAAGAGAGGCGTACTCAGAATGTTCAGCGAACATGCGGCAAGTCCGATGAAAGGTGCATATCTGGAGTATTAATCAAAATAGAAAAACGGATTGTGGATATCTATTTGAATTTAGCAAAGAGGATGATAAATATCCGTTTAAGTTTAGTAAAGTGGAGTGCAAATATTCATTTGAACTGACAGATAACAAGACAGAAGTTGAAAAAGGTGAGAGATATTCAAGCTAAAACTTCTGTCTGTGTGCTCAGAGGTATGATGTATGAAAGAAAATAAAAAACATAAGTTTATAACAATTGGTGAGATTATGCTTCGTCTGACACCACCGGATTATGAAAAAATCAGAGTGGCAACTACATTTGAAGCAAGATATGGAGGCAGTGAGGCGAATGTAGCAATATCACTGGCTAATTTGGGAATGGATGCCTCATTTTGTACTGTTGTTCCGGATAATAGTCTGGGAAAAAGTGCTGTGCGGATGCTCAGAAGTAATGATGTAAACTGTGATGCAGTTATTTTTTCAACACCGGAGGAGACACCAACACATCGACTTGGAACTTATTATCTGGAGACCGGTTATGGAATCAGATCGAGTAAAGTCGTGTATGACAGAAAGCATAGCGCATTTTGTGAGTACGATTTTAAAAAGACAGATTTTGAAAAGATATTGGATGGTTACACATGGCTTCATCTCAGTGGAATCACTCCGGCACTTGGAGAAAACTGTAAAGAAATGATTCTGACCTGTTTAAAAATAGCGAAGAAGAAAGGAATGACAGTCAGTTTTGATGGGAATTTCAGAAGTACCCTCTGGACCTGGGAAGAGGCCAGGGACTTCTGTACCATGTGTCTTCCGTATGTAAATGTTCTGTTTGGAATAGAGCCATATCATCTTTGGAAAAATCCGCAGAATCCGGTTGAAGGCGATGTGAAAGATGACATCCCATTTCAGCCGGATCGTGAACAACAGGAGAAGGTATTCAAGGAGTTTGTGGAGCAATATCCGAATATTCAGTGCATTGCGAGACATGTACGTTATGCACAGAGTTGCAGTGAAAATAGTTTGAAAGCATATTTGTGGATGGATGGACAAACATATGAGAGTAATATGCTGTCGTTTCAAATATTAGACAGAGTCGGAGGCGGTGACGCATTTGTCAGTGGAATTATTTATGGACTGATGAATGAGTATACGCCAGAAGATGTGGTGAATTTTGGTGTTGCTGCAAGTGCGGTAAAACACACGATTCATGGAGATGGAAATATTACAGATGATGTATCGGCGATCCGGCATATTATGCAGATGAATTTTGATATAAAGCGGTAATTGATAAAATTTTATTTTAGAAAGTGCTGCAAGTCATGGATGAAGTATAAGAAAATTTCGAGAAAAATATGTTCGAATCAATTATTTTCAAATTTTGAAGCACGTCTTAAAGAAAATATTAGATGTTACTTATGTGGTTATATAAAAGGTATATGAAAAAACGGAGTGTATGAAGATGAAAAATATATATGAACAGTTTCAACAAATGGGAGTTGTACCGGTTGTGGTTTTAGAGGATGTAAAAGATGCACTGCCACTGGCAAAATCATTGGTTGAAGGTGGTCTTCCATGTGCAGAGGTTACTTTCCGGACAGAGGCAGCAGCAGAATCGATTCGTCAGATGGCGGAAGCTTATCCGGAAATGCTGGTTGGTGCAGGAACTGTACTGACAACGGAACAGGTAGATGAGGCTGTTGCAGCAGGAGCAAAATTTATTGTCAGTCCTGGATTTGATCCGGAAATTGTAGATTATTGTATCGGGAAAGACATCTCTGTATTACCGGGATGTGCTACACCTTCTGAAGTGGCGCAGGCTGTCAAAAGAGGGTTACAGGTTGTGAAATTTTTCCCGGCAGAACAGGCAGGCGGTATTGCGATGATTAAAGCAATGGCGGCCCCGTATCATACATTGAAATTTATGCCGACAGGCGGCATTAATCAGGATAATTTAAAAGATTATCTTTCATTTGATAAAATCCTTTGCTGTGGCGGAAGCTGGATGGTAAAGGAAAATCTTATCAAAGCAGGAGCATTTGATAAGATTTGTGAACTGACGCGAGAAGCAAAAAAACTTGCAGATCAGATTCGCTAAAGAGTGTCTGAAAATGATTTCTGTAAGACTTATGTCTCAATTCGTAGGAATGATTTTTCGGACATATTAAGACATCAACTCCATAATGTCATGTTTTATTTAAGAGGCCCGTGTAAGCGGGCCTTTTGGCATTACTGTTTACAAGTTACTTGAGAACAACAATCTTTTGATATTTCTCGCCGGAATAGTTTTTATTTTCAGTTTTTTCAAATTTCAGAGTATGCTATAATGTAACCATTGATTCTCAGAAGGAGGTACCGGAACATGAAACAGACAGTCTCAATCGGAGCACAGGATTTTGCATACATCAGAGAAAACAACTGCTTTTTTGTAGATAAAACGAGTTTCATCAAGGAATGGTGGGAGAATAAAGATGCAGTCACATTGATCACCAGACCGCGCAGGTTTGGAAAAACATTAAATCTGAATATGCTGGAATGCTTCTTTTCACTGGAATATGCGAAAAGAGATGATCTGTTTGAAGGTTTGTCTGTGTGGGAAGAGGAACAGTATCGTCAATTACAGGGAACATATCCGGTCTTGTTTCTGAGTTTTGCCAATATTAAAGGCAACACTTATAAAGCAGCAAGAGAAGGGATTATACAGGCCATTGTAAGATTATATGGGAAATATGATTCCCTGCGGAGAGAAGACTTTATGGCCAGACAGGATCTGGAATATTTTGATTCTGTATCGTCTGAGATGTCAGATACAGTAGCCGCATTGGCACTTAGTTCTCTGTCAGATTATCTGAGCAGGTATTATGGAAAGAAAGTACTTATCTTCCTGGACGAATATGATACGCCTTTACAGGAGGCCTATGTAAATGGATTCTGGCAGGAACTTGTTGATTTCATGAGAGGAATTTTTAATGCGGCATTTAAAACCAACCCTTATATGGAACGTGGCCTTCTTACAGGAATTACCAGAGTAAGCAGAGAATCGATTTTTTCGGATCTTAATAATCTGACGGTAGTAACAACTACATCAGAAAAATATTGTACTCAGTTTGGATTTACAGAAAAAGAAGTATTTGATGCACTTGAAGCATATGGACTGACTGCTCAGAAAGAAAAAGTGAAATACTGGTATGACGGATTTTCTTTTGGACAGCGGAAAGATTTGTATAATCCATGGTCGATTACCTGCTTTCTGGAAGAGAGAAAATATAAACCTTATTGGGTGAATACAAGTTCAAATAAAATGATTGCTCAACTGATTCAGAGAGGAACGCCAGAGATTAAAACAATGATGGAAGATCTGCTGGAAGGAAAAGAATTGGTTACAGAGATTGATGAGGAAATCATATTTGAACAGTTGGGAAAGAAGAAAAATGCAATCTGGAGTCTGCTGCTGGCAAGTGGTTATCTGAAAGTGAATCAGATATATGAAGATGAAAAAACAGATCGATTTGTGTATCATTTGACAATCACAAACCGTGAGGTCCGAATGATGTTTGAAGATATGATCCGTGACTGGTTTTCAGAAGAAGATGTCCCTTATAATGAGTTTATCAAGGCAATGCTTAGCGGAGATGTGAAGGCAATGAACCGTTATATGAACACAGTTTCTCTGGCAACATTCAGCTATTTTGATACGGCAAAAAATTCGTTTGCAGAAAATGCACCAGAACGTTTTTACCATGGATTTGTGTTAGGACTTGTTGTAGAACTTATGGGAAGATATAAGGTGAATTCCAACAGGGAGAGTGGTTATGGCAGATATGATGTTATGTTAGAACCGCTGAATTCAGAAGATCCTGCGTTTATTCTGGAATTTAAAGCACAGGATTCAGATGAAAAGGATTTGGAAAAAACAGTGGAATCTGCATTGAATCAGATAAAGGATAAAAAATATGAGAGTGAACTTATAGCACGAGGAATTGAAAAGGAAAGAATTCGTTGTTATGGTTTCGCATTTCAGGGGAAAAGGGTACTCATCGGCTAAAAAGAAAAAGGAGAAGAGATAATGGCCAAATATATTCTTATGAATAAAAATACACCAGTAGTAGAATTTGAATATGATTTGGATGTTCATGCAGTGATGAAAATCCTGGATATTTACGATGTGCGATATGCTCCACCGGCTACAGTGGATCAAAAAGGGAATATAACAAAAAAAGCATTGAATGCCTGGTGGAAGGGAAGGGCTATTCCTGCATCACGTAATCAGATTCAGCAGGTGCTGGACAGTCTGGATCTTGACAGTACACTGGCATTGGCAGAGAAGAATTTCGGATTGTCTTTATCTGACCGTTACTGGATTGATGATGTGGCTGCTCCACAGCAATGGGAAAAAATTAATTTTTTTGATAATGAATTTACAGATGATCTTGGACTTTTAACGTTGGGACAGCAGTCATCGGGCAATCCAAGTCTGATGTCACCAAATTCCACGCTTGGAGGAGATCTGAATAAAAAATGGAAAATTGTCAATGGAGAGAGAATCCTTTTGAAAACAGGATCAGCACTGTTCAGACAGGAAATTCAAAACGAGGTTGCTGCAACAGCACTTCATCGTCGGTTATTGGAAGAAAATGAATATGTGTCGTATTTTTTACATCGAGAAGGAAGATCCAATTATTCTGCATGCAGAAATATGTTAAATGACGATGAAGAACTTATCACAGCGTATGATGTGATTTGCAACAGGAAGAAACCATCCTCTATGAATGATTATCAGTTCCTTATTTCATGTTATGAACAACTTGGAATTCCTGATGCAGAAGAAATGCTTACAAAGATGTTTGTCTGTGATTATATACTGGCGAATGAAGACCGGCATTGGAGAAATTTCGGCGTAATTCGAAATGTAGAAACACTTGAATATACAACGGTAGCACCAGTTTTTGATAGTGGAACATGCTTATGGTGCAGGGCAGAAATGCTGGAAATGTCGTCGGATTTCTCTTATATAGCAAAGCCTTTTGGGGCAAATGGAATGAGTCCGGATCGACAGTTGGAACTGTTTCATAATTTTACATGGTTTGATGAAAAAAAATTAGAAGGTGTTGTTGATGAAATCATGGAGATTTTACAAACAAATGATAATATTTCAGTTAAACGACTCAAAAATGTAAAATATGGATTGGAAAATAATCTGGAAAATGCATGTGAGTATGCAAGAAAATATAAATAATATATGCCTTACAGGCATTCTGGATGATACAAATCAGATATTCGACAAGAAGGAAGAATCTGTTTATAATTAGAATTGCAGAAAATAAAGAAGAAATATCATGTAAAGATGAAGGAGCTGAGTGGGAGATAGGATGTATCAAGATACGTGACTGCTCTAAAACTTTACAGGTATATGCGTTGGACAGTGAAAATTGCAAGACAACAGAAGGAACAGAATCATGGAATATACAAAGCTTGGAAATACGGAAATTGAAGTCTCGAAATTGTGTGTTGGATGCATGAGTTTTGGAAAAGCAGGAACGATGCATGACTGGACACTGGATGAGAAGCAGACAGAAGAAATGGTAAAGCATGCACTGGATCTTGGAATGAATTTCTTTGATACAGCGAATGGATATTCAGCAGGAACCAGTGAAGAATATCTGGGAAAAGCAATTAAGAACAATGTCGCAAGAGACAAAGTTGTCATTGCTTCAAAAGTATATTTCAATGAAGGACGTCTTTCAAGACCGGCAATCATGCGGGAAATTGACGGAACATTAAAGAGACTGGGAACACATCTCCAATCGTAGGTGCTACGAAAATGGGATATCTGGATGATGCAGTCGGAGCATTTAATGTGAAACTGACAGAGGAAGATATTGCATATCTGGAAGAACTTTATGTGCCGCATCCGATTGTCGGAGCAATTGACAAGAACCCGGCACAGGGAGTCATTCTTCTGGATGAGAAAAAGTAAGAACGTACAGAAATAGAAGGAGGACACAGAAATGAACGAAAGTACAAGAAAATTTGTAGAAGAGAAAACACAGGAAGTTTTAAATGCAGGATCCTGCTGCCCGGAGCTCAAGGAGATGGCACAGAAGTGGCTGGATGCTGAGAACACACCGGATGAGGGAAAAGTAACAGCAGACTATCTGCAGGAACTTTCAGAAGATGTGCTTTCAATTGATGCATTTATTGGATTTGCTTCTTCTGAACATGGTGAGCAGGTATTTGGTGCTGAGCAGGCGAAAGCAATGGTATCTCAGGCAAAAGCAGCAAAAGAAAATGGTGCAAAATACTGTATCTGCCCTGCATGCACAGCTGGCGGTGCGATTCTTGACCTGAAAGATGAGCTGTTAGGATAATATAAAAAACATAAAGTGAATAAAACAGGGAAAAACGCCTGAGAAATGTTGATAAGTTTTCATTTCTCAGGCGTTTTTGTGGATAAATCAATTAAGAACCGGATGGAATTCTCACGATCAGTTTTGCTCCATCTTTTTCAACAAGCGTAAGAATCGGAACATGCTTTTTACGAAGTGCATGTACAATCGGATAAGATGCAAATACATCTCCGTGTACGAATACCGCTTCAGGTTTATGACGGAGAATCTGTTTGACAGAATCTTTAATCAGTGCTTTCCATTCAGATTTCTCTAAAGCAACTTCTCCGTAAATGCCCTGCATTTCCAGTTCAGGTAAAGCAGGAAAATCCATAGAAATAATAGATGCTTTCTGCAATTTCGGAAGCTGATGCAGCAGGGCATCGGTTTCATCATTTCCACCAAGGCTTACAAGAACGGGTTCGTCATGGAAATTTGTAAGGCTGTAAGTGCATGCGGCTACGGCATCGTCCAATGTGCCTACAGTCATAAGAAATCCCCCTTTATGACAGAATCCGGCGCTTGCAATTCCGGTAGCAGTAACCAGTTCCTCTCCTTCAAGTCCAAGCCAGTGGGATGGAAAGCTGCATTTATAATTCATGGAGTATTCTTTCTTCTGAGGCTGGATGCAGTAACCGCCGCGATTCGAAGGAAAGATTACAAATGCAATGTCAGTTTCGGAAAGACGTTTCTGGCATGGAATAAACTCAGGAAGAATCAGAATCTGACGTTCTTTAGCACTTTTTTCTCCATTGGAAATGGCTTTTTCATGCTGTTCCAACACTTCTTCAATTCTTTTATCAGCCCGCTCATTTCCGCGAAAACGTTCAAATTTGTTCTCAAGAATCATTCCGGCAACACTGACTGCCTGGAAAAATGCCTCATCATTTCCGCCGGCTGCGTCCCAGGAAGGATTGAAATTCCCGATCAGTGTAGCAAGTTCATTTTTCTCTCCGGTGTTGTCATTATTATCAAGTGGCTGTACAAAAGATTCATCGAACTTTTCAGCAAGTTCAGCACCGAGAATCTCTCCGCCAAGTGCCTCCCATAAAAGTCCGAAGGCAGCATAAGGAATTCCGTTTTCACGAATCCGGCTGTCTTTCTGATGATGGTCATAAGCACCGCGCCCGATATCAAATACAATTCCGTCAAAGTTGTCCGGCACACGATTCCCGCGTGAAATGGTAATTTCCGGGTTTAAATACAGCAGTAATGCGGATGAAAATACATCGTCGGCATGAAACTTACCACTGTGAGTAAATGCAGTTGCGTTTTTCTTTTTTATTTCGTTCAATAAAGTACTCATTTAAGCTCTCCCGTTTTAATAAAATGATAATTGAAAAATATTAATCTGCTCCAATATTATCTATTAGCTAATATCTAGATAGCTATCTTCAGTCATTGGTAAAATAATGCTGATTTTAAAGTATTATTTTTTACTCCGTCTGGTCGCTGTATCCTGGAAACAGAAATAATCCGGTCTGTGGCGCGACTGGGTGTACTCAAACATGACTCCATCAGCATTGAACGTCTGACCGGTTACAACCGCAAGACAGTTGTAGTCGTTCAATTTCAGATATTTCTCATCGATCGGAGTGGCGCGTTCCACTGTCATTTTTCGTTTACTTGTCACAATCGGCATGCCGAGTGTATTTTCAATATAATCGTAGATAGAATCTTTGGCGATTTCAACTGTGAGGCCTGGAACCAGTGATTTCAGGAACATGTTAATATCCAGAATCAGTGCGATTCCATCCAGAGAACGGACACGCTGCAGATAATAAAGTTCACTTCCGACAGGAAAACCGGTTCGTTTGGAAAGTCGTTCATCTGCTGTGATTTCCGCAAATTGGATTACTTCTGTGTGACGTTCTCTGTGATTCCGGATCGAGGATTCTTTAAATGATTCGATTCCACCGATTGTAAAAGCGGCCTGATCTACAGGCTGGTAAATGATTCGCACTCCTTTTCCGTGAAGTGGCTGTACATATCCGTCTTCTGTGAGTTTTGCGATGGCCCGGCGGATTGTATTACGCGAACAGTCATAGATGCTTACCATCGTGTTTTCGGATGGCAGCAGATCCTGATAATGGTATTCATCCGATTCGATTTTCTGTTTCAGATCTTTATATATTGATTCAAATTTTGCCTTTGGCATAGAGTATCCCTTCTTTTACATAATAAATATACTTGTTCAAACATCTGGTATAATTATAGAAGTAGAAGGTAGAAAATGCAATAAAAGAATGTATGAAACTTTACAGTAAAATTTTAAAACATGTTCAAACAAGTTTTTAAATTACTATTGACTTGTTCAAATAAGTGTGATATAAAATAATTACAACAACTTGTTTGAACAAGATAAAACGAGTAAAAAGCAAACAATTAGGGAAATTATGGGAGGAAGTTAAAAATGGGTAAGTATGCAGATGATGCAAAAGAACTTCTCCGACTGGTCGGAGGAAAGAGCAACATTGCGGCTGTATCACATTGTGTGACAAGAATGCGTTTTGTACTGAATGATCCAGCCAGGGCAGACATTACAAAGATTGAGGCAATGAAAGTTGTAAAAGGCAGTTTTACACAGTCCGGACAGTTCCAGGTTATTATCGGAAACACAGTTTCAGATTTTTACAATGACTTTGTAGCAGTCGCAGGCGTGGAAGGTGTATCAAAGGATGCAGTAAAACAGGCAGCTCAGAAGAATCAGAACATATTACAGAGAATGGTAGCAGTTCTGGCAGAGATCTTTGCACCACTGATTCCGGCAATTATTACCGGAGGTCTGATCCTTGGATTCAGAAACTGTATCGACAGTATGTATCTGTTTGATAATGCGACAAAGACATTATGTGATATCAGCCAGTTCTGGTTCGGCGTTGACAGTTTCTTATGGCTGATCGGTGAAGCAATCTTCCATATGTTACCGGTTGGAATCTGCTGGTCGGTAACGAAGAAAATGGGAACAACACAGATGCTTGGTATTGTACTCGGACTTACACTTGTATCCGGACAGCTTCTGAATGCGTATGCAGTAGGATCTACAGCAGCGGCAGATATTCCGAAATGGGATTTTGGTTTTGTTAAAGTAGATATGATCGGTTATCAGGCACAGGTAATTCCGGCAATCCTGGCAGCGTTTGCACTGGTTTATCTGGAGAGATTCTTCAGAAAGATTACACCGGCAGTGATTTCTATGATCGTGGTTCCATTCTGCAGTTTGATACTTGCAGTAATGTGTGCACATTTTATTCTCGGACCGATCGGCTGGAAAATCGGTTCAGCGATTTCAGCAGTAGTTTATGCAGGAATTACAGGAACATTTAAAGTTGTATTCGGTGCCATCTTCGGATTTGTTTATGCACCACTTGTTATTACAGGACTTCATCATATGACAAATGCGATCGACCTTCAGCTGATCGCAGATTACGGCGGAACAATGCTCTGGCCAATGATCGCTCTTTCTAATATCGCACAGGGATCGGCAGTACTTGGAATGATCGCTCTGCAGAAGAAGAATGCAAATGCACAGGAAGTAAATATCCCTGCATGTATCTCCTGTTATCTTGGAGTTACAGAGCCGGCCATCTTCGGTGTAAACCTGAAACTTACATTCCCATTCATCTGTGGAATGATCGGGTCTGCCTGTGCAGCTATCATATGTGTGGCAACAAACACAACAGCAAATGCAGTCGGTGTAGGAGGAATTCCCGGAATCCTTTCTATTCAGCCACAGTACATGCTCAGTTTTGCACTGTGTATGGTGATTGCAATTGCAGTTCCGTTTGCACTTACAATAATCGTAGGAAAGAAGAAATTAAGTGACAGTGAAAGATATGGAAGCGTAGCAGAAACAGCATCTGATGTAACAGAAGCTCAGACAGTGAATGCAGAAGTAAATGCAGAGATTCAGAATAACAGCGAAGAACAGAAAGAAAATGAAGCAGTTTCAACAGAAGTACATGATTTGAAAGCATATCTGACAGGAAAAGTGATTCCTTTAAGTGAAGTAGAAGATCAGGTTTTCTCAGCAGGTATTATGGGTGACGGAATTGCAATCCGACCGGAGAATGACACACTGTGTGCACCTGCAAAGGGCACAGTAACCATGTTGACAGATACACGTCATGCAATTGGCCTGACACTGGAGAATGGAATGGAGATCCTGCTTCATGTCGGACTTGATACAGTTGAGATGAACGGAGATGGATTTACATATCTTGCAGATGAAAATCAGAAAGTTGAGGCCGGTACCCCGTTGATCCGATTCAACAGAGAGAAGATCAAGGCAGCAGGTCATCCAGATGTGACAGTATGTATCGTGACAGATCAGGCAGATGTGGAACAGGTGAACTTCCACACAGGCATGAACGCTGAAAGTGGAAAGACTGTAATTGCAGAATTTTAGAGAATGGAGAGACAGAGTATGAATTTAAAGGACAAAGTTATTTATCAGATTTATCCAAAATCATTTCAGGATTCCGATGGGGACGGATGGGGAGATTTACGGGGAATTACACAGAGACTGGATTATCTGAAAGATCTGAATGTAGATTACCTCTGGCTGACACCATTTTTTATTTCACCGCAGAATGATAATGGTTATGATGTAGCGAATTACCGTGAGATTGATCCTCGTTATGGAACAATGGCGGATCTTGAAGAATTGATCCATGAGGCGGATAAAAGAGGAAGCGGCCTGATGCTGGACATGGTATTCAATCATACATCTACAGAGCATGAATGGTTTCAGCGTGCCTTAAAAGGGGAAAAGAAATATCAGGATTATTATATTTTCAAAGATGGAGATGGAAAGAATCTTCCGACGAACTGGGTATCCAAATTTGGCGGTCCAGTATGGGAATATGTAAAAGATCTTGGAAAATGGTATCTGCATCTGTATGATGTAACACAGGCAGATCTGAACTGGGAGAACCCGGAAGTTAGAGAAGAATTAAAAGATGTAATCCGTTTCTGGAAGGAAAAAGGAATTAAAGGATTCCGTTTTGATGTAGTCAATGTAATCTCCAAACCGGAGAAATACGAAGATGATTTTGAGGGAGACGGAAGAAGATTCTATACAGATGGAAGAAAGGTGCATGAGTATCTGAAAGAGCTTGTAGGTGATACAGGAATTGAAGATATGATTACCGTTGGAGAAATGTCTTCGACTTCACTTGCAAACTGTATCCGCTATTCGAATCCGGAAGAGAAAGAGCTTTCCATGTGCTTTAATTTCCATCATCTGAAAGTGGATTATAAAGATGGACAGAAATGGGAGCTGATGGATCCGGATCTGAAAGCATTGAAAGATCTGTTCCGTACCTGGCAGGAAGGAATGCAGGAAGCAAACGGCTGGAATGCATTATTCTGGTGTAACCACGATCAGCCGCGTATTGTCAGCCGTTTTGGAAATGAAGAGAAATACTGGAAAGAGTCAGCGAAGATGCTGGCGGCAGCGATTCATTTTATGCAGGGCTCTCCTTATATTTATCAGGGAGAAGAACTTGGTATGACAAATACACATTTCACTTCCATTGAGCAGTATCGTGATGTGGAAAGTCTGAATTATTATCAGATTCTGCTTGAGGAAGGTAAGAGTGAAGAAGAAGCACTTGAGATTCTTGCAGCCAGATCCAGAGATAATTCCAGAACACCGATGCAGTGGAATACAGAGAAACATGCAGGATTCACAACAGGTGATCCGTGGATCAGTGAAGAGGATAATTATGAGCAGATCAATGTAGAAGTAGAAAAAGACGATCCGGATTCAGTTCTTGCCTTTTATAAGAAATTAATCCAGTTTAGAAAATCCATGCCGGTGATTTCAGAAGGAAACATTCATTTCCTTACAGAAGAACCGGAGACAGTGCTTGGATATGAGAGAAGTTATGGAGAGAAAAAACTTCTTGTGCTGTGTAATCTGAAAGAAGAACCGGTGGAGATGAAACTTCCGGAAGGATGGAAAGAGCACAGCGTTCTCCTTGGAAATTACGAAGATACTCAGGTGAATGCAGAAAAAGTGGAATTACGTGCTTATGAAGCTGTAGTGCTGGAGACTGTTTAAAGAAGTAAAAGTATGTGGAGCGTTGCAATGAGATGGGGAGACGTCTATGGAGCAACGCTCCTTTTTATGAAAAAGTTGCTATAAAATATAAAAATTTTTAAATTTTACTTGCATTTTTGAAAATCTGTGGTATTATATTACTTGTGTTTGACACGCGGGTGTAGTTCAATGGTAGAACACCAGCCTTCCAAGCTGGATACGTGGGTTCGATTCCCATCACCCGCTTTTTTTGTACTCAAAATCAGAGTGGAAAGAGACTGGGGATAGTTATGACAGAAGAGAAAAAACAGATATTAGGGCATATGCTTGCCTGTGGAACGCAGATTATGTGGGGAGCAACTTTTGTATCGACAAAGGTTCTGCTCACTTATTTTTTACCTGTTGAAGTATTATTTATAAGAGTGGTTCTTGCGTTTCTTACATTGTGGATTGTATATCCGCATCGGTTGGATTTAAAGGAGCGAAAGAGGAAAGTTTATTTTGCCGGAGCGGCGTTATGTGGGATTGTTCTTTATTTTATGCTGGAGAATACGGCATTGACGATGACCTATGCATCGAATGTAGGAATCATTGTTGCATGTGCTCCATTTTTTGTGGCAGTGACTGTAGGCTTCTTTTTTAAGAATGAGAAGCAGGGAGCAAACTTTTTCGTCGGATTTGTGATTGCAATTACAGGAGTGATTCTGATCAGTATGAGTGGACAGAAGAGTCTGAATCTGAACCCGCTCGGAGATTTCCTTGCATTTCTTGCTATGATTTCCTGGGGAGGTTATTCAGCATTTATAAAAAAAATCGGAGACTGGGAATATCCGGTCATTGCAGTGACAAGAAGAATCTATTTCTATGCGATGATTTTCCTGATTCCGGTATTGATTGAACAGAATGCATCTTGGGATTTGAGTGCTTTCAGACATCCGGAAGTGATTGCGAATCTCTTATTCCTTGGATTAGGAGCAAGTGCCATTGGATTCATGCTCTGGAATCTGGCAACAGCATGGATCGGGGCAGTGAAAACCAGTGTTTATATCTATGTATCCCCGATTGTGACAGTGGTTCTTTCATTGATTGTGCTTCATGAAAAGATGACGCTGGTGTCAGGAATCGGAGCGGTGCTGATTCTGATCGGACTTGTGATTTCGCAGAGAAAGCATGTGAGAAATAAATAGTTACTGTTTGCAGCTATGCTGTGAACAGTAACCTATAAATACTAACAAAACCATAGTTCCCATATGCTATGGTTGCAATACATATTTCAGATAGCGTATAATACAGAATAAATAACAGAGAGAATATTTTTTACGGATAGTATTTGGTGAAGCTTATTGTGTAATCAGAAAGTGCCCATAAAGGCAGGAGGCGTTAATGACACAGACTGTAAGTATTGGAAATGACCAGTTTGAGAGCATCAGACAGGATGATAACTTCTATGTGGATAAAACGATGTTTATAAAAGAATGGTGGGAGAACAGGGACAAGGTGACTCTGATTGCCCGTCCGCGCCGTTTTGGAAAAACACTGAATATGAGCATGTTGAACAGCTTTTTCTCATTCAAATATAAAGGAAGAGAAGAGCTGTTTGAGGGACTTTCCATTTGGGAAGATGAGAAATATCGGAAGATTCAGGGAACGTATCCTGTAATTTTTCTGAGCTTTGCGGCGATTAAAGCCGGCAACTATTCCGATGTCAAGAAGCAGATCAATGCACAGATTTGTACTGTTTACGAAGAAAACAGATATTTACTGGATGGCAATCTTTTGAGCGCAAATGAAAAAGAAAGATATCTTTCCGTGCGACCGGATATGGAAGAGACGGTCAGTGCGGCTGCATTACATGAGATGAGCTGTTATCTGAATCGTTATTATAAGAAAAAAGTTCTGATTTTTCTGGACGAATATGATACTCCTATGCAGGAAGCTTATCTACATGGTTATTGGAATGAATTTACAGTGTTTATACGCAATCTGTTTAATGCAACATTTAAAACAAATCCATATATGGAACGTGCGCTGATGACAGGAATTACAAGAGTTTCAAAAGAATCAGTATTTTCTGATCTCAATAATCTGAAGGTTGTGACAACAACATCAGAACAATATGCAGATTGTTTTGGATTTACAGAAAATGAAGTAGAGAACGCATTGGAAAGTTTCCATCTTACAGATCAGAAAGAGGAAGTAAAAAGGTGGTATGACGGATTCAATTTTGGCTCTTGCAGAGATATTTATAATCCGTGGTCGATTACCAATTATCTGGATGAAAAGAAATTTCAGGCTTACTGGGCATCTACCAGTTCGAATGGACTGGTAAGCAGACTGATTCGAATGGCTTCAGGGGAAATAAAAGAAAAGATGGAAGAACTGCTGCAGGAGAAAGAAATTGTAGTCAGTTTTGACGAGCAGATTGTATTTGATCAATTGGATCAGGATGAGAATGCAATCTGGAGTCTGCTTATGGCGTGTGGATATTTAAAAGTGGATCAGATAGAGTATCGTGGGATATTACGAGAACCATGGTATCATTTACAGATTACAAATCTGGAGACACTGGGAATGTTTTCCAATATGTTTAAAAGCTGGTTCAGTACTTCTGTATCAAATTATAATGGTTTTATGAAGGCTTTGCTACAGGATGATAAAAAAGCGATGAACTATTATATGAATAAAGTTGCTATGGCAACATTTAGTTTTTTTGACACTGGGAAATTGCCATCTGAGAATAGTGAACCAGAGCGATTTTATCATGGATTTGTATTAGGACTTATTGCAGAAAAGGCAGAAGAGTATTTGATTCGGTCTAATCGTGAGAGTGGATTTGGAAGATATGATGTGATGATGATTCCCAAGAAAAAAGATCAAAGTTATCCGGCGATTATTATGGAATTTAAGGTGCATGATCCGGAAGAGGAAAAGACTTTATCTGATACGGTAGAATCTGCACTAAATCAGATTCATGAAAAACAGTATGATGCAGAGTTACTGGCACAGGGGATAGCGGCGGATCAGATCAGACATTATGGATTTGCATTTGAAGGAAAGAAAGTATTGATTGGTTAGTTTCTGTATGGCAGCAAATGACAGTCTTTTTACGGAAAGAGGATGAAAAACAAAATGGAAGTTTCTACAGTTGAAGGCAAGACAAAAACGAAAAATGGTGTAAAAAGGCTCATATTTTCGGCAGTCTGTATTTTGCTTGAAGTGATCTTTATAATAGTCTTATTTACAAGACTGAATAGATATGCGGATATTGTGAGTACAATCACACGATTAATCAGCATGATTTTGATCATGTATATTTATGCGGAGAATAAGACATCATCTTTGAAGATGCCCTGGATTATATTGATTCTGGTATTTCCGGTTATGGGAGTGACTTTGTATTTCCTGATCGGTCTGAATGGTGGAACAAAGAAGATGCGAATTCGTTATGAGGAAGTGGATAAAAAGCTTCTTCCTTTACTCCCGAAGAATCAGAAAGAACGGGAACAGCTTCAGGAAGAGCTGCCTAAAGCAGGAAATATTGCATCTTATATTCAAAACAAAGCATTGTATCCGGTATATAAGAACACAGACATCACATATTATGATGAGGCAATCAAAGGTCTGGAAGCGCAGCTTGAAGATTTATCGAAGGCAGAAAAGTTCATTTTTATGGAATATCATGCGATCGAGGATGCAGAAGCATGGCAGCGGATCGAGAAAGTGCTCGCGGAGAGAGCGAAAGCAGGAGTGGAGGTTCGTATTTTCTATGATGATATGGGATCTATTTGGTTTATCAATATGGATTTCATCAACAAGATGAACCGGCTTGGAATTCAGTGTCGTGCCTTTAATCCGCTGGCACCGGCATTAAATCTGTTCCTGAACAACAGAGATCACCGAAAGATCACAGTCATAGACGGAAAAGTTGGTTATACAGGTGGCTATAATCTTGCAAACGAGTATTTTAATATCACACATCCATATGGAGTATGGAAAGATACCGGAATCCGTCTGGAAGGAGATGCGGTCCGTTCTCTGACGATTACATTTCTGGAGATGTGGAATGCTGTAAGCGAGAAAGAAAAGAACGATGAAGCAGTGGAGCAGTATCTTACGGATTATCCATATAAAGCGGTTCAGAATGGATTTATCCAGCCTTATGCGGACAGTCCGATGGATGATGAACAGGTGGGAGAAGATGTCTATATCAGTATGATCAATAAAGCAGAGAAATACTGCTGGTTTATGACACCGTATCTGATCATTACGGATGAGATGACGCATGCACTTTCTCTGGCTGCGAAGCGTGGTGTGGATGTCAGAATTATTACACCGGGAATTCCGGATAAGAAGATCGTGTACAGTGTGACACGTTCGTTCTATCATGGTCTGGTCAGAAATGGAGTCAGGATCTATGAATGGACTCCGGGATTCTGTCATGCGAAGATGTGCGTGGCTGATGACTGTATGGCAACTTGCGGAACGATCAATCTGGATTACAGAAGTCTGTATCATCATTTTGAAAATGGATGTCTGATGGTGAATTGTGAAGCTGTTGGAGAGATTAAAAAGGATATGGAAGCAAGCATGGCAGAGAGTCGTGATGTGACAGAGAAATATAAGACAGGACGAAGCGCTTATCTGAGATTCGGACAGGTGTTCTTGCGGTTGTTTGCGGAACTGTTGTAGTGAATAAAGAAGTTATTGTCCTGAATATATCTCGCCCATTGCTAAAGGTGAGACTAAATGGCGAGATATATTACTGTTTGCAGCTATGCTTTGAACAGTAACAAGATGATGAAATAAAAATGCTTTTGCTGGAACTTACACTTCCATGTAAAAGCATTTTTTGCTATGCTATACATAAGGATAATTAGTTAGATCTTAGGGAAAACTAATACAAAATCTTCCTCAAAGAGAGGTTTGTAATTGTTACTGTTTACAGGAAAGATCTTTTAGAAAGGCTCTGATACATAGAACGTTTGGGGAAAAGGCGGCAGGAGTGTTATAACTTATAAAGAATCTGTAAATAGTAGAAGTTGATTCATTGAGGCGAAGAAAAATGATTTAAAAACGGAAATAAAAAGATTGGGGATGAAATAAAATGGAGAACATGAAAACAAAGCAGAGAAGTATGGGGGTAGATATTCTTTATGGATTACTGTATGACATACCGGGAAGTGTCTGTTATGCAGCAGGAATGTACACATTTGCGAAGGCAGCAGCGTTCGCACCGGGTGGGGTATCCGGTCTGGCGATTATTCTGAACTGGATCTGGAGTATGCCGGTTGGAACAATGACGTTGATCCTAAATATTCCGCTGGTTCTGCTAAGTTATAAATTTGTGGGAAAGAAGTTCCTGTTAAAGAGTGGAATTACAATGGTGATTTCCACGCTGTTTTTGGATTTGATTTTTCCGTTATTTCCGATGTACACAGGACAGAGACTACTGGCGGCGATTTATTCCGGTGCACTGATCGGAGGAGGAATGGTTCTGTTTTATATGCATGGTTCTTCTTCCGGCGGTATTGATTTCCTTACGATGGCGATCAAGGCAAAATGGCCACACCTGTCCCTTGGCAAAATTACGATGCTGATCGATCTTGTTGTAATTCTGATTGGATGGCCGGTATTTGGCGACGTGGATTCCGTGTTGTATGGTCTGATCGCCACATTCGTCTCGGCGATTGTAATCGATAAAGTACTGTATGGAATCGGTGCAGGAACACTTGCAATTGTGATTACGGATAGAGGAAAAGAGACTGCACAGCAGATCAGTAAGGTCACAGACCGCGGAGTTACTGCGCTGGAAGCAGTAGGAACTTATACGGGAGATAAGAAAGATGTACTTCTCTGTGCATGTACGAAATCAGAAGCATATGGTGTAAGACAGGCAGTGCATCAGACGGATGAAAAAGCATTCCTTATGTTTACGGAGACAAGCGAGGTACTTGGTGAAGGATTTAAGGAAGATATGAATTGAGAGAAAGATACTGTAAAATAGAATTGACATATTGGGCGAATGCTTTTTAGATTGATCTTTATGAAATATAGTATGAAATAAATCAGATAGAATTGATTTTTGAAAAATAAAAAATGGGATGAACTCAGGTAAGGAAATGAGTTCATCCCATTTTGCGTTCAGGAATATATTATTTTAGTTAGCGAATAGTTGAAAACCGGCATCAGTCTTCATGCGCCCAGCCAAAGGAATATTTAACAGCTTTATTCCATCCTTTGATCTTTTTCTCGCGTGTCTCATCATCAATCTCCGGTGTGAAGGTACGGTCAATAGTCCAGTTCTTCATAACTTCTTCCTTGCTCTGCCAGTATCCGACAGCAAGACCGGCGAGGTAAGCTGCTCCCATGGCGGTAGTTTCCACGCAGACCGGACGGTTGACAGGTGCGTTGATAAAATTGGACTGTACCTGCATCAGGAAGTTATTGGCGCTGGCACCACCATCTACTTTCAGGGAAGAAAGATGGATTCCTGAGTCGGCTTTCATTGCATTTAATACATCATTTACCTGGTAAGCAATAGAGTCCAGAGTTGCGCGGATGATGTGATATTTATTCACACCGCGTGTGATGCCGACAATCGTACCGCGGGCATACTGATCCCAGTGCGGGGCACCGAGTCCTGTAAAGGCAGGGACAACATAACAGCCGTTTGTATCTTTTACTTTACGCGCCATATATTCAGAATCTTCCGCAGAATCGATCAGGCGCATCTCATCCCGGAGCCACTGGATCGCAGCACCGCCTACAAAGATGGAACCTTCCAGAGCGTAAGTAATCTTTCCGTCCAGTCCCCAGGCGATGGTAGTAACCAGTCCGTTATGAGAGAAGACAGGCTTTTCTCCGGTGTTCATAAGGAGGAAACAGCCGGTTCCATAAGTATTCTTGGCATCTCCCGGATGGAAACAGGTCTGACCAAACAGAGCAGCCTGCTGGTCTCCGGCTGCACCTGCGATCGGGATTGGTCCTCCGAGAAAAGAGGAGTCTGCATAACCGTAAATCTCGCTGGATGGTACAGGTTTTGGAAGCATAGATTTAGGAATATTTAACTCTGCAAGGATCTCGTCATCCCATTCCAGTGTGTTGATATTAAAAAGCATGGTACGTGATGCGTTGGAGTAATCTGTTACATGCACAGCACCCTTGGTCAGTTTCCAGATCAGCCATGTTTCTACGGTTCCGAAAAGAAGATCCCCGTTTTCAGCTTTTTCTCTTGCGCCCGGAATGTTATCAAGAATCCATTTCACTTTGGTCCCTGAAAAATAGGCATCGATTACAAGTCCTGTTTTCTGGCGGAACTTTTCAGTCAGTCCTTTTTCTTTCAGAGAATCGCAGTATTCAGAAGTACGGCGGCACTGCCAGACAATGGCATGGCAGACGGGTTCTCCGGTATGCTTATCCCATACGATTGCTGTTTCACGCTGATTGGTGATACCGATAGCAGCAATGTCAGAAGCTTCTGCTCCGATGACATTCATTGCTTCTACAGCCACGCCGAGCTGACTCGCCCAGATTTCGTCTGCATCATGTTCTACCCAGCCCGGTTTAGGAAAGTACTGTGTGAATTCCCGTTGTGCAACACTGCACATCTCTCCTTTCTGGTTAAACAGGATGCAGCGGTTGCTGGTTGTTCCGGCATCCAGTGCCATAATGTATTTTGCCATAGTGAGTCCTCCTTCTGTGTATTTAATTTTATACAAATAAAATGGTGCAGAAGTAAGAAACAGATTTATGATCGATTCTCCCTGCACCTTTTTATATTAGGTATATGTATGACTGTATTTAGAATATCACGGAATGACTTGTATTTCAATGCTGTTTTTGAAGAAAATAACTAAAAATGTGTGAAATTAATAACAAAAACTGTACATATTATATAATTGAACGAAATGTGAGCGCTTACATTAAAAATAGAAAATAAAAAGAGCTGTTTTAGAGATTCGTAAAATGTGAATAGATACAAAAGTGCCTGCAGAGGATTTGTCAGTTTTATATGATTTTCTTGCAGCTTTTTTACTGTTTGAAGGGAGGAACTCCCGCTTGCAAAATCACTGGCTATAACGTAAAATAAAGGTTACTGTTCACAGCATAGCTGCAAACAGTAACGTATCTCGCCATTTAAAATCGCCTTTGGCGATGGGCGAGATACATTCAAGACAATATGTGCATCCTCCATGCCAATCAGCGGAGTGATTGACATGGGAGTGAACAGTAACAAATAAAGTGCGTTACTGTTTATAGATTACCTGTGAACAATAATTGATAGTTTTTTGACTAAAAGATAATCGGTAACTAATTAACGCTTGGTGTATTCAGGCAGAGCGTACAGAGTACATCGAACAGATTTACGAGAGGCGGTAATTCTCATGGGAATGATACGTGCTGATAAGCTTGTATTTGAATTTGATAAACGAGACGAAGATGGTAATGTGATCGGATCCCACAGAGCGATTGACGGAGTGGATATAGATATACCTCAGGGATCATTTGTAGCGATCCTGGGGCATAATGGTTCTGGAAAATCTACTCTTGCAAAGCATATGAATGCAATTCTTGTTCCGACAGAAGGAACAATGTGGGTAGATGGGAAGGATACGAAAGATCCGGAGGAGCTGTGGAATGTAAGACAGTCTGCCGGAATGGTCTTTCAGAATCCGGATAACCAGATTATTGGAACAGTGGTGGAAGAAGATGTAGGATTTGGACCTGAAAATATGGGCGTTCCTACAGATGAGATATGGAAACGCGTGGAGGACAGCCTCCGTGCGGTTGGTATGCTTGACCGAAGAAAAGATTCTCCGAACAAGCTTTCTGGCGGACAGAAACAGCGCGTGGCGATCGCAGGAGTCATTGCAATGGAACCAAAATGCATTGTACTCGATGAGCCAACGGCCATGCTGGATCCGAACGGAAGAAAAGAAGTAATCCGTGCGGTGGAAAAACTGAGAAAAGAAAAGAACGTAACAGTGATTCTGATTACTCATTATATGGAAGAAGTGATTGGGGCAGATCAGATTTATGTTATGGAAGGCGGACACATTGTGATGCATGGAACACCGAAGGAAATCTTCAGCAGAGTGGATGAGTTGAAGAAATACCGGATGGATGTACCGCAGGTGACCATGCTTGCAGACGAACTGATCAAGCGAGGGATTGATCTGCCGAAAGGAATCTTGAGAAAGGAAGAACTGGTGGAAGCGTTATGTCGATTACGTTAGAACATGTAAATTATATCTATAGTCCGGGAACAGCGTATGAAAAACATGCTCTGAAAGATGTAAGCTTCGAAATCCCACAGGGACAGTTTGTGGGAATCATCGGGCACACCGGTTCAGGAAAATCAACGCTGATCCAGCATTTAAATGGACTTGTGAAAGCTACATCAGGCAAGATTTTGTTTGATGGACAGAATATATATGATGAAGGATACGATATGAAGAAACTGCGCGCGCAGGTCGGACTTGTATTTCAGTATCCGGAGTATCAGTTGTTTGAAGTAGACGTGTTAAGTGATGTCTGCTTTGGCCCGAAGAATCAGGGACTCTCAAAAGAAGAGTGTGAAAAACAGGCGAAGGAAGCACTGGAACTGGTAGGCTTCCCGGAGAAGTACTACAGACAGTCTCCGTTTGAACTCTCCGGTGGACAGAAGCGCCGTGTGGCAATTGCAGGAATTCTTGCCATGCATCCAAAGGTACTTGTACTGGATGAACCAACTGCAGGACTGGATCCGAAGGGAAGAGATGAGATCCTGGATCAGGTACAGGAACTTCACAGAAAAACCGGAATGACAGTTGTACTTGTTTCCCACAGCATGGAGGATGTGGCAAAATATGTAGATCGTCTGATTGTGATGAATCATGGAGAAAAGATGCTGGACGGAGAGCCAAAAGAGGTATTTCGCCATTATAAAGAACTGGAAGCAGTTGGTCTTGCAGCACCTCAGGTAACATACATTATGCATGATCTGAAAGAGCAGGGATTTGATGTGCCTACGGATGCGACGACAGTAGAAGAGGCAGCAGATGTAATCGCAGAATATCTGAAAAAGAGTTCCAAAACAGGGAACGCATCTTCAGAAGAAAGCGGGGTGCACGCATGATTCGAGATATAACGATTGGACAGTATTATCCGGCGCAGAGTCCGATACACAGACTGGATCCGCGCGTGAAGATTGTATGCACACTGGCGTTTCTTATTTCACTGTTTCTGCAGAACAGTATTTTAGGATATGTGATTGCATTCCTTTTTCTGGCAGGTGTGATTCATTTTTCAAAAGTTCCGTTTAAATTTATTGTAAAAGGGCTGAAGCCAATTATGATCCTTCTTCTCTTTACAGTAGTGATGAATCTGTTTTTAACAAGAAGTGGAGCCGTGCTGTTCCATTACGGAATCTTCACGATCACAGAGGGCGGACTGAGAACCTGTGTATTTATGACGATCCGACTGATGTTCCTCGTAGCAGGTTCTTCGATTATGACATTTACTACAACGCCGAACGGCCTTACAGATGGAATTGAGAAATTACTGCATCCATTGAATAAGATCAAAGTTCCGGTGCATGAAGTGGCAATGATGATGTCCATCGCGCTTCGTTTTATTCCAATCCTTCTTGAGGAGACGGATAAGATTATGAAAGCACAGGTGGCAAGAGGAGCAGACTTTGAGTCCGGAAATATTATCCAGAGAGCGAAATCTATGATTCCGATCCTTGTTCCGCTGTTTGTATCTGCATTCCGCCGTGCAAATGATCTTGCCATGGCAATGGAGGCAAGATGTTACCGTGGAGGAGACGGCAGAACAAAGATGAAACCTCTGAAATATAAATCACAGGACAGAGTAGCGTATCTGATTACGCTGGTGTATCTGATTGCAATTGTGGGAATTGGAAGATTTGTACCGTTCAAAATCTGGATTTTCTAGGAGAGTAGAAATGATGAAAAGAATCAAGTTGGTTGTTGCATATGACGGAACAGATTACTGTGGTTGGCAGGTACAGCCGGAACTTCCGACCATTGAAGGGGAACTGAATAAGGCGCTGTCTCAGTTGACAAAGGAAACGATCACAGTCATCGGAGCAAGCAGAACGGATGCAGGCGTTCATGCAAAAGGGAATGTAGCAGTATTTGATACAGAGTCAACGATTCCGCCGGAGCGATTTCTGTATGCTGTAAATTCACTTCTGCCGGAAGATATTGTCGTGGTAGATTCCTGTGAAGTGCCGGCAGACTGGCATCCGCGTCACTGCAATACAGAAAAGACGTATGAATACCGTGTCCTGAACCGGAAGCTTCCGGATCCGATGAGGAGAAGGGATACTTATTTTGTGTCATTCCCGATGGATATGGATCGCATGAAAAAGGCGGCAGAGTATTTAAAAGGGACACATGATTTTAAGAGTTTCTGTAATGTGCATACACAGGTGGAAGATACAGTGCGCACGATCTATGATCTGGAAGTGCTTCGTGAAGATGATATACTTACGTTTCGTGTGAGAGGAAATGGGTTCCTTTATAACATGGTACGGATTCTGGCGGGGACCTTGATCGGAGTCGGCCGCGGATTGATCGATCCGGAGAAGATTCCGCAGATACTGGAGGCAAAAGACAGACAGGAAGCGGGCATGACTGTGCCGCCACAGGGACTTGCGCTTGTGAAAATTGACTATATAGATGAAGAAAAATAAATATTTGTTTGTGAAGGGTTGACAATGAACCGGTTCGCTGTTATGATTAAGGAAATCAACAGTACTGGATTGTTACTTTAAGAAGGCAAAACCAGATTTCAGGAAGTAAAGCAGAGAGATTTATGGACTTGAAATCTGGTTTTTTCTATATCGGCAGGACTGTAAAAGATGGGGAAATAATGAAAACGAATGAGAACAAGAGAGTTGAGGAGGACAAGACATGAAGATTTATGAGATGAATGATTATCAGGAGATGAGCAGAAAGGCTGCAAACATTATTTCTGCACAGGTGATTTTGAAACCGGACAGTGTACTGGGACTTGCGACAGGATCATCACCGATTGGCACGTATGATCAGCTTGTGGACTGGTATCAGAAGGGAGACCTGGATTTTTCGAAAGTGCATACAGTGAATCTGGATGAGTACAGAGGGCTGACAGGGGAAGATGAGCAGAGCTATTACTACTTTATGCACAAACATCTTTTTGACCGCGTAAATATTGTAAAAGAGAACACACATGTGCCGAATGGAATGGCAGAGGATGAAGAGAAGGAATGTACAGCATATGAGAAGCTGATCGAATCTCTGGGAGGTGTGGATATCCAGCTTCTTGGAATTGGACGAAATGGTCATATTGGATTTAATGAGCCGGATAGCAGTTTTGCACGCATTACACATTGTGTGAATCTGACAGAGAGCACGATCGATGCGAATAAACGTTTCTTTGCATCTGCCGATGATGTTCCGAGACAGGCTTATACGATGGGAATCGGTACAATCATGAAAGCCAGAAAGATTCTGCTGATCGCAAATGGGGAAGACAAGGCAGAGGCTGTTGCAAAGGCGGTTCATGGACCGATTACACCGGAGATGCCTGCATCTATATTACAGCTTCACAGTGATGTGGTGATCGTAGCAGACAAGGCTGCATTATCAAAGCTCTAGTTTTCCGTTTACTGGAGATGGTTAAAAATGCCGGGATACATGGATGGCGGATTATTTATTACCTGTCGTATACGATGAGAAAAAATATGAGCACGAACAATGGGCGATATAGCCAAAATGCACAAGGCGAATATTTAATCAATGCGAAATATTAAAAAAGTATAAAATTTATAAATAAAATATAAAATTTATTATTGACTTTCTTGTGAAAAGTTGCTATAGTGTACTTATCAACAAACAATGCAATTTTATATGAATGGATTGTTACTGTAAGGCAGGCAAAACCAAATTCTATGTACTACGGGAAAATGGGCGGAGTCATAGAGTTTGGTTTTTCTGTTTTAGAGTGTGTCTGCAGAGTGCAGAGAGCTTATTTCAGACATATTCTGGTGAGGGAAGGTCAGTTAAATGATTATAGAAAAAATAATTAATAACAACATTGTATCTGCCAGTGATGAATCGGGAAAAGAACTTGTAGTGATGGGACGTGGAATCGGATTCGGAGCAAAAGCCGGAAATGAGATTAATGAGGCAAAGATCGAAAAGATCTTCCGTATGGAGAGCAGGACAGTGGCGGAACAGTTGAAAGAACTGCTTACAAATATGCCACTGGAACGTGTGAAGATTTCAGGAGATATCATTTCCTATGCGAAAAAGATCCTGAATTTGCAGCTGAATCAGAGCATTTATGTAACATTGACAGATCACATCAATTTTGCAATCAACCGTTATAAAAAGGGAATTAATCTGAATAATGCATTGTTGTGGGAAATTAAGCGGTTTTATTCGCAGGAATATGAACTCGGCAGATATGCAGTGAATCTGATCCAGGAACGGCTGGGTGTAGAGCTGCCGGAAGACGAGGCGGGATTTATTGCACTTCATTTTGTCAATGCAGAGTATGGTACGGAGATCAGTAATGCAGCAAATTTTCCAAATCAGGTGAAGAAAATGCTGGAAATCGTAACTGAGGATCTTGGACTGGAAATGGATGAGAATTCGCTGCATTATGAAAGATTTGTCACGCATCTGAAATTCCTGCTTCAAAGAGTTTACAGAAAAGAGCTGCTTCAGGATGAAGATATAGAGATGGCTGAAATGATCAGAAGAAAATATCCGAAAGAATTTTCCTGCAGCAAAAAAGTGGCAGATTATATTGAAAAAGAAATAGGATGTAAACTGTCTGAAGAAGAGAAGATGTATCTTGCGATTCATATCAGACGGGTATCAATAACAGAAGAACAGGAGGAGTAGTTGTGTTTGGGATTTTCAAAAAGAAAGAGAAAGAATGGACACTTGGTTCTCCGACCAGTGGAAAGGCTGTTCCACTCAGCAAAGTGAATGATCCGACATTTGCAGAAGAGATGGTCGGTAAAGGTGCGGCGGTGATTCCGGCGGATGGTAAGATCTGTGCACCGGCGGACGGAAAGATCGAGATGGTATTTCCTACGCTGCATGCGTTTGGAATGACAACGGATTATGGAGCAGAGTTGTTGATCCATGTGGGCCTGGATACGGTGAATCTGAATGGGGATGGATTCACATCTCATATACAGCCAGGAGACAGTGTGAAGAAAGGAGATCTTCTTCTGGAAGTAGATCTCGAGAAACTGCAGAGGTTAGGTTATGATACGGTAATTCCTGTGTTGGTAACCAACCATCTGGATTTTACATCTGTAGAGGGTGTCTCCGAAAAGGAGACAGCACCAGGGGAGGATCTGGTGATCATCCGAAAATAATTTTAGATTTTAGCCGGGGAAAGAGCCGGTTAAAATAAAAAGGGATTAAAAATGAGAGATTATTAAGGAGGGAATTCTATGAAATTCGTACAGAAATTAGGAAAAGCTCTTATGCTTCCTGTTGCTTGTCTTCCGATTTGTGGTATCCTGATGGGATTAGGATACGCAATGTGTCCATCTACTATGCAGGGTGGAGATGTAACTGGTGTTGTTGAGCAGATCGGATTTTTCCTTGTAAAAGCTGGTGGTGCCTTGATCGATCATATGGCACTCCTCTTTGCAATCGGTGTTGGTGTTGGTATGTCTGATGACCATGATGGTACAGCAGGTCTTGCTGCACTTGCATCCTGGCTGATGATCACAAACCTTCTTTCTACTGGAGCAGTATCTGTTCTTAGAACACTGGAAGAAGGAACAACAGCATTTATCGCATTCAGCAAAATTGAAAACCCATTTATCGGTATCATCGCCGGTATCATCGGTGCACTTTGCTACAACAGATTCAAATCAACTAAGCTTCCTGACTGGCTGTCATTCTTCAGTGGTAAGCGTTGTGTAGCAATCGTTGCAGGTGTTGTTTCTATTATTGTATCTGCAGTTTTGCTCTTTGTATGGCCGGTACTCTTCGGTGGACTGGTTGCACTTGGAAAAGGAATCGCAGGAATGGGAGCTCTTGGAGCTGGTATCTATGCATTCTTTAACAGATTACTTATCCCGTTCGGTCTGCACCACGCACTGAACAATGTATTCTGGTTTGATACAATCGGACTTGGAGACCTGTCACACTTCTGGAATGGAGAAACATCTGCAGACGTTTCCTGGAGTCTTGGAATGTACATGTCAGGATTCTTCCCATGTATGATGTTTGGTATCCCTGGAGCAGCTCTTGCTATGATTCAGTCTGCAAAGAGCAATAAGAAGAAAGTTGCAATCGGACTTATCGCATCTGCAGCAATTTCCGCATTCGTTTGTGGTGTTACAGAGCCATTCGAGTTCGCATTCATGTTCCTCGCTCCGGCACTTTACGTTGTATACGCATTACTGTATGGTATCTTTACAGTAATCACAGTAGCTCTTGGATTCCGTGCAGGATTCAGCTTCTCAGCAGGACTTACAGACCTTATCTTCTCTGCTCCCCTTCCGGCAGCAGCTAAGACATGGCTTATCATTCCTCTTGGAATCGCAGCTTTCATCGTATTCTACGCTGTATTCCGTTTCGCAATCGTTAAATTCGATCTGAAGACACCAGGTCGTGAAGATGACGATGATGATGAAACAAAAGTTGTTCTTGCAAACGATGACTTCACAACAGTAGCTAAGATCGTTCTTGAGGGTGTTGGTGGAAAAGATAACGTAGAGTCTATCGACAACTGTATCACAAGACTTCGTCTTGTTATCAAAGATTACACAAAGGTTGATGAGAAGAAGATCAAATCTGCAGGTGTTGCAGGCGTTGTTCGTCCATCTCAGAAAGACGTTCAGGTAATCATTGGAACAAAAGTTCAGTTCGTAGCTGACGAGTTCAAGAAACTTTGCAAATAAGTTTAAATGATAATTAGGTTATCCGGGATAATGATGTGAAAGAATACGGATAACACACACATTAATAATCCCTTTTCAAAAGCGGAAGTGGAATCGGCGAAGAGCCGGGGACACTTCCGTTTTTACTGTTCACTCCCATGTCAATCACTCCGCTGATTGGCATGGAGGATGCACGTTTTGTCCTGAATGTATCTCGCCCATCGCCAAAGGCGATTCTAAATGGCGAGATACGTTACTGTTTACAGCTATGCTGTGAACAGTAACCTTCCGCTTTTATATATGTAAGACCACTTGACAAAAGGATTACAATAGTCTATCATCAAGACTACGAGAGTCATTGTGACTCTTATATAGAAGTTATATAAAGTTATATATGGAAGGCTGTGAAGGGAACAAGTAACAGACAGAACAGACACACAGAAAGCTGCCGGCTGATGAGAGGCGCGTAGATGACTGACTGCGAATACATTCTGGAGCTTCACACTGAAATCCGATGAATGAAAGTTCGTAGATTGCTATGGACAGCAGATCTGACAGAGAGTAGGATGTGACGGAGTTGTGCTCGTTATTGCACGAATGAGACTGACAGATACATTGTCAGTGAATTAAGGTGGTACCACGGTAATAGATCGTCCTTATTGCGTCATGCAGTAAGGACTTTTTTGATACACAAAAAAAGAGAAGGAGAAAGAAAATGGGAATTTATGAAGAACTTCAGGCAAGAGGCCTGATCGCCCAGGTAACAGATGAGGAGAGAATCAAAGAACTTG
>NZ_CAKRDI010000019.1 GCF_934309415.1 uncultured Mediterraneibacter sp.
AAATCAATCAACTGTTTTCCAGATATTCCTTCCGACTTGACATTTGAATTCTTTGATAATTGCCCAATCAAATAACATGGAAAATCACTAATCTGTTCTCCATGTGTCTTGGCACTGAATCCATCTAATTCCTTTCTCATACGATTTGACATATCCTGTGGAACTGATAGTATCTTCAATGCAATCGAAATATAACCATATATTGTTAAATGCTTTTCTTTATTTTCAAGTTGTTCTTGATCAAGGACTAAATATGTACGTACTTTTGAAAGTTTTTCAAATTCTATAGCCCTGTTATGAAGAAAGTATTCTATATCTTCATCTTTCTCACAAGAAAAAGAAGACAAGAGTTCTAACAGCTCATTGCCTTCTTTCATCTCATTTATCAGCATTCCTAACGGGATAAGTATTGCTTTAATAATTTTTCACTCCTATCTCTTTCTGTCGTTGAAAAAGGATGTGTGGAAAGTGGCTTTACTGGTGCTTCTGATTTCATAATATCAGCTAACTTTTTTATAGATTCCGGTGTATTAAGTTCTATTTTTCTTTCAAATGTATTTGTTGCCATGTTCTTTTCCTCCTCTCCTTTATTATTGTCAGCTGTTCAAATAAATTTATTCGTTTTCTTTGTCTATATTATATGAAAATCCGCTTAACAAATCAATTCATTTTTCCTTAAGTTTCTATAAAAACAACCCTCACAAACAGTGTCACCACCATTCGCAAGGGTTATCATCATTTCAGAAATCTAACACAATATTCGATTATGCGTTCATCTGATTTGCGACTTTTGGATTACATTCCAGCCTGAGCTGCTACTTCTGCTGCGAAGTCGTCAACTTTTTTCTCAAGACCTTCACCTGTTTCGAAACGAACGAACTTAGTTACTGTTACGTTTGCTCCGTTTTCTTTAGCTACCTTATCAACGTATTTAGCCACTGTAAGGTCGCTGTCCTGAACGTAAACCTGATCAAGCAGGCAGATCTCTTTGAGCTCTTTGTTCAGACGTCCGATGATCATCTTCTCGATGATGTTCTCCGGTTTCTCCGGGTTCTCTTTCTTAGCCTGTGCAAGAAGGATTTCTTTCTCATGATCAAGGTAATCCTGAGCTACTTCGTTACGGGATACATACTTTGGAGACATAGCTGCAACCTGCATAGCTACGTTCTTCAGAGCTGCTTTGATCTCATCGTTAACAACATCTGTATCAGCTACTACAAGAACACCGATACGTCCGCCACCGTGGATGTAAGGAACTACTACACCGTTCTCAGCTGTAACTTTCTCAAATCTTCTGATGTTAAGGTTCTCACCGATTACTGCAATCTTCTCTACAAGAGCATCTTTTACAGTCTTTGTTGTATCAGCTTCCCAAGCCTGAGCCATGAATGCATCCATGTCTGCTACGTCAGAATCTACTACCTGATTTACAACAGCTTCTACGAATCCCTGGAATTCGTCGTTCTTTGCAACGAAGTCTGTCTCAGAGTTTACTTCTACGATAGCAGCTACTTTGTCGTCTTTAACTACTGTCTTAACGATACCTTCTGCTGCGATTCTTCCAGCTTTTTTCTCAGCTTTAGCCTGTCCGTTCTTTCTCAGGAATTCAACAGCTGCATCCATATCTCCGTTTGTCTCGGAAAGGGCTTTTTTGCAGTCCATCATTCCAGCGCCTGTCATTTCTCTTAACTCTTTTACCATTCCTGCTGTGATTGCCATGATAATTTTCCTCCATTATACATAGTTATCTGTTGTTTCGCCGTTAATTAGAAATATTCATTAACTAACCGGCCCGTCTTTATCACTGTTCATTTTCACAAGGTTCATTTCATTAATTTACCTGAGAAGTACACATTCTAATTTGAATGTATTTCACTTATCATTATAAACGATTTAAAATAATGAATTACACTTTTTAGTATCTAACCTTAATAACTTAAACGTTAAAACAGCGACATCTCTTTACCCTCTGCAGATTCAGATACGGTAAAGCTATTTCATATAACGAAAATCTTTTCCGTTATACAAAAAATGCTTCAACCTGTTTTATCAGGCTGAAGCATTCCTTTTCATATCACAAACTGATATTACTCTTCTACAGCCTCTTCAGCTTCAGCTGCTTCTACGTCAGCAGCTTCCTCGTAATACTCTTCTGCTGCACCCTGATTAGCTTCGATAACAGCGTCTGCCATCTTGGAAACGATCAGTTTTACAGCTCTGATTGCATCATCGTTACCCGGGATTACATAATCCAGTTCTTCCGGATCACAGTTTGTATCACAGATTCCGATCAGCGGAATTCCAAGTGTGTGTGCTTCCTGAACGCAGATTCTTTCTTTCTTAGGATCTACAATGAAGATAGCGTCTGGCAGTTTCTTCATGTCTTTGATTCCGCCAAGGTTCTTCTCAAGTTTAGCCCACTCTTTTTTCAGCTCGATAACTTCTTTCTTTGGAAGTACATCGAATGTTCCGTCTTCTGCCATTGTCTCGATGTCTTTCAGACGTTTGATACGGCTCTGGATTGTCTTGAAGTTTGTAAGCATTCCTCCAAGCCATCTCTCGTTTACGAAGTACATTCCACAACGCTCAGCCTCAGCTTTGATTGCATCCTGTGCCTGTTTCTTTGTTCCTACGAAAAGGATTGTACCACCGTCTGCTGCGATGTCAGATACTGCTTTATATGCATCGTCTACCATTCCTACAGATTTCTGCAGGTCGATGATGTAGATACCATTTCTCTCTGTGTAGATGTACGGAGCCATCTTAGGGTTCCATCTTCTTGTCTGATGTCCAAAATGAACACCTGCTTCTAAAAGCTGTTTCATTGAAATAACGCTCATGTTACTTTCCTCCATTTGGTTTTTGTTCTTCCGTATGTTTTCAGCTCCCTTAAGACCGGACGGAATTGCTTCCGACTTAGGCACCCTCAAAGGAATCCGCATACGTGTTTTTTTGCAACGTTCGTAGTATAGCATAAAACCTGCGACATTGCAAGGATTTTTTCTTGACATTTGCGCATAAAATACACTGTAAACAGTAATGTATCGCATCATTTAGAATCTCCTTTGGCGATGAATGAGATACATTCAAGACGATACGTGCATCCTACATGCCAACCAGCGAAGTGGTTGACATGTAAGTGAACAATAACCACTGCAAAACAGAGCACGCAGATTGTAGAAATAATTTTTTCAGACATACTCTAATGCACTTTTAACAATGCGAACATTTCTCCTTGGATCAGAACTCATATTTCACAAGTTCACAGTTCTTAATTCCAAATTTTGCAAACTCTTCGTTTGTCATATCTGTAAAATATGACTGTACTGCCCTTGCGACTCCATTATGGGCTACCAGCAGATATACCTTTTCATCAGATTCTTCTTTAATATCTTCAAGCAGTCCGTAAATTCTGTGACAGAACTCCAGCATAGACTCCCCGCCTTCATATCTCTGTGCAAAATGTGTCTTTGCAATCTGAAATTCCTCTCCGTTTCTAGGTGTTCCTTCATACTTTCCGAAATTCTGTTCTTTCAGTCGCATTTCCACTCTCATCGGAATCCCTGTAGCTTCTGAAATATGTCTTGCTGTTTCCTGTGCTCTTATCAACGGAGAGCAGATAATTTCATCGATTTTTACACCTTCTGCCTTAATCTTTTCACCAAGTTCATCTGCCTGAGCATGTCCCTTCTCAGTCAATTCAATATCTGTTGCTCCACAAATTTTATTTGCCACATTCCATACAGTCTGTCCATGTCTCGCAAAATAGAAATATCCCATTATAATTGTCCTCCTTTGTCATAGCACCACCAGAGCATATACAAAAAAGCTCTGGCAGCTAATTGTTATCCTGAAGATAATTATAATGGGAATTTTGAAAATCTCCAATAATTTATTTTTATGAGTCTATTCCATTCATTAATTCACTTAACATTTCAATTATGTAATTTAACCGAATCAAGTAAGTCCCCTGCTTCAATTGCGAAAAGCAATAAGCAGTGGGTGGGGACTTGCTTGTATCAGGAGGAGTGCAAGCTCCTTCTGATAAACTGCGGAGCAGTTATTCGGTTATGAGCAAGTAGCGAAGCGGATTGCGAATATCCGCTTGACTCAACTACGATTTAGTAATGTATACTTTAGAGTGTGTCTGAAAAATGCTTTCTGCAAGATATATGTCACAATTTGTGGGAGATTTTGTTTGAATGAGGGCGGCGTAGCGGGCTACGTCAACCGAATGAAGACAAAATATACCGCAAAGTGGGGCATGTAGATTGCAGGAATGATTTTTCAGACACGCTCTAGTAGTTTCTACACAGAAAAAGAAGCAGAATTCCTGACAAATCCTGCTTTCTTCTTAATATTATGCACTGATCGCATTTCCAGTATACAATTGGTAATATTTTCCTTTTTCTTCAATCAGCTGATCATGTGTACCACGTTCAATAATTCTTCCCTGTTCCAGAACCATGATACAGTCTGAATTGCGAACTGTAGAAAGTCTGTGAGCGATTACAAATGTCGTTCTTCCCTTCATCAAACGATCCATACTTTCCTGAATAATACGTTCTGTTCTTGTATCAATAGAACTTGTCGCTTCATCAAGAATCAATACCGGCGGATCTGCAACTGCTGCTCTCGCAATCGCAAGAAGCTGTCTCTGTCCCTGACTTAAGTTTGCACCGTCTCCGGTAATTACTGTGTCATATCCATCCGGAAGTCTGCGGATAAATCCGTCTGCGTTGGCAAGTTTTGCTGCTGCAATGATCTCTTCATCTGTTGCATCCAGTTTACCGAAACGAATATTTTCTTTGACAGTTCCTGTAAACAGATGCGTATCCTGAAGTACGATTCCAAGAGAATGTCTCAGGTCATCTTTCTTGATCTTGTTAATGTTGATTCCGTCGTAACGGATCTTACCATCCTGAATATCATAGAAACGGTTGATCAGATTTGTGATGGTTGTCTTTCCTGCTCCGGTAGAACCTACGAACGCAATCTTCTGTCCCGGTTCTGCATAAAGCTTCACATCATGAAGAACAATCTTCTCGTCATTGTAACCGAAATCAACTCCGTCAAAAACAACATTTCCTTTTAATTCAATGTAATCTACAGATCCATCTGACTGATGTATATGTTTCCATGCCCATCTTCCGGTTCTCTCTTTACATTCTGTCAGTTTTCCATCTACTTCTTTTGCACGGACAAGTGTTACATATCCTTCATCAGTCTCCGGCTTCTCATCCAGAAGTGTAAAGATACGGTCTGCTCCTGCCATCGCCATAACGATCGCATTGAGCTGCATACTTACCTGGTTGATCGGCATACTGAAACTCTTATTAAACGTCAGGAAACTTGCCAGTCCTCCCAGTGTAAAGCCGCCGATTCCATTCAGTGCAAGTCCGCCTCCGACAATGGCACAGATTACATAACTGATGTTACCAAGCTGTGCATTGATTGGTCCAAGAAAGTTGGAAAATGTATTGGCGCGGTCTGCACTGACAAACAGTTCATCATTCAGTTTCTTGAAATCTGCCATATTTTCTTCTTCATGACAGAATACCTTTACTACTTTCTGACCATTCATCATCTCTTCGATGAATCCATTTACTTTACCAATATTCACCTGCTGCTCCAGGAAATATCTTCCACTTCGTCCTGCAGATGCTTTTGTGCAGGCGATCATAACAGCAACCATGATCAGTGTCACAACCGTCAACGGAATATTCAGGATCAGCATACTTACAAATACACTGACGATCGTTACACCACTGTTAATAATCTGCGGGATACTCTGACTGATCATCTGACGCAGCGTATCAATATCGTTTGTATACACAGACATGATGTCTCCATGTGCATGTGTGTCAAAGTATTTGATCGGAAGTGATTCCATATGTTCAAACAATTCGTTTCTCAGGTTACGAAGTGTTCCCTGGGTTACGTTGACCATGATACGGTTATACGCATAAGTTGATACAACACCAATTCCATAAAAGACTGCCACACGTCCGATTGCACTTGCAAGCGGTCCAAAGTCCGGTGAATCTGTCAGAAGGAACGGTGTGATATAATCATCAATCAGGTTTTTCATGAACATTGTTCCCTGTACATTGGCTATTACACCAAGGAAAATCAGAATCAGAACAAGGATGCACTGCCACAGATAATCTTTAAATACATATTTCATAAGTCGCACGAAAAGCTTTCCTGGATTTTTTACCTTTGATTTTACTCCACGCGGTGCTTTTTTCATCGGTCCTGGCATCTTATTCACCTCCATTTTCATCGAAATCTCCGCCACCCTGTGTCTGGGATTCATATACTTCACGATAGATCTCGTTATTCTCTAATAATTCTTCATGGGTTCCAAAGCCATTTACCTGGCCTTCTTCCATGACAATAATTCTGTCTGCATCCTGTACACTGGAAATTCTCTGTGCAATGATCAGTTTCGTTGTATCCGGAATCTCCTCACGGAATGCACGGCGGATATTAGCATCTGTCGCTGTATCTACTGCACTTGTACTGTCATCCAGAATCAGGATCTTCGGTTTCTTCAACAATGCTCTTGCAATACAGAGACGCTGTTTCTGACCACCGGAAACGTTATTTCCTCCCTGCTCAATATGTGTCTCATATTTTGCCGGAAAACGCTGAATAAATTCATCTGCACAGGCAAGACGGCATGCTTCCATACATTCTTCATCTGTTGCCTCTGCATTTCCCCAGCGCAGGTTATCCAGAATACTTCCTGAGAACAATACGTTGTTCTGAAGAACTACAGAGACCTGATTTCTCAGAGAATCCATATCGTATTCCTTTACATTCTTTCCGCCGACGATCACTTCACCTTTTGTCACATCGTACAGACGGCTGATCAGGTTGACCAGACTGGTCTTCGCGCTTCCTGTTCCTCCGATGATACCGATTGTCTCACCGGACTTAATATCCAGATTGATATTCTTCAGCACAGGTTCTTTGCTGTCCTTTTTATATGAGAAATCCACATCTTTGAACTGGATGCTTCCGTTTTCTACTTCATAAACCGGCTGTTCCGGATTGTGAAGATCACTTTCCTCGTTCAGCACTTCTGAGACACGTCGGATACTTGCCATACTCATGGAGATCATGACAAATACCATTGAGAGCATCATCAGACTCATCAGAATATTCATACAGTAAGCCAGCATGCTCATCAGCTCACCGGTTGTCAGTGTACTGCTCACGATCATTTTGGCTCCAAGCCAGCTGATCAGAATGATACAGGTATAAACTGTAAACATCATCAGCGGTGCATTAAAGATAACATTACACTCTGCCTTTACAAAAATATTGTAAATGTTCATGCTTGCTTTCTTAAATTTACTTGTCTCTTCTTTTTCTCTTACATAAGCCTTTACAACGCGGATTGCAGAAACATTCTCCTGAACCGAAGCATTCAGCTCATCATATTTGGGAAATGCCTGCTCAAAATACTGTGTTGCATGGCGAATAATAAAGAACAAAATCGTTCCCAGAATAAGCACTGCCACAAGATAGATCAACGCAAGTCTTGCATTGATCGCAAATGCCATGATCATCGCACAGATCATGCTGAACGGTGCTCTTGTAAACATACGCAGTGTCATCATATACGCATTCTGAATATTCGTTACGTCTGTTGTCAGACGGGTTACAAGTCCCGCTGTACTGAAATGATCAATATTTGCAAATGAAAACGTCTGAATGTGATTAAACATAGATTCTCTCAGATTCTTTGCAAATCCTGCTGAAGCTTTCGCTCCGTAACGTCCACCGGCCATACCGGCAAACAGACCGATTGCTGCCGCAACAATCATGATTCCTCCTACTTTGTAGATGTGCCCCATATCTCCGGCGTTGACGCCATCATCAATAATAGAAGCCATCAGGAAAGGAATCAACGTCTCCATAAGTACTTCCAGAATCATATAGATCGGAGTCGCTATGGATGCACGTTTGTATTCTTTTACTTCTTTCAGTAAAGTCCTTAACATTGGCTGCCTCCTTCTTTTCTGTCCTGTGTCTGATTTTCAATATTTTTTCTCAGTGCAACCGCCACCCTTAAAAAGTTTTCCAGGTCTTCGTCACTGATTCCTTCTACCATCTGATTATTTATCTCTGTGATCAGATTTTCCACTGTCTGATGTCCTGTCATTCCTTTTTCAGTCAGTACAACCTTTTTCAGGCGGGCATCATTCGGTACAGATTCTCTGCGAATCAGTCCTTTTTTCTCCATCAGCTGTACCACATTCGTCACTGTAGATCTTCCTACAGCACAATGTTTCTCTATATCTTTCTGAAAAATATCTTTCTCTTTGTTTTCATAAAGATATTTCATAATCCAGCCATGCATCAGAGTCATCTCATCAATTCCTGCCGCACGCACTCCTGCTTCCAGATTCCGTGAAAAAATATGATCCAATTTACGAACCTCAAATCCTATACGTCGAGCGTCTTTCAATTTTCGTCCTCCTTTCTTTTACATTCAAGATTGTTCGCACTCGAATTGTTAGCATGTAAACATTCCGTTATCAAACAGTTCGTTATCGAACATATTTTATATCTTTTTTTGCTGATTTGTCAACTTGTTTTTTTATAAATCTTCGTGTGAAAATTCACATAAAAAGAGCAGGGAACATCAGCTCCTGCTCATCTTTCTCTGCTCTTTGAATCATTTATCTTATTAAAAATCGGGTAAATTATACCCAGCCAAAACTCTTTAATATGTACAGCCACATAGTCAGTGTAAATGCACTGAATAACGTCGTAAGCATAACAACACTGGAACTTAACACACCTTCATGCCCCATGCTCTTTGCCATAACAAAGCTGCTGACTGTAGTAGCCGAACCCAGCATCACAAGAATCGCGATCAGTTCTTCTCTTCTGAATCCAAACCACACTGCAACCGGAAGAAACAGTAACGTAAAACCAAGCAGTTTCATAAATGTAGCCACAACTGCCGGCTTGATCTTTCCGAGTGCTTTCTTCATATCAAATGTTGCCCCCATTGCCATCAGTCCCATTGGTGTGGAAACAGCTCCGATATTCGTCACGGTCTTATTCAGAATGATCGGCATTGGAAGTTTCAGTGCTGACCAGAGCATTCCTGCAAGGATACCGATAATGATCGGATTCGTCACGATTCCTTTCAAAGTCCTGATCCAGACTTCTTTATCAATTCCTTTTCGTTCCGGATGGAAGAAAGAAAGCACAACTACTGCCATCACGTTATAAAGCGGCACACTTCCAATGATCATCAACGGTGCCATGCCCGCACCTCCATAAATATTCTGAATAAATGCAATTCCTAGAAGTGCTGCACTGCTTCGGTAAGATGCCTGTATAAATTCACCCTGGTCTGATTTATCTTTCCACAGACAGGAGATTCCTATTGCAATCGCAATACAGAAAAATGTGATTACAAAACAGAAGATCACAAACTTCGGATTCCATACTTCTGAGAAATCCACCTTCGCCAGATCACCAAACAGTAACACCGGCAGCGGAATCTGGAACACGAATTTATTCATCTTTGATGCAAATACATCATCAATCCACCCCACTTTTTTAAATAACATACCAAGCAACATCAGCAGAAAAATCGGCACGGTTGCATTGAGACTGAAAATCAGGTTATCCATCTTTTTTTCTTCCTTCTACTACTTATTTTATCTCAATCCTGAAGGCTTGCTTCGATGTCTGCGATTTCCTGTCTGATTCTTTTTTCGATCTTGTCATACTCTTTATTTTCAAGCATCTGCAGTTTTTCATTCAATTCTGTCAGTTGCTTTCTCAGTTCATACTTAAACTGAACATCTGTAGGCATTCTGTATTCCTCCATCACATTCACCGTTCCTTTCTGATTTAATAATTGCATGATTCTATAAATTTAGAAAATGGTTTTATACTTTATCATATCCTCATTCCAATCTACTAATAATCACTCATTTATACTAATCAATATTGTAACGGTTAATTTCTTTTCTGTAAACCCTTGTATCAATTAGAATACATATTACTTTTCATAGGTAGTTACTTTTCACAGCATAGCTGCAAACAGTAACGAATATATCAATATGTTACTTCTTCAAACCTGTTTCTGTCTTTATCATAAAAATAAATCTTCTCTGTCAGTTTCTCATCCTCCGGAAATGTCCGGTTTACTTCTTTCAGGGACCAGCGCATTCTCTCAACAGGGACTGTCCCTTTACAGTGGAGCCTTGCTTCATGGATGCTTGTGAATACCACATAATAGCTGTCACCGAATAATTCCGCCAGTTTTTCTCTTACTCCCGGATAGAACATTGCCATTGCACCGTTTAATTTCTTTGTCGTAGTCACTACCGGCACACTGTTTCTCTCAAGAAATTTCATCTCCTGTTCTGCACTCATAAATGCTTCACCGAGATAAGCGGGGTTCAGACAATCTTCCACCCTCCGAAGGATTCTTGGCACGTTATTGCGGAACATATTTGAAAGTGCTTCCTGCATTACTTCTTCCTTTGACCTTTGCCAGCATTCAAAAATTCCTTTTGTAATTTTCATCGAAGCAAGTCCGGTAGAATCATCCAGCAATGTCACATACAGCACAAGTGCTATATCGCCCTCTTTCTGGTACACAAACTGATTTCCCTGACTGACCACATGTTCCAGATACAACGGGCGGAGAATTAGACATTCTTTGATCACCTCATAATGTTTTAAATTGCCAATCACATCCATCCCCTGTCTGTTTAATAACTCCGTCCTTTTCGATTCTTCATTGAATTTTTCTTCTGTCTTTTGAACAGTCCCATAGCCTTCCCCGTTTTCTTTTGCTTTCCCACCAGAATACTCCAGAGCCTCGCACTCCTTTCCAGTCATCTCTCTGTTGACTGTCTCCGCATAGCAGAATCCTCCAAAGTGTCTCCATGCTGCTTCCTTCATTACTACATTTTCCATAGTTTGATCCTTTCCTGCGAGTAGCTCAGTTTTAGTTACTATTTACAGGTTACCTGTGAACAGTAACCAGTTTTACATTTACAGACAATGGGATCGCATCATACGATTTAAATTTTATTATTTTTATTCATCTGAAAATATTCCCGATCTGGGATAGAAAACGGAACTTTGAAATCCGTCTTACTGCTTTTTCTAGATTATAAAGAACAATTACTGAAAATTTCTTTCAGTAATATCCGGTAAAAAGAAACTACCGGTAAGATTATGATAGTTTTTAACTAAGCTCTAACCATCATCTGTGCACTATACTTTACTGATTTTTTTGCTCTCTGTCAATCAAAACAGAGACAAAAAACTGCACAAAATTCAAAATAGAATTTTGTGCAGTCTGCGAATTCAATCTTCTTTTTAAATACGATCTTAATCACTCCGTTCTCAGTGCCGTTACCGGGTCGCTCTTCGCTGCTTTCTTCGATGGAATAAATCCACCAAGCAGTGTCAGCAGCACACTCAATGCAATCAGAATCAATGCCGGCAGTACCGGAAGTACTGCGCTTACATCATTGGAAGCTGCCACATGATGGATAATCGCATTTCCCGGAATCAGCAGTAATAACGTCAGTCCGATTCCGATTAGTCCGGCACACAGTCCGATGATGAATGTCTCTGCATTAAATACCTGTGAAACATTGCTCTTAGATGCTCCGATTGCGCGAAGAATACCAATTTCCTTCTTACGTTCCAGAACACTGATGTAAGTAATTACACCAATCATGATAGAAGATACAACAAGTGAAATCGCCACAAATGCAATCAGAACATAACTGATGATATCCACAATGTTCGTTACGGATGACATCAATGTCCCCACCACATCTGTGTAAGTAATTACTTTTTCGTCTTCTCCCGCTGCCTCCATCTTACTGTTGTAATCATCCAGGATCCGAATCACCTCTTCTTTGCTTGAAAAGTCTTTCGGATAAATATTGATTCCGCCCGGATTGGCAAAATCTGCATATCCCAGTTGCTGCAGATTTCCATCATAGGAAGCACTTGCTTTCGTTCCCATGGACATCAGAAGCTCTGTCAGATCATCTTCTGTCATGTTCATCTGAAATGCCTTTGCAAATGCATCAGTATCAATCTTCATGCCAGAACTCATGGCATCCTGAAGCTGTGTTCCAACCTGCGTCATCGCCTGTGTCATGGCCTGCTCCATACCGGACGTAATCTGACTGACCACCTGTGCCATCACAGAAGAGATCTGCTGTTCAAGTACCTGGGACACCGCACCCATATAAGCTCCCATAGCCTCGCTCATATAAGACTGAACCGCATCTGACACCTGAGCCTGAAGACTTTCGAGATCAATCACACCTGCAATTCCTTCCGTCAGTCGTTTCTGTCCATCTTCCGTCTGCAGATATGCTCCGAAATATTCCCCCATTTTAGAAGGATCTGCCAGCCCATTTGCATTAGCATACGCCTGATATCCTGCCAGAAGTTCCTGCGCAGTTTTTTCTAACTGTTCCGGTGTGATTTCTACATTCACACCGTTCTGATAGACCTGATTCACCCAATCGGTCAGTTTCTGCTGAACCTGTTCATCATTCTGAAGATATTCCATCAGATAAGTATCAAACTGATCCGAATCTGTATATCCATTTTCCGCAGCGTACTGCTGGTATCCACTCATCACATCCACGATCATAAACTGTAACTGTTCAGATGAAAGATTCAGTTCTCCACTTTCTTTCATAATCTCTGCCAGATTTCTTTTCAGGATTTCCTTTGCTTCTTCTGTATTCAGATATGCCACAAAATCATCTTGCAACGTTGAATAATCTGCCTCCGGATGTTCTTTTGCATATTCCTGATATCCTTCGCTTAAGCTTCCTGCCAACTGAGAGAATCCATCCGGATTCACCGTAATATCCAGATTCGAAAGAATCTGTCCCAAATCCAGTTGTGGCAGTGTCGACGGATCCAGTTCCAGTCCGCTTAGATCCAGCGATCCTGCAAGATCGATCGAATCTGCCCCTGCACCAAACATCTGCTCAAAATCTGCGGAATCTGAAAATGCCCCTGAAAGATCCATGGATCCTCCGAGATTTTCCAGCGCACTTCCATCAAACTGAAATGCATTCTGTAGTGCTTTTTCATCTACTGTAAAAAGAGATTCCATATCAAATCCACTGTCACTGTCCTCTACTCCGAATTTTTCATTCGTAAATACATTTACAGTGGAATCTTTTAACTGCTGCTTTACAATTTCACTCTTCGCTGCCTCTTCTGCCACATGTCTGGTCAGAGAAGCCGGATATGCGATTCCTGGTGAAAGCGAAGAAGCATTCGCATCTTCTGCGGGTTGTACAATTCCGACTACTGTAAGATCTTCTCCATTTTCCACCAGTTTTTTCATATAGGACTTATTATCTGACTTATCTTTCCATACTTTATACTGGCTGTCATACTCATAATAATCCGAACTGTTTACAAGTTTGAATGTTTTTCCGATGATCTGATCATAAGAATAATCTCCAAAATTCTCCGGTGTATCTGCATTCTCTTCATTTAAAAATGCCTGTATCATATCATCCAGTTCCTGTGTATCCCTCAGGTCAAGTGTATACAACATAAAATCACTGATGCTTCCGCCGGAAGTAAGCACTACCACACATTCATTATATTTCTCCGGCCAGCGTCCTGCTTTCACATCGTACTGGTTTTCATACAGTCTGCCGCTCTCCGGCATCTGATAAAAAACATCTGTACTCATCATAGAGGACATAATACTGTTTGATGAAGCAGACGAACCGATGCCCAGAGAAGAAAAGGATTTATCCGGATTGACCTGACGGATCTTCCCATCTTTTTCTCTGTAAATCTGCGGGGAGATATTATACGAATACTCAATTGCATTTGTATATTCATCAATATCACTTTTCCCACTGTCCAGATAAGATTTCAGTGATTTCAAATCGTTGGAATCCATCGAGGAAAACATATTTGTAACCATCTGAACGACTTTGACCTTTTTACCCTCTGACTTCTTTGCATCTTTTCCGGTCTGATCTGATACAGCACCACTCTCATTTTCATCTGAAGCGGAGGCTCCCGCATCATTGCTCACCATCATGGATGTAATATCAAATCCCGTACTTTGAATCTGCAAAGGATATTCTGACAAAGTCTCTTCCTCAACATTCTGAATATACTGATTCACTCCGGTAGAAAGCGAAAGAATCAGTGCAATTCCGATAATACCGATGGAACCGGCAAAAGACGTTAGCAGAGTTCTGGCTTTCTTTGTCTTCAGGTTATTAAAACTCAGCGCCAGCGCGGTCAGAAATGACATGGAAGATTTTCCCATATTCTTATGTTGTGGCGGTTGCAGAACGCTTTCATCTACCTTGTACGGATCTGTGTCAGCCAAAACCTTGCCATCCTTCACTGTCACGATTCTGGTAGCATATTGTTCTGCCAGTTCCGGGTTATGCGTAACCATAACTACCAGTCGGTCTTTCGCCACTTCCTTTAAAAGATCCATAACCTGCACACTGGTATCGCTGTCGAGCGCTCCGGTCGGTTCATCCGCAAGCAGAATCTCCGGATCGTTCACCAGTGCACGTGCGATCGCAACTCGCTGCATCTGACCACCGGACATCTGGTTCGGCTTCTTATGAAGCTGTTCCCCCAGTCCTACTTTCTTTAATGCTTCCACCGCACGCTGCCTGCGTTCTGCTTTTCCGATTCCCGAAATCGTCAGTGCCAGTTCTACATTGGCAAGAACGGTCTGATGAGGAATCAGATTATAACTCTGAAACACAAACCCAATAGTATGATTCCGATAAGAATCCCAGTCTCTGTCTTTATATTTCTTTGTAGAAATTCCATTGATGATCAAATCACCACTGTCGTACCGATCCAGTCCTCCAATGATATTCAGAAGTGTTGTCTTTCCAGAACCACTGGGTCCAAGAATCGCAACAAATTCATTATCTCTGAGATTCAGACTGACATCATCCAACGCTTTCTGCACCAGAGTACCGGTATGATATTCTTTGCATATGTGTTGTATCTGCAGCATGCATATCCTCCTGTCTGTAAAACATATTTCTGTTTTCCCCTTACTTATTCAGTCTCTGTAGCTGAGTCTTCTATGATTTTTCAAATCCATTTTAAGAAAAGAGCGTATCCGACGATCAGTCTCCCAATCTTTAAGACACGCTCTGTAAACAGACCAGCCATATTTCTTTCTTTTCTATTCAGATCAACCTATCTGCCAATTCTGAAATAAGTTCTTCTGGTCCGGCTGCATTTTCCATGTACCGAATACTATTTATATTACACCTGTCACAAGGGAAATGTCAGCTACTTTATAAAATTTTTATATCCTCATAATCAACAAAGTGATTAGTTACGTTCTGCAGTGCTGGATTTTTTTGCATTATTTTTCTGGATTGCTATAAAAGCGTACAGCTATAATAGGAACGACTGACATATCTCTACATACTTTTAACAGCAGCTTTCTCAATTTCAAGTCCTTTTGTGTAAGTCTCCATAAATCTTTCATACCCTTCCACATCTTCCGCAACCGGATCCATACCGCTGCCTTTTGCTTCATGGAATACTTTATTTGCCAGATAGTCTGTCAGAGATTCGCCTTCTTCTTTGCAGATCAGATAATCTGCAAGGAGTGCGATTCCCCATGCTCCGCCTTCTCCTGCTGTCTCCATTACATAGACTGGTGTGTCAATTGCACCTGCAAGGATTCTCTGACCTACACCTTTGGTCTTGAACAGACCGCCATGTCCCATCATACGGTCAAGTTTCACATTTTCTTTCTTGAGAAGGATATCCATACCTGTCTTCAGGGCACCTAAAGAAGTGTACAGATGCACTCTCATAAAGTTCGCCAGATTAAATTTACTCTCTGGTGTACGGACAAACAACGGTCTTCCTTCATTAAATCCCGTAATATGCTCTCCTGAGAAATAGTTATATGCCAGCAGACCGCCGCAGTCTGCATCGCCTTCCAGAGCTTTGTTATACAGTGTTCCAAACAGACGGTTCATATCCACTTCCATACCGCCATAACACTCTGCAAATTCTTTGAACAGATTTACCCAGGCATTCAGGTCTGAAGTACAGTTATTGCAGTGTACCATTGCCACAAGATCTCCGGCCGGAGTTGTGACAAGGTCAATCTCCTCATAAGGTTTTGTCAGATCTTTTTCCAAAACTGCCATCGCAAATACACTGGTTCCTGCAGACACATTACCTGTACGGACAGCTACACTGTTTGTTGCAGTCATTCCTGTACCGGCATCTCCCTCCGGAGGACACATTGGAATTCCTGCTTTCAGTGTTCCGGTCGGATCAAGAAATTTTGCACCTTCTTCTGTCAGTGTACCGGCATCTTCTCCTGCCACAAGAACTTCTGGAAGAATCTCACGGATTTTCCATGAATATTGCTTTTCTTCCACAAGAGCATCAAACTGATCCAGCATTCTTTCATTAAAATTCTTTGTCTCTATATTGATTGGGAACATACCCGCAGCATCACCATTTCCAAGCACTTTCTTTCCAGTCAGTTTCCAGTGGATATAGCCTGCCAGAGTTGTAATGAAGCGTACCTGATTAACATGCTCTTCCCCATTTAAAATTGCCTGATACAGATGTGCGATACTCCATCTCTGCGGAATGTGATAAGAAAACAGTTCCGACAGTTTTTCAGAAGCTTCTTCTGTGATCGTATTTCTCCAGGTACGGAATGGAACAAGAAGTTCATCCTTCTCATTAAATGCCAGATATCCATGCATCATGGCACTGACTCCAAGTGCTGCAAATCTCTTTAACTTCACTCCGTATTTTTCTTCCACATCTTTGACCAGTTCTGCATAACATCCCTGAAGACCTTTTGTGATCTCATCCATACTATAGGTCCAGATATGATCTACTAACTGGTTCTCCCAGTCATAACTTCCTGATGCCACCGGGCTTTTATCTTCATCAATCAGTACTGCTTTGATTCTTGTAGAGCCAAATTCAATTCCAAGTACTGCCTTTCCTGCTTCAATTGCTGATTTAATCTCTTCTTTATTACGCATTTTACTACCTCCTGATGGTATGAAAAATGCAGCGCACTACTGGTTTTTCCACACTTCAGACAGATTTTATAATCGTTTTCCCCCATGTTTAACACAGAGGACACCTGGTTACTGTTCACAGCATAGCTGCAAACAGTAACGACACCTGTTCTGAATGTATCATTGTCTGATTTTCTTCTCAACTAACCAGTAACTACGCCGCATTCTATTAATTTCTATGATATTGCCCGATTTCATCATTATCACAACTTGCAGGTCCATCTTTGTACCTGTTTACAAAGCTTCTGAATTCTGCAATATCTTTTATAACATATGTTTTCTCAGTTCTTCACCACTCTTAGCGCTTAAGTAAGCCGGAGCGATATCAAATACAGTCTTGCATCCTGTCTGACCTTCTTTTGCCAATCTGTATGCTGCTCTTGCATAAGCAATCAGTACGGAAGATGTAAATTCTGGATTGGAATCCAGTTTCAGGCTGTACTCGATCAGATGCTTGTTCTCACCGTTCCATCCTGTCTTGCCGCTGCGAAGTACAAATCCACCGTGCGGAATTCCACTGTGGTTTGCTTTCAGTTCTTCTTCACTGATGAAATGAACTGTTGTATCATAATCTGAGAAATAATTCGGCATTGTCTTGATTTCTTCTTCTACCTTGGCTGCGTCTGCACCTTCCTCAAGTACTACAAAGCACTCTCTTGTATGTTTCTGTCTTGTAGTCAGTTCCGGATTCTCTCCGTTTCTGACTGCTTCAAGTGCTGCTTCTACCGGAATTGTATACTGTTTTCCGTCTTTGACACCTTCTACTCTGCGGATTGCATCGGAATGTCCCTGGCTGACACCTTTTCCCCAGAATGTATAATCTTTTCCATCCGGAAGGATTGCATTTGCGTAAAGTCTGTTCAGTGAGAACATTCCCGGATCCCAGCCTACAGAAATGATTCCGATCTTTCCGCCTTCTTTTGCAGCTGCATCTACATTTGCAAAATGCTCTGGAATTCTTGCATGTGTATCAAAGCTGTCGATAACATTGAACATCTTTGCATAAACCGGTGTCTGCTTTGGAAGATCTGTTGCACTTCCTCCGCAAAGGATCATTACATCGATCTTATCTTTCCAGTCTGCAACATCTTCTACGCGGCAAACTGCTGCACCCTCTGTAAGGATATTTACATTCGCCGGATCTCTGCGGGTAAACACCGCTGCCAGTTCCATATCGTCATTCTGCTTGATTGCGCACTCAACGCCTCTTCCAAGGTTTCCATAGCCCAAAATACCAATTCTAATACTCATCTTGTTCTCTCCTTTTCATACCCTGGAGTATGTCTGAAAATATCTTGTAATAAGACATACTTCGTAACTTGCAGAAATAATTTTCCAAACATACTCTGATATTCATTTGATTGAATTCTGTTTGCTTCAAAAAATGAATTTTTTAATCTGAATACATCCTGCCTGTCTCTGCAGGCGATTGAAAACAGTCTTGCAGACTCATCTTTCTGAATAGGTTAGATAAAACTCATCTTTCTCACGTTTCATATTATACATTTTAGCAGAATTCATTTCAATAAATTTATGTAAGAACAAGAAGTTTCTTTTTATGTTGGTTACTGTTCACAGCATAGCTGTAAAGAGTAACCTTTTTATTTTCTATATGCAAGCTCATTCCATCTGAGTTCATTTTTCAAACCACGTATTGTAGTATCTTTATCGATATAAACTGCTTCGATTCCCATCATTGCTGCCCAGTCTCCCATCTGCTCTGATGTCAGGTCATAAGTAAATGCTGTATGATGAGCTCCACCACAGAGGATCCATGCCTCAGCTCCTGTCTGAAGATCTGGCTCCGGTGTCCAGAATGCTGTAGCTACCGGAAGTTTCGGCATCGGTTTTTCTGTCTTCTTGCAATCTACTGTATTAATGATCAGACGGAATCTGTCACCGAGATCAATCAGTGAAGTGGCAATTCCTTTTCCTGTCTTTGATGTAAATACAAGTCTTGCCGGGTCTTCTCTGTCTCCCATAGAAAGTGGATTTACCTTGATACTGATCGGTCCGTCAGCGATTGAAGGGCATATCTCAAGCATATGTGCCTCCAGGATTCCTTCTTTACCCGGTACAAGATTGTATGTATAGTCTTCCAGCATAGAAGTTCCTTTTGCATCTTTCATTCCTTCTGTCATGATCTTCATGATACGGACCATCGCTGCTGTCTTCCAGTCTCCCTCTGCACCAAATCCATATCCTTTCTGCATCAGTCTCTGGATTGCCAGCCCCGGCAGCTGCTTCAGGCTTCCAAGGTCACCGAAGTGTGTAACGATTGCCTGATAGTTCTTCTCATCCAGGAATCTTTCAAATCCCAGCTCAATCTGTGCCTGTACAGCTACATGTTTTCTGAACTCTGCAGGATCTCTTCCTTCCAGAAGGATGTCATATTTATCATAATATTCGTCTACCAGTGCATTGACATCGCTCTCGCTGACTGCCTCCACAGCTTCTGCGATTTCGTTAACCGGATAAGCATCTACTTCCCATCCAAATTTGATCTGTGCTTCTACTTTGTCACCATCTGTAACAGCAACATTTCTCATGTTATCTGCCACTCTCATAACACGTACATGACTGCTCTCGATTACACCGACTGCTGTACGCATCCAGGATGCGATCTTCTCCTGTACTTTCTCATCTGACCAGTGTCCGACTACAACCTTTCTTTCAATTCCAAGTCTTGTGAAAATATGTCCGAACTCACGTCCACCATGTGCTGACTGGTTCTCATTCATAAAGTCCATATCAATTGTGTCATAAGGAATCTCCATGTTAAACTGTGTATGAAGATGGAGCAGTGGTTTTCTGTACTCCTGAAGTCCGATGATCCAGGATTTTGCCGGTGAGAATGTATGCATCCATGTGATCACACCTGCGCATTCATCATCAATATTTGCCTCATTAAATGTCTTACGGATCAATTCATTTGTGATCAGTGTTGGTTTCCATACCACTTCATATGGAAGGACTCCTGATTCATTCAGCTTCTCTACAATAATTTGTGCGTGCTCTGCTACATGTGCAAGGCATTCATCTCCATAGAGATCCTGTGATCCTGTGCAAAACCAAAATTTGTACTCTTTTCTCTTTAACATCGTATTGCTCCTCCTTGTTGATTATATTGTATATAGTTTTCTATATATTCTGACCATAATAAGCATTTGCACCATGTTTTCTGTAATAATGCTTATCCTGAAGTTCCTGTGGTGCCGGCTGTACCTGTGGATTGATCATCTCACATCTGGCTGCCATCTTGGCAACTTCTTCTGTAACTACCGCATTATGTACTGCTTCATGTGCATCTTTTCCCCATGTAAACACACCATGATTCTTGCAGAGCACTGCCGGTACCGCAATATAATCTTTGTTCTTTGCTTCAAATTCATCCGCGATCAGAACTCCTGTATTTTTCTCATAAGCTTCTTCAATCTCTTCTTTTGTCAGATTACGAACGCATGGAATCTCTCCGTAAATGTAATCTGCATGAGTCGTTCCATAGCACGGAATATCTCTTCCTGCCTGTGCCCAGCTTGTTGTCCATGCGGAATGTGTATGTACCACTCCGCCAATCTTCGGGAAACGGTTATAAAGTACTACATGAGTTGCTGTATCAGAAGATGGATTGTATTTTCCTTCTACTTTATTTCCCTGAAGATCCACAACTACCATATCTTCCGGTGTCAGTTTGTCATACTCCACTCCACTTGGTTTGATGACAAACAGTCCCTTTTCACGGTCAATTCCACTTACATTTCCCCATGTAAATGTTACCAGATTATACTTTGGAAGCATCATATTTGCTTCGTATACCTCTTTTTTTAATTCTTCTAACATGTTTTAAACTCCTTTTCTTTACATCATCTCTACTTTTGACACTCATTTGATACCCCGGATTGCTCCGCAGCTATGCTGCTCCCTCAATCCTCCAAACATTCGAAATCCGCTGATTTACTACGTAAATCGCTACTTTCTCATGTTTGGCGTGTCCCAAGTTCAAACGCCTTATTGTGTAAACACGAACGGTTTTTGACCTTTTGACACTGGTATCATCACATTACTTCATTAAACAGCTTCACAGAATTTCTCATCACCAGTTCTGGTTCAAATTCTATTGAATGCATCTCTATCTTTTGGTCAATCTTATCTAATAAACTCTGTGCTGCACACCTTCCAATTTCATCTGCCGGATTATTGATCGATGTGATCGGTACTTCACAAAATTTTGCAAGACTTGAATTGTCAATTCCTATGACCGACATTTGATCCGGCACCTGAATATTCGCACTCTGAAGAATTTTGATCACTTTACTTGCGATCTCATCATTGTAGCAGACACATGCCGTACATTCTTGCAACCGCTTCAAAATCCTCTCTCTTTCCGATTCCATCTCCCGTATATCCTCCGAATCAACCCATAGTATCTGTCGATTCCTTATTTTTAGAGAGCGATCTAACAGTGCTTTCGTATATCCGGCATACCGCATCTTACCCTGTCCATCATCTGCTTTAAAGATTCCGGCAATCCTCGTGTGTCCACATTCCAGCAGATGCCTGGTCGCCAGATATCCTGCTTTCTCATCATTCAGACTGACATGAGGAAAATCCAGATTATTATAAAAACTGTTAATAAATAATACCGGAATTCCTGCTTTCGGTAGTTTCTGATATAATTCCAGATTCGGATTTGGCAAACCACTCTTCACAGGTTCTGCAATCAGACCGTCAATTTTTTTAGTTCTGAGAAATTCTTCCAGATGCATTCGTTCTTTTGCAACCGAATTATCTGTCATGGCAATCTGCAGGATTCCTCCTGCATGAGTGACTTTTTTCTCAATTTCATGCACAATCACCGGGAAAATGTACGTATCAATATAGGTCAGCATGACAGCAATTCGTTTTTCTTCATTTTCTGATTTTCTTCGCTCTGGATTTTTTAAAAATTCTCCGGCTTTCTCGCAGATATAAGTGCCGCTTCCCCGTCTGCTTTCAACAAGTTCCAGTTTTACAAGTTCTTCCAGTGCCCGCCGTACAGTCTGACGGCTGACTTGAAACTTTTCTGACAGCTCCTGTTCTGAAGGGAGTTTCTCTCCCGGAATCATTTGCCCGGTTTTCACTTCTTCCTGTATCCAGGTTGTAATTTTTTCATATTTCTTCATTCAGCAACCTCTTATTGTCTGATTCTGAATTGTTACTGTTCGCAGGTAACCTGTAAACAGTAACTCTGGATTTCTGTATGATACTTCACTCTGTTGCATCTCTTGTAACTCTTTCTATTCATAATATACAACAATACATGTATCAATACAATTCGCAGGATATCTAATATTTAATCTTGTTTTTTCATGTAAAAATGTATAAAAATAAGAAGTTGTATTGCTTTTCGTTCTTTTTTCAATACAACTTCTTTTTTATAACAGATCTAATTCGAACCACATCAGTTCTTAAATCACTGAAGCTTTCTATTTATTATTGTGAACTACATCATCAATTGAATAATTAAGAATTTCCTCCTGCCAGTCTAAAATTTTCCACCACCGCCACCATGCGTTGTTCCGGAAGATGACACATGCGTACTTGAACCGGAACTTGATTCACTTGGTTTGGGTCTTGGCTTTTTGCTTGTATGCATATACAGGAAACGGTCATACTGACCGGTCACAGCCATACTTCCCTGTCTCACATAATTGGCAGCCGCATTCTGTCTACGTACACTTTTCAGACTGCTTCTCATGCCAACCACGATCAACGCAGAAAGGATCACTCCGGCAATCAGCGCAATTCCCAGATACTCTAAAACCGGGAAATCTCCTTTCGGAAGGCTGTCGCTGTCATACGCCTCTCCGTTCACCGCTTCTGTGACAAACTCATCACACAATCCTGCATACATCTCAAACGCCTGAAAATATTCACCATCACTTAAATACGGTAAGAACTGCTCTGATATGTACTCAATCCCTGCATCTGTGAATGCCGTAATTCCATAACCTGTCGTTGTAATATGCCAGTCTCTTGCTTCCATACTGACAAGCAAAAGGATTCCGTCATGATCTGCTCCGAATCCATATCCATGATAATCATAAAAATCATCCGCATACTCTTCTGCTGTCTTTCCTTCCAGACTGTTTACAGTCACAACAGCCACATCAAATTCCTGACGTTCACTGATTTCATCCAGCTCTCCGAGCAGTTCTTCTTCCTCTGAGTTACTTAACAAACCTGCATCATCCACTAATCTTGGAAGATTACGTTCTTCCGGAATCTGACTGGAAGTCCCCTGTTCCTCTGTTTCATTTTGAATGGTTTCTGTTTCTTCTGTTGCATATACTGCTGTATCGTTCCATTGCAGACTTCCGCCCAGAATCACGGCACATAAAAGAAGCAGCAACCAGTTCTTGCATTTTTTACTCATCTTTCATGTCCTCCTTATAACAGCCATAACAGTGACAGAAGCCCAAATGCTGCTGCCCCGATTCCGGCTGTAAGTCCCAAAAACCATTTCACACTGGCAGCATTATCCACTGGCAGATCACCTACAAACTTTCCGGTCTGTCCGTTCATGGCAAACAGATAATTCTTTCCATTCCATGAAGTATTGAGAATCCAGACAGGATACAGTGCATACTTCACTTTACTTCCTGACAGTTGAATATTTGAATTCTCCGCACGAAGCGTTGCATATCCACCTACAGTCGAACGAAATGCATCTTCTGTACTCTTACGAATCCTTGTATTGGCATGCTGGATGCTCTGTTCTGCAGTCACATCATAACGATCTGCCAGATATCCTGCCAGATAAGCGGTCTGGAAATCTACTGCCTGATGAAAATCAAATGGTTCCAGAGATTCCATCAGATCGTCCGGCATCTGTGAAGAACCGTCCACCGGCACTTTTTCAAAGCCGATTCTTCCTCTTCGCCCGATATCATAATAACTCGTCTGGATGTAATCATATTCTGAATCATGCCAGGTTCTGACTTTTGTTCCTTTATACCGGATATCCGCATCTGCCTCCGCATCAAACAGCCAGAACGGAACGTAGACTCCTTTGATTTCGTCCATATGATTTTCACTTCGAAATACTTTCGGCAACAGTGTTTTTCTTTTTAAATGATTCTTAAATCCCTGTTTTGCTGCTGCTTTATCCAGTTTAAATGGGATTACATAATCCGGTTTCAGATCTCCTGAAAGTTTTCCCTTCATAACCACCGGATTATCACAGTACGGGCAGGTTGTTGCCGCTGTATTTTCATCGCAGACAATCTCTCCACCACAGGACTGGCAGACATACACATTCATATGCTCTGCTTCTTTTTCGCTCCACTGATTCTCTGCCTGATTTTCCCATTTCATCTGATCGGATTGCTTCTTCTCCTGCTTCAGAGATTCGTCATGCTTCCGCATTGTCTCAACATCGAATTCTGTATCGCAGTAAGGGCATTTCATCTTCTGAACCGAGCTGTTAAATTCAATTGCACCGCCACAGCAGGGGCATTTATATTGAAGTATATCACTCATAGTGCCTATCACCTCTCTTTTTCACCTATAGAGCTGCTTTCCGCATATTCTTCATTTCTGATATTTTATACAATACTTTCTATATTACATAAAATATCTTTTTATCTACATATCCAATGATGTCACTCACATCTCCAGATTTCTTCATTATTCTTGCAATTTTCTCAAAGTAGAGAAGACAGATTGCACGAATATTTTTTTCAGACATATTCTAAATATATGTCTCCGTTTTTCTTTTTACTTTACAATATCATTCTCATTAAATGGATCTCCGCACTCCGGGCAGAATTTCGGTGGATGATGAGGATCTTCCGGTTTCCATCCGCATTTGTCACACTGATACACCGGAGCTGCAGCCGGACGTGGCTTTCCACATTCCGTACAGAATTTCCCCATATTCACTGTTCCGCATTCACAGGTCCAGCCTTCCTGCGGACGTGGTTTTCCACACTCCTGACAGAATTTTCCTACTGTATTCACCGTTCCACAGGAACAAGTCCACCCTCCGTTTTCTGCTGCAGATGGTTTCTGCATCCTTGTCTGTGCGGCCTGTTCTGCCTGTTTCTGAGCCGCACGTTCCTGCGCCTGCTGTGCTCCCATCTGATACAGATTCTGTGTGCCGGCGCCTCCATTCTGTGCTGCCATTCCCATTCCCATGAATCCGGTCATAGCTCCTGCGCTGTTTCCGGCTGCTGTTCTCATTGCATCTGCCTGTGCTCCGGTCAGTGTCGCTGCTGCCATCAGAGGATCACGCAATACCGCTGACCTTTGTACCTGTTTGATCATCTCCGCGTCTTCTTCCGGTACGGTCAGTGTTCCAATTGCAACTGACATCACCTGAAGTCCTCGTGTCTCACTCCACTTCTTTGTCAGTTCTTCATTCATCGCCTCACAGAGTTCTGTCACATGAGCCGGAATTGCACTTGGACGGATCTCCAATGCAGAAATTCTTCCAAAAGCCGGCTGCAGGGCACTGATAAATTCCGTTTTCAACTGATGCTCGATCTGTTCTCTTCTATATTCCTGTTCAAAGTTTCCGCACACATTTGTGTAAAATAACAACGGGTTGGAAATCCGATAGGAATAAACTCCACTGCATCGAACCGACACATCAATATCCAGACCAATATTATGATCTACTACACGGAACGGAACCGGATTCGGTGTTCCGAATTTATTGTCCATCAGCTCTTTTGTATTAATATAGTAAACTCTCTGATCTTTTGCTGTATCACCGCCATAAGTAAATCGTTTTCCAATTACATCAAATACTTTATCCAGCGAATCTCCTAAATTTCCTGAGAATATGGTTGGCTCTGTAGATGCATCGTAAGTATATTCACCCGGTTCTGCACACACTTCAGCAATTTTCCCCTGATCCACGATCAGAGCACACTGTCCGTCTGCCACTGCGATTCCAGATCCACTTGTAATGATATTGTCATTGCCTTTTTTATTTGAAGATTTCCCTCCGATCCGCTTCTGTCCTTTGACTGCAAGCACATCACTTTCCATTGCTTCACAGAGAAAGAATTCCTTCCACTGATCTGCCATTGTTCCTGTTACTGAATTTAGCGCTGCTTTAATAAGTCCCATAGAAACTCCTTTCTGGTTACTGCTTACTCCTGTGTTAATTATAAATCACTCTGATGCTTCATACAGACAATTCTCACTTTTTTCATGAGCATCCCACCATCATCAAAAGCATTTCAAAACAGCGAAACATGCTGCTATTTACAGGAAATCCAGTGTAGTAACCACTACTTCATCTGTTTTATTCATTGTAACAGAAAATTATGTCAAATACTATCGTTGCCAGAGATTCTTTCTTTCTTAAAATTTTCTGATATATTACTATTCACAGGCACTCTGTAAACGCTAGAGTGTGTCTTAAAAATGCTTTCTGCAAGATATATGTCACAATTTGTGGGAGATTTTGTTTGAATGAGGGCGGCGTAGCGGGCTACGTCAACCGAATGAAGACAAAATATACCGCAAAGTGGGGCATGTAGATTGCAGGAATGATTTTTCAGACACGCTCTAGAGCGTGTCTGCACTCAATAACTTGATAAGGCGATTCAACTATATCCTTGCAACGAAAAACTCCCAGATGGATTTTCTTTATTCAATCCACCTGGGAGACAACTTATCTATTTTATTTTCTTTTTTCAGCTTTCATTTCAACTCAAAATGATGTTTTAAATATTTTTAATTGACCGGCTTCGTCTCATCTGCCTGATACTCAAAGAAATCAAAGTCCGCATAATGTCTGTGGTACACACGATCCGCACAGGTCAGGCCGACCATGGTTCCTGTGAACTCTCCGTATTTACAATATTCATCCGAGAATTTTGTTGTATCAAATACTCTTCCAATCTTCTGGTAATTCACGCCATCATAACTCCACTCAAACCAGGATTTTCTTCCCTCAATATACAATCTCATATAAATCGGGCAGTCATCTACCGGAATTCTGGTATTTAAGAATTCTGTTTTCACGCCATTTTCCAGATGAATAATGGAAATTGCACTCTGTCCAAGTGTCTGGCTGTAATATTTTCTCAGATTAATGTAATTCATATTATCATAATACAGGATCAGACCTGCACTGTGCTGATGCACTTCCGGTTTGAATTCCATCTTAGTTGTAATTCTCGCATAGACACTGGTCAACTTTCTTGCCAGAATGCTGACTTTATTCAATGATGTTCTGGACTCCTGACCACGGATTCTCACATATCCAGGTCTTGTTTTCACATCAGCAAAGGACTGTGGCATAATACGCGGTGCATAATACCAGTTTCCAAGCTCTTCTGAATCAAAATCATCCATATCCGGTACTTTTGGAAGCGGGCACTCCGGAAGTGAACTCTCCGGCACTTCGATCTTCGCCAGATTGCTGCCATCTGCCATACGGAGCCAGTTATCTTCTGTCCATTTCATCTTCTGGATCGCAGTCTCACGGCCTAATGTACAGCGCAATTCCGGCGCAAACGGACGGGAAGTCAGATGCACAAGATAGACTTCTCCATCCTGAGTTTCTACATAGCTTCCATGACCTGATTTCTGTAAAACAGACTCTGGATTATAATATTTCGGTTTCAGATGATCCGGATCCTGACGTTCATTCGAATATCCTGGAACCGAAGTCACGATTGGATTCATTGGATCTTTCTCATACGGTCCCCATACTTCTTTGGATCGCCCCATTGTAACACAGTGATTATATCCGGTTCCACCTTCTGCGCACATGATGTAATAGTATTCTCCGCGCTTTGTCAGATGCGGTGCCTCAATACATCCTCTGTCCGTTCCACCATTCCAGATACGTTTCGGATATCCGATCACTTCCTTTTTCTCCGCTGAATATTCTACCATGCAGATTGCACCTGGTTTTTCATATCCTTCTCTTGTCTCCCATTCCAGAGACACTACATATTTTCTTCCGTCATCATCGTGCAAAATAGATGCATCAAATCCTGCTGAATGCAGATAGACGGGCTCACTCCATGGTCCTTTGATATCTTTTGCCGTGATAAGGAAATTATCTACATCAAAATATCTTGCATTCATGGAGTTCATCACACCATATACCACATAAAACAGATCTTCCTTTTCACAATAAGTCAGACAAGGTGCCCAGATTCCCTTCGCACTTGGAAGCTTCTTGAGATCTACCTTTTCATCATCTGTCAGTACATGTGTATATAACTCCCAGTTTTTTAAATCTTTTGAATGATAAATCGGAATTCCCGGAAACCATTCAAAGGTAGAAACTGCCAGATAATAATCATCACCTTTTCTGCAAATACATGGATCCGGATTAAATCCCGGAATAATTGGATTCTGTATCATATTCTTTCCTCCTCGATTAATCAATTGGAAACCAGCCGAAATCTGCACATCTTCCGAAATCCCAGCTATCCCAGCCATTCCAGCCAGCATCGTTCACCGTATCTGTCAGCAATTTATAACTCCAGTAGAAATATCCGCTTCCGGTATTCCATGCATCCAGCTGTGCTTTTGCCACTTCTCTGTAAATCTGTTTCTTCTCTTCATCGCTAACACTGGATTCCACTTTACCATCCAGACCATTTAATACCGACTGACCACCTTTTGTATCCCATCCACATGCCAGAGAATTGAACAGACACCATTCCCCACAGATTACCGGAAAATACTGTTCCATCTCCTGAATATCTTTTTTGAAATGTTCTTCTACATACTTTTTATATCCCTCAATGGTCTGCTCACATCCATTTGCCTCTGCCACCATCAGATACTGATGCGTATCAAGTACAACATTTTTATATTTTTCTTCCTGCATGAAATCTTTCCACGCTTTCAGTTCAAACCCATCGTGAATGACAATGTATTTATCTTCTGGCATATAGGCACGAATCCGGTCATACGCCTCCAGATAGAACTGTTTCAGGAACTCAATGCTGTTCGGTGCAGAACCTTCTGCCATCTTCTGATCCACTGCCGGATAGCGTTCCGGTACATTCATAGTCTTCCACATATTCTCCGTAACAGGCTCATTCAATACCTCGATTCCCCACAGGCCGTCCCTGTTTCCATATCGCTCTGCCAGTCTTGCAAGAACAGTAAAAACAAACTCTACTTCTTCCGGACTCTGTGACCATTTGCATACACCACAGATTCCGCCATTATCGAATCCATTCTGTCCAAGAGGAGCTGTATGAAGATCAATCAGCACCTTCAGACCATATCTCTCTGCCCAGCAAAATGCTTTATCCAGTTCTTCAATACATCCAATGAACGGTTCTCTGTCGCCAAAGATAAAATAAGGGACCGGAATTCTCACGGCGTCCATTCCTTTGGATTTAATCGTCACAAAATCACGTTCCGTAATATATTCTGAACGATGAATTTTAATTCTCGCTTCATATACTTCTTTTGCTAACTGTCTCGGAAGATAATATTCATCCTCCGCTGTTGTTCCGTCAAATAATGCGGGACTCATCCATTTTTCCAGTACAAGCCAGTTTCCTAAATTTACGCCTTTAATCTTCATTTCTGTTTACTCCTTTACCAACTACAAAATACTTCTTCTGAACAGTCACTTCGTTCACTCTACTGAATCTGCAGACATTCATTACTATTTATATCCAAACTGACCCTGCTGCTGATAACTCATAGAATACATATTTTATCTTAAATACATTCCGCTATCGCCAAAAGTGATCAAATACAGCGAGATTCTTTCAATCTTACAAGTTACTTCTTACGGGCTTTCAGATCTGCAATAATCTGAGGGAACTCTTTGTCCAGATGCCAGAATTTCATAATTACAAGACCAATTGCATACACTGCGATCGGAATCCATACGAAACAGATCTCAATGGATTTTAATGCAGATGCTGATTGAACCGCTGCCTCTCCTACATATCCTCCTACTTCAAGGATGACACCAAGTAATGCGGAACCGATTCCATTTCCAATCTTATATCCAAAACTGCAGGCACTGTTTACCAGACCTTCTGTACGATATCCGGTCTTCCACTCACCATAATCAATTGTGTCAGATACCATCGCCCACATCGTTGCACCACCGCATGCATTTCCAATTCCACGGATCACACTGGAAACTACGATACCTGCCATCGCACCGCCTGCGAAATTCAGAAGCAGCATTCCGACAATGTCCAGTACCAGACCGATTGCAAATACATTTCTCTTTCCAAGTTTCTTTACAAACATTGCAATAAAGAACATTCCAAGGATCTGTACGATATTGAAGATACCATTGATTGTTGATACAAGATTTCTGTCACCTAAAATATCTTTTGCATAATATACTGTTGCACCTCCGTTTACAGAGTACATAAGGAAGAATAATGCAAGCATTGCTGTCATCATGATCCAGTACTTATTCTTAAACAGTGCTTTGATTCCCTCAATAAACGGTACATCTTCTACTGTTCCGTCTTCTCCTGCCGCTGCCGGTTTTACTCTCTCTTTTGTTCCGAAGAAGTTCATTAAAAATGCTGCAACTGCAACCAGTCCGAATACACAGAAAGTTTTTGTCCATGCAGATGCATTATTTCCGAACTTTTCCACAAGTGGAAGTGTAAATGTATTGATTGTGAGTGTTCCTACTGTTGCAAGTAAGTTTCTGAAAATACTCAGTACGGATCTTTCATACGGATCCTGTGTCATCAGTGCATTTAATGCAGAATATGGCACATTGATTGCTGTATAGATCACGGTTGACACAAGGTTATATGTAATAAATACATAGACCAGCTTTGGTGTTGATGCCCAGCTTGTCGGTACAGAAAACAGTAAGACACCGGATACAGCAAATGGAATACACATTCTCAAAATCCATGGTCTTGCCTTTCCAAATCTTGACTTTGTACGGTCTACGATGACGCCCATGACAATGTCGCTGACACCGTCAAACACACGGGAAACCATCATAATCGTTCCAACTGCCAGTGCGCTTACTCCTGCATAATCGGTGTAATAGAACAGAAGAAATGCTGACATTGCGGTATAGATGATATTACATCCAAAATCTCCGCATCCATAAGAAAAACGCTCTACTATTTTTGATAAGGTCAATTTGTTCTTTGTTTCCATAATTGAATTCCTCTCTCACTTCACTATCCTGTTCCATGCGCATTGAACTTCCTTTTGTTTACACTAATATCGTATCATAATGCAAAGAAGTAAAATAGGTCATATGATATCCAAAATATAGGTCGATATTCTCTTTTCAAATTAAATTTTTATAATTTAAAATGCATTTTCAGTTTGCAGATATGTCATTACATGATACAATTTACTTAAAAGATACAACCTATACAGATTTATCAGAAAGGATAAAATTATGTCATCACAGAGCTCATCTTCCCACCTTCGTTTCGTGCCGACAGAAAAATCTTTCTCCGATACAGGATTTACCTATGAAGTCATTGCAACCGGTGAAGCAACCGGCGTTCATTTTCGGACGTCCATCGATTCCGGCAGTTATATTGCACCTCACTGGCATCATGCTGTGGAAATTATCTACCTGCTGGAAGGATCACTTACTGTTTCTTCCGAATCCTCTACGCGGGAATACCATGCAGGCGACTGTATTCTGGTCAATGCGGATGTCATCCACTCTACCAAGTGTACTGCTCCTAATAAAGCGATCCTGTTTCAGATTCCACTGGATTTTATGACGCTGTACATCCCGGATGCCCAACAGCTTGTTTTCACGCTGGACAATGAAACAGAGAAAGCCGTTTACCGGACTAAACTGGATATTTTCAAAAACACTCTGACTCAGATGCAAATTGCAGATGATATCCGTCCTGAAGGATTTATTCTCCGTTTCAACAGCCTGTTATTCGAGATTCTTTTCCAGCTGCTCCACAACTTCAGTGTCCGGGTCGTCCACAGTGATCTGACGCAGCGTGAAAAAGACCGTACGCGGCTGAATACGATTCTGAGCTACATCAAAGCCAACTATAATCGTCCGATCAGCATCGAAGAAATCGCAAATGTAGCCTATCTTCAGTCAGGGTATTTCTGTCGTTTCTTTAAAAAATGTATGGGAATTACTTTTCTTGAATATCAGAATGAACTGCGTCTCTCTTACATTTATCAGGACATCCTTTCTACCAATGATTCCATCCATGAGATTCTGGAGCGCCATGGATTCAGCAATTATAAATTATTCCGCAGGATGTTCCATGAACATTTTCAGGCAACACCAACTGAGATCCGCAAACAGCAGAAAGATCACAATTAGATTACAAAAGCACACGTTCAGACACTTTTCAGGGCATAAAAAAGAAACATATCATCACGACATGTTTCTTTTTATTTCATCTTAGTCAAGCGGATATTCGCAATCCGCTTCGCTACTTGCTCATAACCGAATAACTGCTCCGCAGTTTATCAGAAGGAGCTTGCACTCCTCCTGATACAAGCAAGTCCCCACCCACTGCTTATTGCTTTTCGCAATTGAAGCAGGGGACTTACTTGATTCGGTTAAATTCATTTCTGAAGTCTTATTTCACAAGATATACATCTGCATTTGCCACGCCAAGTGCAAGTGCCTCTTCATGGCTGTTTACATAGACATCGATATGGTTCTGTTTGATTGCTCCACCACAGTCTTCTGCTGTAAATACATGACCGCCGATGATCACCTGTGTTCCATATGGAATCACGCTTGGATCAACTGCAATAGTCTGTCCTTCAACAACCGGAGTTCCTGTTGCAGTGATTCCATCTGCCTTATTGCAGCAGATCTCACAGGAACAATAATATGTAATTTTGAAGTTACCAAGCTTCTCGCCGTACATATCTTCTGTAGCATTCACTTCACTGATTCCGGCTCCCGCTACTGTGTAATTATCGTTCAGAATTCTGGTTGCCCAGACTGCATCTTTACTGTAAACCTTACCCTGAATGATTCCCTGCTTCTCATTTGCTGCTTCAATGGTCTTACCATCTCCGGCATACATAACAACGTGGTAAACTTTTCCCTTCTTTGCATAGAAGATCAGGTCTCCCGGCTGTGCATCTTCCACTGCGATCTTTGTACCATACTGGCTCTGATCTGCAGAAACTCTTGGAAGATCATATCCGTACTGTTTGTAGATCTGCTGTACAAATCCGGAACAATCTGCTCCATCTGTCAGGCTTGTTCCGCCCCATACATATGGATTACCGATAAACTGAGAAGCAAATTCCACGATAGAACTTCTGATCTCTCCGTCCGGTGTACCGGATTTAATGGATGTCAGTGTATAATAAAGAGCTTTATTCTCTTCCGATTCTACAAGCTGTTCAGCTGTCTCAAAAGAATCTTCTCCTGCTTTCTGAACTTTCTCTGTCACCTTGTCCCCTGTATCAATGTACTCTTTTTTTACAAATCCACGGACATCTCCAGATTCTATATAAATCCATTCAGAATCCTTATCTGCGATAATGTAACATAAGCTTCCTTTTTTCAGCTTTCCTACAATCTTGGATTTCTTATTCTGTTCTTCACGTACATTCAGCACACTTGCATTCACGAGTGCATACTGTTTTTTGATCACAGTCTGATTTACTGTTGCGCGAAGATAAGTATACGCCTTATTCTCTAATGGAGATACAAGAGCTTCAGCTGTTTTGGCTGTTCCCTCGATTCCTTTGTATTCTTTCTTCTGTTTTTTTGCAGCTTCTTTTGCCTTTGTCTGATACTCTTTCAGAAGAGTCTCTGCATCATCTCCTGTCAGAACTTCTGATACCTTTACGAATCCACGTACTCCGCCGGATTCTACATAACACCATCCATTGTCCTCTTCTTTCAGAATATAAAGAAGACCATCTTTAGAGAGCTTTCCAACTGCACGGATCTTTTCTTCCGCTTTCTTTTCAGCCTCTGCGATCTCTTTTTCGCTCATCTTTGCCTTTGCATCTTCTTCTATTGCTTTCGGCATCTCCTCACGAATCGTAAGATCTTTCTTTGCAAATGCATACTTTCTTGCCACAGTCCAGAAACGAAAATCTTCTACGATCTCCGGTACCTTTACGATCTGCTGTTTGGAAATCAGTTCTGAATTACTTTCGGATGCATCTGGATCCTCTGCTACAATTTCTTCTGCTTCCTGAATCTCTTCCGGAGTTCCAGGTTCTTCTACAACTTCTTCGTTGTCTCCACTGGTATCAGTTGTACTGTCATCCTGCGCCGGAGTCTGTGGTGTTTCCGGTTCAGATGGTTCTTCTGAAGGTGCAGGCGTTGGTGTCGGTGTATCTGGTGTATCTGTTTTCCCCGAATCATCTGGTTTTTCAGAATTGTCTTTTGAATCATCTGGTGTGGTCGGCTTTTCAGGTTCTTCAGGCTCTGTCTGTCTTTCCCCTGTCACCGGATCTACTTTTTCTCCTGTCTCAGCATCCAGCAGATATCCGCTTTCCTCATCCAACACGACTTCTCCACGTTCAATCATTCCCTGAACTTCTTCGGAGATATCCACATAAGTATCTGTATCATCCAGTGCTTTTGCCTGAGTCGGGATCTCACTCTCTGCCACCTCTGCATTTTCTTCCGCTGCAACAACTTCCTCAGCAACCGGCATTTCATCCGCCAGTACCGCTACCGGTGAGCCAAATGCCATTCCAACTGCAAGAAGACCTGCAAGTGTCTTCATCCCTAATCGCTTTGCTACATTTGTATTTCTAACTTTCAAACTTTCTTATACTCCTTCCTGTCATCACCTGATTCAAGTCATAGATCATGTTACAGTTTACTTTCCTATGTCCTGCAACTATATCGTTCTGTATGTCAGAACATGCGCACTTGCCTACAACTTCTCTGACATACAGAATTTCTTTTTATTATACTCCTTTTTTCTCCTTTTTTCTATACAGTTTGTCGAATAATGAAAAAATTAAGAATTTTCATGTCACTGTTCACTCCCATGTCAATCACTCTGCTGATTGACATGGAGGATGTACGTTTTGGTTTGAATGTATCTCGTCCATCGCCGTAGGCGATTCTAAATGGCGAGATACGTTACTGTATAGCATATATCTAAGATATCCTCCCATTCTCCATCTCATACATAACGTCTGCCACCTGCATGGTGGATACTCTGTGTGAAACCAGTACCACTGTCTTCTTCTGTGCAGATTCTTTTAATGATTTCAGAATGATTCCTTCGTTCAGAGAATCCAGATTGCTGGTCGGCTCGTCCATTAACAGAAGTGGCGCATCGTGCAGAAATGCTCTCGCAATTCCGATTCTCTGCTTTTCTCCACCGGATAAAGTATCTCCCAGTTCTCCTACTTCTGTATCGTAACCTTTTGGAAGTTTCATAATAAACTCATGGATAGAAGCTTTCTTTGCAGCCTCAATAATCTCTTCTCCGGTTGCTCCCTGCTTTGCAATCGCAATATTATTGGCGATTGAATCATGGAACAGATGTGTTTCCTGTGTTACATAGCTTTCCATATCCCAGAGATGTTTCGTTGGGATCTTTCTTACATCTTCTCCATTTACAGATACACTTCCGCCCTGTACATCCCAGAAACGCATCAGAAGTTTCAAAATTGTAGACTTTCCTGAACCACTTGCCCCATGGATTCCTGTAATCTTACCTGGCTGCAGTTTTAATGAATAGTTCTCTAAAATCATCTCCTTGTTGCAGCCTGATCCGTCCGCTCTGTCTTCTGCGGAGGAATCATTTGCCGCGTAAGCGAATGTTACATTCTCTGCTTCTGCTCCTGTAAATATAGAATCTGTATTCTCTTCTGAAAACATGTTCTTCTTGCCTGAAGTCTCCCTCTCTTCAGGAATCTCTTCCACCAACGGGGGCTCTTCCAGAAGCGACAATACACGTTCCCCACTTGCCAGTGTCTGATTCAGATTATTGGAAAGACTTGACAGGGCAACGACCGGTCCAAAGGATCCCATCATTGCAATTGTACAGGTCAGAATTCCTTCAAAGCCTATCTCGCCTTTGGAATACAGCCAGACTGTCAGTGCCAGCATTCCAAACGATGCTGCTAATATCACCAGATTTGTAAAAGAACGCTGTGAACCTTCCATTCTGCTTAAAGATTCCTGCATTGCAGCAAGCTTTTCAGAACGTTCTGACATCTGTTTTTTTCGCTTTTCGCCATGTCCGTACTGAATCGTCTCATCCAACCCGCGAAGAGAGTCCAGAACAAAACTGTTCAGCTCCCCGAATTCTGTTCTAAATTCCATTCCTGTCTGGCTTCCGCGTTTTCCATTCCACATTGGGATCATAACACCGACGATCAGGTATGCAGCCAAAGCAAAAATTCCCACCAGCCAGTGATAACGTCCTATAAAAATCGTCATAATCAGAGATGTCAATATTGCAATAACAATCGGTGAAATCGTATGTGCATAAAAAACTTCCAGCAGCTCGATATCCGTTGTAATAATGGAAATCAGATTTCCTTTATCCCGACCTTCCAGTTTTGCCGGGCAGAGCTTTCTCAACGCCGCAAACACTTTGTGACGGATAATTGCCAGCAGTTTAAATGCAATGAAATGATTGCAATACTGTTCCGCATAATGCAGAATTCCCCTCATCACTGCGATCACGATCATAATTGTAAGGATTGTTTTCACCGGAACTGCTGCCAGCCAGGCAGTTTTTACTGTAATCGTTGCGCCAGTCACACCATCCAGAAGTCCATGCACAATCACCTGTCCGGCCAGAATTGTCAGAAAGATCGCACATAGGTACCCCGCTGTTCCAAGAATAATTGCTGCCAGCATAATATGAAGCAGCGGTTTCACCAGACCGATCAGACTCATCATAATCGCAAATGCACTCCTGCGTTTTACATCAGAGTTCCATTTTTCATCCGCCATCTTCTGTCCGTTTCTTTTCGCTGTCTCATCCTTTTCACAGCTTTTCTGCAGATTTTCCTTTTCAACTGTCATTATGCATTTCCCTCCTTTCCGTAATTTTCCAGCGCCATCTGGCTTTCATACAGATGGCTGTAAGCACCTTTCTGCTGCATCAGTTCTTCATGCTTTCCGCGTTCTACGATTTCTCCATCCTTCAGGAAATAAATCTGATCTGACTTCACAACATTTGCCAGTCGATGAGAAATCAGAAGTACTGTTTTTGTCCTTGCCAGTTCATGAATCACTTCCATAATAAGTTCTTCACTTTCCACATCAATATTCGATGCCGCCTCATCAAAAATAAATACAGAACTTTCCGTTTCTCTGAGCAGTGCTCTCGCAATCACCAGACGCTGACACTGTCCTCCGGATAAATTACTTGCTTTTTCAAGCAGTTTTGTCTGTAATCCATCCTGTGTCCGAAGGAATCCGGCAAGATTTACCTTTTCAAGCACATTATACAACTCCTCTTCTGTTGCATCCGGTTTTGCCATACGAAGATTTTCTTCCACTGTTCCTTTAAACAGATAACTGTTATGTCGCACTAACACGACACGTTTCATAAGATCTGTTTCATCCACTTCCGCAAGTGGAATTCCCCCGATTGTAATTTCACCTGAAAAACCACGGTTTTTCGCTGAGAGAATACCTGCGATCGTGCTTTTTCCGCAGCCTGATTCACCCACCAGAGATACAAAACTTCCTGCCGGGAGCTCCAGATTGATTCCTTTCAGAATTTCGCGATCTTCCTCATACGCAAAATGTACCTCTTTCAGAGAAATATCCAAAGCTCCCTCCGGTAACATTCTTTCTCCGTTCTTCGGTTCTGGTAAATCCAGAATCTTAAAGATCTTGTCACTTGCAGCCATACCGTTCATCGCAATATGAAAGAAAGATCCCAGTAATCTCAATGGAAGAAAGAATTCACTGGCAAGTAAAACAATACAAAGTGTTCCTGACAACCCAATATTTCCTTTTAAGAATTCCGATACTGCAACCGCCATTCCAATTGCTGCTCCACCGTATGCTACGATGTCCATTACGCTGGTAGAATTCAGCTGCATTGTCAGTACTTTCATTGTAATTCTGCGGAAATTCTGAGATTCCACATCCATCTCATCTGCCTTCTGCTGATCTGCCTGATAGATTTTCAAAGTGGTCAGTCCCTGCAGATTTTCAAGGAAAGAATCCCCCAGTCCTGTATAAATACTCCAGTACTTATTCAGCAATTTTTTCGCAATCTTCTGTACTACTACAATCGAAATCGGAATCAGCGGTACACAAATCAGAAGAATCACACTTGCTTTCATGCTCACTCTGCAAAGAATGACAAATAATGTCAATGGTACGATCAGACTGTAAAACAATTGCGGAAGATATTTTCCAAAGTACGTTTCAAGCTGTTCCACACCTTCTGTTGAAACCTGTACCACTTCTGAAGAAGAGACCTGTTCACTGTAAGAAGCGCCCAGTTTCAACATTTTTTCGTAAATCTTTTCACGTAAAATCTGTTTTACATCAACACATGCCAGATAAGAAGACCGTGCCCCCCTCCTTTCACAGAAGAATCGGATTACCATAACCAGAATCAGAATACAGACAGTCCTCTCAATCACCGGAACTGTTACAGCCTGACTGATTACCTTTTCCAGAAAATCTGCAATCGAAAAAACTGCCAGTACCTGTGACAAGAGTGCCGCCCATTGCCACAGAATGGTATACACGATGTATTTTTTTGCATGGGACAGAAGTCCCACCAGTCTCGTTTTTATCATAATTTTAAATCTCCATTTTTCATCTTATTTGCAAAAGACTCTCTGAAAAATTGTTTTCAACCCCACGTTAAGCTTTGGTCTTTTTTTCTTTGACACTGCATACCAGATGCCATACAGCCAGAACCGGATGATACAACAGCATTCTTGGTCCTGAGAATCGCATTACCTTGCGAATCTGTTCTCTCATTTCCGGTTTGTAACAATGTACTTTGCAGTTCGCACAGAATGTCTTTTCTTCCATAAATGGACATTTCTGGCTTCTTAATTTTGCATAATCCGAAAGTTGCTGACAGACCGGACACATAGTTCCAGTCTCCCTGTACTGGATTTTATGATTTTTTCTGCAGTACAGACGAATCATCTCTTCTACGACATATTGTTCTTTTTCTCTTTTCTTTTCGGTTTTTTCTCTTTTATTCAGTGCTTTTCAACTCCTTCCCTTTCAACATATTTAAAATATGTTTTTTAATGTATGACGCAATTACCTCGCAATTTTTCTATCTGCTGCATTGAAATTGCAAATTATTCTCATTATACAGGAAATCTTCTTGAATTGCTATTTCTTTTGTTGATATATTTTTATCATTAGCGTAAAAAAAACATGGAAAACCTAATTCCCATGTTTTTCGCCTTCTATATATTTCCTATTTCTTTATTCTACTGTATCATCACATTTGATTATGTCTGGAAAAGTTTCCTGTATTCCATTTTCATAGCAAAGCCAAACTTTATCTCCCACTTTTATTGATGACGGTTCAAAATGCTTTGGCCAGTTGCAAGCAATTTTTCTATCTGTATCTATGCAAACTGTGACTGTTTCTTCCTCTTTTTCTGTTACCGTTCCACGGATTTGAATCTGTTCAACTTCAAGAGGCTGAACATCCACACTATATTTAAAGAAAGAAAATTGAACCCACATTCCTTCTTCCAGCAAATTTACTGTATTCTCATTACACGCTTTGCAGTCCAATTCTATTGTATTCTCATCTTTGAAAAAAGTTTCTTTTTCCTCGTTTTTATCAAGTACTACTACCACGGAATTTCCATTCACCGACTTCACTGTTCCCTCTTCCTCATACCAATGGGAATACTCGCCTCCAGAAGAATTAGAGGTATCTATAATTCCAATTCCTAATAGTAAAAGAACCAATCCCAAAACACAGACAATTCCAATAATATATTTCTTTTTCATGGAGTTCATCTCCTTCCATGTCATTCATTACATCCGTTGATACAAAAAGACTATCTGATCCACGGTATTTTGCTCTCGTTAATAGCAGGTCTGGTCAACTTTATTGTCCCTTATTTTCTTTTTTTATTTCATCTATGATTGGCTGAATTATCGAAACATCCTCTTCTAACTCATCTGCTATTATATTAATGTTTTTCCCTTTCATAAGTTTCTTTTTAACTAATTGTTTCAAAAGTTCTTTTTTTCCCTCTTTTCTTCCGGCTTCCATTGCCTCTTCTTCTATCCCTTCACTTAAATTACACATCGTTTTCACATCCTCCTCTAATGCTTTTCCTCTTAAAATATGATACTCATTTTCCAATATATCTAACTTTTTATCTGCTTCAATCTTCTTTGAAAACAGTGTTCCTAAAAATCGATGTAATTCATGTTGTTCCTCTTTTTCTGATATTTCTTTCGCCAGTCCAATCATAATAATGTTTACCAGTTCAAGATTCCCTTTCCATTCATGATTTCCCATAAGATTTTCATTCACTAAATGAATATGAACCATGCTGTCTTCTTCCATATTCATACAAATCCATATAGAATAGACTTTCTTGATATCATTATAATTACTCCCCTGAAAATCTCGATTCTTCTGAGATGAAATCATCCGGCTGACATAAAATATCGCTCGATTTAAAATATCATAATCTGTAGGTTCCTTCTTCTGTGCTTCTACATTAATGATAATTTGTGAAATTCCATCTTTCATTCGCACATAGAAAATAATATCAAATCGAATATACCCTGCATTAATTTCTGTATTTTCCGTATTCATCCCTATGATTTCCCGGTCGTTTTCTATACCAAATTTTTTGTTAGTAAATCCCGGTTCTATCGGAACTGTATTGATATACGGTTCTCCTTCAATTAATGGCACGACTTCTTCCGGTGACATTCCACGAAACTCTTTCACAGATCTGACTAATATATGAGCAAGTATGATTTTATGTCCAAGCAGCTTTTTAGCATATGCATCATACTGGGCCTTAATATCAGTCAACAGTACCGCCTTTTTCACTTCCATTTTCTCTGTTTCCTCCTTTTTTACAGGAAAAAACTTCTCTTTTTTCAATCGCATTCAGTCTTCTCCTGCTTTTTTACATTTGTGTTGGTATCAAAGCATAGATTTCTGAAATGTGATTAGAATACAGATGGTGAAATACACCTTAGAATCATAAAGAAATACGCTGTTACTATTCACTCACGTAGCACTTCTTACACTGATTCGCACGAAAAATGCACGTATTTATTTGAATGTATCTGGTCCTTCGTCAAAAACAAGTTTAAATAGTTCGATACGGCGCTGCTTGCAACTATGATATGAACAGTAACAATATGCTTTTTGTCAGTGTAACATATGACTCTGATCGATTGCAATATAGAAATCAAATAATCAGCAATTTAACATAACCTGTCTTTACCAACTCCTTCTCTAATCGACACTGTGGAGACACACTTTAATCTAAATATATCCCATCATTTCAAATTTCTTCTTGCATTTTCCATCATCCGGGTGCATAATAGCATCAGACAACAATTAAACATTGTCGATGGGGAGCTGGCGAAAACCGGCTGAGAGGAAACGTAATTCCGTTTCGACCCAATAAAACCTGATTTGGATAATGCCAACGGAGGGAATGTATACCATGTAATTGATAGAGATGCCCCCGCATCTCTTTTCTTTTATTTCGGACAGCTGGTAGGATCTTCACTCAGGTGGGGATCCTTTTTGATTGTATACATTTACCCGTGGGAAAGAAAAGGAGACTCGAATTATGAATGAAACAAATAAGACAAAACAATTAGCACTGGCCGGCGTGTTGACTGCACTTGCAGTTGTTGGAAGCTTCTTAAGCTTTCCGGTAGCAGGAAGCAAATGTGCTCCAGTTCAGCACATGGTCAATATTCTTGCAGCCGTTACCCTTGGTCCTGGCTGGGGAGTTGGTATTGCTTTCTGTGCAAGCCTGCTCCGTAACCTGCTCGGCCTTGGAAGCCTGATGGCATTCCCGGGAAGTATGGTCGGTGCACTCTGCTGTGGACTGGTTTACAAAAAATGTAAGATTTTAAGCCTGACCTGTCTTGCTGAAGCAATCGGTACCGGCGTTCTCGGTGGTATCGCAGCTTATCCGGTTGCACTGTTCCTCATGGGAGCCGCACCGGCAGGACTGTTCGTCTATGTAATTCCATTCCTGATCTCTACAGTCGCAGGAAGCATTCTTGCATTCATCCTGATTTCTGTACTTCAGAAAAGTGGAGTTATGTCACAGCTTACCACTGCAGCATAATATTTTGTCTACAGCGATACATTGGGGACACCACCTTGTACCGCTATAAAAAAGCAAAACATTTTATGATTTTGTATAGCATCAGAATTTTCTTTTCTTGATGCAGGCGTTAGCAAATTCAATATACTCATTCACTGGACGTGTTAGTTTCTGATCTTCCATGTACGCTGTCCGTGTTTTGCTGACGCCATAAACAGATACTTTTATTGAGTCAATAAACTATAGAACTTCTCTTAAAATGAATGGAGGCAAAACAACATGAGAAACTACACGACCCAGATGGATGCAGCCCGCAAAGGAATTATCACTCCTGAAATCAAACTCGTAGCTGAAAAAGAACATATGGAAGTCAGTAAACTGATGACACTTGTCGCTGAAGGAAAAGTTGCAATCTGCGCAAATAAGAACCACACCTGTTTAAGTGCTGAAGGTGTTGGAAGTATGCTCCGCACAAAGATCAACGTCAATCTCGGTGTTTCCCGTGACTGCAAAGATTATGATATCGAAATGCAAAAAGTCATGAGTGCTGTAAATCTTGGCGCAGAAGCAATCATGGATCTTTCAAGCCATGGAAATACACAGCCATTCCGCCGTAAACTGACCAGCGAATGTCCGGTTATGATCGGTACGGTTCCAGTCTATGACAGTGTCATCCATTATCAGCGTGATCTTGCGACTCTGACTGCTCAGGATTTCGTAGATGTCATCCGTATGCATGCAGAAGACGGTGTGGATTTTGTTACACTTCACTGTGGAATCACACGTAAAACAATCGAACAGATCAAAAAACATAAACGAAAAATGAATATCGTAAGCCGTGGTGGAAGTCTTGTATTTGCATGGATGTGCATGACAGGCGAAGAAAACCCGTTCTATGAATACTATGATCAGATTCTGGATATCTGTGAAGAATACGATGTAACCATTTCACTGGGAGATGCATGCCGTCCGGGATGTCTTGCAGATGCAACCGATGTATGCCAGATTGAAGAACTTGTCCGTCTCGGTGAACTGACAAAACGTGCATGGGATCACAATGTACAGGTTATGGTCGAAGGTCCTGGACATGTGCCGCTGGATCAGGTAGCCGCAAACATGAAAGTACAGCAGAGTATCTGTATGGGGGCTCCATTCTATGTTCTCGGACCTCTGGTTACGGACATTGCTCCTGGATATGACCACATTACTGCTGCCATCGGTGGAGCTGTTGCTGCCATGAGCGGAGCCGCATTCCTCTGCTATGTAACTCCTGCTGAACATCTTGCTCTTCCAAATGTAGAAGACACAAAACAGGGAATCATCGCTTCAAAAATTGCCGCACACGCAGCTGACATTGCCAAAGGCATTCCTGGTGCACGTGACATTGATGACAAGATGGCAGATGCCCGCCGTGTTCTCGACTGGGATGCTCAGTATGCATGTGCATTAGACCCTGAAACAGCCAAAGCAATCCGCAACAGCCGCATGCCGGAAGATGATCACAGTGATACCTGCAGTATGTGTGGAAAATTCTGCGCTGTCAGAAGTATGAATAAAGCACTGGCCGGGGAGTATATTGATATACTGTAAAATTATTTAAGCGTGGCAACTATTGCTACGCTTTTTCTTATGCTTTCTATAAAACTTATTGTTATCTCAATATAACAATTACGGTAAGTTTTTAGGATGAATCTTAAAAACTTACCGATCTTTTATAAAATATTCTTTTTTCTGCTGTTCTAAATCTAATGCCTTATCAATTACCATTGTTCAGCCAGTAAAAAATCTGCCAGATGAACAATTTTTATTCCATTTTCAATCCCTTTATCCATTTCATTCAGAGTAACAACATATTTCGGATAATGATCGTTTATCACCATAAGATTTCCTACCTCGCGGTCTGAATTCTGAGGGATCTGTACACATACCTGAACATAAATTTTTTCTTCTCTTCGAACCGCTACAAAATCAATCTCTTTTGTCTCATTCTTCCCTACAAACACCTCATATCCGCGACGTTTCAATTCAAGATAAACAATATTTTCCATTGAGCTGTCCAACATTTTTCTGTTATATCCAAGCAATGCATACTTTAATGACACATCGGAAAGATAATATTTTTCCTGTGTTTTTAAAATATTTTTTCCCTGCAGATCATAACGCGCACATGGATAAATGATAAACGCCTGTTCCAGCCATCGCAGATAATTGTAAATACTTTCTACCGAAACTTTACGATGTTCGCTTTTCAGGAAATTGGAAATAGAATTTGCCGAAAAGGTCTTCCCGACATTTTCAATAATATACTTTACCACCCGGTCAAATAGATCCTGTTTATTAATTCGATGACGCTTAACTATATCGCGGGAAACAACCGTATAATAGATTCCATTTACAATCTGATATGCCTGCTGCGGTTCATATTCTCCAAGAGCAATGATCGGGAAACCACCAAAACGGATATATTCTTCTAACAATTCTGTCTTCGACTTTCTGCTCTCTTTTTTAAAATCCATATACTCCCTGAATGACAAAGTAAAAACTGGAATCTGAATATAGCGGCCTGTCAGATAAGTGGATATCTCGCTGGACATCAGTTTCGAGTTTGAACCCATGATATAAATATCTGCTTTTCCACACTCCAGCAGATTATTAACTGCTTTCTCCCAGTCAGGTACTTCCTGAATCTCATCCAGTAACAGATAACAATGTTTTTTATCCCCAATTGCTTCTATTAATTCATCATACATCTGCTTTGCAGTTATATTCTCCGGTATATCCATATCTGTATAACGTTTTTCGATGATATCTTCTTCCGAAGCACCCTCTTTAATCAGTTGCTCTTTCAACATCAAAAGAATAGTCGATTTACCGCAACGCCGTACACCTGTCAGAATTTTTACAAGAGGCTTATCTTTAAATGCTTTGATTGCCTGTATATAATCTGGTCTGAAAAACATAGAATCCCTCCTTTATTAATCATTTTTCGTAATCTATTGTAATATTTTATTCTCTCTATTCTTATATATTACCCAAAAAGTTTATAATATTCAATAGTTTTTCAGATTTAACCTTAAAAACTATGTTTTATATCATATTTTTTCTTGTTTAACCCAAAACAGTTTTATAGGAATGCCTGGAATATATGCTGGTTACAATTCACTATTAGAATCTGTCTTAAAAATACTTTCACTATTAAAGAAATAAAGAAGTAAAAAACCAGCACATTTTGTACATGGCAAGACAAAATGCGCTGGTTTTCTCTTTAATCTATTTATGGTATTTTAAATAGCTTCTTACTGTGGCTGTTTTCCGATGTATGCAAGGATTCCACCATCTACATACAAGATATGTCCGTTTACGAAGTCAGATGCATCAGATGCCAGGAATACTGCCGGTCCCTGAAGATCTTCCGGTGTTCCCCAGCGTGCTGCCGGTGTCTTAGAAACGATAAACTGATCAAACGGATGTCTGCTTCCGTCTGCCTGTCTCTCTCTCAGTGGTGCTGTCTGTGGTGTTGCGATATATCCAGGTCCGATACCGTTACATTGGATGTTGTGCTCACCATATTCAGAACAGATATTTCTTGTAAGCATTTTCAATCCGCCCTTTGCTGCTGCATAAGCAGATACTGTCTCACGTCCAAGTTCACTCATCATAGAGCAGACATTGATGATCTTTCCATGTCCCTTTTCAAGCATTCCCGGAATAACTGCTTTGGAAACGATGAACGGTCCGTTCAAATCTATATCAACAACTTTTCTGAACTCATCAACTTCCATCTCAAGCATTGGTTTTCTCATAATGATTCCTGCGTTATTTACAAGAATGTCAATAACACCAACTTCTTCGTTGATCTTTGCAACCATTTCCTGAACCTGTGCTTCATCTGTCACATCACATACATATCCGTGTGCATCTATTCCGAGTTCTTTGTACGCTGCAATCCCCATATCTACTTTTTCCTGACTACGGCAGTTAAAGCAGATTTTTGCTCCTGCCTCTGCATAAGCAGATGCGATTCCAAATCCGATTCCGTAAGAAGCGCCTGTTACAAGTGCAACCTTACCTTCCAGTGAAAAATTAACCATGGTATTTTTCTCTCTTTCTTCTATGTATTATCATTGGGGCTTTTGACCCCAACATTAAATTTATATGTTCGAAATAATTCTTCTTATATTTATTGAATCCCAATGGACTTAAAATCCCTGACTATGATTATCTCAGGTCTTTATTCTCGATATTGTCCATATCGCCGTAATCCTGGTTTTCTCCGCACATTCCCCAGATAAATGTGTATGCTCTTGATCCACATCCTGAGTGAATTGACCAACTTGGAGAGATAACAGCTTCTTCATTGTGCATGATGATGTGTCTTGTCTCCTGTGGCTCTCCCATGTAGTGCATTACGAATGCATCATCTTCCATGTCAAAGTACAGATAAACTTCCATACGTCTGTCATGTGTGTGTGCCGGCATTGTGTTCCACACGCTTCCCGGAAGAAGTTTTGTCATACCCATTGCAAGCTGGCAGCTCTCTACCTGACCTGTTACGATATATTTGTTGATGACTCTGTGGTTAGAATCTTCAAGTGTTCCCATTTCCACTTTATTCTCATCTTTTACGATTACAACACCTTCTTCTGGTTCTCCCTCAAGTTTAATATGTACTGTCGGGTAAGCAACATGTGCCGGAGCACTGTTCAGATAGAATTTAGCCGGATTGGAAGCGTCCTTGCTTTCAAATGTAATGTCTTTTGAACCACGTCCGATGTACATTCCGTCTCTTGCATTTACTTCATAAACACGTCCATCAATTGTTACGATTCCGTCTCCACCAATGTTGATCAGTCCCATTTCTCTTCTCTGAAGGAAATATTCTGCTCTCAGTTCATCTCCTGCTGTCAGTGCAAGTTTCTCCTTAACCGGTACTGCTGCTCCTGTGATGATACGGTCAATGTGGCTGTATACCAGATTGATCTTATCTGCCTGGAACAGATTCTGGATCAGAAATTCTTCTCTTAATCTGTCTGTTGTATAATGTTTTACGTCTTTTGGTGATGCTGCTGTTCTTACTTCCATGATAATCCTCCTGTTACATTTCTAATTTTCATCCGTCAAAACCTGATGCACATTGTTCACGATCTGTCTGTGAACTTGCCTGGGTTACTGTATATAGTAACCTTACTTTGTTTTCTCTTCGATAAGTCGTTTCCTCATCGCCTGACTATACTATACCATTCGCGTTATTCCTTTTCTTGTGAAATGTTGATGTAAATGTTGAATATTTTGAACTCAAATTATATAATAAAAACATAACTTCAAGATTTGCATGTTTTGCAACTGTAAGCTGTTCAAACTTTGCAATATTATGATTACCGGTATGTAAATTTTGTTAAAAGGAGGATCCCTCATGAAAGCCTGTTCTACCTGTAAAGAATCCATGAAAAACTGCATTGACACACATTCCTTTGCATTTGCTCATTTATACAGTGACGAAAAAATCATGGATATGCACATTCATAACTGCTACGAAATCTATTATTCAATTTCCGGCGGAAAACAGTTTTTGATCGACAATTGTCTGTACGATATTCATCCGGGAGATATCTTTCTGATTAATCAGTTTGAAAGTCACCATCTGACTCAGATTGATCAGGAAACGCATGAAAGAATCATTCTTTCCATTGACCCGGAATATCTGACACAGCTTTCTACTTCAAACACAGACCTGAACCACTGTTTCAGCTTCCGCGATACGCATATGCCGCACTGTGTCCATCTGACACCAGAAGAACAGAACCGTTTTATTTATTTCATACATAAGTTTCAGTCAAACGAAGGACTCGGCGAAGACTTATTAGATAAAGCAATTTTTCTTGAACTGATGGTATTTTTAAACCGGACATTTTACTCAAGATGTGCTACTGCCACTAACGATGAAAAAGAAAAATCAACTTCCAAATACCACACACAGGTTGATGAAATTCTTTCTTATATCAATTCACACATCAAAGATCCACTGGCATTAGAAGATCTGTCAGCGCACTTTTATATGAGCAGTTCCTACATCTGTCGTATCTTCAAGGCAGCAACCGGAACAACCATCAACAAATATATCACTGCGAAAAGACTGACACTTTCAAAGTCTCTGCTCAGTCAGGGGTACAGTGTAACCGAAGCCTGTGAGATGTGCGGTTTTAATGATTACAGTAATTTCCTGAAAGCTTTTACAAAAGCAGTGGGCATATCTCCGAAGAAATATGCCCAGTTTAATTCTTGATTATAAAATTTTAGAGTGTGTCTGAAAAATGCTTTCTGCAAGATATATGTCACAATTTGTGGGAGATTTTGTTTGAATGAGGGCGACGTAGTGGGCTACGTCAACCGAATGAAGGCAAAATATACCGTAAAGAGGGGCATGTAAATTGCAGGAATGATTTTTCAGACACGCTCTAGTGCGTTAAAGAACACAGTTCCTGGAGATCTTCCATCCATGACACTTTCCGAAGTAGAAAAGATGATTCAGACTCATCAAATGGCAAGATGCGTTTCCGTTTGCAGGTATGCTGTGAAAAATAATAATGTAAATTGACAGTACAAGAAAAAAAAGACTCCTATATCATTGACATAAGAATCTTTTTTCTTTCTCAATAAATCAGGTTGCCCGCTTCCTGTCCTAAGTTCTGTCTGAAAGCAGTAATCCTCTACTGATCAAATCTGATCTTAATATAAGCTTTGATCTCTTCTACACATTTCTGGAATCCAAGCTTTCCGCTGTTCAGGCACAGGTCATAGTTTCTGGCATCTGTCCATTCATGTCCTGTATGATAGCGGTAGAAATCACCACGGTATTTATCTGTCTTCTCAATGTATTTCTGCATCTCTTTCTCTGTCATGCTGTTACGCTCCATGGCACGATCCAGACAGAACTTCGGAGCTGCATGCACAAACACACTGATAACATTCGGATTATCCTTCAGCACATAATCCGCACATCTTCCAATGATTACACAGGATTCTTTTTCCGCAAGATCTTTGATGATCTTTGCCTGATAATTGAAGATATTTTCTTCTGATACAAAATCTTTGTCTTCCGGTGGGAGAAGTTCTCCGTCATAAGGACGATTCAGAATCTTGAACCAGCCTGCTCCCTTCATCTTCTCGTCACTCATTCCAAAGAGTCTCTCGTTGATTCCACTTTCCTCGGATGCCATGCGAAGAATCTCCCTGCTGTAGCAGTTGATTCCCAGCTCTTTTGCAAGCATAGCTCCGATGGTCTTACCACCGCTACCATACTGTCTTGCCATTGTAATTACAATATTACCGCTCATCCGACGCGCCTCCTATTCTCCTAAATATGCTTTCTTAACTGCTTCGTCTTCCAGCAGATCTTTTGCATTTCCAGACATTGTAATCTTACCAGTCTCAAGAACATACGCTCTGTCTGCGATAGAAAGTGCTTTCTTTGCATTCTGTTCTACCAGAAGTACGGTTGTTCCACTCTCACTTACCGCCTGAATGATATCGAAGATCTCATTTACAAAAATAGGTGAAAGTCCCATAGAAGGCTCATCCATCAGAATGATCTTCGGTTTGGACATCAGCGCACGTCCCATTGCAAGCATCTGCTGCTCTCCACCACTCAATGTTCCTGCCATCTGGTTCTTTCTTTCCTCCAGACGCGGGAATCTTTTGTATACATTTGCGAGACTCTCTTCAATCTCATTTTTATCTTTTCTTGTATAAGCACCCATCTTCAGGTTCTCATAAACACTCAGTTCTGCAAAAACTCTACGTCCTTCCGGAACATGAGCCATTCCCATAGACACGATCTTATGTGCCGGTATCTTTGTGATATCCTTTCCTTCAAAAAGAACGGATCCTGATTTCGGGGAAAGAAGACCTGTGATTGTATGCAGTGTTGTTGTCTTTCCTGCTCCATTTGCTCCGATCAGTGCAATAACCTCTCCCTGATTTACCTCAAAGGAGATTCCTTTAATTGCCTGAATCATTCCATAATATACCTGTAAATCTTTGACTTCAAGCATTGCCATTGTTTTCTCTTCCTCCTATTCTCCCAGATATGCTTTGATTACCTGTGGATCGTTCAGTACATCGGTTGTTCTGCCCTGTGCAAGTACTTCACCAAAGTTCAGAACTGTCAGCTCTTCACAGATACCACTTACCAGTTTCATATCATGTTCAATCAGAAGAATGGTCATATGGAATTCATCTCTTACGAAACGAATCATATCCATCAGTTCTCCCGTCTCATTCGGGTTCATTCCGGCTGCAGGCTCATCCAGAAGAAGAAGCTTCGGATCTGTTGCAAGTGCTCTTGCGATTTCCAGCTTTCTCTGCTGTCCATAAGGAAGGTTCGCAGCTTTATAATTTGCAAATTTCTCAAGGTCAAACACCTTCAGAAGTTCCATTGCTCTCTCATTCATCTCTTTTTCTACTCTGCGATATCCTGGAAGTCTTAAGATTCCTTCGACTGTAGAATAGTGATGATGATTGTGAAGTCCTACTTTTACATTATCAAGAACACTCAGTTCCTTGAACAGACGGATATTCTGGAATGTTCTCGCGATTCCTGCCTTACTGATCTCGATATTCTTCTTTCCAGTAAGATCTTTACCGTCCAGAAGCACTTTACCGGAATCCGGTTTATATACTCCTGTAAGAAGGTTAAATACAGTTGTCTTTCCGGCACCATTCGGTCCGATCAGTCCATAAAGTTCTTCTTTCTGAATGGTCAGATCAAATTCATTTACCGCACGGAGACCGCCGAAAGAAATTCCAAGATTCTTTACATCCAATAATGTACTCATTCTTATTCAGCCTCCTTTTTCTTACCAAAGTGAAGGTATCTCTTTCTCCACTCAATTGCCTTCGGTGCCCAGTTAAAGAGCATCATGATGATCAGCACAATCGCATAGATCAGCATACGATAATCAGACAGTCCACGGAGCAGCTCCGGAAGAAGTGTCAGGACAACTGCTGCGATAATAGATCCACGGATATTTCCGATTCCTCCGAGTACTACGAAGACAAGGATTGTAATGGACATATTGTATCCAAAGTTATTTGTGTTCGCTGTCAGTGTAGACAGGTTGTGTGCATAAAGCACTCCTGCCGCACCTGCCATAGCAGCTGAAATTGTAAATGCCATCAGTTTGTATTTTGTTACATTGATTCCGATAGATTCTGCTGCGATTACATTGTCACGGATTGCCATAATTGCACGTCCGTCTCTTGAATTAATCAGATTCAGCACGATAAACAATGTCACCATGATCAGAATAAATCCGATCAGGAATGTAGAATCTTTCGGTGTTCCTGTGATTCCCTGTGGTCCGTTCAGAATAACTGTTCCATCTGCATCCATATTCAGTGCCATAACGTCTTTTGTTGCAAAGTGGAATCCTTTTGAATCCTTTCCAATGTAAAGAACATTCACAAGGTTCTTGATGATCTCACCGAATGCAAGTGTTACGATTGCAAGGTAGTCGCCTTTCAGACGAAGAACCGGAATTCCAATAATGATACCAAAGATTGCTGCAACAACAATACCGATCAGTAATGCAAGCAGAAATCTTACGATAGAGTTCGTAATTACATCTCTCATACATTTTGAGAAGAATGCACTTGAGAATGCTCCCACGCACATAAATCCTGCATGTCCAAGGCTCAGTTCTCCAAGAATACCTACTACAAGGTTCAGAGAAACCGCCAAAATAATATAAGTGCAAAGCGGAACAAGAAGTCCTGTCAGAAGACTGGAAATACTTCCTGTACTGCTTAAAATCTGCATCACTACGAATGCAATAATCACAATACCGTAAGTGATGACATTATTTTTCATTGTTTTATTATTCTTCAACATAATACCATCCACCTACACTTTCTCCTGAATCTTCTTGCCTAAAAGTCCTGTAGGCTTTACAAGAAGCACAATGATCAAAACAGCAAATACAATGGCATCTGCCAGCTGGGAAGAAATATATGCTTTGCTGAGGATCTCAATGACTCCCAGAAGGATTCCTCCGATAAACGCTCCCGGAATAGAACCGATTCCACCAAATACTGCTGCAACAAATGCTTTGATACCAGGCATTGCACCTGTATAAGGTGTCAGGCTCGGGTAAGTAGAGCAAAGAAGTACACCGGCTACTGCGGCCAGTCCGGAACCAATTGCAAATGTAAGAGCAATTGTTCCATTTACATTGATACCCATCAGCTGTGCTGCTCCTCTGTCTTCTGATACGGCACGCATAGCCTGACCCGGTTTTGTCTTCTGTACAAACAGAATCAGTGCGATCATAATAATCAGACAGATTACGATAGTAACAATTGTCTCTCCTGAAATATTCAGTTTGCCATCAGCCAGAGAAAGTCCGCTCCATTTGATTACTGATGGGAAAGTCTGTGCATTGGCTCCGAAAATTAATAATGCAATGTTCTGTAACAGATAACTGACACCAATCGCTGTGATCAGTACTGCCAGTGATGATGATGCATTACGAAGAGGCTTATAAGCAACTCTTTCCATAAGGACACCCAACACAGTACACGCAATAATTGAAATAAGAATTGCTACCCAGGTTGGAAGTCCTGCCTGCTTCATAGTGATCAGCGCAACATAAGCTCCAATCATGATGACATCACCGTGTGCAAAGTTCAACATCTTTGCAATACCGTAAACCATCGTGTATCCAAGAGCAATGATTGCGTATACACTACCAAGGCTTAGTCCATTTACTAAATATGATATAAAACTCATATCCATCCCTCTCATCCTTTTATTTTTTGTTGAGGTAACGGAGATACTTACTGATTACAATAACTGTAACCAATAACAGAAGACACTCCACCTCATAAGCTTAACTGATTATAGCATATATTGTGAGTTCTATCAATGTTAAAAATAGAATCCACTCTGTTTTTAGTGTTTTTTGCTAAATTTGATTTAAAAAGCAGCTTTCAGATGATTACTTACTTCATCGTCTGAAAACTGCTTTTCATATCTGCTTCTTAATTATACCTGTATGATTTATGCTTATTTCTGAAGATTACTCAGCATCATTTGCTTCAAGTACCTGATATTCTCCACTCTTAACAACAACTACTGTAGGCTCTTTTGTCGGCTCTCCGTCTTCTGACCATGTGATGCTCTTTCCTGTAAGTCCATCATATGTAATCTCTGTCATACCTTTCTTAAGTGCGTCACAGATATCTGATACGCTCTGGTCTGGTGTAACATTCTCTTTCTCAGCTGCTGCTTTGATTACATATACACAGTCATAAGCATCTGCTGCGAACTGAATAGGTGTGTCTCCAAATGCTTCTTTGTAATCAGCAACGAATTTCTGTGTTGCTTCATCTGTAGCATTTGCTGTAAATGGTGTAAGGAACATTAAGTCTTCTGCAAGGTTTGCATCAAATCCTTCAAGATCGAGGATACCGTCCATACCATCACATCCGAACCACTTCGGTGTAAATCCTGCTTTGTTTGCCTGAGCAAGGATCAGAGAAGCTTCCTGATAGTAAATTGGAAGGAATACAAGTTCAGCACCTGCATCTTTTGCTTTCTGGATCTGTACAGAGAAGTCTGTCTTGTTATCTGCTGTAAATGCTTCTGCTGCTACAACATCAAGTCCTTTTGCCTTTGCTTCTGTTGCAAATGTCTGATAAATTCCTGAAGAATATGTGTCAGAGCTGTTGTAGATGATTGCTACTTTTGTTGCAAGCTTATTCTCTGCAATATAATCTGCTGATGCACTACCCTGGTTAGGATCTGAGAAACACATACGGAATGCATTGTCATACTGGATACTGTCTACTGCTGTAGCAGATGGTGTCAGTTGGAACATGTTATCTGAATGAGTCTCCTCAACAACTGCTGTACAAGGTGTAGAAGTTGTTGTTCCGATCAGTGCCTGCATTCCCCAGTCTTTCAGAGTATTGTAAGCATTCACTGATTTCTCTGAATCTGCCTGATCATCTTCAAACTTATATTCAATCTGTTTTCCGTTGATTCCGCCTGCTGCATTGATCTCATCTACTGCAAGCTGGATACCATTCTTTACGGCTGTTCCGTAGATTGCTGCATCTCCTGTTGTAGGTCCGATACCACCAATCTTAAATGTGTCAGCGTCTGAAGAACCGCTGTCACCCTTTCCACTATTTCCTGAGCTTCCACAAGCTGCCAGGGATACTACCATGGCTGATGCAAGCATAACACTTGCTGCTTTTTTCCACATCTTCATAATAATCTCCTCCTAGAAATTAAAATAATAAACTTTATGTGTCATATATTAGCTCGTAGAAGTAGGATTTGTCAAGAAAAAGTAGAGTGCAATCTGTTTTTTATTTATAATCGTTAAATATAGTCAAGTGATGTTAAAATAGATCAACAATTCCTATTTTATTTTTTTCTATCCCCTGTCACTGCTCCTATATTTTAAAATAAATCTGATAGGTTCCTCCTGGAAGCTCAATCATCGTATATCCATCTGCTTCTTTCTGTCCAGGATACATTTTATTATCTTGTATCTTCTGAATTTTTCCAGGCACACTGACTAATGCTGTTGTATTGAATGGAATCTGAACCTCCATCTTTCCCGTCTTGAAGTCTGTCCTTGCAGCAATTCTTCCATAGACCGTCTGATAAGATGCTTCCACCCAGTCAAGTCCGCTTTCTTTCAACGGCCTGATTCGACTCTTTCTATAGCCCGGTGCCACCTCCTGAATTCCGGCCAGTTTTTCATACAGCCAGTGTCCAATACAGCCAAATGCATAATGATTTAACGAATCCTTCTCCACACGGCCATCCGGATGAATCGCCTCCCATGTTTCCCAGATGGTTGTCGCTCCATGCTTCACTTCATACAGCCAGGAAGGGCATTTTTCCTGATACAATAATTTCAATGCAAGATCTTCATGACCATATTCGCACAATTCATCCAAAAGATACGGAACACTCATAAACCCTGTATCCAGCCGATAGTCATTTTTTCGAATCAACTCTGTCAGATGTTCCACCGCCATCGGAATCTTCTCTTCCGGGAACATTTTAAACTTCAATCCGAGAACATACATGCCCTGCAATGGCTGTGGCATATGTCCCTGCTCATCAATGTATTCTTCTGCAAATGCGTTCCGTATCCTGCGATTCAACTCATAATAAAATTTACTTTCTTCCCGTTTGCCAAGCAGTTCTGCTGTCTTTGCAGCAATCTCCGCAGAAGCTGCATAGAAAATTGTTGGAATATATTTATTCGTAAGAAGAGCACTTCTCTCCATATCTGTCTGTCCAGTCTCCGGATCAATACATGCACTTGGTGTCACCCAGTCCCCAAAATGGAAATTGGTATTCCACAGATATTTCTGCCGCTCTCTTTCCGCTTCCGTAAATTCTTTTAGATCCTGTGGGTAATAGTTTTCTGCAATACTTGCAATATACCCCAACCACTTTTTCATCATCGGATAGTTTTCCTTGAGAATTCTTTTATCCTGATATATCTCATACAAATCCCATGGAAGGAAGGTACATACATCGCCCCAGCCTGCAGATGTAATATTATCCAAAAGAATTTGTTCTCCAAGTCCTGTTGTAGCTGCTTTTTGATAAGCCTTGATAAATGGAACCACAATTGGCACAGCCCCATCGGCTCTCTGTTCTGCCCGGATCATGGTCAAATAATTTCTAAAAAATGCTGCCATATCCAGGTTATAGCAGGCGGTCGGTGCAATCACCTGTACATCACCTGTCCATCCTGCCCTCTCTCGCTGTGGACAGTCTGTCGGAATGGACAAGGTATTTCCTCTGAGACTCCAGCGGATGTTCTCCTGAAGCCGATTCAGCTTCTCATTGGAACAACGGAAACTTCCAGTCTGCTCCATTCCAGTACTTAGTACACGGGCTGTAAAATTTTCTTTTTTTACTTCTCCAGGATAGCCTGTTACTCTTACATACCGGAATCCGTGATAAGTAAACCATGGCTCATATTCTTCTTCCTCTCCTCCTTTTAAGATGTAATGATCGGTCTGATCTTTGTAAATTCCAGTAATATTTTTGAAAAAGTTTCCATCTTTATCCAGCGTCTCTGTATGTTCCAACGTGATTTCCTGTCCCTGCTCCCCATGCACCTTCATTTTCACTCTGCCTGCAATCACCTGTCCAAAATCAACTACTGTATCTCCTTCTAGTGTCTGAATAACCTGTACTGCCGGAAGTTCTTCAATGCACTTAACTTTCTCACCATATTGTGCCATCAACGGTTTCATTGCTTCTTCTACAGTTTTCACCGGTTTCCAGTCTTTCATCGAATATCCTGGTCTGCTCCAGCCCTTGAGTTCTTTTCCTGCATCATATTTTTCTCCAAGGAAAAGGTCTGAGTACTGAAGTGGGCCTTCAGAAGACCAAAATTTCTCATCTGAACCAACACTCTCCTTCGTGCCATCTTCATAAATAAAATTCATCTGTATCAATGCTGCCAGACGATTTCCATACTGACAACTGTCTCCTGTACAGCCAATGCGTCCTGCATACCAGCCATCTGCAAGTACGATTCCTACTGCATTCTTTCCATTTACAAGAAGTTCTGTCACATCATACGTTTGATATGGAAGAATCTTCTCATAAGGTGCATTTCCCGGTGCCAGTTCCTCTGGATTGACACAAGTTCCATTGATCTCCAACCGATACAGTCCATGCGCTGTAGCAAATACTCTTGCCCGTTTAACTTTCTTTGATAGTATAAACTCCCTACGCATAAATTTGCACGGATAAATCGTTGTATAATCAAATGCAACGCCACCATTTGCTGCCCGCTCAAACATTTCCTCCATACTTAGATTCTGTCCATCCTGAACTGGTTTCTGCTCAGGTTCGATCCATTTCACCTTCCAGGATTCTTTCTGAAGCAGTCCCGTAGAAAACCTACTTCTGGCTTCTGATTTTTCTTCGCCGACCACATCCCATACCGCAACCTTCCAGATATAGTAAGTGTCATCTTTTAACTTCAACTCTGACACCTCACACCATACCTCATCACGGTCTACTTTCCCACTGTCATAGATGAGTTCTTCTGTACCTTCTTCCAGAATCTGTAACTGATAATTTCCCTGAATCCTGCCGTCTGGACAATTTACATTTGATACTTCATTTTCTTCGACTGCCACCTTCCAGCTGAATCTCAGATCCGTAGAATCAACGACCGGTTCTTTCTGATATTCACATTTTAAATGTAAAGGGTAAATCTTCATTTTCTTTCACTCCTTACTCATTTTTATCGATCGCTGCACGCATCTCTTCCAACATTTTCCCTTTTAATGGATAAATCAGTGCAAAAATGATTGCTCCTACAAATGGAATGATTGGATAAATATAACGCATGAAATTAAGTCCACCAATAGTCGTCGCTGTCTGAGCCTTTAACGCTGCGTCAAATCCACATACAGAAAGAAGTGCTCCAAGAAGTCCACTATTGATTGCCTGTGCGATTTTTGCAGTCAGGTTGTTCATGGCATACATCAGACCATCTACTCTCTGTCCACTGCGATATTCTGTATAATCAGATACATCTGTCAACATGATTGTTACAATAGTTGCCGGTGCAAATGCGCTTGCACTTGATATAAAAGTCAATACTAAGATTAAGATAACACTGTTTCCACCAAACAGATACATCAGCAGATTACATAAGGATGCAAGACCTAAAAACATAACCAGTGCTTTCTCTCTTGACATCATTTTAAGAACTTTCGGAATAATAACTGTTACACAGGACATGGAAATTGTCATAATAAACATATAGGTTGGAAGCAGTGCTTCATTTCCTAATACATAGAGTACATAATAACTTCCCATTGCATTTCCAACAGACATTCCGAGTGTGAAGAGAAGATTGATTCCCTCCACTGCAATAAACGGTTTGTGAAGCAGATTTTTAAACCTCTCTTTTAGTCCAAGATGTTCTGTTTGTGTTGTTTCAATCACTTCTTGCGTAGATGCAAATGTTGTCCATCCTGTCACAATTAGTATCAGACCTGCGATTACCATTGCCCACGGATATCCTTTGGCAAGATTGGATGTTTCACTTCCACCTCCAAGTAATTTGATCACCGGATATACAAATGTGCTACCAACTACAACTGCAAGTGTTGTGAAGAATGTCTGACATGTTGCAAGTTCACTTCTCTCTTTCGGATCCTTGGTCAATGTCGGCATCAGACTTAATACCGGAATGTTAAATGCTGTTGACAGCATACTCATGATAACATAAGTCACTGCAGCCCACGTAACTTTTCCTACATTTGAAAAATTAACCGGTATAAATACAAGAACACCAAATATTGCTAACAGTGGTGGAACAAATAACAGATATGGTCTGTATTTTCCCCAGCGTGTGTGTGTATTATCTGCAATCACTCCCATCATCGGATCATTGACCGCATCCCAGATTTTTGTTCCCATCATGATCATTCCACCTGCAAATGCTGATATTCCAAGAATATTCGTATAAAACAACATAAGATATGTACTTATAACAATATTACACAGGTCTTTTCCCAGTGAGCTAACTCCATAGCCCACAATCTTACCTTTACTCATTTTTCATTTTCTCCTTACTTTTACCTTCTCTTCTGGTTTCATTTCTCGATGCATCTTCTAATAATAACTATAACAGAATCTTTTGTTGTAAAAATATTTATTTTTACTATATTTTATATTGATACTTACGATTTATATGTTATTATTGACTTAATGAATACTAAATTTGGGAAAGGAAATAGATAAAATTATGAATGTATCTGCTAAAAGAGAAAAAATTCTGCATGAATTAAAGAAATACACAACATCCCGGCCTTTGGATGACTCTGTTCTGATCCACTACAACGATTATGATTTTCTGACAGATAATATCTTTGATAAAGGGTCCAATATTTTTGTGAACCGCCATCTTGCCTCAGCAAACAAGATGACTTGCAGACTGCATCGTCATAACTTCTTTGAAATCTGCTATGTAATGAAGGGATCCTGTGTCCAGAATATCAACAACCAAAATCCTGTCCTTCTCAAAGAGGGAAATCTCTGCATTATGAATCCAATGGTAAAACACAATCTTTCCATTGAAAGCGATGATAATTATGTAATCAATATCCTGATCAAGTCCAATCTGTTTTATTCATCTTTTCTCACGCTTCTCAGTAGTGAAAAAAATATGAGCAGTTTTTTTATGGAATATATCCTGTCCCAGGACTTAGAGAGCAATTATCAGATTTTCTCCATCCAGAAAACAGATCCAATTAACGATACCGTATTCCATATTATCAGGGAATATCTTCATAAGGGAAATTATTATGAAACAATCATTACGAGCCTTCTGATTATCTTATTCTCTCTTGTAAATAGAGAACAGGAAAAGCTTTATTCTTCAAGTATTATGGAAAATAAAGTTGATTCCAAACTGACAGCCTTCTTCCAGTATTTAAGTCTCAACTACCCAAATGCTACACTGGAATCTACGGCAGAATATCTACATTTTTCTCCTAATTATCTTTCTGCTTACATAAAAAAACATACCGGAAAAACCTTCCGATACATTTTAGATCAGATTAAATTAAATTATGCAATCAATTATTTGCTCAATAGCAATCTGTCTATCTCTGCTATTTCGGAGATGCTCGGTTTTAAACAACCTTGTAATCTCTATGCGCTAATCAAAAAATATTATCATACAACACCATCGGAACTCAGAAAAAAATAATGTCACTTATTGCAATCTGTTTTTATTTTTCTATATATTCAGGTTGCAATTGAAAGTAAAAAAACAGTGCTTTCGCACTGCTTCTCATTCCTGTCTATATATCATGTACCTTCAAAACTACATACAGTCAAAACCAACATCATCATCCAAACCTATCACTGCTTTGGTTATGCCCTCGACCTATTAGTAACAGTCAGCTCCATGTG
>NZ_CAKRDI010000020.1 GCF_934309415.1 uncultured Mediterraneibacter sp.
TTCGCAGAGTTGTATACTCTACGAAAGAAATTTTTCAAACATTCTTTGAATTTTAGCTTCTATTTCCGTTTGGGATTGACTAATGGACTAGTTTATTGAATTGATTTAGAGTGTGTCTGAAAAATCATTCCTGCGATCTGCATGCCACACCTTGCAGAAATTTTGACATATATCTCGCAAAAAGCATTTTCAGACACACCTTAGAATTTATTTGAATTAATAGATATAATACAAAAACCACATTCATCCGAACATTGATATGCTTCCTTTAGATAAACAATTCTATTCTTAGTTGCTTCTCTAAAAGGTATATCAATTTTTCACTCAGATGAATGTGGTTTTTTCTGTTTATTTTATTACTTTATACGACCGCTTCTAATATTCTCTTCTCTCCAATTACAATATCATGAACTCCAATTTCTTTTTAATCTCTTTCCCCTGCATTTCAGCAGTTGACAGGAAATAATTGTACAATCTCGTCTCAAAAATTCTGTTCGCTATCGCAACTTTTCCATTTTGATTTTTTATAAACCCAAACATCGTTGCTATGTCAATTGAAGTTTCATCTGAATTGTAAGTGATGCTTTTCCCTTTAAAAAGGACTTCCTGTATCATCTGATTCAATTCAGGATAATCTTTTATCTTTGTGATCAAAGACTCAAACAACGTATTTTTTTCTGACAATATCATGCGGATTGCTTCATTGAATCCTTTTCTGGTCCACACGTCCTTTTTAGAAGCATATTCTTCTTCCTGACTGATTCTTTCATCCAGTAACTGACATATACGTGATACTAGGAAAGGATATCCTGATGTATAATCATAAATCCATCCTGCTATTTCTTCTGGATTCATTCCGGTATGATAATCGGCTTCATATTCCTTCAGCATTTCTGCTATTTCTTCTTTTGAAAAACTCATATCGACATTAAAATCCGCTGCAATATTCCACGGACTGTTGTATTTATGTTCTCCATCATCCCGAAGTTTTCTTTTCAAATTTTTTATATCATAAACGCCTGTAAGTATAACTGACTTAAATGTTGGCTCAATGTCTCTGTCTATATATCGGGCACGAAGCTGCGCCAGAAAATCTAAAAATACCTGATTATTGGATGCACTGTCTACTTCATCAATCATTAATACAAGCGGTTTATCTGCCACCTCGCATATATTACTCAGCTCTCCAAAAAGAGAACGTAACACTAAGGATTTTTTCTCATTTTTTCCATAATCTATCTGTACTTTCAAATGATTTAGTGCTTCTGTCATTTTCTCTGAAAGATTTGCCTGTCTTAAATGATTTTCTCCAGTTTGCTGTTCTGACAGGCTGCCTCCGTATTTCAAAAGAGAGTATTTTTACAGGACTCAATAATTTTAAAGTTCTTTCTATTACAGACGCCCGCTTTGATGAGCAATTTGGTTTTACCGGGGAAGAAGTCCGTACTCTTCTTGAAACCTATCATCTGGAATCGCATCTGGATGAAATAAAAGAATGGTTTAATCACACCTTTTTGTCAAATGCTGAACCGTTAAGTTCTTTACTGAATGCATTTGCAGATGGTGATGCTGCCGGTATTGAACAGCATCTGACACAAATTCTCAGCAATACAATCAGCATTTTCGATACCAGAGCACGGAATGAGGAAAAGGAAATATTTTATCATGGAATCCTTCTGGGACTAATGCGTTGTAATCCAGAATGGCTGGTCAGATCAAACGCTGAATCAGGAGACGGTTTCGCTGACATTCTGATTGAACCGGAGAATCCTGATCTGGGCATTGTAATTGAATTGAAATATACACAGACTTTTTCAGGATTGGAGAAATCCTGTGATAAAGCTATTGCTCAGATAGAAGATCGCCGATATGATGAATCTTTACGTAATGAGGGACGTACGGATATTCTGGCCTACGGAATTGCTTTTTGTAAAAAGCGTTGTAAAGTTATTGTTAAAAGATTGTAATTTTTGTACCCTAGAAAAGACAATTCTCTTCTCCCGAGTCCTTGTATTTTCACGGTAAAAATGTTATAACCATATATGTAGAAATATCAAATCTGTTAGCAGATCAATATTTATCACAGGAGAAGAAAAATGACAAACATCGAAATGTTAGAAAGAACACTCCCTGTTGCCCCACTGAAGCTGATCGCCATGGAGAGCTGTCAGGCTCTGGGACAGAAAGTAAATGATTACATCGTTTCTTTCAGGGAAAACACAATCAATGAGGTTACTGAATCCCCACTGTATGTAAATTACAAATCCAACAACTATCTGGTAGATTGCAGCTGCCCGAGATTTGGTTCTGGTGAAGCAAAGGGTGTTTTAAAAGAGACCATCCGCGGAACTGACCTTTTCATTATGACAGATGTGTGCAATTACAGCCTGACTTACACTGTAAACGGACATATCAATCATATGTCTCCGGACGATCATTATCAGGATCTGAAGAGAATTATCGCCGCCGCAACAGGTAAAGCACACCGTATCAATGTTATTATGCCGTTCCTTTATGAAAGCAGACAGCATAAGCGTACAAGAAGAGAATCTCTTGACTGTGCACTTGCACTGGAAGAGCTGAACGCAATGGGCGTTACAAATATCGTAACTTTTGACGCTCATGACCCGCGTGTTCAGAATGCGATCCCGCTGAGCGGATTCGACAGTTTTGATCCTCCGTATCAGTTCCTGAAAGCACTGTTCCGTGAAGTTCCGGATATCATCCCGGATAAAGATCACCTGATGATCATCAGCCCGGATGAGGGAGCTATGCACCGTGCAGTATACTTCTCTAACGTACTTGGTGTTGATATGGGTATGTTCTACAAACGTCGTGACTACTCTACCATCGTGAATGGAAAGAACCCGATTGTCGCTCATGAATTCCTTGGTGACGATGTAACTGGAAAAGATGTAATTATCGTTGATGATATGATTTCTTCCGGTGAAAGTATGCTCGATGTTGCAAAACAGCTGAAAGACCGCAAAGCAGGACGTGTCTTCGTTTGTACAACCTTCGGTCTGTTCACAGACGGATTTGACAAGTTCGATGAGTATTATGAAAAAGGATATATTGATAAGGTTATTACAACAAACCTTACTTATCTCCCACCGGTTCTTTACGAAAAACCATATTTCGTAAAAGCTGATATGAGTAAATTCCTTGCTCTGATCATTGATTCCCTGAATCATGACACAACCATTGGTAATGTACTGAACCCGACGGATAAGATTCATGCATTACTTGAGAAGCATAAAAAAGGACTGGCTTAATCGGTAATTTTGGATATTATGCTTTTCTGAAATGAGTGAAATTAAAAACACCTGAAAAGATTGCTTGTTTGTTGAATCTTTTCGGGTGTTTTTATTAGTTACGGTATATTAGGAGTGGATGTGTTTTCTGTAGTATTTTTCTCGAGTTCTTCCATTCTTTTTTGATGTTCTAATTCTAGATTTTTGTTCAACTTTTTTAATTCTTGATTTTCTAATTTCAAATTTCTATTCACTTGAATCAACTTCTGGTGTTCTAACTTCAAATTTTCTAATTCTTTTTTTCGTTCCTCAATCATCAACATTACTGTATTACGGTCAAGCTCTAATAATTCTTCCGAAAAAAGTCCCATTATCTCATCTCCCTCTTATCACTTGCATTTTATGCTTTTACGTTTTTTTCAAGTTCTTCTACCTTTTTAAGAAGTTCTGCAATTGTTTGATCCTTTTCTTGACTTTCCGCCTTCAAATTTTCCAGCTCTTTCGCCATCTCGTCTATCATCAACTGTACGGTATTACGATCCAGTTCCAGCAATTCTTTTGAGAACATTCCCATCACCTCTTCCAGATTTTGGCAGACATCATAGACTTGTTCGTACATGTCTTTGAAAGCCGGATATTTTTCTATGATTGCAATAATGTTCTCCGGTTCATCCATGCACAGGAATGCAAGCCATGCTTCCAGCCTGTTTTCTATTTTCATCATGTCATCTTTATTATGCTGAATTGATTTAAAAATGTCAAGTGGGATAAAAATATATTTCTGAAGAAGATTCATTTCTACTCCTGTATCGGATTTCTGCTCGAAGCTATGCATATACTCCTCTGGAAATTTATGAAATAAAGCGGGACTTGTTTCAAACAGGATGATGGTATATACCGGCTTAATATTTTTGTATGAAAACGTTTTATTTGCTTTCTTTATTTCATTTCGTACTCTCCGGTACTGGCGTAATAAAAGGTCTGCCGAATAACATGCGCTTCGTTCTCCCGGAAACATATAGCCTATTTTCTGAATTTCCAGATCTACAATACTGCCATCCTCCAACTGAACGACCATATCCATAATTAACAATGAAAATTCATCCGCGATTCTTGTCCCGTCATTTGGCAGAACATCAATTATTTTTACTTTCTGTCCCAGGATCAATGATAATAATTCATTTACCCTGTCTGGTACGGCTGATGGATCCAGAATTTCTTTGATCATAAAATCATACATCATTTTTACACCTTTTACTCCGGTACAGAAGTTAAGGAATTCTTCCTGCTGCTCTTCTTTCCATTCATAAAAAATTCTCTGGAGATGTTCTTTTTCATAAATTTCTTTTAAAATTTCTTCTCTGGTGCGGATTATCGGAAAATACTGCTGTAATAGATTTGTCATAGGCTCATGCCCTCCTTGTGAAATGATTAATTGAATTGAAATGTTTAACGGTTACTTAACAGCCTTGCTGTTTTAACATTGGTTCATAACGGATTTTCTGTCTCGATTCTGAAACACCGAAATGATTTTAGATCTGCCTGTCGGCTTATAGAACACGTTAAGAATCCGCAGAATGCTTTTCTCAACGTGCTAATAGATTATCACAGTTTTTTATTTGGATACAAGCTGTTACAGAAGAATTCATTTATATGCCAGAATTACTGGCATAATTATATAGCATACTATACTGGGAAACATTTTATCTCATCAATCCTTTCCTACCTGACTTTTGTAAATTCCATTATGCACTTGCACTGAATATATATAAAATCTATCCCTCACAATTACATATGTATATTACAAATATAATTTCTAAACGGATTATCATTCACAGGCAATCTATGAGCAATAACTCTAAACATACTTTGAGAAAATTGCAAAATAAAAGAAATTGCCGACTTATCTTTTCATAAATCAGCAATTTCTTTCATTTTAAATACTAACTATTTCATCTGATTCACACGATCCTGAATGGTCTTATTGAAGTTCTCGATCTTTCTGGAGTATGTCTCATTCATAAACTTGGAATTGAGCATAAAGTCTGCTGTTGCCAGGTTATTTGCGATCGGGATGTCGTATACTACTGCGATACGGAGAAGTGCTTTTACATCCGGATCATGTGGCTGCGCTTCCAGCGGATCCCAGAGGAAGATCATGAAGTCAATCTGGCCTTCTACAATCTTTGCACCAATCTGCTGGTCACCACCAAGCGGACCGCTGCAGTATCCTTTCACCGGAAGTCCTGTGCGTTCTGCGATCAGACGTGCGGTTGTTCCGGTTCCGCAGAGAAAATGACTTTTCAATACTTCTTTGTTTTTGTCGCACCAGTCTACGAGCTCTTTCTTCTTTCCATCATGAGCAACTAATGCGATATGTTTTGCCTTGCCAATTTCCATTGTTACGTAGTTGTCATCTAACATAATCTTGTCCTCCTTGCCAATCCTTATTGTTGTCCTTTTATATTTTGCAAACTCCATCGGCAACTGAATGCCAGTCATCTGATTACGAAGTATAACTCCGTAACTTCAGAAGTGAGTCTGTGCCACCATTACTACTGCCCTTAATAGCAACCTATAAAGCTTTGTACTGAGCATATCCGATTTTTTCTACAAATATGATTTCTCACTACTCTTCTGTACAACGGTGTTCTTCATCATAGAATTTCACCAGCGCCTGTGTTCCAAGATCTCCAAGTCCTTCTGCCTCAAGTTCTTCGTAATTTGCAAGAACCAGACTGAGCACATCCAGAGAGAGTCCTTTTCTGTTTGCCTCAACGAGTGCCAGTTTCATATCTTTGATGAAATGTTTCATAAAGAATCCCGGTGCGTAATCTCCGTTGATGATCTTCGGACCAAATGTATCCAGCTGTTTGCTTCCTGCTGCCCCTGTAGCCACTGATTTCATCACAGTATCCAGATCCAGTCCCTGCTCTTTTGCATAAGTAAGTGCTTCACAGACTCCGGAAAGTGTTCCGGCGATCATGATCTGATTTGCCAGTTTACAGTGCTGTCCGCATCCGGCTTTTCCCTGATAATTAATGTTTGTTCCCATGGCCTCGAAAAGTGGCATACATGCTTCGTAGTCCTCTTTTTCTCCGCCAACCAGAATGGAAAGTGTTCCAGCTTTGGCACCTGTATCTCCTCCGGTAACCGGCGCATCCAGTACATGGAATCCTCTCTTTGTTCCTTCTGCATAGATCTTTTCTGCGATCTGCGGACTGGTTGTTGTCATATCAATCAGATATGCTCCCTGCATTGCGCTGTCCAGAATATTATCTTTGTCAAAATAAACTTCTTCCACGTCTTTCGGGAATCCTACGATCGTGATCACTGCATCGCAGCCTTCCACACAGGATTTGATGGATTCATGAAAGATTGCTCCCTCACTGATGACATCTTCCACTTTTGATTTTGTACGTGCGTAAATATGAAGTTCAAATCCGGCTTTCATAAGGTTTCTTACCATGGATTTTCCCATGATACCTACACCGATAAATCCTATTTTCTTCATTCTTAATCTCCCTGTATCTCATTTATATTTATAGAAATTTCTTATCACTGTTTTTGCGTTCATTCAAAACAATCACTTTTTATATTATTCAACACTCATTGTTTTTCTCAAAAAGTATGTTTTAACCTGACTGTATCTCTTTCACCGCCTCAGGTAATTCTAAAAACAGCAACATCACTTATTCTTTTTGAAAAAGCTGTCAAGATTATCTATCTTCCTTCTCAACTACTTCGCCCTGTTTTTTATAAATGCTGTTCGCCGGAACGAATGCACGTACGGAAGACAGCGGATAAATATTGCTGTGGCTTCCTACTACTGTTCCTGGATTTAAGATACTTCCGCATCCAACTTCCACTTCATCACCGAGCATTGCGCCGAATTTTTTCATTCCTGTCTCGATGTTCCCTTCCGCTGTCTTTACAACGACCAGCTTTTTATCTGATTTGACATTGGATGTAATGGAACCTGCGCCCATGTGAGACTTGTATCCCAGGATAGAATCTCCTACATAATTGTAATGCGGAACCTGTACTTTATTGAACAGGATTACATTTTTAAGCTCTGTAGAATTTCCTACTACCGCACCTTCTCCTACGATTGCATTTCCACGGATAAATGCACAGTGACGTACTTCTGCGTCTTTTCCGATGATTGCCGGTCCGTTGATAAATGCAGTCGGTGCTACTTTCGCTGACTTTGCTACCCACACATTTTCACCGCGTTTTTCATACTCTTCTTCGCTCAGAGTATTTCCAAGTTCCACGATAAAACTGCTGATCTTTGAAAGTACTTCCCATGGATATGTAACTCCGTTGAAAATATCTTTTGCAATTGTCTGATCTAATGAATAAAGTTCTTTTACTGTTAATGCTTTTATCATGTTTTCATTTCCTTTCAGAATTATTCTGATTTTTAAGACACGCTCCAGAAATCTTTTATTGTTACTGTTTGCAACTATGCTGTGAACAATAACTTTTATCTTCTGCGTCCGGGATTCATTATACCATACTTTTCCTGCCTGGACACTTATTTTATCTATATTTTACATTCTCTTACATTATACTCGTTACTGTTCACAGGTAACCTGCAGACCGTAACGCATGTCTTAAAAATGCTTTCTGTAAGATGTATGCCCAATTTATTTCTTCTTCCCTGCCGGACTCTTTTTAGACCCTGCGCTGCTTTTCGTACTGCTCCTCTTTGCAGCGCCACCCTGATTCTCCTGATTTCTCTCACTGCTTTTATAAAATCCGGCTGCGCGGTCATAGCAGGCTCTGAGCTGGTACTGATTGTTCAGTCCTTTGACTCCCACGGTCCTGCTTGTGACAAACTGATCCAGTTTTCTCATGTATTCATCAGAAGTGATAGAGCCTTCTGCCACATAGGTTAAACCTTTTTCCCAACTTGCAGTCAGTTCCGGATTGAGCAGTGATTTGATAGAATGGTCTACCACGTCGTAAACCATTTCACCCTGCAGGGTCGGAGTGATGACCTGTGTCTTTTTATTCAGTGCCAGGTATTTAATATTGATCAATTTTTTCAGAATCTCAGCCCGTGTCGCACTGGTTCCGATTCCGCTTCCTTTGATCTGTGCGCGCAGCTCTTCATCTTCGATCAGCTGTCCTGCATTTTCCATGGCAAGAATCATGGAGCCGGAGTTATAACGCTTCGGAGGCGATGTCTCTCCTTCTTTGATATCCAGTGAACAGACCGGAAGGACTGCACCTTTTCTCAGAGATTTGATGACTTCAAATAATCCCTGATCCAGATTCTGATCTCCGGATCCATCTGCCGGATTCTCTGTATCTTCTGCTCCTGCTGCCTCAGCTTCTTCTGCATTTCTTGCAGTTTTTGTTTTTCCTGCTGTTGCACCGGCCGTTTCTGTTGCACGTTTTTTCGGAATTCCTGCCACTTTCAGATAGCCTTCCTCTGCCAGCACTTTAAAACTGGAAAAGAAGCTCTCTCCCTTGATTTTGGAAACGATCGCTACTTTCTGATAAACTGCCGGCGGATAAAAGATACTTAAAAATCGACGAACGATCAGATCATACACTTTATGTGCCGTAGATGAAACGGAATTCAGTGCCCCCAGTCCCTGTCCGGTCGGAATGATCGCATAATGATCTGTAATCTGCTTATCATTGACATATCTCGTTTTTGCCAGTGTCTTGTAACTTCCAAAATTTAAGATGTCCTGCATATACTGGGATGCCATCGGATATTTTGACAGACCATTTAAATTCCTCGTGATTTCCTTTGCCACTGCAGTGGAAAGGACACGGGCGTCGGTTCTCGGGTAAGTCACCAGCTTTTTCTCATACAGTTCCTGCACAATTCGAAGTGTCTCATCCGGACTGATCTTGAAGCGCTTGGAACAGTCGTTCTGAAGCTCCGCCAGATTATATAAGAGCGGCGGATTCTTCTTTTCTTTCTTCTTTTCTATGGACTCGATCTGACACATGAGCTGTCCTGAGTCTGTATTCTGCATCTGTGCTGTCGATGCCACACTTGCTGTATGATTTCCTGCTGTGTGATTCATCCCCTGAGTCCTGCCTGCTGCCTGTACATTTCCTGCCACACCTGTTCCATTCGGAAGTGCTGCATTTCCACCGGGATTTGCTGTCTCACCTTTCAGATAAGCAATCAGTTCTTCCGCTTTCTCCCGCTCTTTGAATCCATTTTCTTTATACAGATCAAAGGATTCAAAGTACCGGGAACCTTTCACTGCACGCCATTCTCCTTCAAACGTATGGCCTGAAGCATCGATCGTGCTGAGCACACGGTAAAACGGTGTCTTGACAAAATCGCGAATCTCACGCTCTCTTCTTACTACCATTCCGAGAACACAGGTCATTACCCGGCCTACGGAAATGACAGAATAATTGGTGTGGAGGTAATTGGAAATGCTGTTCCCGTATTTTAATGTCAGGATTCTGGAGAAATTGATTCCCATCAGATAATCTTCTTTGGCTCTCAGATAAGCGGATGCCGCAAGATTGTCGTATTCAGCCAGGTCTTTTGCCTCCCGGATTCCGCGCAGGATCTCTTCTTCTGTCTGGGAATCAATCCAGACTCTGCGTCGTTCTTTTCCGGTCACATGCGCTTCCTGCTCCACCAGGCGGTAAATGTATTCTCCCTCACGTCCGGAGTCAGTACAGACATAGATCCGGTCCACGTCTTTTCTTGTAAGAAGTCCGCTTACGATCTTGAACTGTTTTGCCACTCCCGGAATGACTTCGTATTTAAATTCTTCGGGAATAAAAGGCAGAGTATCGAGACTCCACCTTTTTAATGCAGGATCATATTCTTCCGGATAGCTCATCGTCACCAGATGTCCCACACACCAGGTAACGATTGCTTCATCCGATTCCAGATATCCATCGTTCCTTCGGGTATTTAATTTTAATGCTTTTGCGAATTCCTGAGCAACGCTCGGTTTCTCCGCGATGTATACTGATTTTCCCATAAATATTTCTATTGTTCTTTCTCTTTATTTGCAGGAAAAACGATACGCTGTCTTTGTATCGTATTTCTCGCCTTTCTTGCAGATCGGTCCCGGGAAATTGTCGTGATGAATGGCATCCGGATAATACTGTGTTTCCAGACAGATTGCAGCTCTGCTCTCATATACTGCGCCATTTCTTCCTGCCTCGTGGTCCAGGAAATTAGCTGTATATACCTGCACGCCCGGAAGGTCTGTCCATACTTCCATCACAATGCCACTGACATCTCCGGTCACCTCTGCCACTTTATCAAATTTTCCTTCATTTTTCAATACCCAGTTATGGTCGTAACCATTTCCGAATTTCAGTGGTTCGTAATCTGCATTGATCTCTGCGCCTACTTTTTTTTCTGCACGGAAATCCATCGGTGTTCCTTCTACGGAACGGATTTCTCCGGTCGGAATGGACTGTGCTGTTGCCGGGGTGAATTCATCCGCATCGAGTACCAGTGTATGTTCCAGCACATCTCCGCTCTTATGTCCGTTGAGGTTGAAATAGCTGTGGTTTGTCATATTGATGATCGTATCCTGATCCGGCTCTGCCTGATAGTGGATCGTCAGTGTATTTTCCTCATCCAGACTGTAAGTCACGTACATATCCAGTGTTCCCGGATATCCCTGATCCCCGTCCGGGCTGTGCATCTTGAATGTGACATGATCGTCTGCATTTTCTACCACTTCCCACATTCTTTTGTGGTAGAAATCCAGTCCACTGTGAAGGTTGTTCTCACCATCATTTTTTGTGAGTTCATATTTCACACCATTGATCTCGATTTCTGCTCCACCGATGCGGTTTGCATTTCTTCCGACTGACGCTCCCATCGCTGCATCGCTTGCTTCATAACCGACCGGTGCATCATATCCAAGTGTCACTTCTACCGGATTATTCTCCTTGTCCGGAACAACTACATTGAGTAATGTTGCACCGAAATCAGATACCTCTACTTCCATTCCGGCATCATTTTTCATAGTGTATGCATACGCTTTTTCACCTTTTGCTGTTGTTCCGAAACTTCTGATCTGTAATTTGTCCATTGAATTATCCTCCATTTTTATAAATATTTTGTCATTTCTTGAATTTAAACACTTTCAGCACTCTCTGCAGCAGTCCTGTCGCTTTCTTTTTCTTCGCGGTCTGCACGCTGACTCTTCTTGTCTGTGCCTGGATTGCTTCTTTCATGAACTGCTCCTGTGCATTGACCTGACGTTCTGCTGCCGGCTTCCTGTGGTATGTTCCGTCACTTCCCATCTCTCTGGCTTTTACATTATCTGCCAGCATCACACGAAGCTGGTGGATCAGTCTCTTTCTGATTTCCTCGTTATAGACCGGACACGCCACTTCCACACGGTTCTCGGTATTTCTGGTCATCATATCTGCAGAGCCTATGTAAACTTTTGCATCCTCGCCTTTTCCAAATACAAACAGACGCGGATGTTCCAGATATCGCCCTACAATGCTGGTCACTGTCAGATTCTCTGTTTTCCCCGGGATTCCCGGAAGAATACAGCAGATTCCACGGACGAGCAGATCAGTCCTGACTCCTGCCTGCGATGCCTCGCATACTTTCCGGATGAAATCCATATCTGTCACAGAGTTCATTTTCATAACGATACGCCCCTCTGCGCCTTTCTGGATTTCTTCATCCATCAACGCCAGCACTTTCTGTTTCAGGCTGGTCGGTGACACGATCAGATGACGGTACACGCCGTTCAGATTACTGATGGACATGTTTTTAAAGAACACTGCCGCATCCTCACCGATCTCCTGACTGGAAGTCATCAGCGAATAATCAGTGTACATTTTCGCAGTCTTCTCATTGTAATTTCCGGTTCCGACCTGCGTAATGTAACGGATGGCATTTCTGTTTTTCATATCCGTTCTGTCACGGTAAGTGATCAGGCAGATCTTAGAATGGACTTTATAGCCTTTAAATCCATACAGTACGCGGCATCCTGCTTCTTCCAGACGCTCAGACCACTCAATGTTGTTCTGCTCATCAAACCGCGCGCGCAGCTCGATCAGTACTGTAACTTCCTTGCCATTCTCTGCTGCCGCACACAGATATTCTACCAGTCTCGCCTTCTTTGCCAGACGATAGATTGTGATCTTGATCGTCAGGACATCCGGATCTGTCGCCGCCTCACGCAGAAGCTGAAGAAACGGTTCCATACTCTCGTATGGATAGCACAGCAACACATCTTTTCTCTTCACCTGCGCCATCACGCTTCCTTCTTTTAGCATAGCTGCCGGCTGCGGGGCAAACGGTGCATCAGTCAGGGAACGTTTCATGGATTCCGGAAGTTTATCTGCAATAGCGAAAATAAAATCCAGCTTCATTGGCATCTTCGTGCGGAAAATGCATTCTGACGTAATGTGGAATTTCTCGCAGAAATATTTTTCCATCTCTTTGCTCAGTGAATTGGCCACTTCCAGACGCACCGGGGCAAGTTTGGTTCTGCGGTGCAATGTCTCCTTCATCACATGACGGAAATCTCCACTTTCTGCATAAGCCGCTCCGTTCGGTGATACATCTGCATTTCGTGTCACGCAGATGTAATTCTTATCTGACACCTGATACTGGTCAAATACAAGCTCTACATATTCGAGAATCAGTTTTTCCATGCGGATGTAGCGGATGTCATATCCCGGCAGATATAAAATATTGGAAATATACTGCGGTACCGGTATGATTCCAAGTTTGATCTTATCTCCTTTTTTCAGGCTGGCTGTCACATACAGTTCTTTGCTCAGAAGATGCGGGAATGGATGATTCGCATCTACAATCTGCGGAGATAATACCGGCATGATTTCTTCTTTGAAGTATTTCTTGACATACTTTTTCTCCTGCGGCTCAAGTTCTTTAAAATCCAGGCCGCATACGCCGTAAGGACTCAGCTGCTTCTTGATCTCTGTATATGTCTTGTCCCGTTCTTTGTACAGCGGCGCCACTGCCTTGTAAATGGCGTCCAGCTGCTGTTTCGCTGTCATGCCGGAACGCTGGTCTTTCTTCTTTGGCTCCGCTGCTGCCATGTCATACAGACTTCCCACACGGACCATAAAGAACTCATCCAGGTTACTTGTAAAGATTGCAACAAATTTCATCCGCTCCATCAGTGGAACGTTTTCATCCTGTGCTTCTTCCAGCACACGCTGGTTAAACCGCAGCCAGGATAATTCCCTGTTCTGGGTATAATCCAGAATTTCTGTTTTCTTTTCTTCCATTTTCCCGCCTCCTCTTTTTCCTGACTATCTTATTCATCTCAGTATTTTCATAATAATCATATGAAACTGAATTATATTTTTCTAAACCTATTAGAATATGCCTGAAAAATCATTCTTACAATCTGTAAGCAGTAACAAAATTACTGCAAATACGCCATCAAATCATCCATCTTGCGCTCCATGTAATGATATCCATGTTCATAGAATGCAAGCAGTGCTTCCTGATTCCGTTCGATTCTGGAAACTGGTTTTACGTGTGGTCTTAATACAAAGATCTCTCCACGCTTCTCAAGCTGATCAATGTGGTTCATTGTCTTGTTGTACATAAAGCTTCTTCTCAGAATGGTTCTGACTACGTTCGGATATGACTTGTATGCTTTTTTATAGAGCTGCTGCATTGCCGGAGACAGTACCTGCTTGCGGTATCCTTCATTTTTTGTGAGGATCACAACGATTTTCTCATTCCCAAGCTCCTGCGCTCTCTTAATCGGAACTGAATCTGCCAGTCCACCGTCCAGATATGGCACATCATCAATGTTCACGATTGGAGTCAGCAGCGGCATACTGCTGGATGCGCGGCAGATCTTCATCAGACGCTCGCGGTCGCTCTCTTCTGTCATATACTCTGCTTTTCCTGTCAGGCAGTTTGTTGTCACCAGTTCACAGTGGATGTCTGACTGAAAATATGTATCAAAGTCAAATGGAATCATCTCGTTTGGATATTTATCAAAGATCAGATCCATGTTCATCAGGCTGCGGTTGCGGATCGTGTCGCGGAATCCATAAAGATATTTTCCATTCTTCTCTTCCGGAATCATGCAGTCTCTTGTTCTTCCCGGCTGTTTGGAGACATAATCTACTGCATTGCATGCACCTGCTGATACACCGATCACATCTGACATATATACATCCTGTTCCATCAGATAATCCAGAGCTCCTGAAGTAAATACACCTCGTGTCGCACCACCTTCAAGAACCAGGGTTGCTTTCTTTATTGTCATACTTTTCTACCTCTTTCCTGCTGTCTCAGACTCTTTCATATGAAAACTCGGAGAGGAACTCCTGTATGTCCTCCTCTCCGAGTTCTTTATCCTTTATATTTTCTTGTTTCCATAAATTCTCTTATTTCTTCTGTACTTCGTAAATATACTCCACGTGTAAATATCATGTTCTCACCTATATTATATGAGTTGCTCGCTCCTTTTTCAATATATTTATCCCGAAAGCATTTCTTTTTATGCCAGTTTTTCGTTACTGTTCAGACCAGAGCTAATCACTCTGCTGATTAGCTCTGAGGATGCACGTTTTGGCCTGAATGCATCTCGCCCATCGTCGTAGACGATTCTAAATGGCGAGATGCGTTACTGTTTACAGCTATGCTGTGAACAGTAACAGTTTTTCTGTCTCAAACTGCTCGTTCTTTCATTTTGTTTTTAATGATTTGACAAATTTTCTTTGAATCATTCTTCTTTTCTAATCCTTTATCCTGTATTTTCTCTGCACCTCTTGCCTTTTCCCTTTCTTCTATGTTAATATAAGCGTTGGTATTTTGTTACTGTTCTCAATAAAACTGCAAACAGCAACAGATCTCATCATATCAATCACCTTTGGCGATTTGTGAGACATATTTCACTCAACAGTACGTGCATCCTTTGTCTGAATCAGCAAAATGGGTGCCGCAGAAACAAACAGTAACAATATTGGACTATGAAGATAATGCGATAATTAAAAAATCAGATCAATAAGGAGAAAAACATGATTAGTGCAAATAACGTAACCCTCCGCGTCGGGAAAAAGGCGCTGTTCGAAGACGTTAATATCAAATTTACTGAAGGTAACTGCTACGGAATGATTGGTGCCAACGGTGCCGGAAAATCTACATTTCTGAAGATTTTATCCGGACAGCTTGAGCCGACTTCCGGTGATGTAGTCATCACTCCGGGAGAGCGTCTTTCTTTCCTGCAGCAGGATCACTTCAAATACGATGAATTCCCGGTTCTCGATACAGTGATTATGGGAAATGCCCGCCTGTATGAGATCATGAAAGAGAAAGAGGAGATCTACGCAAAAGAAGATTTCACAGATGAAGACGGAATCAAAGCCAGTGAACTGGAAGCTGAGTTCGCTACAATGGATGGATGGGAAGCTGAATCCGATGCTGCCAACCTTCTGAACGGACTTGGTATCGACACAGAGCTTCACTACAAGCTGCTGAAAGATCTGACAGGTTCTGAAAAGGTCAAAGTACTTCTTGCCCAGGCACTGTTCGGTAACCCGGATATTCTTCTGCTCGACGAGCCTACCAACCATTTGGATCTGGATGCGATCGCATGGCTGGAAGAATTCCTGATCAACTTTAACAACACAGTCATCGTTGTATCCCATGACCGTTACTTCCTGAACAAGGTATGTACACACATTGCGGATATCGACTATGGCAAGATCCAGCTCTATGCCGGAAACTATGATTTCTGGTATGAGTCCAGCCAGCTACTCATCCGTCAGATGAAAGAAGCAAACAAGAAGAAAGAAGAAAAGATCAAAGAGCTGCAGGAATTTATTTCCCGATTCAGCGCCAACGCTTCCAAGTCCAAACAGGCAACTTCCAGAAAGCGTGCTCTTGAGAAGATTCAGCTTGATGAGATCAAACCTTCCAGCCGTAAATACCCTTATATCGATTTCCGTCCAAACCGTGAGATCGGGAACGAAGTGCTTACCGTTGAAGGACTTTCCAAAACAATTGATGGAGAAAAGATCCTGGATAACTTAAGCTTTACATTAGGCCGTGAGGACAAGGTTGCTTTTGTCGGCGGAAATGAATTTGCAAAGACGATCCTGTTCAAAATCCTGATCGGTGAGATGGAACCGGATGAGGGAACTTATAAATGGGGTGTTACAACATCTCAGGCTTATTTCCCGAAGGATTTCGGCGGTGAGTTTGACAATGACTATAACATCACAGAGTGGCTGACACAGTATTCTGAGGAAAAGGATGTTACTTATGTCCGTGGATTCCTTGGAAGAATGCTCTTCTCCGGTGAAGACGGTGTGAAGAAAGTATCTGTCCTCTCCGGTGGTGAGAAGGTGCGCTGTCTGCTCTCCAAGATGATGATCTCCGGAGCAAATGTACTGCTTCTTGACGAGCCTACCAACCACCTTGACATGGAATCTATCACAGCCCTGAACAACGGACTGATCAAATTCCCGGGTGTGCTGCTCTTCACTTCCAGAGACCACCAGATCGTACAGACAACAGCCAACCGTATCATGGAGATCGTTCCGGGTGGTAAACTGATCGATAAGATCACAACTTACGATGAATATCTGGAAAGCGATGAAATGGCAAGAAAGAGACAGACTTATACTGTTCAGACTGAGGATGAAGATTAAACTGAATTTCTTGCAGATGTCATAAAATCATAAGATAGAGATCATCTGTTAAATGATTTTTCAGACACACTCTAGATCCAAAATATAATATCATTATAAAAAACAGAGGATGAAAATTCCTGCAATATGCATAGGAACTTTCATCCTCTGTTTTTCTAGATTTTATAACTGAATTTTTTAATCTCATTCCATAAATTCTAAAAACGTTTTTAGTGAAACTCTTAGAATTAGAATTCCCGGATTACAGGATTTCACCCTCTCCGTCCGCTCTCGTAGCGCATCTTTGTCTTCAGGCAACGAACAATCTCTGCATAACGCTCTTCCGGTGATTCCCCGCGTTCCGCATAATCCATACTTTCTGCAGCCGCTGTCAGGAAACGATCTGTCAGCTCATTTCTGTGTTTCTGAAGGTACTGCAATTTCTCTTCTTCTGTTTCCAGATCAAGATACTCCAGAATCATTGTGTGTTCTTCTGAAAGATTCTCCGCGGCTGAAATCTCTCTCGTATCCTCTAACACCTCAGCCTCTGCCTCTGCTTCTTCCAGGTCTTCAAACAGCTCTTCGTCTTCTGCTTCACTTACCAGTTCAAAGCGATCATTCTGCACTGCATCTGCATACTTTTCCCGATTTACGGCTTCCATGAAATTATCCAGCATACTCACATATACTTTTCCATCTCCATCTGCCGCCTCATAGACAACCATCTCTCGTTTTGTCTCAGTGGATACCGCAAGATGAAGGATACGATATTTTTTCCCTCTGAAATGTCTGTATATCTCTCCTGCTGCCGGTTTTTTTCTGCTCATAAATTCAAGCCCTCTTTTCTTTTATTGCAAAAATGCCTGACACCCTAAAAAGTGCCAGACATTCATGCTACCATCTGATAATTTTAATACAGTTTTGCGCTGATCAATTTCGGTCTGAAGCCATTTTTCTCCAGTGCTTCCAGGATTCTTCCCTTATGCTCTGTTCCGAATGCTTCCATTGTGATACGAAGCTCTACAGCTGCATTTCTATTTGTGCTTACAAACTGGTTGTGCTCCAGCTTGATGATATTTCCCTGTACGTTAGCGATTGTCTCGGCTACGCGTGCAAGTTCGCCCGGCTTGTCCGGAAGAAGTACAGATACAGAGAAGATACGGTCTCTCTGGATCAGTCCGTGCTGTACGATGGAAGACATTGTGATGACATCCATATTTCCGCCACTTAAGACGCTGACTACTTTCTTTCCTTTGCAGTCCAGCTGTTTTAATGCTGCTACTGTAAGAAGTCCGGAGTTCTCAACGACCATCTTGTGATTCTCAACCATGTCAAGGAATGCTCCGATGAGTTCATCATCCTCTACAAGAAGGATATCATCTACATTCTCCTGAACGTATGGAAGGTTCTTGTCACCGATCTCTTTTACTGCAGTTCCGTCTGCGATTGTATTGGCAGAATCCAGTTTTACCGGAGCTCCTGCTTTCAGTGCTGCTGTCATGCTGGCTGCTTCTGCCGGCTCTACACCGATGACTTTGATCTTTGGATTGAGCATCTTGGCAAGTGTAGAAACACCTGTGATCAGTCCGCCTCCTCCGATCGGAACGAGAATATAATCTACTGTCGGGAGTTCCTGTACAATCTCCATTGCGATGGATCCCTGTCCTGTTGCAACGTCCAGATCATTGAACGGATGTACAAATGTGTATCCTTTCTCTTCAGCAAGTTTGTATGCGTAATCGCATGCATCATCGTAAACATCTCCGTGAAGTACAACTTCTGCACCATAGCTTTTTGTACGGTTTACTTTAATCAGCGGAGTTACTGTCGGCATAACGATCGTTGCCTTGCATCCGAATTTCTTTGCTGCAAATGCAACACCCTGTGCGTGGTTTCCGGCAGATGCTGTGATAAGCCCTCTGCTTCTCTCTTCCTCAGAAAGTGTGCTGATCTTATAATATGCTCCACGAATCTTGTAAGCTCCTGTGTGCTGCATATTCTCTGGTTTTAAATACACCTTTGCTCCTGTCTGTGCACTGAGGTACTCACTGTAGATCAGCTTTGTAGGATTGGTTACGTTTTTTACAAGTTCGCTTGCTTCCTCAAATTTCTCTAATGTTAACACTTTTATTCTTCCTCCTTGTAGAACAATGCTTTTACAAACTCTTCTGAATCAAATTTCTGCAGATCGTCAATGGACTCTCCCACGCCAATATATTTTACCGGAATACCAAGTTCGGACTGAATCGCCACTGCAATTCCTCCTTTGGCAGTTCCATCCATCTTTGTCAGAACGATTCCTGTAATATCTGTAACTTCATTAAATTCTTTTGCCTGAGCCAGTGCATTCTGTCCGGTTGTGGCATCGAGCACAACCAATGTCTCACGGAATGCGGTCGGATACTCCCGGTCAATGACACGGTTGATCTTCTTTAACTCTTCCATCAGGTTTTTCTTATTGTGAAGTCTTCCTGCTGTATCACAGAGAAGTACATCTGCTTTACGTGCTTTGGCCGCTGCCACTGCATCGTACACAACAGATGCCGGATCTGCACCTTCCTGCCCGCCGATCATCTCCACACCGGCACGGTTGGACCATTCTCTGAGCTGCTCTCCTGCTGCTGCACGGAATGTGTCTGCTGCCGCAAGAACAACCTTTTTATTCTGCGCTTTCAGTTTGCCTGCCAGCTTTCCAATCGTTGTTGTCTTACCCACACCGTTGACTCCGATGACAAATACAACAGAAGTTCTGTTCTCAAACTCATACGCTGTCTCGCCGACATACATCTGCTCTCTGATGCTGTCGATCAGAAGCTGTCTACATTCGATTGGTTCTTTGATATGCAGTTCTTTTACCTTTTCTCTTAAATCATCCAACACATTCATGGTTGTCTTAACACCTAAGTCTCCCATGATCAGTGTCTCTTCCAGCTCTTCATAAAAATCCTCATCAATTTTGGAAAATCCGTGAAAAATGCTGTCCATTCCTGACACGATATTATCTCTTGTCTTTGTCAGGCCGGATACAAGTCGCTTAAAAAAGCCTTTTTTCTCTTCTCCCATTTCTTCGCCTCCTGCTGTCTCTAATATATCGTTTCATTTCCCTTATTTACACTTATTTGTCTTTGCTGCCTGCATTGTCTCCTATATGCAACATTCTTTGATTCGCCTTCTGCTTTGTACTGACTATCTCAACCAGATGAATGCAAAACATACTACAAAATGAGGTACACAGATTGCAAAAATGATTCTTCAAACATGCCATCAAGCCTGTATATCTGAAGTTTTGTATCTTTCACATTTGGCATAATTAGTTCCTAAATTTATACCAATGGATTTATTTTATCATATTAATTCCGTCATAACAACGATTCTCTTACTGTTTTTAAGATACCAAAACATGCATCGTTACTGTTCACAGCATAGCTGCAAACAGTAACGTATCTCGTCATTTACTCATACTACTATTTTATTTCAGCTCACCCTCGATCAGATCCACAGATACAAGTGTAGACACACCCTTCTCCTGCATGGTGATACCATACAGCCGGTCTGCCGCCGCCATTGTACCACGGCGGTGGGTAATCACGATAAACTGTGTATTTTTCGTCAGCTTATGCAGATATTTCGCATAGCGGTCTACGTTATTGTCGTCCAGAGCCGCCTCGATCTCGTCCAGCAGACAGAACGGGGACGGTTTCAAGTTCTGAATCGCAAAGAGCAGCGCGATGGCTGTCAGTGCTTTCTCTCCACCGGAAAGCTGCATCATATTCTGCAGTTTCTTGCCCGGCGGCTGTGCAATGATACGGATTCCTGCCTCCAGGATATCCTCATCTTCCATCAGTTCCAGCGTACCTTTTCCGCCGCCGAACAACTGACGGAATACATCATTAAACTCTGCTGCGATCTTTGCAAACTGCTCGGTAAACTGATTTCGCATGGCGATATCCAGTTCTTCAATGATCTGAACCAGAGATGCCTCTGCCTCTACCAGATCATCATGCTGATTTTTCAGGAATGTATAACGCTCGGACACATTCTTGAAATCTTCGATTGCATTTACATTGACCGTTCCAAGCTTGCGAATCTCATTTTTCAGTTCCTGAATCCGCCGCTTCATCAATGCCAGATCTGTCAGTGTTTCATTTCGCAGTTCTTTGGCATGATTATATGTGATCTCATACTCTTCCCACATATAATTGATCTGTTTTTCAGATGCTTCCTCATAGCCTTCTCTCTGGCTGTTCAGACGGAAACATTCTTTATCCAGATCAGAAATATGTCTTGAAAGTTCTTCTCTTTGCCGAAGGAAATTTTTATGCTTCTGGTTCAGCTCTTCCCGCTTCTTTGTCTGACCTTTGATTTCCTCACCAATCTCTGTGAAGAGTTCTTTTGAATTTTCAATGGTCTGCTGCAGTTCCTGGATTTCCTCTTCTTTCTTCTGGATCTCCTCGGATGCATTGCCTCGGTTTGCTTCCAGTTCTCTTAATTCTTCCTCGAATTTCGCCATCTCTTCTTCGATACGGGCTACATTCTCGTGAATGAAACTGTTCTGCTGTTCCAGACTTGCAAGAGAAAGATGCACGGCCTCAGACTGCTGCATCTGGGCTGCTTCCTGCACTCGCTCCTGCTCCAGCTCGGTCTGAAGCATTTCAATCTGTGCATTCAGATCTTTCTCCAGTTTCTCGGAAGTTTCCAGTTCCAGCTGGATGGATTCTTCATTTTCATTGATCTCACGCAGTTCCGCCTGCAGGCTTGCCTGTTCTTTCTGGAATTCTTCATAACGCTGTTTGGATTCCATCTGACGCAGCTGCACCTGCTCTATGTTCATACGAGCCGTATTTTCAAGGACCGATGCCTCTCTTAACTGCTGCTGGATCTCATCAATGGCACTGTAGTGTCCTGCACGGAGTTCTTTCACTCTGCTGACATCCTGTTCCAACTCGTCCATCTCGGATTTGAGCATGACAACTGTCTTTTCAAATTCTTCAATCTCACGACGGCGGCTTAAGAGGTTGCTTGAATTCTTAAATGCACCACCGGTCATGGATCCACCCGGATTGATCAGCTCTCCTTCCAATGTGACCAGTCGCAGTGACTGCCGGTATTTCCTCGCAATGGCAATCCCGTGATCGATGTGGTCTACTACAAGGGTTCTTCCAAGGAGCTGATCTGCCAGTCCTTCAAAACGCTGTTCCACATGGATCAGTGTGTTCGCCAGACCGATCACTCCCGGTTCACGAAGTGCTTCTTCATTTCGGATGCCGCCGCTTCCGTGCATGCTGGTCAGCGGAAGGAAGGTAGCACGTCCGAATTTATTCTTTTTCAGATAATTGATCATGCGCTTGGCCGTCTCCTCATTGTCTGTGACAATGTTCTGAATGCTTCCGCCAAGTGCTGTCTCAATCGCAATTTCGTATTCTTTCTCTACTTTGATGATATCCGCAACTACACCGATCAGGCCTTTTTCATGGTCTTTATTCGCCATGACCTTTCGGATGCTGTTGCCATATCCATCATATCGCTCTGTAATATTCTTTAGGGATTCCAATCGGGAAGATTCTCTGTGATAAGCGGTCTGCCCGATCCGCAGCTTCTCCTGTTTTTCACGGAGTTCTTTCTGCAGACGTTCCAGTTCCTGCTCACTGGCTTTGATCTTTGCATTATACGCCTGGATCTCTTCACGGACTTTCTGCAGTTCTTCCTCATGCTGACGCAATTCCATATTCTGCTGTTCCGCATCGGTGGAAAGCTCGAGAATATTTCTGGCAAGCATAGATCTTCTTGTCTGGATCTGCTCTTTGGTCGTATCATAATACTGGATCTTTGCCGTGGTCGATGTTCTGTTTCCGAGAAGATCAATGATCTCCTGCTTCTTCTGCTCGATCTCGGCTGTGTGCTCTGCGATCTTCGTCTGGATCTCTACCAGAAGGTTCTTTGCATCTGAATCCTGACCGGACACATCTGAGAGCTTCTTTCTGGCATCTGCCAGCTCTCCTTGCAGTTTTTCTTTCTGCTCCTGCCGGATCTTCATTTCCCCACGGATCGTCTCCACACGGTTGCCGTAATGCTCATCGTTCATACGGGCCGTATTGATCTGCTCTTTTAAGACATTGATCTGGCCTTCCAGCTGCTGCTTGAGAAGGTTGGTCTCATTCATCTGATTCCTTGCTGTCTCAACGGCCAGCTCGATCTGTTCCAGCTGTTCTTCGATTGCCTCGTACTCTGCCTTCATCTTGTCATAGCGGGCATTTGATTCCTTCATCTCTGCAGATGCATTCTCATATTTCCCGGACACTTCCCTGATCTGCTCTCTTAAGCGCTCTTCTTCCAGAAGGAACATATTGATATCATATGTCTTCAATTCTTCCTTCATCTTCAGATACACTTTTGCAGTCTCAGACTGGCGTCCCAGAGGTCCCAGCTGTTTCTCCAGCTCCTGTAAAATGTCATTGACACGGGTCAGGTTCTGGCGTTCTTCCTCCAGTTTTTTCAGAGAAAGATTCTTCCTCCGCTTGAATTTAACAATTCCTGCGGCCTCATCAAAGAGTTCTCTTCTCTCTTCCGGTTTACCGCTTAAGATCTTGTCAATCTGTCCCTGTCCGATAATGGAATATCCTTCTTTACCGATACCTGTATCGTAGAACATCTCATTGATGTCTTTCAGACGGCAGGCGGATCCATTGATCAGATATTCACTCTCGCCGGAACGGTACAGCTTTCTGGTCACCGTCACTTCTCCGAATTCTACCGGAAGCTTGTGATCCGAATTGTCCAGCGTAATCGCAACGGATGCATAACTGAGGGGTTTTCGGTTTTCTGTTCCGGAGAAAATAACGTCCTGCATGGTTCCGCCACGGAGCTGTTTGACTCTCTGTTCCCCGAGCACCCAGCGCACTGCATCGCCGACATTACTTTTTCCACTTCCGTTAGGCCCGACAATTCCGGTGATTCCGTTATGGAATTCGAATTTTATCTTGTTCGCAAAGGACTTGAATCCTTGTACTTCAATACTTTTTAAATACATAAAGCCCCCGTTTACTGATTCTCACGTAATTTTAAAATGGCGTGATATGCAGCCTGCTGTTCTGCTGCTTTCTTGGATCTTCCCTCGCCGGTTCCGTAGGTCTTCTCCCCGATCTTTACTTCGACTTCGAACACTTTGCTGTGATCCGGTCCATTTTCTCCAACCAGCTGATAGGACACATTTCCTTCCTTACTTGCCTGAACCATCTCCTGAAGGATCGTCTTGCTGTCATAGAAAAGCTTTTTGTCTTCCAGATCCGTCAGAATATATTTTAAAATAAATGCTTTCGCCGGCTCAAATCCGCCATCCAGATAGATTGCTCCGATCAGTGCCTCCATGGCATCAGATGTGATGGAATCACGCAGTCTTCCGCCGGTTGCTTCCTCACCTTTTCCAAGCAGGAGATAATCTCCCAGACCGATATCTCTCGCACACATTGCAAGGGACGGCTCACAGACCATGCTAGCTCTTGTCTTTGTCAGTTCTCCTTCTGAAACTTTTGGCAGCTCCGCAAATAAATATTCACTGGATACCAGTTCCAGGACTGCATCTCCTAAAAATTCCTGACGCTCATTGCACTCATACTTCGGCAAATGCAGTTCATTTGTATAAGAACTGTGCATCATCGCTCTTTCCAGGAAGGAAAAATCCTGAAAAGTATAACCAATGGTCTTCTCAAGACCTTTTAATTTTTTTCTGTTAGCTTCTCTTATCTTATCATTCTTTGTTCCACGAACGTTCATTGATACGCTCCTCTCGTCTTGTATCGTTATAACTGTCTCATAAAATCTATACACAAATTTTCTATTCTGAAATATATTTGAAAATTGTTTTCATTTAAAATCACCAGCGGCGATGAACGGGATCTGTTCCGATTCCACAGAAAACATTTTTCAAACGCACTTCAGTAAAAGAAAAAAGAATCAAAGGCCACAGCATCTGTCCATGACCTTTGATTGTCTTATCCATCTGATTATTCAACAGCCTTCTTTATCTGATCAACTGCATCCTGTACAGTTGAGATCTTCTCTGCATCTTCGTTGTCAATCTCAATATCGAACTCTTCTTCGATACCCATGATGATCTGAAAAATGTCCAGGGAGTCAGCTCCTAAATCATCTACAAATGTAGTCTCCGGTGTAATGTCAGCTTTCGGAACATTTAATACGTCCGCGATAATCTCCTGCAGTTTTTCAAATTCCATAGTAATCGTCCTCCTACTTTACTCGTTTTCTTTTTTTTCTTCCAGGATCTCCTGTTGTTGAATTACTTCTTTGATCTTCTCATTAATCTTCTGCTCTTTGAATGTAACACACTGAATGATGGAATTACATACTTCTGTGGACTTGGAACTTCCATGTGTCTTTACAACCAGTCCGTTCAGTCCCAGCAGCGGTGCTCCTCCGTAAGCACTGGTATCAAAATTCTTCAGTACTTTCTTCAGGGATGGCTTCACAAGCAGTGCTCCGATCTTACTGCGAAGTGTAGACAGCATTCCTGCCTTCACTTTCTTCATCAGTGCACCGGCAACGCCTTCATACAGTTTGAGAATAATATTTCCCGCAAATGCTTCACAGACGATTACATCTGCCGCACCGTAAGGGATATCTCTTGCTTCTACACTGCCGATAAAATTAATATCCTTGCATTCCTTCAACAATGGAAATGTCTCTTTGACCAGTGCATTTCCCTTCTCTTCTTCTGCACCGATATTCACGATGCCGACTGTCGGGTTTTTCTTTCCCATAACGTGCTCCATATAAATGGAACCCATCTTTGCGAACTGGACCAGATGAGAAGGTCTGGCATCTACATTCGCTCCACAGTCAATCAGAAGTGAGACTCCTTTCAAAGTCGGAATAAGCGGCGCAAGCGGCGGTCTCTCCACACCTTTGATTCGTCCTACAATAACCTGTCCACCTACCAGAACAGCACCTGAACTTCCGGCGGATACAAATGCATCTGCCTCGCCCTTCTTCACCATCTTCATGGCCACTACAATGGATGAATCTTTCTTACCACGAATCGCCTTCACCGGAGGCTCCGCAGTCTCTATGACTTCTGTCGCATTCACGATCTCGATCTGCTCTTTCGGATACTCATAAGATGCGAGTTCTTTCTTCAGGACTTCTTCCCGACCAGTCAGCAGTACCTTAATATCGTTTCTCTTCTGAACTGCCTCTACCGCACCTTTTACAATCTCTCCCGGGGCATTATCTCCACCCATGGCATCAAGGGCAACTCTTGTAATTTCAGACATATCTTTTCCTCCTTGCGCTACTGAAATTATTCTACTGGAAATCACTATAAAAATCAATAAAAAAAGGCGTAAAACACAAAGTTTTTACGCCTTTTACCGCCATCCGGCAACTTGTGCCTGACAGCAACATTTTTCTAATCAATGATTAGTCAACTGTAACGATCTCACGCTTGTTGTAAGATCCGCAAGCTTTGCATACACGGTGAGGCATCATAAGTTCGCCACACTTGCTGCATTTCACCAGATTTGGTGCGCTCATCTTCCAGTTAGCTCTTCTTTTATCTCTTCTTGCTTTTGAAGATTTATTCTTTGGACAGATTGACATAGGTTACACCTCCTTAAAATTCTTAAATAAGTCACGGACAACTGACATCCTCGGATCAAGTCCCGGTTCTTCACAGTTGCAGGACCCCGTATTCAAATTCTGACCGCATACTTTGCACAGTCCTTTACAGTCTTCCCTGCACAGGACTTTAACTGGCCAGTTTGACAAGATCTCTCCATAGAGAAGTTTGTCCACGTCAAGATGATATCCGTCGATAAAGTTTGATTCATCCAGTTCCTCTGTCAGTTCTGCGTCGGAGAGGCCTACGTCCACATGCTTTGCACAATTCAGTACAAACTCCCTTTTCACATCTTCCAGACAACGGTCGCACGGAATGTTGACACTCAGTCTGGTCTCAGCTGTGATGAGCAGTTCTTTTCCCCTTATATGCTCCACTGTTACATGAACCGGCTCTTTGCTGATAATGGGGTAGGTCCCGGATTTCATCCGAATCTCTTCCATCTCCAGCCGCACAGTTTCTTCAACCGTCTTATGCTGGTCTGACAAAACGTCTGATAGGTTAATTAACATAATGTATTTCTCCTATTCATACCTAAACTATTATATCATGGAAATTCTGTTTGTCAACATCATTTTACAGATTTCTGTAAAAATGTAAAACAATTGTTGTATAGGCGCAAAGCAGGGCTGAACTGCTTTTTCAGCACCCCAGCCCTGCTATTACACACTTCTGCGTAATATCATATCGCTATTTACAAAATCTGCAAACAATAACAATATTGTCATTCAAATATCAGAAATAACGTATTACTGCTCACATGTAACCTGTAAACAGTAACAAAATAACAATTGCACATATTATCACAAAATTATTTTACAAGTGCTAATGTCTCACGTGCGATTGCAAGCTCTTCGTTTGTAGGAATAACGAATACTCTTACCTTGGAACCAGCTTTTGTGATCTCAGCTACTTTTCCTCTGAGTCCGTTGTTTACTTCTGCATCGAAGTCTACTCCGAGGTATCCAAGATATTTGCAAACTTCTTCTCTTACATAGTCATCGTTCTCACCAATACCAGCTGTAAATACGATGTCATCAACACCGTTCATAGCTGCTGCGTAAGATCCGATGTATTTAGCTACTCTGTAGGAGAATACATCAAGAGCGATCTTAGCTTTCTTGTCGCCTGCGTTCATTGCATCTGTCAGGTCACGGAAGTCGCTTGAAAGTCCGCCTGAAAGTCCGAATACACCTGATTTTTTGTTCAGTACATTCATAACACCATCGATGTCAAGGTTCTCTTTCTTAGCGATGAATTCCATGATAGCCGGATCCATATCTCCTGAACGAGTTCCCATTACAAGTCCCTCAAGTGGAGTAAGTCCCATAGATGTATCTACGCATTTTCCGTTCATTACAGCGCTGACACTAGATCCGTTACCAAGGTGGCATACGATTGTCTTTAATTCTTCGTATGGTTTCTCCATAACTTCTGCTGCTTTCTTGGACACATAGCTGTGGCTTGTTCCGTGGAAGCCGTAACGTCTTACTTTGTATTTCTCATAGTACTCATATGGAAGTCCATACATGTAAGCTTTCTCCGGCATTGTCTGATGGAACGCTGTATCAAATACTGCTACCATCGGTGTTCCCGGCATCAGTTTCTCACATGCTGCTACACCGATCAGGTTTGCAGGGTTGTGAAGTGGTGCAAGGTCATTACACTCTTCTACTGCTTTCTTAACTTCATCTGTGATTACAACAGAAGAAGCGAATTTCTCTCCACCATGTACGATACGATGTCCAACAGCTCCGATCTCGTCAAGGTTCTTAACAACACCTGTCTTCTCATTTGTCAGAGCTTCGATTACGAACTGAATTGCCTCTGTATGTGTCGGCATAGCCAGATCAGATTTTTCTTTCTCTCCGCCGGCCGGCTGGTATGTGAGACGTCCGTCGATTCCGATTCTTTCACAAAGTCCTTTTGCAAGTACTGCCTCTGTCTCAGCATTGATCAGCTGGAATTTCAGAGATGAGCTTCCGCAGTTGATAACTAATACGTTCATTCTTCTTTTTTCCTCCAAATTTTAATATAGGAAGATGCAGTCAGTGTGGCTGCCCTCCTGACAGAACGACGGGAGGAAATGGTATGTACCTCTTCCTCCGGTCATATTATAATGTCTTAATCATTTTCAATATAAAATTGATTCGTCATTGTTTACAGGTCTTCTGTAAACATAACACTGATTACTCAGCCTGAGCCTGTACAGCTGTAATAGCTACAACACCAACAATGTCTTCTGCGCTGCATCCACGGGAAAGGTCGTTAACCGGTGCTGCGATTCCCTGTGTAAGAGGACCGTAAGCTTCTGCTTTTGCAAGTCTCTGAACCAGTTTGTATCCGATGTTTCCTGCATCAAGGTCTGGGAATACAAGTACGTTAGCATGTCCTGCAACTTTGCTTCCCGGTGCTTTGGATGCTCCTACAGATGGAACGATTGCAGCGTCAAGCTGAAGTTCTCCATCGAGTGCAAGCTCTGGTGCAAGTTCCTTTGCGATCTTTGTAGCTTCAACTACTTTGTCTACGTCAGCGTGTTTTGCGCTTCCCTTTGTAGAGTGAGAAAGCATAGCTACAACTGGCTCTTTCTCAACAAGCAGTTTGAAGGAATCTGCAGATGAAAGTGCGATGTTTGCAAGTTTCTCCGGATCCGGATTCTGCTCCAGACCTGCGTCTGCGAATACGAATGTTCCGTCTGCTCCCATATCGCAGTTCGGTACTACCATCAGGAAGAATGCAGATACAAGCTTTGTTCCCGGTTTTGTCTTCAGGATCTGAAGGCATGGACGAAGTGTGTCTGCTGTAGAGTGGCATGCTCCAGAAACCATACCATCAGCATCTCCCATTTTTACCATCATTACTCCATAGTATAAGTAATTGCTGAGAAGAAGTTCTTTTGCCTGTTCCGGTGTCATACCTTTCTTCTGTCTCAGTTCAACAAGTTTAGCGATGTATCCTTCTGTTCTTGCATCTGTAGCAGGATCTACGATTGTAGCGCCGGAAACATCATATGTACCTTTGTTTTTCTCAATTTCTTCTTTGCTTCCAACAAGCACCAGATCAGCAATACCCTCTTTTAATACTGCCTCTGCTGCTTTATAAGTTCTTTCGTCCTCTGTTTCAGGAAGAACGATTGTCTTTTTGCAGGCTTTTGCTCTTGCCTTGATTTCATCAATAAATCCCATGACTTTTGTGCCACCTTTCTATTATTTTCACTGCTATTATTATAATACAAAGGTTTTTTGTATACAAGTAGAATTCATGTGCATTTTCAAATACAATCGCGATTTTTCCCTCATTTTTTTGTCTGATTGTTACAGTTTTGTCAAAGTTTTGTCAATTGTATTTGCATAAAAACAAAAGGTTGCGTCTATGTTACTTTTTGTTTTTGTAAAAAAACATAAAATTCTCTGTTGATCTTCTCTGAAAACAGTAACGTATCTCGCCATTTAGAATCGTCTACGGCGATGGGCGAGATACATTCAGGACAAACCGTGCATCCTCCATGCCAATCAGCGGAGTGATTGACATGGGAGTGAACAGTAACCAGTAATCTCCGTATCTTCAGAATTGTAATATTTTCTTCTATAAGAATTCATCCTTTTATAGTATAATGATTTAAAAATGACATTTGAGGATATTTTACAGGAGATATTTTGTTTATGAAAATCGTAGGATTAATTACTGAATATAATCCGTTTCACAACGGACATCTATATCATATCCAGGAATCTTTGCGTGTCACTGGCGCGGATGCAGCGATTGTTGTGATGAGTGGAGATTATGTACAGCGCGGTGTTCCAGCCATTATGCCGAAGCGTCTTCGTGCCGAGATGGCGCTCCAGTGTGGCGCTGCTGCTGTCTTTGAGTTACCTGGATGTTATGCTACCGGAAGTGCTGAGTTCTTTGCTCTCGGTGCAGTTTCTTTTCTGGACCGGCTGGGGATCGTTGATTCTATCTGCTTTGGAAGTGAATGCAGTGATCTTGCACTTTTGAAACAGGTCGCAGGTCTTCTTTCAGACGAGCCGGAAGGATATCAGATTCTTTTGAAAAATTATTTAAAAGAAGGAAAATCTTTTCCTGCTGCACGGCATGCTGCCATCGCAGATTATACCCGCGATCCGGTATGTGCGGATGTGCTGAATGATCCAAACAATATTCTTGGGATCGAGTATCTGAAGGCTTTAAAAAAACTGGGCAGCACAATCCGTCCTTATACGATTCAGCGGGAAGGCGGACATTATCACGATACGCAGCTGGATGCTTCTTACAGCTCTGCTTCTGCGATCCGGTCGCTTCTGGCGTATTCCAGTTCTTCTCTGCGTACCAATCAGTATACCGGTACTTTTGAAGACACTCCGTTTTCCAGTATTCTGAATGAGCTGGAGGATCAGGTGCCATCCTGCTGTCTGGAGCTTTTGAAAGATTATCACAAGGTGAGCTATCCGGTTTATCAGAATGATTTTTCTTTGATTTTGAAATATAAGCTGTTAAATAAAGAGCCTGAAAGTCTGGTGCGATATATGGATGTCTCGCCGGAACTTGCAGCACGGATTTGTAATCAATTAAATAATTTCTTTAATTATAAGCAATTTTGTGAATTACTGAAGACACGTGAAGTAACTCAGTCCCGCATTAACCGGGCACTGCTTCATATCATGTTGGGATTGAAGAAACATAATGTGCAGAATTATATAGAAAATGGATATCATTTTTATGCCAGACTGCTGGGATTCCGTAAGGAATACGCAAAGATTCTGACGGAGATTTCTAAAAAGAGTACTCTTCCGCTTCTCACACGATTGTCTGAAAGCGAGGAACTGCCGGAATTGGGACAGAAGATGTTGAAATATGATCTGCTGGCTTCGAATCTGTACACTTCTGTGGTGACGGATAAATTTAAGACGGCATTTCAGAATGAATATAAACAAGGGATAATAAAAGTTTGATGGAAAATAGGGGCGCGGATGGATGGACCTCCTCATCGCTGGACCGGCCCGCTCTACCTCAGCCCCTGGAGGGTATGTAACGCAGAAGCGAGATGCTCACCGTGTGTGGTTCGTGTCTCGCTTCTGCTAACATACCGCGCCAGGTGTCTTCGGAACGCTCCCGCCTTAATGTCCATCGACGAGGAGGTCCATCCATCCGCTCGGCTATTTAGGTGGGGAGGGGGATAACTAGGGAAGGTGCTTCAAAATATTTTGATATACTTCTCTGTTGGAACTACTCATAAAATTTGTTTAATTTTATCTTTTCTAATTCGATATATGTAAGCATGAACAGCTTAAAGATTATGAGAATACTGTCCCTTTTCACTATACCTCTCCCCTTTGATATTTCGAACTGAATAAACCAATCATACACCCTCTAATTTGATGCACGTAAGCGTGGAGAGGAACTCTTGCATAAGACATGCATTTGGCGAGGAGTGGACGAAGACATTTTGCGCGGATTGTTAGAAAAACGAGACATAAGCCACTCACGGCGCATGTCTCGTTTTTCGTTACAATCCCTCAAAAGGCAGAGGGAGCGGGCCCTGCATGTCGTTGCAAGAGTTCCTCTCCGCGCGCCCTTCGTGTATTAAATTTAAGCTTATACCAACTTATTCAGCTCGCAAATACAAACCTACACTCTCTTCATACATGTCACAGCCATCGCACCTGGTCCGATATGGCAGGCTACGCTCAGGGACAGTGGGGCTTCGATGAGTTCATAGCCCGGGAAGCGGTCCATGATTTCCTGTTTCCACTCCTGTGCGTCTTCTGTGCTGCATGTGTATGCCATGCCGAGAAGCATCTGATCTTTTACGTCTGCGAAACGCTCATTGAGGTCTTTCTCGATTGCATTGAGCATTGTCTTTTTCGCCGCTTTCCAGCCTCTTACTTTGGAGAATGCATCGAGTTTTTCTCCCTGGATCTGCAGTACCGGCTTTAAGTTGAGCACAGTTCCGATGGCTGCTGCCGCCGGAGTGATTCTTCCGCCTTTTTTCAGATATTTAAGTGTATCTACTGTAATGTAAATGCTTGCCTGATGTTTCTCTGCTTCGAGGATCTCTCTGATCTCTGCTGCTGATTTTCCTTCATCGCGCAGTTTCATTGCATCAAACACAGACTGTGCCTGAGTTACGGAAATTCTCTGATTATCTACAACTTCTACTTTTCCATCGTAATCCATGGAAAGCGATCTTGCTGTATCACAGGTACTGCTCAGACCACTGGACATCGGAATACATACCAGTTCATCATATTCATCCAACACTTTATCCCAGAGATCCATTACATCTCCCGGTGACGGCTGAGATGTGGAGATATCTGAATCAGCACCCAGCTTCTCATAAAACTGTTCCTGTGTAAGTGTGATATCTTCCAAATATAACTGACCGTCAATAAAGAACGGCATCGGAATCACAAAAATCCCCAGTTCTTTTCCCTGTTCCTGTGTAATTCCGCTGTTACTGTCTGTTACAATTGCAACTTTTCCCATTCTGTTTTCTTTCTCCTCACTTTTACTCTAAATACGATTAATTTTTAAAGCTGTGGATCGGAGCAGGAATTCTTCCCTGTCTGTTAATAAACGCATCACATCCGAATTCATTTACCGGCATGATTGGTGCATAACCTAACAGGCCTCCAAATTCTGCTGTATCCCCGACATCTTTTCCAATTACCGGAATAAGACGTACTGCTGTCGTCTTCTGATTGACCATACCGATCGCCATCTCATCTGCAATGATTCCTGAGATCGTTGCTGCGGATGTCTTACCTGGAATTGCAATCATATCCAGTCCTACAGAACATACGCAGGTCATGGCCTCTAATTTTTCGATTGTAAGAGATCCTGCATTCACTGCATCGATCATTCCCTGGTCTTCACTGACCGGAATGAATGCACCACTTAAGCCTCCTACATAAGAAGATGCCATAACGCCGCCTTTCTTCACCTGATCGTTCAACATTGCAAGAGCTGCTGTTGTACCAGGTGCGCCGACACGCTCCAGACCGATTTCTTCCAGAATCTCTGCAATACTGTCTCCTACTGCCGGAGTTGGTGCAAGAGAAAGGTCAATAATTCCAAACGGAATGCCAAGACGGGCTGAAGCCTCTCCTGCCACAAGCTGTCCTACTCGTGTGATCTTGAATGCAGTTTTCTTGATTGTCTCACAGAGTTCTTCAAATCCTTTTCCACGTGTTTTCTCGATGGCTTTCTTTACAACACCAGGTCCGCTGACACCTACATTGATGATCGCATCTGCCTCAGTTACTCCGAGGAATGCACCTGCCATGAACGGATTGTCATCCGGTGCATTACAAAGGATTACCAGCTTCGCACAGCCAAGGGAATCTCTGTCTTTTGTTGCCTCAGCAGCCTCTTTTACGATCTGTCCGCACAGACGGACTGCATCCATATTGATACCTGTCTTTGTAGATCCTACATTGACAGAACTGCAGATTCTCTCTGTCTCTGCCAGTGCCTGTGGAATGGAACGAATCAGATTCTCTTCACTTGGTGTCATTCCCTTGGAGACAAGTGCGGAATATCCACCAATAAAATTCACACCTACTTCGCTCGCAGCGCGGTCCAGTGTATGTGCGATTGTCACATAATCTTCCGGAGTCTTACATGCAGCAGCTCCCACAAGAGAAACCGGTGTAATGGAAATTCTCTTATTTACGATCGGAATACCGAATTCCTTTTCAATATCCTGTCCCGTAGATACGAGATCTTTTGCAACAGTTGTAATCTTTTCATAAATCTTACGGTTCAGTTCATTCAGATCAGAATCCACACAGTCTAACAGGCTGATACCAAGAGTGATTGTACGCACATCAAGGTTCTCGTGCTCGATCATCTTGTTGGTCTCTGATACTTCATACATATTAATCATAGTTTTATCCTCATCTCTCCAACGGTTTTTTGCCGCCATTTCACTTATATTATGTATTCTTTATTTACAGATTCCTGCTATAGAGCGTATCTTAAAAATGATTTTTCAGACATGCTCTGACTGTCTTACAGACGGTGCATTTTTTCAAAAATCTCTTCTCTCTGGCAACGGATTGTTACACCGATCTCTTCTCCAAGTGCACCCATCTCATCGCAGACATCTTTAAAGTCTTTCTTCAGATTGGCAACGTCAACGATCATCATCATGTTGAAATATCCCTGAACGATCGTCTGGGAAATATCAAGAATATTGATCTCGTTCTCCGCCAGATATGTACACACTTTTGCAATAATTCCCACTGTGTCTTTTCCAAGTACTGTGACAATACATTTTTTCATTTTAACTGTACCTCCGCTTTCTGTTGTCCAGCAAGTTTCGGAGCATCCTTCAACTGCTCCGCTGCTATTTAATTTAAATCTGATTACACCGTTACAATCTCCGAAACCGAATCCCGTTTTGCGACAAACATATCCAGGTCTTCGCCTTTATAATCATTATCGCCAAGAGTCACTTCCAGTTTCACCGTCTCATAAGCAAGCTTTGCGTAATTATTCTCCTTGCTCAGATGTCCAAGCATAATATGTTTCAGATTATCATGTAGTATATCACAAAGGAGCTGTCCTGACAATTCATTTGACAGATGTCCTCTGTCCCCTAAGATTCGGCGCTTTAGGTAATATGGATAACCACCCACCTCAAGCATATGGATATCATGGTTCGCCTCAAGGAGAACCGCATCCAGATTCTTCAGATTTTCCACTGTATATTCGTCATATTTACCAAGATCTGTCGCAACTGCAACTGATTTTTCTCCACATTCCATACGGTATCCCGCCGGTTCATTGGCATCATGCGAAATGGCAAATGGATGGATCTGAATATCCCCCAGAGTGAATGTATCATCTGTGTGAACCGGATGATACAGACCTTCCGGCATCTTTCCGAGTTTGGAATAATCTTTGATTCCCTGAATCGTTCCCGGTGTCGCATAGATCGGGATCTCGTATTTTCTGCTGAATACCCCAAGCCCCTGAATATGGTCTGAATGTTCGTGAGTCACCAGAATCCCATCCAGTTCTTCGCCCTTGATCTCCAGTTCTTTGAGCCCTTCTTCAATTCTCTTCTTACTGATTCCCGTATCTACAAGTAAATGCGTATGATCACTGCCCACGTAAATACAGTTTCCACTGCTTCCGCTGGCGATGCTGCACATTCTCATCATTCTTCTATCTTTCTCCTAATCTGTTTCTTTGTGCTTTCAAGATCTCCGCTGTTGTCGATCTCCACATCACAGGCTCTGCGAAATGCTTCTTCCGCCATCTGTGACCGGATCATCTGCGTGATCTTCTCATCGGAATAATGTCTGGAAGCTTTCAGTCGTTCTCTGCGGACAGACTCTTTTGTATAAATATACCAGAGTTCATCGCACAGTTCTTTTCCGACTTCCGGAAGAAGTGCCGCCTCTACAATATAGAGTTTCTTTCCTTCCGACCGCTTCTGTTCTATATCCGCGCGAACCCATTGTAACACTTCCGGGTGCACAATGTCATTCAGAATTTGTAATTTTTTTTCATCCTGGAATACAATGCTGCCTAATTGCTTCCGGTCAAGCTCTCCGTCCGGACCGACCACCGTCTCTCCAAAAGCAGTAACAATCTTTCGGAAACACTCTGTTCCCTGCTTCTGAAGTAGTTTTGCCGTTTCATCCATCTGGCAGACACAGGCATTATATTCTGTCTCAAGGAACTGCAGAATCGCGCTTTTTCCGGATCCCACACCTCCTGTAATTCCTATAATTTTCATTTACTTTTCCTTTGTATTTTTGCTGCTTTTTAATTCTTATTGATATTTATCATGTACCTTTGTAAACTTCCATATCAATGTTGATTGAAAATATTTTATTTTGCTTCATACCAGTTTGTACCTGTATGCATATCTACAATCAATGGAACCAGCAGGTCTGCCGCATGCTCCATCTCTTCTTTCAGAATCTCCTGTACCAGTTCTACTTCTTCTTTTGCTGTCTCAATCAGAAGTTCATCGTGTACCTGCAGGATCATTCTGGATTTCAGGTTTCGTTTTTTCAATTCATCATTCACATGGATCATGGCAATCTTGATAATGTCTGCTGCAGTTCCCTGAATCGGAGCATTCATTGCGACACGTTCTCCGAAACTGCGCTGCATGAAATTGCTGGATTTCAGTTCCGGAACTGGTCTGCGTCTTCCGTAAAGGGTAGATACATACCCTTTTTCTTTTGCATCTGCCACACACCGATCCAGAAATGCTTTGATTCCCGGATACGTCTCAAAATAATGTTCAATGTACTGTGCCGCTTCTTTTCTTGTAATACTTAAATCCTGACTCAGTCCGAAAGAACTGATTCCATATACAATTCCGAAATTGACCGCCTTGGCATTCCGTCTCTCTGCATCCGTCACTTCGTCAAATGGGATGTGGAACACCTGAGATGCAGTCATACGGTGGATATCTCTCGCCTCGCGGTACGCCTGGATCAGCTGTTCATCTCCGGAACAGTGTGCCAGAATACGAAGCTCGATCTGAGAATAATCCGCGTCCACAAATACATATCCATCCTGCGGTACAAATACTTTACGAATCAGTCTTCCTAATTCCATTCTCACCGGAATGTTCTGCAGATTCGGCTCTGTACTGCTGATTCTTCCGGTTGCCGTGATCGTCTGATTGAATTTTCCGTGGATTCTTCCGTCTGAACCGATGAAGACAGCCAGTCCGTCTGCATACGTGGATTTCAGTTTGGTCAACTGACGGTATTCCAGAATCTTTGCCACAATCGGGTAATCCGGTGCCAGCTTGTCCAGCACATCTGCTGCTGTGGAATATCCGGTCTTTGTTTTCTTCGCATGAGGCATCTCAAGCTTCTCAAACAGAATCACTCCTAACTGCTTCGGAGAGTTAATGTTAAATGTCTCCCCTGCCAGTTCATAGATCTCTTTTTCCAGCTCCACGATCCTTGTACCGAGCTGATCTCCATACGCTTTCAATGCATCTGCCTCAACTTTGATCCCTGCCTGTTGCATATCATAAAGTGTAAATACCAGCGGCATCTCAATCTCACGGAACAAGGACTCCATTCCTTCTTCTTTTAATTTCTTTGACAGAACCTCAACGGATGCATATGCTGTATAGGCTTCATAGCACGCTTTTGCAGATTCATCCAGTTTCTCATCAATCAGGAGATTCAAATGTTCTCTTGCCACATCTTCATAATCGTAATCATTTTTCAGCGGGTTCAGAAGATATGCCGCAACAATCACATCAAAACTTTTCTCTGCCACTGCATCCGGGAGCCACGGAAGGAATTCTTTCAATCCGCACATTGAGAACTGCCCCACTGTTTTCGCCAGTTCAGAGACTTTTCCTGACAGATAATCAAAATCTGTGTCCATATCACAAGGGATTGTCACGATCTTATCTTCTCCGTAACACACTGCGATTCTTCCGAATCCTGACGGATGTGCAAACAGCGGAAGTACATTTCCCGCTTCTTTTGAAAATACCACTCCGACCGTTGCAGATTTTGCAGCTTCCGCAAATATCTTTTCTACTTCTGCTTTGTCTGTCACTTCACGGAATGCTTCTTCCACATCGTTCGCGGATGCTTCCACATCAAAGCGGCTCAGCAGATTTTTGAACTGCAGTCTCTGAAAGAGTTCGTGAGCTTCCTTTGTATATGGATCCTCATATTTTGCATCTGCAAGACTGAATTCAATCTCTGCATCCAGCTTAATCGTTGCAAGGACTTTGCTCATCTGTGCCTGCTCCCAGAACTCTTTCAGATTCTTGCTGGCTCTCGGCGGCTTCAGCTCATCGACATGCTCGTATGCATTTTCAATGGTCTGATACTCCTGAATGATCTTAGTCGCTGTCTTCTCGCCAACTCCCGGCACACCCGGAATATTGTCCGCTGTATCGCCCATCAGTGCTTTTACATCGATAAATTCTTTCGGTGTCACGCCATAACGTTCCTGCACATCTGCTGCCAGATAATCTTCTACTTCTGTTCTTCCCTGTTTTGTCTTCGGAATCCGGATCTTTACATGCTCTGTGGCAAGCTGAAGGGTATCCCTGTCTCCGGAAATAATCGCCACATCCAGTCCTTCTGCTTCGCAGCGGTGAGAAATCGTTCCCAAAAGATCATCTGCCTCCAGTCCAGCTTTTTCAATGATTTCAATATTCATCGCCTGAAGTACTTCCTTGATCACCGGCACCTGCTGACGAAGTTCTTCTGCCATCGGTTTTCTTGTACCTTTGTATGCATCAAACATCTCATGACGGAATGTCGGTGCATGCACATCAAATGTGACCGTCAGATATTCCGGTTTTTCCTCATCCAGGATCTTGAACATGATATTCAGAAATCCATACACTGCATTCGTGTGAAGTCCTTCTGAATTCGTCAGATCCGGCACGCCGTAAAACGCACGGTTCAAAATACTGTGTCCATCTATTAATACAATTTTTTCTCTCATCTGATCTTGTTCTCCCGTTTTCTCATTTCTGTGTGAATCATTGGATCCGCATGAAAATGCAGTTTGCTTTTTGTTACTGTTCACAGCATAGCTGCAAACAGTAACGCACTTTTTCTAACAATTTAGTATACACCAACTTTCTTCTTTTTAAAAGAAGCTTTTTGTGCTATCATGAATGTGTTACTGTGTTAGGTTACTGTTCACAGGTAACCTGCAAACAGTAACGTATCTCGCCATTTAGAATCGCCTACGGCGATGGGCGAGATACATTCAGGACAAAACGTGCATCCTCCATGCCAATCAGCGGAGTGATTGACATGGGAGTGAACAGTAACTGTGTTAATCCGCGGAGTGATTGATGCAGGAGGGAACAGTAACATTCGTGTACCTGGAATTTATTTCATTACAGAAAGGAATTACAAATGGACAGTATTATATTTGATGTAGATGGAACTCTGTGGGATTCTGTTGATTCTGTTGTTGAATCCTGGAATCTTGCGCTTGCTGAAAATACAGATCTGGAACCGAATCTGACCCGTGATACCCTGTCAAAGCTTTTCGGAATGACCATGACAGATATTGCTGATCATGCATTTCCTGATCTTCCACCCAAGAAGCGTATGGAACTTCTGGAAATCTGTTATGACTATGAGAATCGTCACCTTGAGGTCTGCCCGGGCATTATGTATGAGGGCGTGGTTGACACGATCAAAGAACTGGCAAAACGTTATCCTCTTTATATTGTCAGCAACTGCCAGTGCGGTTATATCGAAGCCATGATGAAATCATCCGGAATTGAACCGTATATTAAAGACCACCTCTGTTTCGGAGAGACTCTGGTTTCCAAAGACCTGACCATATTACAGCTTATAGAACGCAATGGTCTGAAAAGTCCTGTCTATGTAGGAGATACTCAGGGAGATGCCGATGCATGCTCCAAAGCCGGCGTACCGTTTATCTTTGCTGAATATGGACTTGGCGATGTGCCGGATGCAGCACAACGGATTCAGAAATTTTCTGATTTGTTGGATCTTAAATAGTATAAGCAACTGGAATATTATGTTTTCGTTATCACTAACAGGAGAAATGTTTCTTTCGCAGAAATATTTCTTCTGTTTTTATCAGCCATTTTGTCTATTATCGGGGATACTTTTTCTTATAGAAACTTTTTACTTTCTGTGCCAAAATCTGCTTTCAGATTTGCAACTAAAAGCAAAACAAAAAAATATAAATAGCGTCTTCTGATTTTTTATATTTCAGTGTAAAGTTATGTAGTATGGAGGTTTGTAGATGAAATATGCTGATTTTGGAAAGCGGATCCGTGAAGAACGGCTGAAGCTAGGTTTGACCCAAGAGAGACTGGCAGAAGATGTAAACCTATCGACTGCATATATCGGACAAATTGAACGTGGGGAACGCACTCCTACTTTAGAGAATATCGTTGCCGTAGTAAACCGGCTCGGTGTATCCATCGATTATCTGCTCGCAGATTCAGTCACTCCCGATAAGAACAATGATCTCAGGTTATGGCTTCAGCTCATGGACGGCCGCACAGACAAGGAAAAACACATGGCGATCAATATGGTAAAAGCACTTTTTAATTCGCTGGATGAAATGGAGTAGGTTTTTTCAACATCTCATTTCAATGAACGGTACAAATGAACGATACACTTCTGACTGATTCAATCCGCCAATTGTTTCTTTCAGGTGTATCTGTTTCATCCGATGAAAAGGCTTATCGCATATCTATCTCTTGCGATGGAACCGGGCAGGATCGCAGAATCTTCTCTGTGATCTTGTATTCGTCATCAACTTTGTAAAACAACAGATTTGGGGCAGCATTTTATTTTCCTTACTACGATCGAGACATTCCCGTTCAAAATATTTTTTCTACTTAACTCTATGTTAAAATTCTTTTTCAAATACTTTCGTGAAACTTAAAAAGAGGTTCGGATATATCGTGAGATGTATCCGGATCTTTTTTGTATAAAAAAACAGTAACCGTTTGTGTTTTGCGAAAAAGACATATTCATGTTATACTTTATTAAATAACTATAATTATAATTGAAATGTGTCTCAAAAGATTACACAAAAAGCAATATGGCACTTGAAAAACCTGGAAATAAAGTTGGTGTCGGCAAAAGAGTATTCATTATTTACTACAGATACAATAATAATATCCAAATTTTTAGAAAGGACGTGTTTACATGCCATTACCAAAATCAAACAACTACACAATTGAAGACATCTACGCTCTTCCTGATGGTCAGCGTGCTGAACTGATTGATGGTCAGATTTATGACATGGCTCCACCAAGTCCACTGCATCAGGAACTTGTTCATCAATTAAGCCGTATCATCGGGAATTATATCGAAAGCAAAGGAAGTTCCTGTAAAGTTTATCCTGCTCCATTTGCTGTATTCATTAAAGAAGATGATACAAATTATGTAGAACCGGATATAAGTGTTATCTGTGATAAAAGCAAGATTTCTCATCGCGGATGTGAAGGAGCACCTGATTTTGTTATCGAAATCGTATCTCCAAGCAGTAGAAAAATGGATTACGCTTTAAAGAATACACTGTATTCAGATGCCAATATCCGTGAATACTGGATTGTAGACCCAGCAAGAGAACGCACTACTGTTTACAGATATGAACAAGATGTTGCACCAATCATTATTCCATTCGATGATTTTGTTAAAGTTGGAATTTATGACAATTTAAAGATTCGTATTGCAGATTTATTAAAATAGTAAGAGACTGGAAGAACAGCGAAATATGCAAATAAAAGCATTAAAAATTTTATAATTCGCCCTATGGCTGCCCTATGAAAAGGATTTTTTCAAAAAAATAACCTCGAAACCACCGTATTTGCAAGGGGTTCCGAGGATAAGTTCAATGCCGCTGGCCGGACTCGAACCGGCACGGCTGTTAACCGCTTGATTTTGAGTCAAGTGCGTCTGCCAATTCCGCCACAGCGGCTGATTCTGTTCGGGCAGAAGTAATCTTCTGTCCGAACCAGCTTTTATATAATATCATATCTCAACAGTGATTTCAACTAAATTTTATAATTTGTTATAATAATGTTACTGTTCAGTTAATGTTCACTCCCATGTCAATCACTCTGCTGATTGACATGGAGGATGCACGTTTTGGCTTGAATGTATCTCGCCCATCGCCAAAGGCGATTCTAAATGGCGAGATACGTTACTGTTTACAGGTTACCTGTGAACAGTAACACTGTTCACAGAAAACATATTACTCTCCCAGTTTCTTACCAATCTCAAAGCAATCAAATGTAGCGAAGTAATCCTTCGGAGTCTCTGCACGGCGGATCATCTGTACGCTTCCATCTTCTTTCAGAAGAAGTTCTGCAGATTTCAATTTTCCATTGTAGTTATATCCCATAGAGAATCCGTGTGCTCCTGCATCATGGATTACAAGGTAATCGCCTCTTTCAATCTCCGGAAGCATTCTGTCGATGGCAAATTTATCATTGTTCTCGCAGAGAGAACCTGTTACATCATATTTATGATCACATGGTGCATCCTCTTTTCCAAGAACTGTGATATGATGATAAGCTCCATACATAGCCGGACGCATCAGGTTTACTGCACACGCATCTACACCGATGTAATCTTTATATGTCTTCTTCTCGTGAATTGCTTTTGTAACCAGTGCTCCGTAAGGTCCCATCATATAACGGCCAAGCTCTGTAAAGATTGCAACATCTCCCATACCTGCCGGAACAAGTACTTCTTCGTATACCTTGCGTACACCTTCACCGATTGCATAAATATCATTTGGCTCCTGATCCGGTCTGTAAGGGATTCCGATTCCACCGGAAAGGTTGATGAATTTAATATGTGCTCCTGTCTCCTCTTTCAGGCGAACTGCCTGCTCAAAGAGAACTTTTGCAAGCATCGGATAGTAATCATTTGTTACTGTGTTACTTGCCAGGAATGCGTGGATACCAAATTCTTTGGCTCCTTTGCTCTTTAATGTCTTAAATGCCTCTGTGATCTGCTCTGTTGTCATACCATATTTTGCATCTCCCGGGTTGTCCATGATATCATTGCTGATCTTGAACAGTCCGCCCGGATTATAACGGCAGCTGATTGTCTCTGGAATATGTCCGATTGCTTCCTCAAGGAACTCAATATGAGAAATATCATCCAGGTTGATGATCGCGCCAAGCTTGTCTGCAAGTCTGAAATCCTCAGCCGGTGTATCGTTGGATGAGAACATGATGTTGTGTCCTGTTACTCCTACTGCTTCTGAAAGCATCAGCTCTGTGTAAGAAGAACAGTCGCATCCACAGTCATACTCTTTTAAGATATCAAGCAGGAACGGGTTTGGAGTTGCCTTTACTGCAAAGTACTCTTTGTATCCCGGGTTCCATGAAAATGCCTCTTTTAATGCTTTTGCATTGGCACGGATTCCTTTCTCATCATACAGATGGAATGGTGTAGGATAAGTTTTTACGATTTCTTCAACCTGCTCTTTTGTTACAAATGGTTTTTTATTCATTGGTTTTCTCTCCTTCGCGTATTTTAATTAATTCTATCTCATTCGCAAGTGCTGTCTTAAACAGCGTAACGAAATTTCTCTGTCCAGAATAGACACAAGTATTCATACTGTCCTGCCCATATTCTCCCGAAAGGACGTATTTTGAATCCGTGATCAGACCGATCTGATTTCCTTTTTCTCTGGTTACATAGATGATAGCATTGGGAAGATCAAATGGATGATCGGTGACAAGAACTACTTTCTTTCCTTTTTGGGTCAGTTCTTTTAACTGATCTTTCAATTGTTCCAGACAGACACCGGAACAGGAAAGATAGACTCGTTCTTCCACGCTGGACAGCAGATTATGTATCTTATCTGAAATGTGTTCTCTGCCGTCAATTGTGATATATCCGTCTTCTTCTTTTTTCTCATCCGGAAGATTTACATTCAGCCATTTCTGTTCTTCCTCCATTCTACGGATTCTGTTCCCGCAGTATTCCTGAGTTGAAACCGGAATGTAACGTTTTGCGTCTTCCTCTACCAGATATGCCGCACCTTTTTCTACCAGTGCAGCCAGTGATGCATATACATTGGACCGTGAGATGCCTGTATCTCTTGCAATCTCATACCCTGTCTGTTTTCCACCTTCCAGAAGTCTCAGATATACTGTTGCCTCCTGCCTGGACAAAGCAAAATGCATCAGATATTCAATTGCTTTATTTTCGTCCATAACATCCTTCTCTCTAAATGTTATTGTTCATGCCCTGCCGTAAATAGCAGAATATGAATTTCTTTATAAAGTGTAGTAGGTTACTGTTCTCAGCATGGCTGCAAACAGTAACGTATCTCGTCATTTAAAATCGCCTTTGGCGATGGACGAGATACATTCAAGACAATACGTGCATCCTCCATGCCAATCAGCGGAGTGATTGACATGGGAGTGAATAGTAACCGTAGTAGTACTTTACAGGAACACTATACAGCATTGCTTGTTGGATGTCAATATGTGGGGATGGAATTTGGTGGTTGTTTTTGAGAACATTTTTCATTTTACCTGCTTCAGATAATATCCAAGCAGGATTTATACGCGTAGAAAAAGCTCTCCGCCTCCCGGCGAAGAGCTCAATCATAACAGTCAAACTGTCTTAAATACGTTACTGTTTGCAACTATGCTGTGAACAGTAACTTAAATACTACTCTACAGTAGCAATTCTCATCATATTACTTGTATAACTTCTCTCTTTGCTTACGTTTGGAGAAGGGATTCCTGCAGTCAGGACAACTACATCACCTGTCTCAACGTACTGTTTTACCTGTGCAAGCTCAATTGCATTCTCGCAGATATCTTCTGTTGTATCAACTTCCAGAGATTTCAGCGGTCTTACACCCCAGTAGATGGACATTCTTCTCAGTGTTCTCTCATTCGGAGTTACACCAAGGATCTCCTGTCTTGGTTTCAGGTTAGATACAACTCTTGAAGTTGCTCCGGAAACAGTTGGTGTGATGATACATTTTGCATTCAGGTTCGCTGCTGCCAGTACAGAAGAATATCCGATTGCGTTGGATACTCCACCTTTCAGATGACCGTGCTCTTTCTCAAGCATACCATCATAATCCAGATGTTTCTCTGTCTGCTCAATGATGTGAACCATCATCTGAAGAGCTTCCAGTGGATATTTACCCTGTGCTGTTTCTCCGGAAAGCATTACAGCGTCTGTTCCGTCATAAACCGCATTGGCAACGTCTGTTACCTCAGCTCTTGTCGGGCGCGGATTACGCATCATGGAATCCAGCATCTGTGTCGCTGTAATAACTGTCTTGAACTGACTGTTACATTTTTGAATCATCATCTTCTGAAGATACGGAACTTCCTCCGGCGGAATCTCTACACCAAGATCTCCACGGGCAACCATGATACCATCTGCTGCACGGATGATCTCATCAATATTGCTGATACCTTCAGAGTTCTCAACCTTCGCGATGATCGGAATAAACGGTGCTCCAATGGATTTCAGATAAGCCTTGATCTCAAGGATACACTCTGCATTACGAACGAAAGAAGCTGCAATAAAGTCAACGTCCTGCTCTGCTCCAAACTTGATATCTTCTTTATCTTTCTCTGTGATCGCCGGAAGTCTTACCGGTACATCCGGTACATTAACACCCTTTCTCTCGCCGAGTTCGCCTCCGTTTACGATCTCACAGACAATGTCTTTTCCCTTTTTATCAACGACTTTCAGTCCGATCAGACCGTCATCGATCAGGATTGTCTTTCCTTCACTTACATCGTCTACAAGACCTGTATATGAAATAGAAACACGGTTCTCATCTCCTACGATTTCTTCTGTTGTAAGAGTGAATGTCTTTCCGGTTTCCAGTTTTACTTTCTTGCCATCTTTCAGCAGTCCTGTACGGATCTCCGGTCCCTTTGTATCAAGAAGGATTGCAGTATTGGCATGCTCTTCCTCACGGAGTTCTTTCAGCATATCCATACGGCCTTTCTGTTCCTCATGATCACCATGTGAAAAATTGAAACGGGCAACGTCCATTCCATTCTGAATGAGTTTTCTCATCAGTTCTCTATCATTAGTATTTGGTCCCATTGTACATACTACTTTTGTTTTCTTCATTTAATCCAATCTCTCCTTTAAATATAAATCCAGCCCTCACAGCCAGCGTGTATTTTAAAATCATTCCTTCCATCTGTATGCTCCACTTTGTAGTATACTTTCTTTCAAGAAACATTTTTCAGACACGCTTCAGAATATCCTGAAATACTCTATGCCATGAATTTATAGTTTCACTTCCGCGCCATAAAGTCTGCCATCTTTACAGCACAGCTTTCTCTTACTGTTAAAGTATGTCAGAAAAATCATTTCTTCGATCTACATGACATACTCTCGTCCTCTATTTCACATGTTCATGTGTGAACAGATGATCCTGACAGTATTCGTAATTGCCATTGCATTTGGAACAGAAACGGAACTCCAGAGACGGATCATCCAGTTCTGTTCTTCCACATACCGCACAGCGATGTCTTGCACCGTTTGCGTATGTCATATGAGGTCTTGACTGCTGTTTAAACTTTGCTTTGCGCATCTGCTCTTTTGGTCCAAACCGTTTCAGATTACGGCTTGAAAAGAAGAAGATCACAAAGTTCAACAGAGAAGCTCCGATGATGACTTTCGTAACAATTTCTCCTGTGAAGAAATTATAAAGTACCATCACAGCATACACCAGTCCCATCCATTTCATCTTGATTGGAAGAATGAAATACAACATTACTTCCATATCCGGATAAATGGTGGCAAATGCCAGAAAAATCGACATATTGATGTAGTTTGTGCTGACCAGCCCAAAACTGGACACCGGAATCTCTACCCCATACACAAGATAAAAGATACCGTATAATACAAATACGGCAATTACTGTAAAGAGAATTCCTGAGAAGATATAAACATTATAACGGAATGTTCCCCAGGTTCTCTCAAGAGCTGTACCCAGTGAATAGTACAGAAGTACCAGAATCAGCAACGAGAAAAGACTGCCTGTTGGTGGGATCAGTACCCAGGAGATGATTCTCCATACCTGCCCTCTCATAATATAAATCGGCTCAAGTGTCAGCCAGTTCAAAAGGGATGGAACAAGACTGTAAACACCAAATCCAATAATATATCCTGCCAAAAGATATACCGTAAGATTCGGGATTGCATAGCGACCTAATTTTTTTTCTAATTTGTCCAGCCAGTTCAAATTGTGTTAACTCCTTTTCTCGAATTATGTGTTACTGCCTGCGAATCACCTGTGAGCAACAGCATGCTTCCTCATAGCTGATCAGCAAAGTGATTAGCTATGGTCTGAACAGTAACCATTGTACCTTATCTCGTACAAGAGTCATTGTACAGACACTTCTCTGTTTTGTCAAACCTATGTTTTCATTTTCCCTACTTTTAACATTGTCTTTTCTTTCAAATTTATACGCGTCAATTTTCTTTAGATAAAATGCCCATAGAATCTGGCTATTTTTGATAAACATGCATAAAGAATACCAATTGCCTTTTTATTTTGATTGGCGTATAATTTAAATATTGCGAATTTGTACCGCATATATAATAAGAAGTAACACGTTTAATGACTATACTATTACGAAAGATTGGGGATATTACATGAATTCAAAAGAACTATACACGCTTGGAATCGATATTGGTTCCACGACAGTCAAGATCGCCATTCTGGATAATGACAATGAAGTACTCTTCTCTGACTATGAGCGTCACTTCGCCAACATTCAGGAAACACTGTCCGATCTTCTCGGCCGTGCGCTTTATAAGCTCGGACCGATTCAGGTCTCTCCTGTCATCACAGGAAGCGGTGGACTGACTCTTGCCAAACATCTGGGTGTTCCATTTGTTCAGGAGGTTATCGCTGTGTCCACAGCACTTCAGGACTATGCTCCACAGACAGATGTTGCGATCGAGCTTGGCGGTGAAGATGCAAAGATCATTTATTTTGAAGGCGGTAATGTAGAACAGCGTATGAACGGTGTCTGCGCCGGTGGTACCGGTTCTTTCATCGATCAGATGGCTTCTCTTCTGCAGACAGATGCCTCCGGTCTGAATGAATATGCGAAAAATTATAAAGCGCTTTATTCTATCGCTGCCCGCTGTGGTGTATTTGCCAAGACAGATATCCAGCCACTGATCAATGACGGTGCTGCCAAGGAAGACCTTGCCGCATCTATTTTCCAGGCGGTAGTAAACCAGACCATCAGTGGTCTTGCCTGTGGTAAACCGATCCGCGGACATGTTGCTTTCCTCGGTGGACCGCTTCATTTCCTCTCTGAGCTGAAAGAGGCATTCATCCGTACACTGAAACTGGATGACGAGCATATCATTGCGCCAAATCATTCACATCTTTTCGCTGCGATCGGTTCTGCATTAAATTCTAAGAAAGATACACCGATGGCACTTCAGCAGATGCAGCAGCGTCTGGAAGGAAAGATCAAGATGGATTTCGAGGTAGAGCGTCTGGATCCACTGTTTGCGACTTCCAAAGATTATGAGGAATTTACCGCACGTCATGCAAAACATCAGGTGCCGGTAAAAGACCTTGCTACATATAAAGGAAAAGCATTCCTTGGAATCGATGCAGGATCTACCACTACAAAGGCCGCCCTTGTCGGAGAAGATGGTACCCTGCTTTACTCCTTCTACCACAACAATGACGGAGATCCACTCGGAACAACGATTTCTGCGATCAAAGACATTTATGACCAGCTTCCGGAAGGCGTTGAGATCGTACATTCCTGCTCCACCGGATATGGTGAGGCGCTGATCAAATCTGCTCTGATGCTGGATGAAGGAGAGGTTGAGACTGTCTCCCATTATTATGCGGCATCTTTCTTTGAGCCGGATGTAGACTGCATCCTGGACATCGGCGGGCAGGATATGAAATGTATCAAGATCAAGAATCAGACCGTAGACAGCGTACAGCTCAATGAAGCCTGCTCTTCCGGATGTGGTTCTTTCATCGAGACATTTGCAAAATCACTGAATTATTCTGTAGAAGATTTTGCCCATGAAGCACTCTATGCACAGAATCCGATCGACCTCGGTACACGCTGTACTGTATTTATGAACTCAAAAGTAAAACAGGCGCAGAAAGAGGGAGCTTCTGTTGCAGATATTTCTGCCGGACTTGCTTATTCCGTTATCAAAAATGCCCTGTTCAAGGTAATCAAAGTATCCGATGCTTCCGAACTTGGAAAGCACATCGTGGTACAGGGTGGTACATTCTACAACAACGCAGTTCTCCGAAGCTTTGAAAAGATCGCCAACTGCGAAGCAATCCGCCCGGATATTGCCGGAATCATGGGAGCTTTCGGTGCTGCCCTGATTGCCAGAGAGCGTTATACTGACTGTGAAGGCACAACCATGCTTTCCATCGATGACATCCGTTCCCTGGAGTATTCTACAACTATGACAAAATGTCGTGGATGTACAAATAACTGCCGACTGACCATCAATCATTTCAGCGGCGGCCGCAGATTCATCACAGGAAACCGTTGTGAACGTGGTCTTGGTAAAGAGAAATCAAAGAATCAGATGCCGAATCTGTTTGAATACAAACTGCACCGCTATTTTGATTATGAACCACTTGCAGAAGCAGATGCAAAACATGGCGTGATCGGAATTCCGCGTGTGTTAAATATGTACGAGAACTATCCATTCTGGTTTACGTTCTTTACAAAACTTGGATTCCGCGTGGTACTCTCTCCTGCCTCTACCAGAAAGATCTATGAGCTGGGAATCGAGTCTATCCCGAGTGAATCTGAATGTTACCCGGCGAAGCTGGCACATGGACATGTACAATGGCTGATCAATCAGGGAGTGAAGCATATTTTCTATCCTTCCATCCCGTACGAAAGAAAAGAATTTTCTGATTCTGATAACCATTACAACTGCCCGATCGTAACTTCCTATCCGGAAAATATTAAGAACAACATGGATCCGATCGTCAACGGAGAAGTCGATTTCATCCATCCGTTCCTGAACTTTGAGAGTGAAGATACCATCTCCTATCGTCTGGTAGAAGAACTTGGAAAGAAGTTCTCGCTGTCAGAGTCCGAGATCAAAGATGCGGTTCACGCAGCATGGACAGAACTGGCTGCCTGCCGTCAGGATATGCGCACAAAAGGTGAAGAAACGATCAAGTTCCTGAACGAAACCGGAAACAGAGGTATCGTTCTCGCCGGTCGTCCATACCATATTGACCCGGAAGTAAACCATGGTCTTCCGGAACTGATCACATCCTACAACATTGCGGTTCTGACAGAGGATTCTATCTCTCACCTGAATCAGGTGGAGCGTCCGTTGAATGTCATGGACCAGTGGATGTATCACTCCAGACTGTATGCAGCAGCCAACTATGTGAAGACTGTCGATAATCTGGATCTGATCCAGCTGAACTCTTTCGGATGTGGACTGGACGCTGTAACGACCGATCAGGTTGCTGAGATCCTGACGAATTCTGATAAGATCTACACAACTTTGAAGATCGATGAAGTAAATAACCTGGGAGCTGCCAGAATCCGTGTACGTTCCCTGCTTGCCGCCATCCGTGTACGTGAGCAGAAACAGACAGAACGTAAGATTCAGCCGTCTTCCATCGAGAAGATTCCGTTTACAAAAGAAATGCGTAAGACGCATACGATCCTCTGCCCGCAGATGTCACCAATTCATTTTGAATTGCTCGAGCCTGCTTTCTGTGCAGCGGGATATAAGATTGAAGTCCTTCCGAATGACAACAAACAGGCTGTTGATATGGGACTGAAGTATGTAAATAATGACGCATGCTATCCGTCTCTGATCGTAGTAGGCCAGATTATGGATGCACTTCTTTCCGGAAAATATGATCTTGACCACACTGCTGTCATTATCAGTCAGACTGGTGGTGGATGCCGTGCTTCCAACTATATCGGATTTATCCGCCGTGCACTGAAGAAAGCCGGAATGGGACATATCCCTGTCATTTCCATCAACCTGAGCGGTCTGGAAGACAATCCAGGATTCAAGCTCTCTCCTGCGCTAGTTCTCCGCGGAATCTATGCAGCAGTATTCGGAGATATCTTTATGAAGTGTGTCTACCGTATGCGTCCTTATGAGGCCGTTCCGGGAACAACAGACAAGATGCACCGTAAATGGGCAGAAGTTGTCAAGAAATTTGTATCTGAGGGATATCCTTCACGTAAGAAATTCAAGAAACTCTGTAAAGATATTATCCATGACTTCGATACGATTGAAACTCTTGATGTTAAGAAGCCGCGTGTCGGAATTGTGGGAGAGATTCTTGTTAAATTCCTTCCGGCAGCCAACAACCATCTGGCAGAACTGCTGGAGAGCGAAGGTGCTGAAGCTGTCGTACCTGACCTGCTTGATTTCCTTCTGTACTGCTTCTACAACCAGAATTTCAAAGTATCTCATCTGGGAATGAAGAAGTCCAAAGCAACAGTTGGAAATCTTGGAATCAAGGCTCTGGAATGGTTCCGTGCTCCTGCTTCTAAAGCATTTGCGGAAAGCAAACATTTCGATCCGCCGGCTCACATCGAAGATCTTGCCAGGATGGCTTCTGAGATCGTATCTCTCGGAAACCAGACAGGTGAGGGATGGTTCCTGACCGGTGAGATGCTGGAGCTGATCCACAGCGGTGCCGGAAACATCGTTTGTACACAGCCATTCGCCTGTCTGCCGAACCATGTCGTAGGTAAAGGTGTTATCAAGGAACTGCGCCGCAGACATCCTGAATCCAACATCGTAGCCATCGACTTCGACCCGGGTGCCAGTGAAGTAAACCAGCTGAACCGTATCAAACTGATGCTTTCCACTGCGTTTAAGAATCTGGAGAAATAAAACTTATCTTCTCCAAATGGTTAAGTGTTCTTTAAAGTATTTTCAGGCATATTCTAAAAGGATGTGTCTGAAAATGCTTGCTGTGAAATAGCTATCTCAATATACACAAAAAAGCTGTAAAATTTTGGTACAGAATTACATTTTATTGTCCTGTACAAAGTCTTACAGCTTCTTTATTATACATAATGCCAAATTTTTAATTTTCTTTTCTACTATTTTTACTTTATCATTTATTTTCTATACAAATAGAAAATCCCACCAAAAAGTCCAAATATAATTCCCGCATAACCACCAAAGCAAATCAGATTAGAGATTTCCATAAGTGCTGACATTTTAATTACTGTACACACTACAAGCCCTGCTAATAAACCAGCTAATGTCCACCCTATGATCAAAATCGGAAGAAAAAGTGCTACTGCGTGTGACGGGTCTGTATATCGATTAACAAAATTCCAAATTCCTCTGTACATAATGATTCCTCTTTCCTTTACAATGATTCTCATTCTTTGTTCTCATCTGCTTAAGAGCTCTTCTCTTAAGTTATTTACAGTATAGAATGCAATTGTAAAGTTCACTTTTCAAGTAATGAAAAATCTATGTAAAATTTGGTATTTTATTTAATCGTTTAAAATTATATTCAACGCTTCTTCAGGCGTCTCTACAATATAATCAGCGCCTGCAATTTCAAGTTCTTCCATGGTGCCATAACCATACAGAACACCCATAGCCTTCATGCCTGCCTGATGTGCACCTTCAATATCATAAGAACGATCACCGACCATCAGAACACTGTCTCTCTCTTTAATTCCGCAGGACTCAAGCACATATTCGATAACTTCCAGCTTTTTTGTTCTGGTTTCATCCATGCAGGCTCCACCAATAAAATCAAAATACTGTGCAAATTCAAAATGCTCTGCAATAATCTTTGCAAACTTTTCCGGCTTTGATGTTGCCATCATCACTTTCATTCCTGCTGCCTTCAGGCCTTTAAGTAACTCTTCTATTCCATCATACACGCTGTTTTCAAAGATTCCCTTTACCTTATAATACTCGCGGTACTGCTCCACCAGCCAGTCCGCTTTTTCAGCAGAAACACCACAGAATTCCATAAACTGTGTTTTCAGCGGTGGTCCGATAAAACGACGTAGCTCCTCCTCTGAAGCATGTTCCATTCCAATTTTCTTCAACGCATGCCGAACCGAATTCATAATCCCCGGACCGGAGTCTGTAATCGTTCCATCTAGATCTAATAAAACAGTTGTTATTTTCATCTTCTTTCCTCTTCTCATTCTGATATTTTTTCGTACAATAAAGCAAAATTTGAAAATATACTCCTAAAGACCAAACTGATTATTGTTCACAGGTAACCTGCAAACAGTAACATACCTTGTCATTTATAATCGCCTTTGACGATGGACAAGATGCCTTCAAAACAATACATTCATCCTCTATGCCAATCAGCAAAGTGATCAACATGAAAAGGAACCGTAACGATTATCTTCCTACATTAAAAACTCCGGATATGGTCATCCTCTTCACTCTCTGTCTTAATCACTTTACGAATCACTACATAATATCCGAAATTATCATTTACTTTAATATAAACCCGTTCTCCTTCTTTATGTCCAAGAAGCGCCTTACCGATCGGAGATTCAATGCTGACCAGCCCATTCAGTGAACTTCCTCTGACAGAAGTAACGATACGGTATGTCTCTACCTCATCGTCATCCTCACAGTAAAGTTCCACCGTATTATTCAGTCCAATCTCATCCGCCTGAGAATGGTCCTCCACAATCTCCGCAGTCTTCAACATTCTCTCCAGATAACGGATTCTGCTTTCATTCTGATTCTTTGCCTTCTTCGCAGCATGATATTCAAAATTCTCACTCAGATCCCCATGAGAACGAGCTTCCTTCACAGCCTCGATCAATTCCTTACGCTCTACCAGCTTCCGGTGTTCAATCTCAGCTTTGATTTTCTCAACATCATTCTTTGTTAATCTTTCATGCATAACTATTCCTCATTTCCAAATGTTTATTTGTCTTTTTAAATTTTCTTCAATACAGAACAAACTTCAATGACTTTTCCCTCTCATATATTTTCTTTAAAACAATACACTTCATTTTCAAGTTCCCCTCTGGATTCACTTAAGCGAAGAAAGGGCTTCTTGTATAAGCAGTGCATTTGGCGTAAGAGTGAACGAAGACATTTTGCGCGAATTGTTAGAAATGCCGGATGCAAACCTCTCACGGTGCGTATCCGGCATTTCGTTACAATTCCTCAAAAGGCTGAGGGAACGGGCCCTGCACTGCGTTGCAAGAAGCCCTTTCTTCGCGCCCTTCGTCATTACATTCTAACTTGGAATCTATCTTTTGTTTTTAAAACAAATGTCTTTGTAAAAGTTTATTATTGTCAAAAAGGTAGTTCGTATTATCCTTATTCACTTTCTCAAATCTGCTCCCTT
>NZ_CAKRDI010000021.1 GCF_934309415.1 uncultured Mediterraneibacter sp.
CTCCTTCTGATAAACTGCGGAGCAGTTATTCGGTTATGAGCAAGTAGCGAAGCGGATTGCGAATATCCGCTTGACATGGAATGTGAAAAAAGCAATTTGTAATAAAAAATGCAAAATGAGGTGGAAAATACGTGATAAAAAAGATTAAGAAAATGATGTATGGCGGGGATTATAACCCGGAACAGTGGCCGGAGGAAGTATGGCAGGAAGATATGCGTCTTTTAAAGGAAGCACATGTGGATACTCTGACTCTGAATGTATTCAGCTGGGCAGCCCTGCAGCCGTCAGAGGAAGAATATAATTTTTCAAAGCTGGATAAAATCATGGAACTGGTGAAAGACAATGGATTTCAGGTAGTTCTGGCTACTTCCACAGGAGCACATCCGGCGTGGATGGCGAAGAAATATCCAGATATTTTACGTGTAGAATTTGACGGAAGAAAGAGAAAATTCGGTGGCCGTCATAATTCCTGCCCGAACAGTCCGACCTACAGAAAGTATTCCGTCCGTCTGGCAAAGAAACTGGCAGAGCGATATCAGGGATACGATAACATTGTGGCATGGCATATTTCCAATGAATATGGTGGAGAGTGTTACTGTGAGAATTGTGAAAAAGCATTTCGTGTATGGCTGAAGAAGAAATATAAAACGATGGATGCGCTGAATGAGGCGTGGAATACAAGTTTCTGGGGACATACGTTTTATGACTGGGATGAAATCGTACTACCGGATCTGAGAAGTGAGCATTTTGAATATGACAGAAGTCAGTTCCAGGGAATCACATTGGATTATAAGCGTTTTAATTCCGAGAGTATTCTGGATTGTTATAAGATGGAATATGAGGCTGTTAAGAGTGTGACACCGGATATCCCGGTGACTACGAATCTGATGGGATTCTTTAAGATGCTGGATTATAAGATGTGGGCGAAATACATGGATTTTGTATCATGGGATAATTATCCGGCGAATGAAGATTCCCCCGCCATGATCGCCATGAGTCATGATCTGATGCGTGGAATTAAGGGAGGACAGCCATTTGTACTGATGGAGCAGACGCCGAGTGTGACGAACTGGCTGCCTTACAATGCACTGAAACGACCGGGAGTGATGCGGTTGTGGAGTTACCAGGCAGTGGCGCATGGTTCTGATTCTGTCATGTTTTTCCAGATGCGGCGTTCTACAGGAGCCTGTGAAAAACTGCATGGCGCAGTGATTGATCATGTAGGAAAGGATGAGACAAGAGTTTATCGGGAAGTCCGGGAACTTGGTGCAGAACTGGAGCAGATCGGTGGTCTGACACTGGGAGCAAGAGCCGATGCGAAAGTGGGACTTTATTTCGACTGGGACAACTGGTGGGCAGTAGAGTGTTCAGCAGGTCCGAGCTGTGAACTGAAGTATAAGGATGAAATTTTAAATTATTACGAAGCATTCCATGGAATGAATATTCCGGTGGATCTGGTAGGTCCGGAAGAGGAGCTGGATCAGTATAAGGTTCTGATCGCACCGGTGCTGTATATGACAAAGACAGGATACGATGAGAAGATTCGTCAGTTCGTAAAAGATGGCGGAACATTTCTTACGACATTTTTCAGTGGCTATGCGGATGAGTGCGATAAGATTATTCTCGGCGGCTATCCCGGAAAACTGAAAGACATTGTGGGACTCTGGGTGGAGGAGGAAGATGCACTTCCGGCCGGAACAGAGAATTCATTTGAATACAAAGGAAGTACATATCCGGCGAAACTTCTCTGCGATCTCAGTCATCCGAAAGGCGCAGAAGTATTAGCCAGATATGACACAGATTTTTATGCCGGAATGCCGGTTCTGACAGTAAATCATTTTGGAAAAGGAAAAGCTTACTATGTGGCAACCCGCTCCAATCCGGAGTTTTATCATACATTTCTGAAAGAAATCTGTGACGAAGGGGGGATAACGCCTGTGATCGAACCACAGAAGAATCTGGAGGCTACAGAACGAATCAATGAAAACGGAAGATTCTTATTCCTGCTCAATCATGGAGAAGAAGAGATTCAGGTGAAACTGGACAGAACCGGAAAAGAACTGATCAGTGGAAAGGAATATACGTCCGGTGAAAAAGTAGTTCTGAGCAAAAAAGACGTAAAGATTATTTGGACGAGGTAGAGGAAGATGACACCAGAACAGGAAAAGCAATATTTAAAGGAAATTCATACAGTGGCAGAGGGCGGCCCTTTTACACCGGACTGGAACTCTCTGTTTCAGTTTCAGGTGCCGCAGTGGTATAAAAATGCGAAATTTGGAATCTTTATCCACTGGGGACTGTACAGTCTGGCAGCCCATGCGAATGAATGGTATTCCAGAAATATGTATATCAAGGAAAAAGAAGAGTGGGAGTATCACAGAAAAACATTTGGAGAGCATACCAAATTTGGATATAAAGATTTTATTCCGTTGTTTCAGGCTGAAAAGTTTGATCCGAAAGAATGGGCAGAGCTTTTCAGGGAAGCGGGAGCGCAGTATGTGTTTCCGGTGGCAGAGCATCACGATGGATTTCAGATGTATCAAAGTGAGATCTCAAAATATAATACATGGGATATGGGACCGCACAGAGATATCCTCGGTGAGTTAAAAGAGTCGGTGGAAGAGGAAGGAATGATATTCTGCACGTCCTCTCACCGTGCGGAACACTGGTGGTTTATGGGACATGGCAAAGAATTTGACAGTGATGTGAAAGAACCGATGAAACGTGGAGATTTCTACTGGCCTGCCATGCCGGAACCACATGAGGCAGACCTGCAGAGCAAGCCTTATCCTTCGGAAGAATTTCTGGAAGACTGGCTGCTTCGTACCTGTGAGATCATTGATAAGTATCAGCCGTCCCTACTTTATTTTGACTGGTGGATCCAGCATGAAGCATTCCGTGAAGTATTTAAGACAATGGCAGCATACTATTATAACCGTGCCGCACAGTGGGGAAAACAGGTGGCTGTCTGCTACAAGCATGATGCCATGATGTTTGGCAGTGGAATTCTGGAAGTGGAACGCGGTGCACTGGCTGAGGCGAAGCCTTATGTATGGCAGACAGATACGGCCATTGCGAAGAACTCCTGGTGCTATACGGATACACTGGAGTATAAGAATGCAAGACAGATTATTCAGACTCTGGTAGAGTGTATCTGTAAGAATGGAAATCTGCTTCTGAATGTGGGACCAAAAGGAGATGGATCTATACCGGAAGAAGATGTAAAGATCTTAAAAGAGATCGGTGCATGGATGAAGAAGAACGGACAGGCAGTATATGGAAGTCGTTCGTGGAGAAAGGAAGCAGAAGGGCCAACTAAGATCCGGGAAGGGCAGTTCACAGACAATGAGGAACTGCCATATACAGAGAAAGACATTCGTTTTGTTGTAAATGGAGACAGTATCTATGCATTCGTGATGAAGTTTCCGAAGAATGGAACAGTAGTGATTCAGTCGCTGGCAGAATCAAGAGATCAGAATTCATCTGCGTTCCATGGATTGATTGAGGATGTGAAGATTCTTGGGTATGAGGATGCAAAGATTGAATGGTCAAGAGATGAGAACGGATTCTATCTGAAAGCAGATGGTGTGGATACAGATCTGCCAGTGGCTGTGCGTGTGAAAGTGCGTTAAAATCTGTTGATGGAAAATGGATATCGTTTAAAAGTATGTTTTGTCTCTAAAACGTGTTTGGAGATAGCTTTCAGTAAGAGATACTTTATAATTTGTGAGAATATTTTGAGGTATTTTGGGATAGCAGTTTAATAGATGAAGATGATATAAGAATATTTTATAAAAGTGCAAAAAGCAGTTTTTACGCAGTTAAAAGAAAATTATAGAAGAAGAGATATAAAAATGAGCAAGAGAATTTTATTTACAGGTGACAGCATTTCTGATGGAAACAGATATAAAGAGGAAAAGGACAGAGGAGATCTGAATCATCAGATCGGTCACAGTTATGTGTATGTGATTGATGCTTTAATGGGAAGTAAATATCCGGAGAAAGAACTGGAATTTTTCAACCGGGGAATTTCAGGAAACCGTGTGATTGAGTTATACGGAAGAATTTATGAGGATATGATCGCGCTGAAACCGGATGTGGTAAGTATTCTGGTGGGAGTAAATGATGGACCACAGGCGGAACATGGATGTCATGCAACCGGAGCGGCTTATGGAACAATTTACAGAATGATGTTGAAAGAATTAAAAGAAGCCTGCCCGGATGTGAAACTTGTGGTGATGGAACCATTTATCGGAAAAGAAGGTCCGGTCTATGATGATGATTATGAGTTATGGGCAGAGTGTATTGGAGCATATCAGCAGGAAGCAAGAAAGATCGCGGAAGAATTTGATGCAGTATTTGTGCCGCTTCAGGAAATGTTCGACAGAGCGTGTGAAAAGCGTGAGACGCATTACTGGATCTGGGATGGAATCCATCCGACTGAGGCCGGACATGGACTGATCGCGAGACAGTGGCTGAAATATGCAGGACATCTGATAGGAGGAAATGAAGATGAGATTTACGAAATATAATTCTATGACGGATATTTTAAAATATCCGCAGATGCGGGAGTATCTGCAGGTCTTTTATTCAGAGTATCTGTTTGATATGTATCCGAAAGAACTGTATGATCTTCCGATCGCGAGAGAGGAACAGGTGGCCAAAACTCCGTGGGGAGAGCCGTTTTCAATCGTTGCAGATCAGTTGATGGACGCGGTGAATCTGGTGCTGGATCTGAAAGAAAATCACACTAGAAGAGCAATTGCACTCTGGGAGTACGAGGAGGAGAATGGAATTTACGGAGAATGGACGTTAGAGAAGAATGCCCATGGCGGAAAGGAGAGAGTCTGCCTGATCACACCGGATATGGAGCAATTGAAGAAAGAAAAAAGCATCTTTGGAGACAGAAAACGTCCGGCTGTGATCATATGCCCGGGTGGCGGCTATGAAGAAGTGTGCTTTAGCGGGGAAGGAACTCCGGTGATGTATTTCATGGAAGCAAATGGATATGGAGCATTTATGCTGAAATACCGTGTGGGAAAAGATGGTGTGTATCCGGCTCCGCAGGAAGACCTTGCGCGAGCAATCCGCCATGTAAGGGCACATGCGGAAGAATATCAGATTGATCCGAAGAATGTGATGGTTCTTGGTGGTTCCGCAGGTGGCCATCTGTGTGCTTCTGAGGCGGCACTTTATGGAAGAACCGGGTATGACAATCTCTGTCTGGTTTCTTCAAAAGAGGTGGCTTCTGAGAAAGAGTCAAAAGAGACAGGCGAAGAAAAAGCGTTAGCAGGATTGCTTTATGAAGACCAGGCAGGTGAATTCAAAGGCATTAGTGCAAAACCGGATAAGGTAGCATTATGCTATCCGGTCATCAGTCTGGAAAAGGAAATTCACGAAGGAAGCGCAAAAGCGCTGACTGGTGGTGAGAAAGAAGAAACAGAACTTCTGAGACATAAACTTTCAGTGGAAAATCTTGTGACAGAGGAGTATCCGCCGACCTTTGTATGGACCTGCGCGGACGATGACTGTGTGCCTCCGTCCAATGCAGTACGGATGGGAGAAGCACTGGAAAAGGCTGGTGTCCCGCATGAATTGCATGTGTACCCGACAGGTGGACATGGCTGTGCGCTGGCTTACTCTAAATCAGCACATGACTGGAGTCAGGCGATGCTGGAATTCTTTCAGAATATTGACAAACAGGACAGAGATTAACAGATGAAAAAAATCCGGCGATAACTTTGGAGTTACGTGCCGGATTTTTGTATTTTATGGTGAAAAGCGGATCATTTCTATGTTTTGTGTTCTGCAGATCAGCAGAGAAAATCATTTTATTGTGGTGCAGCCTTACGGTATTCGGCTGGGCTTGTTCCAACATATTTTTTGAATTTTTTATGGAAGTAATCTACGTTGCTGTAGCCGATCTGCTCGGCAATCTCATAGACTTTCAGGTTATCCTGTTCCAGAAGTTTCTTTGCTTCATCAATTCGGACCTGATCCACATAGGAATTAAAGTTTACGCCAAGCTTCTTGTTGAATACTTTTCCGAGATAGGAACTGCTGTATCCAAACAGTGGGGCGATATTTTCCAGTTTCAGATTCTCGCGGTAGTTATGATGGATGTAGTAGAGAACTTCATCCATTACATTTTCACCGGAAGAATATCCGACAGAATGAGTCCACATATCAAACTGTTCTGCCAGAAATGAAATGATTTCATACAGATAGTATTTTCTTTCCAGCAGATCAATCGCGGAGGCATTTGCAAGGAACGGAATGTCCACATTCGGATAGAGCTGCATGATCTTCTGCTTCACGAGAATGTAGAGATCGATCAGGAAATGTTTGATCGTGGTGATCTCTTCTCTGGAGTAATGCAGTGATTCAGAGAGTTCTCTTAATGTCTCGGTAATCAGTGTCTGGTTGTGAGACTGAATGAAATTACTGAATTTCTCTGCATAAGCAGGAGCTGAATCCCGTGTGAGTTTCGGTTCAGAATCAGGAAGATCATACAAAGTCTCATATCCGATGATGTGCTGGTTTTCATCACAGAAAAATCTTCGATCGCAGAGTTTGCATACATCATCAAAAGACAGATGAATATCCCGTACGCGGGAAACTTTCTGTCCATATGCAAGAAAGACGGAATCAAACGGAGATCCTTTCTGTGGAGCTACCTGATAATGACGCAGCAGGTCTTCAAACTTGGAGATGGCAAAATCTCCTTTCAAAAGGATGATCTTGCGCTGATCCAGCTCGATAATATCAAAGGTGTTATTATCCTGATTGGTGACGCGCATCAGATCAGCGAAATTCCAGGTTGGATAGAAATAATTCTGGTTGTAGTTCTCATAAGAGATTACCTGATAAATATTTGCATTCAAGTGCAGATCATTGAAATCCAATCTGGAATAATCGCAGATATTCTGCATGATCTCCTGAAGAATTCCCTGTTTGGCTTTGTCACGATACTGGTTATAGAAATTCTGGTTTTTGGCTTCTGTCTGCAACAGATCATGAACAGACCGTACAGCCTGTTCCAGTTCGTCTTCATCAATCGGTTTAGTGAGATAAAAATCAACACCATAGCGCATGGCAGTCTGAGCCAGCTTAAAATCTGTGACACCGCTCAAGATGATAAATTTACCGGTGTATCCCTGTTCAACAGCAGCCTGCACCACTTCGATCCCGGTCATTTTCGGCATACGGATATCCATCATGACAAGATCCGGTTTCAGACTCAGGATCTTTTCCAGTGCATCCGCACCGTCAGAGGCAGTCTGGCAGATGGTAAAACCAAGACTGTTCCAGTCGATAATATATTTCAGACCTTCCAGTACAATCTTTTCATCGTCCGCAATTAAAACGTTCATATTTCTTCCTCCCTGAGATTAATAAGCGGAATGGTCAGTGTGACCAGTGTTCCCATGCCCGGGCGGCTCTTCAGGGTCAGTCCGTACTGGCTTCCGTAGAAGAGATGTACCCGGTTATTGATATTATAAAGTCCCACGCCATGATCGGATTCCGGCTGTGGAATATCCAGATGTTCGATGACATAATCCAGACGTTCCTGACTCATGCCGACACCATTGTCGAAGACATCTGCTGTCAGGACATCATTTGCGCCTCTGGAGATCTTGATAATGATATGCCCGTCATATTCCGCATCGCGCAATCCGTGAGAAAAGGCATTTTCTACGATCGGCTGAATGAGAAGCGGCAGGATCTGGTAGTTGGACGGCTGCAGATGCTCATCTACACGGATCGTGTATCCAAGTTTACTTCCGAAACGGATCTGCTGGATGGAGAGATAGGTGCGGATATAATCAATCTCTTTATCCAGAGTGGTGGCAGTTGATTTTGTATTGTTTAAAACATACCGCATGGATTTTCCAAGCAGCTTGATCGCAGTGGCAACTTCACGATTTCCTTCAGCAAAGGCTTTCATGCGAATGGTTTCCAGCGTATTGTAAAGGAAATGTGGGTTGATCTGGTTGGCAAGAAGCTTCAGTTCCATCTGTTGTTGCTGGTTGTAAAGCATCTGTTCGTTGATCTTTGATTCATAGATCTCCGCTTCAGTCTGTTTCAGTTTTGCGACCATTGTGGTCAGATCTTTAAAGGTAGCGGTCAGCTCATCATCTCCCTGCATGGAATTCACAATTTCATAGGCATTGTGGGAGACTTTATACATAGCCAGGCGTAATGTCTGGATCCTGTCACTGAAATATCTGGCATACAGGAAAATGATCAGTGCCGAGATTGCAATTGTACATAAGAAAGTTGCAATCAATACAAGTGCCAGCCGATGGATATAGTACAATGCATCTCTGGATGCAACAAGGATATTAATCTGGTCTTTCGTGTTGTATGGCGTCAGTGTAGTGAGAGAACAGATGGCATTTTCTCCATGTATAGTGTACTTTCCGGTAGTCTGCTTTTTCGACATATTATCCAGTGAGACAGGAAGCGAATTTCCGGCATAGGACCGGTCAGAGCTGAAAAAGACCGGATCGGAATTTACAGAAATATATACATCGTATTCGTCACGTTGGATCAGGTTCTTCAGGTAGTCGTTGGATACAGTCAGTACAAGGACTGCATAGGATCCTGTCTGGGGAATTGGAATATGACAGTAGTAATTTAATTCCCAGTAAAAGACACCGTAAGTGCCGATTCGCAGAGAAGATTTCCAGAAATTGCCGCGCGTGGAGGCTGCCTGTCGGTACCAGAGGGTATCCTCGATGGAGTCTGTGATCGGATAAAAATAATTGGAGTCTTCGTGCAGCTGGAATGCATCGTTCTGTATATAGAGTTTCAGACCGGATAAGGTTGCGTTCCTGGACAGAATTTCTGTAAATCCTTCGTAGCGTTTCAGTGCATCCTGAGCTTGCGTGGCATCTGTGTAATCATCGGAAAGGATTGAGCGCAGTTCTTCATCATTTACAACGTTATTATAAATATTTTCAGTGTACAGTGTTGTTGCCACAAGTACAGACTGAACCTGTCTGGCTTTCATGGCAGTTAGATGCTCATAGTTCTGTGTCTGCTGATGATAAGAAAAGATATACACAATAGAACCAATCAGCAGGATGGGAAGGATAATTGCAAAAATATACAGAGAGCGCAGCTGCGTTCCGACATTCTGTTTTGAAAAATAAGTAAGTTTTGATCCTTTCAGTTTCATAGGTTTCCTCCAGTAGTTCATTTCCTTAGTATATAGCATATCAGAACAGAAGTGCAAATGTAACCGTATTTTTGAACGGAAAAATACGGTATAAATCAGACATTGGATTTCTTATAATGTCAGTAGTTCTTAAAAAGTAAATGTCTGTTACAGAATCAGAGAATGACAGACAATGCTGCATATGGGCAGGGAAACTACCACAGAAGATTTTCTGATTCATTGCAACTGTTATTTAGTAACAGTGCAGATGGTGAGGAGTGGAAAGTCTTTGCTTAAGAGTCAAATAATAATACAAATAACAGGAGGAAACAGAACATGAAATTTCATAATGGATGCTGGCTTTTTAAAGAAGGATTTGAATGCTTTTCCCCTCAGCAGGTTTATGAGGTGAGAAAGAATGAGAAGGAAGTAGTGCTCTGCGCACCGACAAGCAGAATTAATCATAAAGGAGATACACTGGGAGGAATCAATCTGACGATCCGTATCACGGCGCCGGTTCCGGAAGTGATCCGTGTGCAGACATTCCATCATCTCGGCGTGCAGGACAGAAGCCCGAAATTTGAACTGGATCTTCCGGAGACAGCAGATGCGCTGCAGGTAGAGGAGACAGAAGAACTTCTGACAGTCAGAAGCGGACATATGGCGTTGATCATCAATAAAAATAACTGGTCTATGAGATACGAGAGAGAAGACGGATATCTTCTTACAAAGAGTGAATGGCGTGATCTTGCCTACCTGAAATCAGACTGGAGAGGATATGCATATGACAAAGGCGGAGATGATGCTTATATGTGCCAGCAGCTTGGCCTTTCTGTAGGAGAGCTTGTATATGGACTTGGTGAGAGATTTACACCATTTGTGAAAAATGGACAGTCTGTAGAAATCTGGAATGAAGACGGTGGTACAAGTACAGACCAGTCTTATAAAAATATCCCATTTTATCTGTCAAACAGAGGATACGGTGTATTTGTAAATCATCCTGAAAAGGTAGAATTTGAAGTGGCAACAGAGCAGGTTTCCAAGACTGCGTTCAGTGTCAAAGGAGAGTCTCTGGATTATTTCCTGATCAATGGACCGACGATGAAAGATGTTCTGGTCCGTTATACAGATATCACAGGAAAACCGGCACTTCCTCCGCAGTGGACATTCGGCCTGTGGCTGTCTACTTCTTTCACAACAGATTATGATGAAGAGACGGTTATGAGCTTTATTGACGGAATGGAACAGAGAGGAATTCCGCTGAGTGTCTTCCATTTTGACTGCTGCTGGATGAGAGAGTTCCACTGGACAGACTTTGTATGGGATGAGAGAGTCTTCCCGGATCCGGAAGGTATGCTTTCCAGAATCAAAGCAAAGGGAATCAAGATCTGTGTATGGATCAATCCTTATATTGGTCAGGAGTCTGTCCTGTTTAAAGAAGGAATGGAAAAAGGCTATTTCCTGAAACGCCCGAACGGAGATGTATGGCAGTGGGATATGTGGCAGCCGGGAATCGCAATTGTTGATTTTACAAATCCGGAAGCAACAAAATGGTATCAGGAGAAACTCGAAGAGCTCATGGATATGGGAGTTGACTGCTTTAAGACAGACTTCGGTGAGCGTATTCCGACAGATGCTGTATATTACGATGGAAAAGATGCAGAGAAGATGCACAACTATTATACATACCTTTACAACAAGGCAGTATTTGATGTGGTTGAAAAGAAAAAAGGCCATGATGAGGCAGTTGTATTTGCCCGTTCCGCTACAGTCGGCGGACAGAAATTCCCGGTTCACTGGGGTGGAGACTGCTGGTCTAACTATGTTTCCATGGCAGAAAGTCTGCGTGGTGGATTATCACTGACAAGCAGCGGCTTTGGATTCTGGAGCCATGATATTGGTGGATTTGAGAGTCAGTCTACACCGGATGTGTATAAGCGTTGGGCTGCCTTTGGTCTTCTTTCTACACACAGCCGTCTTCACGGAAGTACTTCTTACCGTGTGCCGTGGGCTTATGATGATGAAGCGGTAGATGTAGTGAGATTCTTTACAAAACTGAAACTTTCTCTGATGCCATATCTGTACAGTGGTGCAGTAGTTACATCTGAGACAGGAATCCCGATGATGCGCAGCATGGCACTGGAATTTGAAGGAGACAGAAACTGCCAGTATCTGGATAAGCAGTATATGCTTGGAGATAAGATTCTTGTAGCACCGATCTTTGATGAGTCCGGAGAGGTATCTTATTATCTTCCTACAGGAACATGGACGAATTATCTGACAGGAGATGTGGCAGAAGGCGGATGCTGGAGAGAAGAAAAACATGAGTATCTTTCTATTCCGATGTGGGTACGCTCCAACAGCATCATTCCGACAGGAATTAAGTCAGAACGTGCAGATTATGACTTCACAGACAATGTAGAGATGAAAGTGTTTGATCTGGAGGATTCTGCGGAGTCAGTGGTATATCAGGAGCATGAAGAAGTACTGAAACTGGAATTGAAACGTGAAGTGTCAGAAGATACAGAAGAAGGAAAAGTTGCCAAAGTAACAGGTAAGGTTACAGGCAAATCCGGATGCAGAGTAAGACTGGTGAACTGCAAGGCTGAGAATGTAAGAGGGGCCGCTTCTGAGTGTGAGGGAAATGATACAGTGATCATTCTTGAGAGAGAGGGAGAATTCAGCTGCGAAGTTAAATAATACAGTTGAAAACAGAAACTGTGATTATGAAGTGAACAGCAGCGTAAATTCCTATATAGTAATCAATCCTTAAAAGCGGGGCTTATGCTCCGCTTTCTTAGAAAATACATTTGTAGTAAATAAGGACATTTATGACCGGTATGATTGTTATGCTTATTCATGTGATTGAACATGAATAGAGTATAAGAAGTTATTTACAGAGAAAGAGTTTATTTATAACAGATACAGGAACGTTTGTGGTAAATACAAGAATTATGGAAGGAGAAGAAAATGAAACAGACAGATTTGAGAAATAAAGCAGAAATGCTGACAGAAAAGCTTACATTAGATGAAAAAATCGGCATGGTACACGGAGCACAGCTCTTTCAGACAGCAGGTGTGGAGCGTCTGGGAATCCCACCATTTAAGATGTCTGATGGACCGATGGGCGTGCGTCAGGAGTTTAAGCCGGCATCCTGGGAAACAATAGGACTTTCCGATGATTATGTAACGTATCTTCCGTGCAACAGTGCACTGGCAGCTACATGGAACAGAGAGCTTGCATATAATACAGGATCTGTTCTTGGAGAAGAGGCAAGAGGACGTGGAAAAGATGTGATCCTTGGACCGGGAGTGAACATTAAGAGAAGTCCGCTGTGTGGACGAAATTTTGAATATTTCAGTGAAGATCCTTATCTGACCAAGGAGCTTGCAGTTCCTTTCATTCAGGGAGTCCAGAACTGGGATGTGGCTGCATGCGTGAAGCATTTTGCAGTAAACAATCAGGAGACAGAGCGTCTCTGGGTTAATGTAGAAATTGATGAAAAAGCATTGCGTGAGATCTATCTTCCGGCATTTCATGATGCAGTGACAAAAGGCGGAGCATACACACTTATGACAGCTTATAATATGGTAAATGGAACTCATTGCTATGCAAATGAGCATCTTCTGAAAGATATCCTCAGAAAAGAGTGGGGATATGACGGAACAGTGATCTCAGACTGGGGCGGTGTTCATGATACGGAGATGGCTGCTGAATCTGCGTTGGATATTGAGATGTCTGTTACTTATAATTTTGATGAATACTTTATGGCTGAACCGTTAAAGAAAAAGATAGAGTCTGGAGAGATCAGTGAGGAAGTGCTGGATGAAAAAGTAATACATATCCTGATGCTGATGCTGCGTCTGCATATGATTGAAGGAGCAGAAGAGAACCGTCCACGCAAGGCAGGAAGTTATAATACTGCAGAGCACAGAGAAAAAGCACTTGCAACTGCAAGAGAATCTGTGGTACTTTTGAAAAATGAGGAACATCGTCTTCCAATGGCGAAAGAGAATCTGAAGAAATTACTTGTTATTGGAGAAAATGCAGAGTGTGTTCACTCAAATGGTGGAGGAAGTGCGGAGATCAAAGCGCTCTATGAAATTACTCCGCTGATGGGAATTAAGACACTGCTTGGCGGTAATACCGAGGTGAGATTTGTACAGGGATACAAACGGGATGATGCTGCGGCTGATTCAGATAAAAACTGGCAGGAGACCAGTCTGGAAGATGGCGGTGGAAGTGTGAAAACTGCAGAAGAGGCTGTAAATGAAGCAATCAAGGCAAAACGTGCCGATATGAGAAAAGAAGCAGCAGAACTTGCTGCACAGTATGAACAGGTCATTCTGATTGGTGGTCTGAATCACGAGCATGACAGCGAGGGAAATGACCGTGCAGATATGAAACTTCCATATGAACAGGATGAACTGATTCAGGAAGTCTTGAAAGCCAATCCGCAGACGGTGATTGTGATGATGGGTGGAAGTCCGGTTGAGATGGGAAGCTGGATTCAGGAAGCAAAAGCAGTTGTATGGAACTGGTATGCAGGAATGGAGGGTGGAAAGGCACTGGCAGAAGTACTCTTTGGCCAGGTGAATCCATCCGGAAAACTTCCGGAGACATTCTACCGCAGACATACAGACTGCTCTGCACATGCAGTCGGAGAATTCCCGGGAGATACAAAAGTAAGATATAAAGAAGGAATCTTTGTCGGTTACAGATATAATGATACTTTCCATGTAGAACCGGAATTCTGCTTTGGACATGGATTGTCTTATACGACATTTGAGTACAGCAATCCTTCTGTGAGATTTGAGCAGGATGGCGTGAAAGTGTGCTGTGATGTTGAAAATACAGGAACTGTCGCCGGCAAAGAGACAGTTCAGGTCTATCTTGCTGCGAAAGAGAGAAAGGAAGAAGAGCCACTACAGCAGTTGAAAGGATTTGAAAAGACAGAATTGAAACCGGGTGAAAAGAAACGTGTGGAGATCCAGATAGAAGTACCGGAAGAAACTGCAAAGGGAACAGAGGCAGGAAGTTCAGAGAGAACACTGCTTCAGAGAATGCAGATCCGGATCGGAAGTTCTTCAAGAGATATCCGCCTGACGATCTAGAGTGTGTCTGAAAAATCTTGCAGAAAGCATTTTTAAGACACACTCTGGTAAAAGAAAAAGAAAGAATAACGCAGAGTCCGAAGTGTGAAAAAGCTTCGGACTCTGTTTGTTATATTAAACTCAAAAATTTCTTAATGTGAAATAACCTGAAATATGTTATGATAGAAATAACGCCATAAAGTGAAAATGAAGAAATTTGCTTTATGGATGGAGAAACGATTTCTAGGACAAAGAGGGATAGAACATGGGACTGACACATTTTGATGAAAAGGGAAAGGCCATTATGGTGGACGTGACGGAAAAGAAAGAAACGGTTCGTGAGGCGACTGCCACAGGAAAGATTACTGTAAATAAAGAAGTATTTCAGGCGGTAAAGAACGGAACGGCAGGAAAAGGAGATGTGCTGGGTGTTGCTACAACAGCCGGAATCATGGGGGCCAAGAGGACATCGGATCTGATCCCGATGTGTCACATTCTTCCGATTACAAAATGCAAAGTGGAATTTGAACTGGTGGAAAGTGAACTAGCAATCTACTGTGACTGCACTGTGAGAGTGACCGGAAAGACCGGTGTGGAAATGGAAGCACTGACAGGGGTAAGTGTTGCACTTCTGACCGTTTATGATATGTGTAAAGCCATGGATAAGAAGATGGAGATCGGAGAGATTTATCTGGTAAAGAAAACAGGTGGAAAGAGTGGTACGATTGAAAATGGAAGAAAAAAGATGGAAAGCGGCAGTAGTGACGCTGAGTGATAAAGGATATGCGGGAGAACGGGAAGACAAGAGCGGTCCATTATTGAAAGAGATGCTGGAGCAGTCCGGATATGAAGTAGTGGAAGAAGTGCTTCTTCCGGACGAGCAGGCTGAGATTGAGAAATGTCTGTGCAGGTTAAGTGATGAGACGAAAGTTGACCTGATCGCAACAACAGGTGGAACCGGATTTGCTCCAAGAGACTGTACTCCGGAGGCAACGCTGGCAGTGGCTACAAAGAATGCTCCGGGAATCGCTGAAGCAATGCGTCTGGCATCTTTACAGGTGACACCAAGAGCGATGCTCAGCCGTGGAGCATCCGTGATCCGCAATCAGACATTGATCATCAATCTGCCGGGAAGTCCGAAAGCAGTGAAGGAGAATCTGGAAGCAGTGCTCCCGTCTTTGGAACATGGTCTGGCCATTCTGACAGGTCAGGCGGGAGAATGTGCACAGCCTTTGAAAAAGGTGGAATGATGGTATGATTGATCAGTATAACAGACAGATTGAATATTTGAGAGTTTCTGTGACAGACCGTTGTAATCTCAGATGTGTCTATTGTATGCCGGAAGAAGGAGTAGAGCTGATTCCGCATGCGCAGATCCTGACATTTGATGAAATTACACGGATCTGCTGTCAGGCAGCAGAACTCGGAATTTCAAAGATAAAGCTGACGGGGGGAGAGCCGTTGGCACGCAGAGGTCTTCCTGAGCTTGTGGGGATGCTTAAGAAGATTAAAGGAATTGAACAGGTAACTCTGACAACGAATGGAATCCTTTTAAAAGACCAGATTGACCGTCTGATAGAACACGGGCTGGACGGAGTAAATATCAGTATAGATACGTTAGACCCAGAACAGTACCGGACAGTAACACGCTGCGGAGATGTGAAGCAGGCATTGGAAGGAATGGAAGCGGCACTTGCTTATGAACAATTGAAGGTAAAGATTAATTGTGTTCCGCTGACGCAGACAACAGAAGAGTATCTCCGCCTTGCAAGACTGGCAGAATCGCGAAGAGTGGAAGTCAGATTTATTGAGATGATGCCGATCGGAATGGGGAAGGAATATCAGGGAAAGAACCGGGAAGAAATACAGGAGATACTGGAACGTGAATTTGGAAAGGCAGAAGTTTACGAAAAGCGACTTGGAAATGGACCAGCGGTTTATATACAGTTTTCAGGATTTGAAGGACGGATTGGCTTTATCAGTGCGATGAGTCATAAATTCTGTGATTCCTGTAACCGGGTCCGGCTGACATCGGAAGGATTTTTGAAACTGTGCCTTCAGTATGAGACAGGAATTGATCTGAGAAAACTGCTCAGGGAAGGGGTGACCGACGAGGTGCTCCGGCAGAAGATGAAGGATGCGATTTTCAGAAAACCGGCATGCCATGAGTTTGGAAAGAATATTTTTTCAGATCAGAAAGAGAAAAAAGGGATGTCGAGTATCGGCGGTTAAGAGTAGGAATAGAAAATGATAGTAATATCGAACGCTGTAAGCATACAAGGATGTATTTAATATTTTAAATAGGTATTGTCGTTGCCAATCAAAGTGGCGGCTGATACAGAAAAAAGAGAAGAGGAACAGATAAATGGGAATTGTAATTGCAGTCTGTACGAGTCCTGCGAAAGGAACTCAGAAAAGCAGAATAGAAGAGGGAAACTTTATAGAAGATTTTGGACTGGAAGGGGATGCACATGCAGGAAAATGGCATCGTCAGATCAGTTTGTTATCTTATGATAAGATAGAAGCATTCCGTGCAAGAGGCGCGGAAGTTGAGGATGGTGCATTTGGAGAGAATCTGATCGTGCAGGGGATTGATTTCCGTACGCTTCCGGTAGGAACAAGATTAAAATGTAATGATGTGCTGCTGGAGATGACCCAGATAGGAAAAGAGTGTCACCATGGATGTCAGATTTTTCAGAAAATGGGAGAATGTATCATGCCGAGAGAAGGGGTATTTGCAAAAGTACTTCATGGTGGTAAGATAAAGGCTGGCGATGAAATGATCATTCTGCCAGTTGATGAATGAAAAATCAGATTAATGGAGAAGACCGGGTGAAAAATAGAATCAGAAAGACAGTGCTCCTTTTATCTGTGATGATGTTATTCACAGGATGTGCTGCGAATAGCGGAAAAACAGTCGAAACAACCGCGGACGATGTGGAAAACTCAGAATCGGGTGTGGTGACAGAGCAGGAGAATGGGAAGACCTATTTTGTATTTCAGGATGTAAAAGAGGAAGAATATCGAGCAGAGCTTCTTGACGATGTGCCTGAGAATACGTATAATTTTAAGAATCTTAGTGTGGATGAAGAAACAGGATATAAGAGTTATTACGATGAGAAGAATCAGGTGTCTGCGAAGAAAGGAATCGATGTCTCTGAATTTCAAGGAGAAGAGATCGACTGGAAACAGGTAAAAGAAAGCGGCATTGATTTTGTGATTCTTCGTCTTGGATACCGTGCCTATGGTGAAACGGGACAGCTTGTTCTGGATGATATGTTTGCTCAGAATGCAGAGGGTGCGATCGAGGCAGGACTGGATGTAGGTGTCTATTTTTTCTCACAGGCAATTTCACCGGCAGAGGCGGTGGAAGAAGCGGACTTTGTGCTGGAACATATTCAGCCTTACAAGATCCGCGGACCGGTTGTCTATGACACTGAGGAGATCAAAGATGATACTGCCCGTACAGATGATAATACAAGAGAAGAATTTACGAATTACTGTAAGATCTTCTGTGATGGAATCCGGCAGGCAGGATATGATCCGATGATCTATGCCAATATGAAATGGATGGCATTTACACTGAAGATGGAGGAACTGACGGAGTATGATTTCTGGTATGCAGATTATCATGAGGCTCCTCAGTGTCCGTATCAGTATAAGATGTGGCAGTACAGTGAGACCGGAGAAGTGCCGGGAATAAAAGGAAATGTTGATTTAGATTTGTGGTTTCAGGAGGAAGTCAGATGAAGTGGAATAAATTCAGATTAAAGACAACAACAGAGGCAGAAGATATTGTCAGCAGCATGCTGGCAGATCTTGGGATCGAAGGCGTGGAGATTGAAGATAAAGTGCCGCTGACACAGTCAGATAAAGCGCAGATGTTCGTAGATATCCTGCCGGAGATCGATCCGGATGACGGTGTGGCGTATCTGAGTTTCTATTTAGAAGAAGAGGACGATGCAGAGAAGATTCTTGCAGATGTAAAACAGGAACTGAAAGAAATGTCAGCGTACGTGAATGTCGGAGAATGTACAATCGAAGAATCTCAGACAGAAGATGTAGACTGGGTGAATAACTGGAAGAAATATTTCCATCAGTTCTATGTGGATGATATTTTGATCATTCCGTCCTGGGAAGATGTAAAACCTTCCGATGAAGACAAGATGGTAATCCACATTGATCCGGGAACTGCGTTCGGAACAGGAATGCATGAGACAACACAGCTCTGTATTCGTCAGATCCGTAAATATACAACAGAGACAACGAAGATTCTTGATGTAGGATGCGGAAGCGGAATTCTTGGAATGTTAGCATTAAAATTCGGTGCAGAGCATTCTGTCGGAACCGATCTGGATCCATGTGCTATTGATGCGACTTATGAAAATATGGAGAACAATGGAGTTCCGAAAGATAAATATGAAGTTATGATCGGAAATATCATTGATGATAAAGAAGTACAGGATAAAGTAGGATATGGATGCTATGATATTGTGGCAGCGAATATTCTTGCCCCGGTACTGGTTGAGCTGACTCCAGTGATCGTCAATCAGCTGAAACCGGGCGGCATCTATATTACAAGCGGAATCATTGATGATAAAGAAGAGATGGTAAAAGAGGCTGTATTAAAAGCAGGACTTGAGATCCTGGATGTGACATATCAGGGCGAGTGGGTCTGCGTAACAGCCCGGAAGAACGGATAATAGGAGAAGTCGGATGCAGAATTTTTTTGCAGAGCCTTCCTGGATCGGTGAACAGCAGATCCGACTCGAAGGTGCGGATGTAAATCATATGAAGAATGTCCTCAGGATGAAATATGGGGAAGATGTTCAGATCAACGATGGAGAGGGAAATGTCTATTTGTGTACGGTGAACGGATATGAAGATAATGTCGCAGTGCTTGATATTCTGAAGAAACTGGATCAGGATACAGAACTTCCGTCCAGACTCTGGCTTTTCCAGGGGCTTCCAAAAGGGGACAAGATGGAATGGATCGTTCAGAAGGCAGTGGAGCTTGGCGCATACAGTGTAGTTCCGTTTGCGGCAAAAAGATCCGTAGTGAAGCTGGATGAAAAGAAAGCAGAGAAGAAAAGAACCCGCTGGCAGGCCATTGCCAAAGGTGCGGCAGAGCAGTCGGGAAGAGGGATTGTGCCGGAGGTACAGCCTGTGGTGAGTTTCCAGAAAGCACTGGAACTGGCAAAGGAACTGGATGTGATCCTGATTCCGTATGAACTGGAAGAAGGAATGAAAGAGACTGCCCGCAGGATTCAACAGATCCGTCCGGGACAGTCTGTAGGAATCTTCATCGGTCCCGAAGGCGGATTCGAAGAAGCGGAAGTGGAGCTTGCAAAAGAGGCGGGAGCCACATCTGTATCTCTTGGAAAGAGAATTCTGCGTACAGAGACTGCAGGACTTACGACTCTTTCGATTCTGATGTATCATCTGGAGACCTGTGAGTGATCTCAGACAGAGTTGGTGTTATTGTTCAATCCACAGCGGTTCATCTGGCTATGAACAGTAACCATTATTTGACAGGTTACCTGTGAACAGTACTGGCTGGTAATGTATCAGAATAATACAAACAGACATAATTTAGTAGTAAAGAACGAAAAGTAAAGGAACGGAAAATGGAAGCATATTTAGATAATTCTGCCACGACAAGAGCATTTCCGGAAGTGGGAGAACTGGTATATAAAGTGATGTGTCAGGACTTTGGTAATCCGTCTTCCATGCACAGAAAAGGTGTGGAGGCAGAGCATTATATAAAAGATGCAAAAGAAAGCCTTGCGAAAATATTAAAAGTAAATACAAAGGAAATTTTCTTCACATCAGGTGGAACAGAAAGTGATAATCTTGCGCTGATCGGATGTGCAAGAGCAAATAAAAGAAGAGGAAATCATCTGATCACAACTTCAATCGAACATGATGCGATCCTTAACACGATGCGTTATCTGGAAGAAGAGGAAGGATTCAGAGTGACTTATCTGCCGGTGGATTCTAACGGAAAAGTCAGTCTGGAAGCTTTGAAAGAGGCTCTGTGTCCGGAGACGATTCTTGTATCGATCATGTATGTAAATAATGAGGTCGGTACAGTGCAGCCGGTGGAAGAGGCTGCAAAGATCGTAAAAGAATACAATTCGAATATTCTGGTGCATTCCGATGCAGTACAGGGATTTGGAAAATATCATATTTATCCTAAGCGCCAGAAGATCGATCTGTTAAGTGTAAGCGGTCACAAGATCCACGGACCGAAGGGTGTCGGATTCATTTACATTGGTGAAAAAGTGAAGATACGTCCAATTCTGTTTGGCGGCGGACAGCAGAAAGACATGCGCTCCGGTACAGAGAACGTGCCGGGAATTGCAGGTCTTGGTCTGGCTGCAAAGATGTCTTATCAGGATTTGGATATGAAAGTGGCGCTGATGCGTGAACTGAAAGCACATTTCCTGGAAGGGCTTAAGCAGATCGATGATATTACGATTCATGGTGTGACGGATGAAGGAAGTGCACCGCACATTATCAGTGTGGGAGTTGCGGGAATCCGAAGCGAAGTACTTCTTCACACATTGGAAGAGAAAGGAATCTATGTATCTTCCGGTTCAGCCTGTGCTTCCAATCATCCGGCAGTCAGCGGCGTGTTAAAGAGCATTGGTGCGGAGCAGAAGTATCTGGATTCCACAATTCGTTTCAGTATGTCAGAATTTACAACAAAAGAAGAAATTGACTACGTGCTGGAAACACTATATAATTGTATACCGATGTTGAGAAGATATACGAGACACTAAAGTGTTACGGCTCATACTATAGCTGCAAATGGTAAAGTATTTTACCATAATGTAAGTTTTGTGGTCAGTAACGTTTCAAGAAGGAGATAAAAATATGAAATTTCAGTCATTTCTGATTAAATACGGTGAAATCGGAATCAAAGGAAAGAACCGTTATATTTTCGAAGATGCTCTGGTACGTCAGATCCGTTATGCCCTGCAGGGAGTGGACGGAGAATTTCTCGTACACAAGTGTCATGGAAGAGTTTATGTAGACTGTGAAGGCGAGTATGATTTTGAAGAGACAGTAGAAAGTCTGAAAAAGGTATTCGGTATTGTCGGAATCTGCCCGGTTGTACGAGTTCCTGTAGCAGAACTGGAACAGTTGAAAAAAGACGTTGTAAACTATGTTGATCAGGCGTATCCGGAGAAGAACAAGACATTCAAAGTTGAGGCAAGAAGAGCAAACAAGCGTTATCCGGTGAATTCTATGGAGATTAACTGTGAACTTGGCGGAGCAGTTCTGGATGCATTCCCGGAGATGAAAGTAGATGTGCATAACCCGGACATTCGACTGAATGTAGAGATCCGTGAAGAAGTTTACATTTATTCCAGAATTATTCCGGGACCGGGAGGAATGCCGATCGGGACAAACGGAAGTGCCATGCTTCTTCTTTCCGGCGGAATCGACAGTCCGGTTGCTGGTTATATGATCGCAAAACGTGGAGTAGAACTTGAGGCAACTTATTTCCATGCGCCACCGTATACAAGTGAGAGAGCAAAAGAGAAAGTAGTAGACCTTGCACGTCTGGTATCTGCCTATGCAGGACCGATCAAACTGCATGTTGTCAACTTTACAGATATCCAGCTTTACATTTATGAGAAATGCCCACACGATGAGCTTACAATTATCATGCGTCGTTATATGATGCGTATTGCAGAGCATTTTGCTAAACAGGATGGTTGTCTGGGACTGATCACAGGAGAGAGTATCGGACAGGTGGCAAGCCAGACAATGCAGAGTCTGAATGCAACCAATGCAGTATGTACTTTGCCGGTATACCGTCCGCTGATTGGATTTGATAAGAAAGAGATCGTAGAGATTTCAGAGAAGATCAATACTTATGAGACATCCATCCAGCCGTTTGAAGACTGCTGTACAATTTTCGTTGCAAAACATCCGGTTACAAAACCGAATGTGGAACGTATTGAAAAATCAGAACTGAACCTGACAGAGCAGATCGAGGAACTGATGCAGAAAGCAATTGAGACTGCAGAAGTGATCCGTGTGAAACAGGGAGAGTAAAACAGTTGTTACTGTTTGCAGGTTGCCTGTGAACAGTAACAAACAGTTATGAAGAGATAAAAAAAGAGCTGCTCCGTCAGGAACAGCTCTTCGTTAATAAATCATAAGTCCGTAAATGAATACCGGGATGATTATTTGATGATGTAAGCGTCAAGTGCTGCAAGAATCTCATCAATGTTTCCATCAGCGTGGATGTTTAAATCAATCGGTTTGGAAAGATCAAGACTGAAAATACCCATGATTGACTTGGCATCTATAACATATCTTCCGGATACTAAATCAAAATCATTGTCGTACTTTGTGATTGTGTTAACGAATGATTTAACTTTGTCGATTGAATTTAATGAAATCTGTACTGTTTTCATTTGAAAATCCCTCCTTGAATTATACAATAAAGTAAAGGTTTCTGACCTCGTTATTATTCTACGGGATATGGAAATAAAAGTCAAGAGTGATTGACAAGGGAATACACAGTAACCAAGAATTAGTAGAACATATATAATAGAAAAATGAGGTGATAGATTATGAAGAAAGCAGCACTGCACAATCTGGGATGTAAGGTGAATGCGTATGAAACCGAAGCGATGCAGGAAATGCTGGAACAGGCAGGATATGAGATCGTACCATTCAAAGAAGGAGCGGACGTCTATGTGATCAATACCTGTACTGTGACGAACATTGCGGATCGTAAATCCCGTCAGATGCTTCACCGTGCAAGAAAGATGAATCCGGATGCGATCGTTGTGGCAGCCGGCTGTTATGTACAGGCTCAGGACAAGAATGGAGTGGTAGATCCATGTATCAATATTGTCCTTGGAAACAATAAGAAGAAAGATCTGATCCGTGCACTGGAAGAGTATCAGGATGCTCACGGAATGAAAGATGTGGAGGATATCAGCAGAACAAAAGAGTATGAATCCCTTCATCTTACAAAACCGGGGGATCATACAAGGGCTTACATTAAAGTACAGGATGGATGTAATCAGTTCTGCACTTACTGCATCATTCCATATGCGAGAGGAAGAGTTCGCAGCAGAGAGACAGAGGATGTTTTGGAAGAAGTGAAGACTCTGGCAGGAAATGGATACAAAGAAGTGGTCCTGACAGGAATTCATCTGAGTTCTTACGGAATTGATTTTGACGGAGAGAGACATCTGCTGGATCTGATTCAGGCAGTTCACGGAATTGACGGAATCGAACGAATCCGTCTTGGTTCACTGGAACCGGGAATCATTACAGAAGAATTCGCGAAGGCAATTTCTGAGTTACCAAAGATGTGTCCACATTTCCATCTGTCTTTACAGAGTGGATGTGATGCCACGCTGAAGCGTATGAATCGTCGTTATACAAGTGCAGAATATGTGGAAAGATGCAGAATTCTTCGCAAATATTTTGAAAATCCGGCACTGACAACGGATGTGATTGTTGGATTCCCGGGAGAGACAGAGGAAGAATTTGAAGAGTCAAGAGCTTTTGTAGACAGCATTGACTTCTACGAGACACACATTTTTAAATATTCCAGACGTGAGGGAACCAAAGCGGCCGTGATGGAAAATCAGGTCAGCGAACAGATCAAGGCAGAGAGAAGTAATGTCCTGATCGAACTTGGTGAGAAAAAGCGCAGGGCATATGAGGAAAGTTTCATCGGAAAAGAAGTAGAAGTACTGGTGGAAGAGGATGTCGAAATCGACGGAAAGACCGTTCAGACAGGCCATACAAAGGAATATATGAAAATTGCACTACAAACAAATGAAAATCTGAAAAATTGTGTTGTAAAAGTTCAAATTGGTTGTGATTCACAAATTATTCATTGAATTTTGCATGGGATTATATTAAAATTGTAGATAGAGTTTCTGGGTTTTCCAGAAGAAAATTATTACTGTTTGCAGTTGGAGAAGATGTCTGCTGATGCGGGCAACAGCAGATTTGACAGGAGAATGATCAAAGCCGGTGTCGCAGACAGATTGTGAACAGTGAAAAACAGAAGGAGAAGGAAAAGGAGGAAGAAAGATGAGTGATTTAAGTAATACTCAGTTCTTTCAGGTAGAACCGGGACCGCAGATCTCAGCAAAAGATATTCTTGAGATTGTCTTTAAAGCACTGAAAGAAAAAGGATACAACCCGGTCAACCAGATCGTTGGTTATATCATGTCAGGAGATCCGACTTACATTACAAGCTACAACGGAGCAAGAAGTCTTGTGATGAAAGTAGAAAGAGATGAGCTGGTGGAAGAGTTATTAAAAGCGTATATTGAACACCACGCGTGGGAATAATCAGATTATGAGAATTATGGGATTAGACTACGGGACGAAGACAGTCGGAGTTGCAATCAGTGATGCACTTGGACTGACGGCCCAGGGGATCGAGACGATCACACGGAAAGAAGAGAACAAACTTCGCAAGACCTGTGCCAGGATTGAGGCGCTGATCAAAGAATATGAGGTGGAGAAGATTGTACTCGGCTTCCCGAAACATATGAATAATGATATTGGAGAGCGTGCTCAGAAGTCTCTGGAATTTCGTGATATGCTGGAACGGCGTACAGGACTGGAAGTCATCATGTGGGATGAGCGCCTGACTACTGTAGAGGCAGAGCGTACATTGATCGAAAGTAATGTGAGAAGAGAGAACCGTAAGAAATATGTGGATAAGATCGCAGCGGTATTCATTCTTCAGGGATATCTGGATTCACTTTATCTGAAAAACAGACAAGGGGATAATTGAATGGAAAAAGTAAGTTTTACTTTCAGCGATGGAAGCGGAGCAGACGAATTTTTTGTACTGGAAGAGACAAAGATCAATGGATCAGCATACATACTGGTAGCCGATTCAGAGGATGATGATGCGGAATGCCTGATTTTAAAAGAAGTCGGAGATTCTAAAGAATCAGAAAAATTCTACGAGATCGTAGAGGACGATACAGAACTGATGGCAGTGTCCAAAGTATTTGAAGAATTATTGGACGATGTCGACATTGAGATGTAAACAGGAAAGTAAAATCCAGTTGGATTTTTACGATAGATTTACTGAAATTTATTAAAAAAGGGAGAAAAGGCTGATGGAAACAGAAAAGACGCAGGAACTGCTGAAGGAAAGACTCAAAGAAAAAGGCCTGAAGGTCACTCATCAGAGACTGCTTGTTTTGTCAGTACTTGAAGAGAACAGCGGCAGGCATATGACAGCGGAGGATATCTACGAGCTTGTATCATCAGATTATCCCGAGATCGGACTGGCTACCGTGTACAGAACATTACAGCTTTTGTGGGATATGCAGCTGGTAGACAGGATTAACTTTGATGATGGATGTGTTCGTTATGAGATTGGGCATTTGTTGAACGGAGAGACGAAGCATAATCACCATCATCTGATTTGCAGAAAGTGCAATAAAGTGCTTGCATTTGATGATGATCTTCTAGATGATCTGGAACAGCATATAGAGGAGGCAACCGGATTCCATGTCCTGGACCACGAACTGAAATTCTACGGACTGTGTAAAGAATGTATGGAAAAACAGAATAGTGGAGGTGCTTGATTTGTGAAAAAACAGAATAATGGAAAACTGCGTATCATACCACTTGGAGGTCTGGAACAGATTGGTATGAATATTACTGCCTTTGAATACGAAGACAGTATTGTTGTTGTGGACTGCGGACTTGCGTTCCCGGAAGATGATATGCTTGGAATCGACCTTGTAATTCCGGATGTAACCTATTTGAAGGACAATATTTCAAAAGTAAAAGGCTTTGTAATTACTCACGGACATGAGGACCATATCGGTGCTCTTCCGTACGTATTAAAGGAAGTCAATATTCCGATCTATACAACAAAGCTGACAATGGGAATTATCGAGAACAAACTGAAAGAGCATAATCTGCTCCGCAGCACAAGAAGAAAAGTGGTACGTCACGGACAGTCCATCAATCTTGGAAAATTCAGAATTGAATTTATTAAGACAAACCACAGTATCCAGGATGCATCCGCACTTGCAATCTATTCACCGGCAGGTGTAGTGGTGCATACAGGAGACTTTAAGGTAGATTATACACCGGTATTTGGAGATGCGATCGATCTGCAGAGATTTGCAGAGATTGGTAAGAAAGGTGTCCTGGCGTTGATGTCAGACAGTACGAACGCAGAGAGAAAAGGATTCACACAGTCTGAACGTACGGTGGGAATCACGTTTGACCACATTTTTGCAGAACATCAGAATACCCGTCTGATCATTGCAACTTTTGCATCGAACGTAGACCGTGTCCAGCAGATTATCAACTCTGCATATAAATATGGAAGAAAAGTAGTCGTAGAAGGACGCAGTATGGTGAACATCATTGCAACTGCATCCGAACTCGGATATCTGAATGTACCGGAGAACACACTGATCGAGATTGATCAGATGAAGAATTATCCTCCGGAGAAGATGGTACTGATCACAACCGGAAGTCAGGGAGAATCTATGGCGGCTCTGTCACGTATGGCAGCAGATGTACACCGCAAGGTAACAATCCAGCCGAATGATACGATTATTTTCAGTTCCAATCCGATCCCTGGAAATGAGAAATCTGTTTCCCGTGTGATCAATGAACTTTCAGCAAAAGGTGCGGAAGTTATCTTCCAGGATGCGCATGTATCAGGTCATGCATGTCAGGAAGAACTGAAACTGATCTATTCTCTTGTGAAACCGAAATATGCGATTCCGGTTCATGGAGAGTATCGTCATCTGAAAGCAAATGCAGGAGTTGCAAGATCTCTCGGAATTCCGAAAGAGAACGTGTTTATCATTCAGTCCGGTGATGTACTGGAGTTATGCGATGAGTCTGCAAAAGTAGTAGACAAGGTGCATACAGGTGCAATCCTTGTAGACGGACTAGGTGTCGGAGATGTTGGAAATATCGTACTCCGTGACAGACAGCATCTGGCAGAAGACGGAATTATCATCGTTGTGCTGACACTGGAGAGAAGAACAAACCGTCTGCTTGCAGGACCGGATATTGTATCCCGTGGATTCGTCTATGTGCGTGAGTCGGAGCAGTTGATGGAAGATGCGAGAAAGGCTGTTTCAGAATCACTGGATAAATGTCTCAAAGGCAGACATACAGACTGGAACAAGATCAAACTGGTCATCCGTGATACAATGAATGATTATATCTGGAAAAAGACAAAGAGAAGACCTATGGTGATTCCGATCATCATGGATGTGGATGTGTAGAATATGATAGTAGATGAACGTATTGTTACATTCATCAATTCTATGGACACAGAGAACAGTGAAATACTGGAGAAAATCGAGCAGGAAGCTCTTGCGGATGATGTGCCGATCATCCGGCATGAGATGCAGAGTTTCCTGCGGGTTCTCCTTATGATGCAAAAACCTATGCGCATTCTGGAAGTCGGAACTGCCGTAGGTTTCTCTGCGTTATTGATGAATGATGCAGCACCGCAGGGGTGCCATATAACCACAATAGAAAATTATGAGAAAAGAATCCCGATCGCCAGGGAGAATTTTAGGAGAGCGGGAAAGGAAGATGAGATTACGCTGATTGAGGGAGATGCAATGCAGGTACTGGCAGAACTGGATGGGACTTATGATTTTATCTTTATGGATGCAGCCAAAGGTCAGTATATCCATTATCTTCCGGAAGTACTCCGGCTTCTTGCAGACGGAGGCTGTCTTGTGTCAGATAATGTGATGCAGGATGGAGAGATTATTGAATCACGCTTCGCAGTGGAGCGTAGAAACAGAACAATTCATGCAAGAATGAGAGAGTATCTGTATGAATTGAAACACAGAGAAGATCTTGTTACATCGATCATTCCACTGGGAGATGGTGTGGCAGTCAGTGTAAAACAGAAAGTTGAGGAGAAAAAAGATGAGCAGACATCCCGAATTATTGATTCCGGCAAGTAGTCTGGAAGTGTTGAAGACCGCAGTAATTTTTGGAGCAGATGCAGTCTATATAGGTGGAGAGGCATTTGGTCTCAGAGCAAAAGCGAAGAACTTTTCAATGGAAGATATGAAAGAGGGAATTCGATTTGCTCATGAACATGATGTTAAAGTCTATGTGACAGCCAATATTCTTGCACACAACGATGATCTGGAGGGTGTGAGAGAGTATTTTAAAGAACTGAAGGAAATTGGTCCGGATGCACTGATCATTGCGGATCCGGGGGTATTTGACATTGCGAAAGAAGTATGTCCTGAGATCGAGCGTCATATCAGTACACAGGCCAATAATACAAACTATGGAACATACAACTTCTGGTACCGTCAGGGAGCCAGCCGTGTGGTATCAGCCAGAGAGCTGTCTTTAAAAGAGCTGAAAGAATTAAGAAGTAAGATTCCGGAAGACCTGGAGATAGAGACATTTGTCCACGGTGCTATGTGTATTTCCTATTCTGGAAGATGTCTTTTGAGTAATTATTTTACAGGACGAGATGCCAACCAGGGAGCATGTACACATCCGTGCCGTTGGAAATATGCGGTAGTTGAAGAAAAGCGTCCGGGAGAATATCTGCCGGTTTATGAAAATGAACGCGGAACCTATATCTTTAACTCAAAAGATCTCTGCATGATCGAACACATTCCGGAGCTGATCGATGCAGGAATTGACAGTCTGAAGATCGAAGGACGTATGAAGACTGCCCTGTATGTTGCAACGGTTGCGAGAACTTACAGACGTGCTCTGGATGATTATCAGAAGGATCCTGAGCTTTATAAGAAGAATATGCCATGGTATCTTGACCAGATCTCCAACTGTACTTACCGTCAGTTTACAACCGGATTTTTCTTTGGTAAACCGGATTCTGAGTCACAGATCTACGATAATAATACTTATATTAAAGAGTATACTTATCTTGGAATCGTCGGAGGAATCGATTCCGAAGGACGTGCTCAGATTGAACAGCGCAATAAGTTCTCTGTTGACGAGACGATCGAGATTATGAAACCGGACGGAAGAAATCTGGAGGCGAAAGTTCTGCGGATTTTGAATGAGGACGGCGAGGATCAGGAAAGCGCACCTCATTCAAAGCAGAAACTGTTTATCGAATTGAGCGAGCAAGCTGAGATGTATGATCTTCTGAGAAGACAGGAACAGCCGGAAGCATAAATGCAAATGAATCAGACAGTCAGAGATGAATTACTGATCTGGAGTGCGAAAAGCAGTGCAGATGGTGGATGACTGTCTGAAAAAATAAACGGAAGGTGAAAATCAGAACCAGATTTTTAACTTTTCAACTGCACTTTTTTCAATGCGGGATACATAAGAACGGGAAATGCCAAGCTGTGCGGCAATTTCCCGTTGTGTGTATTCTTCTCCGTTATATAATCCATATCTTAATTTTAAAATCAGTTTTTCCCGTGGAGAAAGTTCATTTTCCACTTTTTCATAGAGTTTCTGAATATTTTCTTTGAGATAGACCTTTTCTGTGATATCCGGTTCCTCTGTTTCAATCACATCATAAAGTTTGATTTCATTTCCTTCGCGGTCTGTTCCGATCGGTTCGTAAAGTGAGACTTCTTTTCCTGACTTTTTCTTTCCACGCAGATACATTAAGACTTCATTTTCTACACAACGCGAGGCATAGGCAGCCAGACGATTCCCTTTCTGTGGATCAAATGTGATGACTGCTTTGATCAATCCGATGGTTCCTATGGAAATCAGGTCTTCCGGATCTTCGCCGAGATTCTGATATTTTCGTATGATATGAGCGACCAGACGAAGATTCCGTTCAATAAGAATGTGTTTTGCATCCAGATCCCCTTCTGTATATTTCTGAATATAATATTGTTCTTCGGACGGAGTGAGGGGATTAGGAAATGCTTTCAAGACGGCACCTCTCAGTGCATTTGATATAGTTTATGAAAGTGGACAGTCAAGTGTGCTTTTCCATTTAAAAAATCATTTATGCCAGAAATTCTTGCGTTATAATTTCTTGACAATTTGGAATCCCTACTTTATGATAACGATACAATTCCCGGAAGATTCAGTTCTGGTAATTCAAAGGTAACATCTAAGTTATTGTTTACAGATATTTTGTGAACAGTAATACATCTAATCAGGTTAGAACATGTCTTGATAATTAGTTTCAGACGGTTCTGTTTCAACCCAAAATTCAATTTTATTTTACAGGTAACAGGAGAACGAATTTTAAACAGGAAAACTTTATTGGTTTGAATTACCTGTACAGGAATGATTCATGAAGAATGCATGAGCATCATCAGGAAAGGAGCATGTATATGAGCTTTAGTAAAGTGTTGTCTGCTGCGGTAGACGGACTTGCAGTGGATTATGTCCGTGTAGAAGCGGATGTAAGCAATGGACTTCCGGTATTTCACATGGTCGGTTATCTTTCATCAGAGGTCAAAGAAGCAGGAGAAAGAGTAAGAACAGCGATTAAAAATTCAGGGTATGAATTCCCGGCAAAAAGGATGGTGATCAATCTGTCACCGGCGACAGTCAGGAAAAGGGGAGCTTCGTTTGACCTTCCGATTGCAGTATCTGTCCTGAAAGCACTTGGAGAAGAAAAGCTAAGTCTTCCGGAAAATTGTCTGATTCTGGGAGAGATGGGGCTGGATGGAAGTATCAAGAGAGTACCGGGAATCCTTGCAATGGTGGCAATGGCGAAACAGGATGGTATTACCTCCTGCATTGTGCCAATGGAAAATGCAGCGGAAGCATCTCTGGTGGATGGGATGCAGATCTATGGTGTAAGGACATTACGTGAAGCCATGGAGTTATTACAGGGAAAAAAATCTTTAGAGTCTGTGGTATATAAAAAGAAGATACTGGATAAAGATAAGAGAGAGGAGAAACTACCTGATTTTGCGGATGTATGTGGACAGGAATGTGTAAAGCGGGCTGCAGAGATCGCGGTTGCAGGAGGACACAATTTACTTTTGATCGGGCCACCCGGAAGCGGAAAGACGATGACGGCAGAGTGTATCGGAGGAATATTGCCGCCCATGTCTCTGGAAGAGAGCCTGGAAGTTACAAAGATTTACAGCATTATGGGGATGTTGGATATAGAGCAGCCATTGATTCAAAGAAGACCGTTTCGGGAGGTACATCATACGGTTACAGCCGCAGCACTTGTCGGAGGAGGAATGATCCCAAAACCAGGGGAGATTACACTGGCACATGGAGGCGTGCTTTTCCTGGATGAACTGCCGGAGTTCCGGAAACAGGTACTGGAAGTTTTAAGACAGCCGCTGGAACGGAGAAAGATCCAGCTTACAAGGAACAGCGGAACGTATCAGTTCCCAGCAGATTTTATGCTGGTGGTGGCAATGAATCCATGCCCCTGCGGATGTTATCCGGATCTGGACCGCTGCACCTGTACGCCGGCGCAGATTCAGGCCTATCTTGGAAAGATCAGTCAGCCGTTTCTGGATCGGATCGATTTGAGCGTGGAGGCAGAAAAAGTGTATTACGGAGATCTGAAGCAAGAGGAAAAAGCAGAAAGTTCCAAACAGATCAGAGAACGCATCTGCAAGGTAAGAGAAAAGCAGAAAATCAGATATCAGAAACGTGGAATTCGAAAAAATGCGGAATTGAGTGGAGAGTTACTGAAAGAATATTGCGCCCTGGGGAAAGAAGAGGAAAAGATGATGGAACGGGCATTTGAAGTAATGGGACTGACTGCACGCGGTTATCATCGAATCCTGCGGGTGGCAAGAACGATTGCAGATCTGGAAGAGGAAGAGAAGATACATGTCGCACATCTCCGAGAAGCAATTGGATACCGCACGATGGATAAGAAATACTGGGGAAGGTGAGAAGATGCACAGAATACCGGAAATGGAAAAGACAGAGAAAATGAAAAATCCAGGAGAAGAGAAAGTAAGGAAAAAGCAGGAAGAGATCTATCAGTTCTGGCTGGCCGGGATCCGGGGAATTCCCGCTGAGAAAAAGTGCCGGATTTACAGGTGGGCAGCCTCTGCAAAGCGTATTTATAATATAGAAGAAACTCCATTGAAAAATGCAGGACTGCTGACAGAAAAGGAGTGGAATATACTGAAAAGCGCCAGAAAAGATACTGGATTTGAAGAACGGTATGAGCGGATGAAAGAGGCAGAAATCCAATTTATCACGCAGGATTCAGAGCAGTATCCAAAATGTCTTTTGGAACTTCCGGATCATCCATTTGCCCTGTTTGTAAAAGGAAATCTTCCGGATGAGACAACACGCCGGGTAGCGATTGTGGGAGCAAGAAAATGTACTTCTTACGGTGAACGGTATGCGATGGAATTTGGAAGGGAGCTGGCGGCGGCCGGAATTCAGATCATCAGTGGTCTGGCAAGAGGAATTGATGGAATGGGACAGCGGGGAGCATTGAATGGAAATGGGAAGACTTTTGCGGTGATGGGCTGCGGAGTGGAGCAGTGTTATCCGAAGGAGCATCAGGGGTTATATCATGATATTCTGGAGCATGGCGGAGGTATTTTGTCGGAATATGAACCGGGGGTTCCACCGCTGGCTCAGAATTTCCCGGCGAGAAACCGGATTATCAGCGGGCTTGCGGATGCGGTTCTTGTGATGGAGGCAAGAGCCAGGAGTGGATCATTGATTACAGTGGATATGGCACTGGAACAGGGGAGAGATGTGTATGCTCTTCCGGGACAGATCGACAGCACACTGAGCAGTGGCTGTAACCGACTGATCCAGCAGGGGGCCGGAATTCTGATTTCTCCTGAAAATCTGCTGAAAGAATGGGGGATAGAAACGGAGAAATTGTGTAGTAAAAATATAGAAAAAGAGGAACAAAAGAAAAAAGTTCTTGAAAGTACAGAAAATTTGGTGTATAGTTGTGTCGGTTTGTATCCCAAGAATGTGGAATCTATTTTACGCGAAACAGGGCTGGAGCTGAGAAAACTGCTCAGCATTCTTGTCTCTTTGGAATTACAGGGATACATAAGAGAAATTTCAAAAAATTATTATATAAAAGTAAAGTAGAAGGCGGTTCCGGCGTTACTGTTCCGGCTGCCAGATGGAGGAGTTAGGTTTTATGGCACACTATCTTGTTATCGTAGAGTCTCCGGCAAAAGTAAAAACAATTAAAAAGTTTCTGGGAAGCAGTTATACGGTTGCCGCATCTCAGGGACATGTAAGGGATCTTCCCAAAAGTCAGCTTGGAATTGATGTGGAGAATGACTACGAGCCGAAATATATTACGATCAGAGGAAAAGGAGATATTCTGGCGACTCTGAGAAAAGAAGCAAAGAAGTCAGACAAAGTCTTTCTTGCAACCGACCCTGACCGTGAGGGAGAGGCAATTTCCTGGCATCTGGCTGCAGCGTTAAAGCTGGATGACAAGAAGATGCGCCGTATTACATTTAACGAGATTACAAAGAATGCAGTAAAAGCATCTCTGAAGAACCCCAGAGATATCGATATGAACCTGGTGGATGCACAGCAGGCCCGCCGAATTCTCGACCGTATGGTGGGATATAAAATCAGTCCGGTACTCTGGGCAAAAGTAAAAAGAGGATTAAGTGCCGGAAGAGTACAGTCAGTTGCGCTCAGAATCATCGCTGACCGCGAAGAAGAGATCGATGCATTTATCCCGGAAGAGTACTGGTCGCTGGATGCGATCCTGAAGATCAAAGGTGAAAGACGTCCGCTGACAGCAAAATTCTATGGAACTGAGAAAGAAAAGATGACGATCGGTTCGAAAGAAGAGCTGGATCAGATTGTCAATTCTCTGGAAAAAGAAGAATTTAAAGTTACAGATATCAGACGTGGTGAGAGAATCCGTAAAGCACCACTTCCATTTACAACGAGTACCCTCCAGCAGGAGGCTGCCAAAGCATTGAATTTTGGTACACAGAAGACAATGCGTATCGCACAGCAGTTATACGAGGGTGTGGATATCAAAGGAAGCGGAACAGTCGGTGTGATCACCTATCTCCGTACAGATTCTACCAGAATTTCTGACGAGGCAGATGCTTCTGCAAGAGCTTACATTGCTTCTATGTATGGAGAAGAATATGTGGCAGCAGGCAGTACAGTAAAGAACAGTGATAAGAAGATTCAGGATGCCCATGAAGCAATCCGTCCGACAGATATTGCGAGAACTCCGGCAGAGATCAAGGATTCTCTGAGCAGAGATCAGTTCCGTTTGTATCAACTGATCTGGAAGCGTTTTACAGCCAGCAGAATGCAGCCGGCAAAGTACGAGACAACGTCCGTTAAGATCGGAGCAGGGGACTATCGCTTTACAGTTTCTACAACAAGAATTGCGTTTGACGGTTTCCGTTCCGTATATACAGAGGCAGATGAAGAGAAAGAAGAGAGCAACGTACTGGTTGGAAATCTGAATATGGATTCTGTTCTTACAAAAGAAGATTTCGAGATGAAACAGCATTTTACACAGCCGCCGGCACATTATACAGAAGCCAGTCTGGTAAAGACACTGGAAGAACTGGGAATCGGACGTCCAAGTACTTATGCACCGACAATTTCCATTATTCTCGGAAGACGCTATGTCACTAAAGAAGGTAAGAATCTCTATATGACAGAGATCGGAGAAGTTGTAAATAATATTATGAAACAGTCATTCCCGAGCATCGTGGATGAGCACTTCACAGCCAATATGGAAGGACTTCTCGATATGGTAGAAGAAGGAAAGGTAGCGTGGAAAGAAGTAATCCGCAATTTCTATCCGGATCTGGATGAGGCAGTACAGAAAGCAGAGAAAGAGTTGGAGTCTGTCAAGATTGAAGATGAAGTGACAGATGTAATCTGTGAAGAATGTGGCCGTAATATGGTTATTAAATATGGTCCGCATGGAAAATTCCTTGCATGTCCTGGATTTCCGGAATGCAGAAATACAAAACCGTATCTGGAGAAAATCGGTGTGCCGTGTCCGGTTTGCGGAAAAGATGTTGTGATCCGCAAGACGAAGAAGGGCAGAAAATATTATGGCTGCGAGAATAATCCGGAATGTGAATTTATGTCCTGGCAGAAACCATCGAAAGAAAAATGCCCGCAGTGTGGTGGATATATGGTTGAAAAAGGGAATAAGTTAGTCTGTGCAGATGAACAGTGTGGATATGTAACTTCACTGAAAAAAGATGACGAAAAATAATGGTTAATGTTCACTCCAATGTCAATCACTTCGCTGATTGGCATGGAGGATGCACGTATTGTCTTGAATGTATCTCGTCCATCGCCAAAGGCGATTCTAAATGACGAGATACGTTACTGTTTGCAGCTATGCTGTGAACAGTAACAAATAATGTGAAAAAATAAAGACGGTATGAGGAAAATTTATTGATGTTTTCAGAATTGTATGATAATATAATTTTGGTTAATAAATTTTTTGGATTTGTATATACAACTTGAAGGTATGGAGGAAACAATGAGCGTACAATTATTGGATAAAACCAGAAAAATAAATAAATTGCTGCACAATAATAATTCCAGTAAAGTTGTGTTTAATGATATCTGTGCCGTACTGACAGAGATTCTTGATTCAAACGTACTGGTTGTCAGCAAAAAGGGAAAGATCCTTGGAGTGAGCAAGTGTGATCACGTAAGAGAGATCCATGAACTGATCACGGAATCAGTAGGATCACATATCGATGGTATGCTGAATGAGAGACTTTTAAGTGTTCTTTCCACAAAAGAAAATGTAAATCTTGAAACACTTGGATTTTCTGCTGACGCAGTGGAGGGATGTCAGGCGATCATCACTCCGATTGATATTGCGGGAGAGCGTCTTGGAACATTGTTTATTTATAAACAGGATGCAGGGTATTCCATTGATGATATTATTCTGAGTGAATATGGAACTGCCGTTGTAGGACTTGAGATGCTTCGTTCTGTCAATGAGGAGAGTGCGGAAGAGACACGTAAGGAACATGTAGTTCAGGCTGCAATCGGAACACTTTCATTCTCAGAGCTTGAAGCGATCATACACATCTTTAAAGAACTGGATGGAACAGAAGGAATCCTTGTGGCAAGCAAAGTGGCAGACCGCGTTGGAATTACCCGTTCTGTGATTGTCAATGCACTTCGTAAATTTGAGAGTGCCGGTGTGATTGAATCCCGTTCTTCCGGTATGAAGGGAACTTATATTAAAGTCCTGAATGATTATGTGTTCACAGAACTTGAGCGTATTGAGAAAGAGCGGATGTAATGATCTGAGTGATCGGACTCGCCGGAGTGTGTCTGAGCATAAGATTGCTGTTGTGAAAGCAATGTACTTATGTGTATGATTCTGATTTTGAGAGTTTTGGCGTGCAACGATAAAGAGTTCAGAAGGGAAGCAGAATATGTACGAGGGAAACCCGGTCGATCTGCAGATGGAGAAAGTGATTTCTGCAGATGGAATATTTGACGATACAACAAGAGCATGCAGTGTGTACAGGTATGATGAGGAAGAGGATTACATCTATCTGGAGCTGAAAGAAGATAAGCTGACCAATATTTATCTGGATGCGAAGTACAGATGTTATATATCGACAAAGGCAGAACTGCTGGGATGCAGCGGTGTTGTGAAAGAGCGCTACAGAACAGAAGATCTGAATATTTTAAAATTTAAGATTGAGAATGGATTTTATAATATAAAGAGAAGATAGTTCTTACCTGAAAAAGTGAGAAATCATTGTTCAGAGCAATCCTGTGAACAGTGATCTGAGAAAGGGTTACTGTTCACAGCGTAGCTGCAAACAGTAACGCATCTCGCCATTTAGAATCGTCTGCGACGATGGGCGAGATGCATTCAGGCCAAAACGTGCATTCTCCATGCCAATCAGCGGAGTGATTGACATGGGAATGAACAGTAACGAGAAAGGACCACAGAAGAGATGAGAGAAACGGAAATCATTTCTTCTGTGTTTTTTTATATATCAGGAAAGTACTCTTTCTAATATATAAAAATAATGTTGTTGTTCACAGGCAATCCCTGGAAATAGTAATGTATCTCGCCATTATCTTTTATCTTTATAAAAAATATGTAAACTGGTTGACAAATGAGGTGCAGAGTGCTATTTTATATTCATGGGTTAGCACTCAAGCTAAACGAGTGCTAATAAAACCACTACTCATAGGACACACTAATATGAGCAGCATCGAATAAGTTCAATTGTTCAAGGAGGAATTACAATGAAATTAGTACCATTAGGTGACAAGATCGTTTTAAAACAGTTAGAAGCAGAAGAAACAACAAAATCAGGTATCGTATTACCGGGACAGGCAAAAGAGAAACCACAGGAAGCAGAAGTAATCGCAGTAGGACCTGGCGGAGTTGTAGATGGTAAAGAAGTTGTAATGCAGGTAAAAGTTGGGGATAAAGTTATTTATTCTAAATACGCAGGAACAGATGTAGAACTTGAAGGAGAGAAATACATCATTGTAAAACAGAATGATATTCTTGCAATCGTAGAGTAATTGTTATTGTTTACAGAAATTGTGAACAGCAGCAGAAAATTATAAAAATGTAGTTGTGTCTGTGTTGACAGACAGATCAGTTTAGACAGAATAAGGAGATGCAGTAAAATGGCAAAGGAAATTAAATACGGCTCAGAAGCAAGAGCAGCACTTGAAAAAGGTGTAAACCAGTTAGCAGATACAGTAAAAGTTACATTAGGACCAAAAGGAAGAAACGTTGTACTCGACAAATCTTTCGGTGCTCCGCTGATCACAAATGACGGTGTTACAATCGCAAAAGAGATCGAGCTGGAAGATGGATTTGAGAACATGGGAGCTCAGCTGATCAGAGAAGTTGCAGCCAAGACAAATGATGTAGCTGGTGATGGTACTACAACAGCTACAGTACTTGCACAGGCTATGGTACATGAAGGAATGAAGAACCTGGAAGCAGGAGCTAACCCGATCGTACTTAGAAAAGGTATGAAGAAAGCTACAGATAAAGCTGTAGAAGCAATCCGCAGCATGAGCAGCAAAGTAAACGGAAAAGAGCAGATCGCAAGAGTTGCAGCTGTATCTTCAGGAGATGATGCTGTAGGACAGATGGTAGCAGACGCTATGGAAAAAGTTTCCAACGATGGTGTTATCACAATTGAAGAATCTAAGACAATGCAGACAGAGCTTGACCTTGTAGAAGGTATGCAGTTCGACCGTGGATATATTTCCGCATATATGGCAACAGATATGGAGAAGATGGAAGCTGTTCTTGATGATCCGTATATCCTGATCACAGATAAGAAGATTTCTAATATTCAGGAAATCCTTCCACTTCTGGAGCAGGTAGTTCAGTCAGGTGCAAGACTTCTTATCATCGCTGAGGATATCGAAGGAGAAGCTCTTACAACACTGATCGTAAACAAACTGCGTGGAACATTCAATGTAGTAGCTGTTAAAGCTCCTGGATATGGTGACAGAAGAAAAGAGATGCTTCAGGACATCGCAATCCTTACAGGTGGCCAGGTAATCTCCGAAGAGCTTGGATTCGACCTCAAAGAGACAACTATGGAACAGCTTGGACGCGCTAAATCTGTTAAAGTTCAGAAAGAGAACACAGTCATCGTTGATGGATGTGGAGATAAGAAAGCAATCGAAGATCGTGTTGCCCAGATCAAGAAAGCAATCGATGAGACAACATCTGATTTCGACAGAGAGAAACTTCAGGAGAGACTTGCCAAACTTGCAGGTGGAGTTGCAGTTATCCGCGTAGGTGCAGCTACAGAGACTGAGATGAAAGAAGCAAAACTCCGTATGGAAGATGCTCTGAACGCTACAAGAGCAGCTGTAGAAGAAGGAATCATCGGTGGTGGTGGATCCGCATATATCCACGCTTCCAAGGTTGTAAAAGAGTTTGCTGAGACACTGGAAGGCGACGAGAAGACAGGTGCTAAGATCATCCTGAAAGCTCTGGAAGCTCCACTGAACCAGATTGCTAAGAATGCAGGTCTTGAAGGTGCTGTCATCGTAAATAAAGTAAGAGAATCTGAAGTTGGAACAGGATTCGATGCTTACAATGAAGTATATGTAGATATGGTAGAGAAGGGAATCCTTGATCCTGCAAAGGTTACAAGAAGTGCTCTTCAGAACGCAACAAGTGTTGCATCTACACTCCTTACAACAGAGTCTGTTGTAGCTACAATTAAAGAAGATACACCGGCTATGCCTGCAGGCGGAGCTGGCGGAATGGGTATGATGTAATTCATTTCCCGAATCAGACAGAACGGAAGAAACAAAAAGAGAGAAGAAAGAGGCGAAGAACCTTTTTCTTCTCTTTTTATATTAAGAAGGTGCACTGCGGCAGATATTTTACAGAAAGTATTTTTCAGACAGGCTTCGGGATAAACAGTATTCAGGTATTTTAGCGTCTGACAGGGGAATAAATGGGTGGAATGACTTGTTAATAGATGTGAATTTATAAGTATAACTTAATAATAATGGTTAATATAAATCAATATGAATTTCCCTTGTGACGCCGGAAAAGCTCTTGACATCTTTCGCGAATTTATGTAGTATATCAGTTAATAATTAAAAAAGATTCTGATGAAAGAGAGGTATTTTGCAAAATGGGTAAAATTATAGGGGAAGGTATTACATTTGACGATGTCCTGCTTGTACCTGCATATTCGGAAGTAATTCCAAACCAGGTAGATCTGTCAACATATCTGACAAAAAAGATCAAGCTGAACATCCCGATGATGAGTGCCGGAATGGATACAGTTACAGAACACCGTATGGCAATTGCTATGGCTCGTCAGGGCGGAATCGGTATCATTCATAAAAACATGACAATCGAGCAGCAGGCGGAAGAAGTAGACAAGGTAAAGCGTTCTGAGAACGGAGTTATCACAGATCCATTTTTCCTCTCTCCAGAACATACACTGGAAGATGCAAATAACCTGATGGCAAAATTCCGTATTTCAGGTGTGCCGATCACAGAGGGACGCAAGCTTGTTGGAATCATCACAAACCGTGATCTGAAGTTTGAAGAAGACTTCTCTAAGAAAATCAAGGAATCTATGACATCCGAAGGCCTGATTACAGCAAAAGAAGGAATCACTCTTGAAGAGGCAAAGAAGATTCTTGCCAAAGCAAGAAAAGAGAAACTTCCGATTGTAGATGATGAAGGAAACCTGAAAGGTCTTATCACAATTAAAGATATTGAAAAGCAGATCAAATATCCACTTTCTGCAAAGGACGAGCAGGGAAGACTTCTCTGTGGTGCAGCGGTCGGTATTACAGCAAACTGTCTGGAGCGTGTAGAGGCGCTTGTAAAATCTCACGTAGACGTAGTTGTTATGGATTCTGCACATGGACATTCAGCAAACGTAATCCGTACAGTAAAGATGGTAAAAGATGCATTCCCGGATCTTCAGGTAATCGCAGGAAATGTTGCAACAGGGGAAGCAGCAAAAGCCCTGATCGAAGCTGGTGTAGATGCAGTAAAAGTTGGTATCGGACCTGGATCTATCTGTACAACACGTATCGTTGCAGGTATCGGTGTTCCACAGGTCTCAGCAGTTATGGACTGCTATGAAGCAGCAAAAGAGTATGGTATTCCGATCATCGCAGATGGTGGTATCAAATACTCAGGAGATATGACAAAGGCAATTGCAGCTGGTGCAAACGTATGTATGATGGGAAGCATCTTCGCAGGATGCGATGAAAGCCCTGGAACATTCGAACTGTATCAGGGAAGAAAATACAAAGTTTACCGTGGTATGGGATCTATCTCAGCGATGGAAAACGGAAGCAAAGACCGTTACTTCCAGGAGAATGCGAAGAAACTTGTTCCGGAAGGTGTTGAAGGACGTGTAGCTTACAAGGGAACTGTAGAAGATACAGTATTCCAGCTCATGGGAGGTCTTCGTTCCGGTATGGGTTACTGTGGTACACATACAATTGAAGAGCTGAAAGAGAACGGACGCTTTGTCAAGATCTCAGCAGCTTCTCTGAAAGAGAGTCATCCGCATGATATTCATATCACAAAAGAGGCTCCAAACTACAGTGTAGACGAGTAATATAAAAGAATATACAGAATGTCTTTGGACGGTTCTGTAAAATCAAAAGAACAGATAAACTATCATTGCAAGTCAAAAATCGAAGAATGTAAGGAATGAAAGTTTTTAACTTCTTTTATTCCCGATGTCTTTTAAATAAAAAAGTTAACAATTTAATAAAATAATATATATACGCCCGACAGTACTCTGTGGCAGTGGGATTTATTTCCGGCTGTGCAGAGTACTGTTTTTTTCATAAGTTATTTTCGCTTTTTATAAGAATTTATTCATAATCCTTTAGAAAAATTATGATATGATACAAAATAGAACAGAGTAATTGACTGGCAGGAAAGAAAGTTTATCAGAAGATAAAAGGACAGAGGAAAAGCAAAATGACAGAACATAAAAACCAGAATGGAAGAAAACAAACGCAAAACAGGGGGAAAAAGAGTCCCGGAACAGGGCGGCGTGTGAATAACGCGGCAAAAAGAAAAAGACAGAGAATCAGAAAAGTCAGGGTGATGCGTCTGCTTCTGGTATTGGCAGTTCTGGCAATAATTGTAATTCTGGCAAGATCCTGTTCTGATAATAGTGAAGTATATAAAAAAGTGAATGTGGATGCAGAAGAACCGGCAATTGATGTGCAGCTTCTGGATGTGAATCCATATTCAAGACCGGGCACTACCATCGACCAGGTGAATGGTGTAGTGGTTCATTATACGGCCAATCCAGGAAGTACAGCTCAGGAGAACAGAGACTATTTTAATGGATTAAAAGACAGTCATGAGACAGAAGCGAGCAGTAATTTTGTGATTGGTCTGGAAGGAGAAATTATTCAGTGTGTGCCAACCTGGGAAATAGCATATGCTTCCAACAATCGGAATTCAGACACAGTTTCTATTGAGTGCTGTCATCCGGATGAAACAGGAAAGTTTACAGATGCGACATATAAATCGCTTGTCAAATTGACCGCCTGGCTGTGTGAAAAGTATGATCTGACAGAGGATGATGTGATCCGGCATTATGATGTGACCGGAAAAATCTGTCCGAAATATTTTGTAGATCATGAAAATGCCTGGAATCAGTTTAAAGAAAATGTGGGAGATGCATTGAAGAAATAAAACACTTAAAAAAGGTTACTGTTCACAGCATAGCTGCAAACAGTAACTTAAAAAGTGCGGTAAATATGCAATTTTCTACCTTGTCATGTAAAGGGGGAGTTGTTATAATAAAATGTACTTTAATTTGGTTCTTAAACAAAGTGCAAGAATCAGAACTGTTACTTTATCATTTTCAGAAAAATCAGATAGATTCATGGAAAGAATAAAGAAAGAGATATTTTAAATGGATGGACAGATGTTTATGATATACGTCTACAGAATGCTTTCCGGGATAAAGTGACAGATTACATAATAGATAAGGAATTGTGGAGGTTTAGAGATGAACGATCTGGAGATGTACCGTGAGCAGCTTGCCATGTGTGACGACAAGATAATTGATGCTCTTGTAGAGAGAAATACGATCATAGAAAAGATTATGGCTTATAAGGAGACTTATGGAATGCCAATCCTTCAGCCAGCTCAGGAGGAAAAACAGGAACGCAGACTGAAAGAAAAATTACAGGATAACAAATATCAGGAAGAGATTCATGATGTATTTCAGAGAATCCTCAGAAACAGTAAGAGAATTCAGGCACGTAAGCTGTTCTCCTACAATATTGTCCTGATTGGATTTATGGGAGCAGGAAAATCAACCATCTCTGATTATCTGAGTACAATGTTTGACATGAAGCTGGTAGAGATGGATCAGGAAATCGTAGAACGTGAAGAGATGAGTATCCCGGATATTTTTGCTACATATGGAGAAGAATATTTCCGTAATCTGGAGACAAATCTGTTAAAAGAGCTTCAGGAAGGGGAGAACTGCATTATTTCCTGTGGCGGTGGTGTTGCCATGCGTGAACAGAATGTAGTCGAGATGAAGAAGAAAGGAAGAGTCGTTCTTCTGACAGCAAGCCCGGAGACAATTCTGGAGCGAGTAAAAGACAGCAATGACCGTCCGATTCTGAATGGAAACAAGAACGTAGAGTTTATCGCAGATATGATGGAGAAGCGTCGTGAAAAATATGAGGCGGCTGCCGATGTTGTAATTCAGACAGACAACAAATCAATCCTTGAGATCAGCGAAGAACTGATCACCAAACTGACGGAGTTAGATGAAGAGAATGTTTGAGAAATTTTTCCCGGATGAATATCTGGCATCCACATATAGTATACCATTTGAAGAGTTATACGAGAAGGGATACAGAGGGGTTATCTTTGATATTGATAATACACTGGTTCCACATGGAGCACCGGCCAACGACCGGGCAAAGAAACTGTTTCAGCGACTGAAAGAGATTGGATTTGAGTCCTGTCTTCTGTCAAATAACCAGAAGGCAAGAGTGGAGATGTTTAATAAGGAGATCCATACACATTATATTTATAATGCTTTTAAGCCGGGAACAAAGAATTATCTTCGTGCCATGGAAATTATGGGAACTGAGAAAGAGAATACTTTGTTTGTGGGAGATCAGCTTTTTACAGATGTGTGGGGAGCAAAAAGAGCAGGAATTCACAATATTCTGGTACGTCCGATTGACCCAAAAGAGGAGATTCAGATTGTTTTGAAACGTTATCTGGAGAAGATTGTGCTTCATTTTTACAAGAAGAGTAAAGAAAAAGATTGAAAAAAGTAGAAAATTAGTATAGAATGATATAAGCAATGTCTGAACGCTAAGCAATTGAAGGAGGATTATACATGGTTTCAGCAGGAGATTTTAAGAATGGTTTAACAATTGAGATTGAAGGAAATATTTTCCAGATTCTGGAGTTCCAGCATGTAAAACCGGGAAAAGGTGCAGCATTCGTTAGAACAAAATTAAAAAATATCATCAGTGGTGGTGTAGTGGAGAAAACATTCCGCCCAACAGAGAAATTTGAAAATGCTCATATCGAAAGAAAGGAAATGCAGTACCTGTATCAGGATGGAGATCTGTATAACTTCATGGACGTAGAGACATATGATCAGATTGCACTGAACTCTGATGTTGTTGGTGATGCACTGAAATTCGTAAAAGAGAACGAAAACGTTAAGATCTGTTCCCACAAAGGAAACGTATTCTCAGTAGAGCCACCGCTGTTCGTTGAACTGGCAATCACAGAGACAGAGCCAGGATTCAAGGGAGATACAGCTCAGGGAGCTACAAAACCGGCTATCGTTGAAACAGGCGCTACAGTTATGGTACCGCTGTTCGTTGAGACAGGAGATGTGCTGAAGATTGATACACGTACAGGAGAATATCTGTCCAGAGTTTAATCGAATCAAGTAAGTCCCCTGCTTCAATTGCGAAAAGCAATTGGGTGGGGAATTGCCAGAATTTCTGACAATTAAAAAATTGACAAAAATGAGAGATTCTATTTTAAAAGAGTATATCTTTTGAGGTGGAATCTCTTTTTGCAGTTTGAAAATATGTTTGGAATACGATTCCTATAGTTTAAACATCTGATTCTCAATTCTGACTAAGTGTGTCTGAAAGAATTATTCCAGCAAGCTGCTTGTGATCTGTTGACGGATATTTATTTTCATTTGGTTGACGAAAAAATTAAATTGTAATGTTTTAACGAAAATTTGCAGTTCGATTTATGCAGATTGTGCTATTGTCATCTCTGATGCGTTCAGATATAATGGAGAGCACATAATATTGTTCTATTTATAAAAATGATCTATTTCATGTAAGTTTCATGTAAGTGGCACAGTTCGTGTCGGTTTTCTCAAAATTTTAAAGCCGTATTTCAGGAAGGAGAAGAATGAATTATACAGAATTTGTAAATGCGGTAGAGGAAAAAATGAATTTAAAATTGAAGGGCGGTGAAAAAGTAACTTTATATACAGCCTTAAAAAATAATGGGACAGAACGTAAAGGCGTTATGATTGAGGTGCCTGATGTGAATGTATCTCCAACGATCTATCTTGAGGAGTTTTACAGCAAATATCAGGAAGGAAAAACGATTGACGGTATCGTGGATGAACTGATTGAATTATATGAGGAGATTCGTCAGGATCAATCCTGGGATTATGAAAAGGTTTTGAGCTTCGAAGGGGTGAAGGACAGAATTGTTTTCAAACTGATCAATACACAGCAGAATCAGATGCTGCTTGAACGTGTCCCACACAGAAAACTGCTGGATCTTTCTCTTGTATTTTATGTGTTATTTGAGGCAAACTGTGAAGAAACAGCCGCGATGATGATTACAAATGCCCATGCAGAGAGATGGGAAGTAGATGAGGGAATGTTGTGGAATGTAGCGGTTGAGAATTGCAGAAGACTGCTACCGGCAGAGTGTTTTACGATGAATTATGCCATGTGTGAATTGATGGGGGTGGCTGAACATTCAACGCGGGTGGATAACGATCTGTTGGTGGCAGAGAAGACAGAAAGAGACAGAATGTATGTACTTTCTAATAAGGTACGTAATTTTGGAGCGGCCTGCATTGCATATCCATATGTACTTGAGATGATCGGAGAGATTCTGAAAGAAGATTTTTATGTACTTCCGAGCAGTGTCCATGAAGTTGTGATTGTCCCAAGTTCAGGCGGTATCTGTAGCTATGAGATGGATGAGATGATCCGGGAGATCAACGAAACGCAGGTGCCGGATGAGGAAATCTTAAGCGATCATGCGTATTATTTTGATCATATCAGTCGTGAACTCCGGATGAGAAGAAAGGAATCTTTCAGGGAGGCGCGCGGATGAGAGAAAAAGTAAAGATTATATCCGTTCTCCTGAGTGCAGTACTGTTGGTGAGCCTGTTGTATCTGATCACCTATGGAGGCGCAGTGTATGCAGGTGAGGAAGAAAGTTCAGAGAAAGAGGAAAAGGAAGAACTCATTGATCTCGAAGAACTGGAACAGAAAAGAACTGCGATCAAAGGAAAATATTTTTCGGAAGTGTCGGCTTGTTCGGAAGAAGAACGTGGAAAGAATCAGATGCAGGTGGAGACAGGAAGAGTCATCAAGTACAGTGGATATTCTACCAATTATTTTGAAGCAGATGGCAATACAGCCTGGTGTCTGGAACCTGCAAGGGGAACGCCTGCAAGCGGGACTTATTCTGCAGTGGAATTAAAAAATACGTCTGATCTGGCAAGAGCTATGTATTATTCTACAGGAGCTCCGGGAGAGACAGCACTTTATGAATGGTTTGGAAGTAAAGGATACTGGCAGTATCAGGATGTAAATAGCGGGGCAGCTGTGGCATCCTGGGATGAACGATATTCTTACAGCCATATGTTCCTGTCCTGGATCTACAACGATTTTGATTATGATACTGCGTTTTATGGAACCAATCTTCCGGAGATGGAATGGTATCCGAGTCTGAAAAAAGATTTTACCAGAAAGTTATCGGATATCCGAAGCCTTCCTGAACCATCCTCAGGATTTCAGGCTTATGTAATAGATACCGGAAATAAAAAACAGGTGATGGGTGGATTTACTTATGTAGAGGAAGGAAAGATAAGCTTAAAAAAGACTTCATCGAATCTGACAATTACGTCAGGAAATATTGGATACGGTCTGCAGGATGCAGAATATAATGTGTATCAGGACAATGCATGTACAGATAAAGTTGGAATTTTTAAGACAAATGCAAGTGGAAAGTCAAATCTTCTGACGCTTATTCCAGGAACCTATTATGTGAAAGAAAGCAAGGCATCGAAGGGATATGCATTGGATTCAAAAGTTTATAAGGTAGTTATAACTGCCGGAGAAGAAACAGTATTAGAAGTAAAAGAAACCCCGCAGAGTAATCCGGTCGATCTGTTGCTGGAGAAGACAGATGAGGAATGCCAAAAGAATCCGGATCAGTCAAAGATAAATCAGGGCTGTGCGAGTCTGGAAGGGGCTGAGTTTGAGGTTCGATATTATATGGGATATTACACAGAAGATCCAGAAAAAAATCACAGAAAAGCTACACGAAGCTGGATTTTGAAGACGGATCATGAAGGAAAGATAAGATTTTCAAAGAAGTATAAAATAGGTGGAGATGAATTTTATTATAATTCTTCAGGTGATGTGGTATTTCCGCTTGGAACTGTGACAATCAAGGAAAAGGAAGCTCCGAAAGGGTATCTGTTAAATGACCAGGTATATATTTGCAGAATTGAATCACAAGGAACAACAGAGGATGTAAAGATCTATGAGAAGGTGATGGTTCCGGAGAAAATCATACGAGGCGATGTGCAGCTGGTGAAATTTGTAGAGGATACCGATCAGGAGCAGGATCAGAAAACTCCATTGAAGGGAATTATTTTTACGCTAACTTCAAAAACGACAGGAGAGGTTTACCGGATCACAACGGATGAGAATGGCTATGCAACAACGAAACAGCTTGGAATCAGTGAGCGTGGTAACCTGGTTTACGATACCTACGTGGTACATGAGTCAAATACACCGGAAGGATTAAAGCCGGTGAGAGATTTTGAAGTGACCATTCAGGAGGAAGGGCAGACAAAATATTATATATTAGAAGATAAACAGATCCTTGCGCCAGTCCAGCTTGTGAAAGTGGATGGAACAACAAGAGAAAAGATTCTTGTAAAGGGCGCAGAGTTTCAGTTACTTAATGCAGAGAAAGAACCTCTGGAACTGAAGGTGCATTATCCTCAGAATGAAGTCAGAAGTACGTTTGAGACAGATGAAACCGGAACTTTTATCCTGCCTGAGAAGCTTCCGATCGGAGTATATTACTTTAGGGAAATTAAGGCACCGTATGGATATTTATTAGGAGAAGAAACAGAAATCCAGTTTGAAATCGAAGAAGGACATGACTGGATGGAACCATTGCAGGTGGTCTGTGAGAATCTGCCGGCAAAAGGAAAAATAATCATTCAAAAGGAAGATGTGGTGGATGGAAGTAGCCTTGCAGGTGCTGAATTTGAAATTACAGCAGCTGAAGATATTCTGACCGGAGATGGAACTCTTCGCCTGAAAAAAGATGAAGTAGCAGGTTATATTATCACAGACGAACAGGGAATGGCTGAGACGGAAGAACTATTCCCAGGGAACTATCTGATGACAGAGAAAAGAGCGCCACAGGGATATGTGAAATCAGAGGTTGTCTGGGAAGTTGAAGTGACTTATGAGGATCAGGAAACAGAGATCAGCAGAAAGGAAATAAAAGTAGTTAATCAGAAAATCCCGGAAAAAGTGATCACGGAGCAACCGAAAAAACCAGAGCAGGAGAATAGTACGAAAGAGGAGAAAAAAGAGATGAATCAGGAAAAGAATTTTAAGAATGTTAAAACGGGAGACGATCAGGATGAGATGCTTTTAAGAGTAATTATGCTGATGTTAAGTGCAGCTGTGCTGACAGGTGGAATTATTTACAGAAAACATTTACACAAGCTCTAAAGTATGGGGGCTTGAGAAGAATTTTCAGATACACTCTGAAAAAGAGCAATAAAAAAGCGTCTGAGCGGAGTCGAACCGCCGCACATGCCTCCGGAGGGCATCGCTCTATCCACTGAGCTACAGACGCACGACTATGAAAGCAATTGTTTTCACAGCCTTATTTATCCTAACATAAAATGAAAAAAATGTAAAGGGTTAGAGCGATTCATTATCTGCAAGAATACGTTCTTTCATCTCAGGATCAAACACTCCGCTGCGCAGCATTTCAATTTCATATTTATAAGGAGCGTAAGATTTTTTTGCCAGAGTCTGAGATGGAATGTAAGGTGTTTCAAGAATTTTAGGTACATTCTCAAAATCAGGATGATGGACAATGTAATTTAATGCATCAAATCCGATTTCACCAAAGCCAATATTCTCATGGCGATCTTTTCCGGCACCCGGAACATTCTTACTGTCATTTATATGGAAGACAGCAATCTGATTTTTCCCAAGCTGACGGTCAAAAGTATCGATGACATCATCGAAGTGGTGAATGATATCATAGCCGCTGTCGCTGGTATGACAGGTATCAAAGCAGACTCTTAGTTTTTCATTATGGACTACTCCGTTATAAATACGTGCAAGTTCTTCAAAGGATCGACCGATTTCAGAACCCTTTCCGGCCATGGTCTCTAATGCGATTGTACAATCAGTATCAGCAGCCAGTACTTCATTGAGTCCTTTGATAATCTGTGCAGTACCGATTTCAACCCCTTCTCCGACATGAGAACCGGGATGGAGAATCAGGACTTTACTTTTACATGCAACGGTTCGTTCGATTTCTTTTGCGAGAAATTCGACAGCAAGAGAAAATGTTTCTGGTTTTACAGCATTTCCAAGATTGATGATATAGGGTGCATGGACAATGATTTCTTCAATTCCATGTTGCTGCATATAATCCCAGGCTTCATTGATTTTCAGTTCGCTGATTTCTTTTCGGCGCGTATTCTGTGGTGCACCGGTATAAAACATGAATGTATCAGCATTATAGGAAACAGCCTCTTTAGCAGAGCCAAGAAGCATATCCTTTCCGCTCATACTTACGTGTGATCCGATTTTCATAATGTGTATTCCTTTCTTATAGGAGAAGTATTCAGGCCAAAACGTATATTCTCATATCTAATCGACAAGGGGATTATCTATGGTCTGAACAATAATTATAGGATAACACAAATTATGATTTCTATGGAGAAAATTATAAATAAAATGTGAATTATTACAAAAATGTTAAAAATATATTGAATTTATAGCTACTTTTTATTATAATCTAATTTATATGAAAGTGAAAAAGTAGGATATATCCCTATATATGGATATTTTATGTCATTGTTCACAGGAAACCTGTTGAAAAACAATGTTTTTTGTTGTATGATATTGAATATATGTGGGAATATAACAGATAATATAATAAGGATTGGTGAAAAGATGAAATTAAAAAAAGTATGTAGCGTGATTCTTGCCGCAGCACTGACATTCTCTCTTTCTGTAACACCTGTGCTGGCTGATGAGATTAGCGATCTGAAAAAGCAGAAACAGGAAACACAGAGTCAGGTAAGCAGCTTACAGACACAGCTCAGCTCTCTTATGACAAAGATTTCAGACCTTGAGGAAGATCTGATTCAGACTGGTGAAGAGATTTCTCAGACAGAGGAAGATCTGAAGAAAGCAGAAGAAGAGCAGGAAGCTCAGTATGAAGCTATGAAAGTGCGTATTAAATATATGTACGAAGAGGGAAGTGGTTCTGCAGTAGTAGAGAAAGTACTTACTTCAGGAAATATTACAGATGTTCTGAACCAGGCAGAGTATTCACAGCAGGTTCACTCTTATGACCGTGAGAAACTGGATGAATATGTAGCTACAGTTGAGAAAGTAAAAGATCTGAAGACATCTCTGGAAGAGAAACAGGCAGATCTGCAGGATACACAGAAAGAATATGAATCTCAGAAAACTGAGCTGAATACAACAATCACACAGAAGAGTAACGAGATTGATAATCTGGATGATCAGATTAAGGCAGCAGTAAAGAAGGCAGCAGAGGAAGAGGCGAGAAGAAAAGCAGCAGAAGAGGCCGCTAAGAAGAAAGCTGCTGAGGAAGCAGCAAAGAAGAGCAGTTCTTCTAAGAAGAGTTCAGGAAGTTCCAGCAGCTCATCAAGCAGTAGTTCGAGCTCCAGTAGCTCATCAAGCAGCTCAAGTTCATCAAGCTCAGGCAGCAGCTCAAGTTCTTCTGACAGCTCCAGCAGCTCATCAAGCAGTAACTCCAGCAGTAGTTCAAGCTCCAGCAGCTCATCAAGTTCAAGCAGCAGTTCATCATCAGGCAGTGATGATTCAGACAGCAGCTCATCAAGCAGCGGAGCAAGCTACAATGCAGGTGCAGGAAGCACAATTGTGAGTGCAGCTTACTCACAGATTGGAGTTCCATATGTATGGGGCGGATCTACACCGGGCGTTGGTCTTGACTGTTCAGGACTTGTTCAGTACTGTTATGCACAGGCAGGAATCTCTATTCCTAGAACAAGTGGGGCTATTCTTGCAAGTGGAACAATCGTAAGTGATCCTCAGCCAGGAGATATCTGCTGGACACCGGGACATGTAGCTATCTACATTGGTGGCGGTCAGATGATCGAAGCTCCGACAGAAGGACAGAACGTAAAAGTAAGTTCCGCTCGTGTTACATATTATGTAAGATACTAATTTCCGGAGTGAGCATTGATAACCAAAAAAAATTTTTTAACGAAAAAGCTCGAAAATGTACATAATGAACTTTAAAACCTAAAAACAGATATTTAGAAAAAGTATCAAAAATGTACATAATTAGCTTTAAAACTTAAAAATAGAAATCACTAAAATTATTAGAAAATGTACATAATAAAAAGGAATCAGATTATGATTCCTTTTTATTTTACACTTTAAAATTAAAATAGTCGCTTCTTGCGTCTTCGTCCCTTACAATAAGGACAGCTTTCACGATGACGTTTCTTGTATAAAATCTTTTCAGAAACACTTAATTCATAGACGTGATCAGGATTACGCTTGCAAATCCACCAGACGTTAGTTGAATATTTTTCTGTAATCTCATCAGGATCAACTAATACATAATTGTTAATCCAATTCCATTCATTCATTAGATCGGGATGAAGTGCCGCGAAGGATGTTTTGCCAGGGATAGCTTTTCGACCTGAACAATACGGACAGTCGGCATTACCATTAACCATATCAATGATACGTGCATGGAAGGTCATATGACAATCGGGACAATCCCAATCAGCTGAGTTTGTATTAGGAAGAACTTCGTCAGCGGTCAAATTATTTTGGTCACTCCATAAAGCAGCAATGTCAGGATATTTAGTAGCGAGACTGTTATATCCGGGTGCAACCATGCGGTCATTACAATACGGACAAACACTCCATGAAGAAAAGCCGTAAGGATATTCTGCTTATAAATACAAATACGATGTAAATAATGCAGGAGAATTGGTACGTGTCGGAATTCGAATTCCTAAATACGGAAACGATAAGGAAAGTGCACGTGAAGAAAACATGTTTATGATTGATGAGAGATATTCTTTCAAAGCATTGGAATTATTACATCATGACTTCTGTGATCCTGCGTGTACGATAGATATTCTCAGAAAGAAATATCCATTAAAGAATAATACTTCTACAGATGCTTATAATTTGCTATTGCCATGGGCCAAGGCCAACCGTATATTTCCAGATTATCCGAGAAAATTTGATTATCTATGGTTTGTACAATTGCATTACAAAAAAAGCACTCTTACTTTTTGTATAGCGGGAGTAGATGATAAAGAGCCGGAACTGTTCGATATCATTGAAAATAATGATTTTAGAGATCTATATAAATTACAAGATGCGTATGAGTGGATAAGGGATATGGAAGGTAGGACAATTTCCATTTGCCTTGATTCGGATATTAAATTATACCGTATTTTAAAGGATATTTTTCCAGATGCAATTTATATATACAATGTATTTCAAATCCAGACAGTATTGAAAGATTGTCTTGGCAAACTTAAGGGGGAAGAAAGAAGCACCTGTACAATGCATGAAAGGAAACTCCGTCA
>NZ_CAKRDI010000022.1 GCF_934309415.1 uncultured Mediterraneibacter sp.
CTCTGCTCTGCTCTGCTCTGCTCTGCTCTGCTCTGCTCTGCTCTGCTCTGCTCTGCTCTGCTCTGCTCTGCTCTGCAAATTATCCTTTCCACCATTCTTCATGTCAACCTCGACTTTCAATACATTCATTATTTTCTCTTTAACAATTTTCTTATTCCTTGCTTCACCATAAATATCTCTTCTTTATTAAGCACATCTCTTAATAAAGCCCCTTGGATAATCGAAGTTGAAATTTCTCTTGTATCCTTATATATGTATGGCACAATAATCTGAATAACAATATGTGTAATCAGTGTTGCTATCGCTGCACCATTAATTCCCATAACTGGAATCAAGATAAAATTTAATATCACATCTGTTATCAAGCCTACTATACAAAAAAGATTAATATACTTATTTTTTTCATCATTTGCAAGATAAACCTGATTTAATGTTGACATCGTAGACAAGCCATAATACCATACTACAATTTTTAATGCTGCCGTTCCTGCCAAATAATCTTTTCCATATAATAATAGAATTACCCAATGTGCAAAGACACCTACAAAAATAGAATAAGCTGCGTTCAGCCAAAAAAGAACCGCATATGATTGTCTTAATCTACGTAAATAAAGCGTTCGATCTTTTCCTGCTGCCTCATAAAGGACCGGAGAAATTGACTGAATTAACGCTGTCGGTATCATGCTCCATAACGTAGAGATTGTCAATGCTGCTGAATAATAACCTACAGAAGTTTTATCCAGCATATTTCCAAGCATAATACGATCTACTTGTGCATAAAGAATTGTAATTAATCCAGCTATTAAATAGTGATATGATTGCTTCAATAATCTTTTTCCTATATTCCAATTAAATTTAGGACGAAATCCTTCGATTTTCACATAAAAAATCATAAGAAAAATCGTTAAAAATATCATATCCGTAGAAGTGGCAAATGCAAACCAAACAATATCTGCTCCTGTAGCTAATAGATAAATTCTATATAAACTCATTCCGATATATGCCAATACACCTGCTATGCTACTCCACTTAGAAAGTAATTTAGCTTGAAAATAATAATTAATTGTATCAAAAGAACTAAACAATATTGATAATGATTCCAAGAATGCAATCTGAACAATCATCGAATCATTTCGGTTAGTTATAAACATTAATGTAATTATACTGATTGTTGATAAAATCGCTGTCCCAAATCGTAACCATATTGAAGTCCAAACCACTTCATTATTATCATATTTATTAGTTGAAATTTCTTTTATTACAATAACTGCCAATCCCAATGATGCAATTGATGAAAAAAAACTTACAAAAGCAGCCACATAATTTATTGTTCCAAAATTTGATGGTCCCAAGTATCTAGCCGTAGCTAAAGAAACTACAAACTGCAAAATCATATTGACAATTTTACCACCCATCAGCCAACCTATGTTACTAATAAATCGTTTAGAACTGCTCTTCATAGTATATCCCTCTCTATGCATAATTTGATTTGATCTTCATCCAATTTTCCGGATAAAAATCTCCCGTCCATTCATCAATTTCTGGACAAATAACTACTTTTTCTTCATTTTCATTCAGCCACGCAGCCCACCAACTAAAAGAACTATTTGATATAATTTGATGCATGCATTCTTTCATTAGCATAAAATCTTCTATCGTTGAATTTTCTTTATTCGGATTATTTATCACATTCATATTAATATACTTTGAAGAAAACTCTTTTGCAAATTCTATATCATCTGAAAAAAGAAAAAAAGTTACATCATTTCCGAGATTAGATATCATATTTTGTATCGCTTCTTCATAAAACCTGATATCCATATTGCATCCGATTGAGACATAGTCTCCGCGTCTAATATGAATTGCAACACTCTTATTACAATTTCTAATTTTTCTTACGGTTTCTTCATAATACTTGCTCGTTTCTCCTTGAAATACAAACAGTTTTATTATTTCTTTTCTATATTTTTTAAAATATTTCTCACTTTGCCAATATCCATCCATATAAATGCTACATTCTTTATTTGAAAACACATTATCCTGATAGAGATAAGGCTTCTTTTCTTTTATTACAACTGGGAAAAAACCTATTTCTTTTACCAATTTACACCTGTTAATAATCAAACGTCCCATTAAATTATCTTTCTTCTTAAACGTAATTCTACGCTGATATTGGATATTTAATTTCATAAGATCTGTTTTTCTAAAAGAGTCATTATCTTGTTGTGACGTGTCAATAACTAAATTTCTATTACTCTCCCTCGCAACTGCATATCCACAAGCATAACAAAATAACTGGTTTCCAAATCCCCCCATTATCTTCATCACAACTGTATTTTTCACCAATAACAGCCTCCTTCAACTTGATTTGCCACTTTCGGCCTATCTTTATCGCTCGGTCTAACCCACGCATCATTATATAACTTTGATACAATGGGATCTGAATCCCATCGTTTTCCTTTTATTCCAAATAAAATTTGTAATACACCACCCATATGTATTGCTTGCTTTCCATATTCTTTCAATTGAGCTGCTAAAGGCATACCATATGCGCCACACCCAATCAAAGCTATATCAAAATCAATCTTTAATGCCTCATCTATCATCCAGTCTAATGCATTAAACCATGTATCGAAGAATTCACATTTACCTCCCATGGATTGAACTGCCTTTACTGTATACAATTGAAACTTTGGCAATATATTAGGATCACTAAACAACAAACATCTTTTTTTATACTGCTGTTCAATTGTTTCCGCATATGGATGAATCACCAAAACTTTCTTTCCCTCAAGAGCTTTCGTCCAAGGTTTCTTTGAAAACCATGGCTCCAAATAACGTAATGGAATTAAATCCACGCATGAACTCATTAAATGTTTAATATAATATTCCTCACGAAATATATTCCAAAACGCCAAAACATCTATATTATGACTTGCACTTTTTAAAATCTTTGTGAACTTACGAGCCATTTCAATATCATTAGGAAAAAATCCTGCATTAACTGTTAACGTCTGCATCGCTATATCATATCTTGATTTATAGTTTAAATCAAAAATTTCCATATTATATAATTCTGTAGAACCATATCGCGCAACCATCAATGGTTTTCCCTCAAGAATTTTCTGATAAATTACTTCATTTGCACCATCAGCTGTTGCTGTTTTCCTACCGCAATATTGCCGTGGGATACAAAAGTAGTCACTATAAGTATGTTCATCGTATCGGATAATATATTTTCTAATAGACTTTGTTTTAAGCAAATTTCCATAATAAATTAAACAATTTTTAATCTCTTTAATTTTTTCTACCAAACTACGCCCTACCTCCATTGATAATATTCCATATTTTTCTAAAATACTTTCTCAATAATATGGATAATACAAAAATTATTAAATAAGTAAATATTACACCTCCAAATGTATTTATAATAGCAAATACATCTCCTCTATTTGGCAATACAATTGCAAAAATTTTATTAATACACTTTTGTAATTCACTATGCATCATATATGCAAAAAAAGTTATCAAAGCACAATTTGGAACTGGAAATTGCCGTAAAGCATCACAACATATCCACACACATAACAGTTCTGTTGTTCTTAAAAACATCAATGCTATTTTAAATTCACGCGGTGTAATACCTATTATGCCAACAACAATAAGAAGCATTACCATCGCTATATATGTTTGCCTTTTTGAAAATTTAATATTAATCCATGCAAAATGATACATCGCAATATAAGCCCCTAACACATAAAAGAATATACTATTGTATTGTCCCAAATATCCAACTAACCATCCCTCAGGATAATTTAAGCATGATAGTGCTGTGCAAATAATAAATACTATTATCCATGTCTTTTTACTTAACCGAGCAATAACCGGAAAGAAAAACACATAGATTATCAAACAAAATATATACCATGCTACTCCATTAAACTTAAACAATAATATACCATCCAAAACATCTGAGACGCTATAATTAAATCGAATCGCAGAATTGATATGATTATTAATAAATGGTATTGATTGTTCCAAAATCGTAAGCAACATTCCCCAAATGTTAAAGATATAAAATGGAATCAGTAAACTCTTGAGTCTTGACTTTAATTTTCTTTCATATTGTTGAGAAATCATTTCTTTACTATTTGCCACATCTTTGTACATTAAAAAACCACTCAACATAAAAAACATTGGTACTCCTGCCTCTGGGAAATATAATGTAATATAATCCAAAATTTTTTTACAGGCAGAAGACACCACAAAATATTTATACTTAGTTGAATGTAACATTATAATCATAATGCATCCAATAAAATTGACCCACTTTATTTTATTACTCGTATTTTTCTCTATCTTTTGATCCATATTCATTATTTTTATAACCTATTGAAATATATCTATCAAAAATGCCCAACACCAAAAACATAATAGCAATCGGTTCAATTTCTGTCATCATATCTATTCCTATCCCCATCAACGCTGCCTTCATGATAGAAACACCTTTACTTTTTGCTAAGTCATTTTCCAATTTACGTTCTTTCATTCCTATATATACATACATCGTATAAAATAAAACTAATAATAGTAAGCCCCCATTTATAAGTAATTGCAAAATTTGATTATGTGCAACATATTGCAAATGTGCCAGTTCTCCATAACCATATCCCAACACAGGTGAACGCCAAAACTTACTAATCGCTGCAGCCCATATATATGTTCTTCCCGTCAATGTTGCATCTTTACCCAAAAAATCAAGTACACTTTGAAATATAGGTGAAACTCCTGCTAGAACCAATATAATTGAAGCTAAATTTGTCCCAATATTAGTAATAAAATATGGAATTCTTCTTTTTTTTCCTTTTTGACTCCACATATAAATTATAAGGAACAAGAACCATGCAATCATACCAGTTCCTGACCATACAAGCACTTCTGAAACAGAACATACAAGACATAAATAAATAATTCTTCCACGTACATTTATCTGATATAACTCACTGTACAACACAGTTAATACAATTGTTATGATATAATAGATTGTAATTCCATTTGAATCAATGATAAATACACTATCATCTGCCTCTAGCCCCTTAATAAATACACCAATTAAAAGACTCAGGAAATTTATACTACACAGGAGTCCAAAATATTTATATCCAATCTTAACAATTTGTCTAAAACTTATAATCTCACATGTTAATAAAATTGGCATGCCTAAGTTGTTAAATATTTCAACTACACACCTGTAAATCTGTTTATTCCCCAAAAATGTTGAGATAAATAAACTCAAATTGAAAATAAACATAAGCATAAATAATGAAGAAATATTTCTTTTTTTGATCAATATCATTAACAAATACGTAAAGCCTATCATCTGAATTATATTACACAGTAATTTAATCACAGAATATGCCATCAACATGTTGGGCGGATACGATGCAAATATAAATAGAAATAACAAGATATCTGTTTTTCTTATTTTCATGTATTATCTCTCCCAATATTTCATTTTCCCTTAAACATATCATAAAATCTATTTCTAATACTTCCAATTTTAAGAGCTGAAGCAATAAATCCTCTCACGTCTCTTTTAGATTCAACAATATCCCATTCATCTAAAAAACAATTCTTTTGTTCTGACCATGGACCTGTAAAGTAATGTGAAGGTCTAATCACATATAAGTTTTTTTTAGGGTTTAGCAATGCCCCCATCATTGAAAAAGTACTATTAGCTATTATTTGTGCATCACATTTTGTCATACAGCACATATCTTCAACCAATGATCCCCTCACTAAAACACTATCAAACTGCTTTATAAATTTGTCTACAGTCTTGTTCTTTTTATCACAGAAAACAATAAATTTTACTTTTCCATATTTATTTATCATTCTTTTTGCTGCATTCGTCCAGTAATCTGCTGCCATCAAAAAGCCTAGCAATAAATAATTTTCGCCCACTCTAAAATGAACAGATACAACCGTTGCATTGGGATTTTTTTTTCGAATATTATTGATAATATTCTCTGATTTTTCGTCAATTTCTTTTGGAAATTGAAACCATTTCCGTACTTCATCAATCCTATGATAAAAATACTTCGGGCAGATAAAATGACCTTTCATATACGTATTATCTTCAATTTCTTCTGCCTCTTTATAATAAAAACTATCATATTTTTTTATGTACTCAAATTCCTCGTGTTCCGTAAATTCCGTCGTATTAATAACTTTCAATTCTTCTTCTTTTGGAATATTAAAAATTGTGTCAAAATCTCGACCATATTTTTTATCTACAGAACTATATGAACTTTCTGAAGCTGAACAATGTTCGTGAATATATTTAAATTCAAAACCCTTATCTTTAGCAATTGATTTAACAGATGCGTATGCAAACATTTGATTTGCCAATAAACTTGTAATTCTTGCAACAACCATTTATATTTCTCCTATTATTTACCTAACAATATTCTTACATATGGGGATAAACTATACACAATTGCAGTTAAAAAATTATAATTTTTTAACAAATAATGAAACCATGCTTTATTGGGAGTTCCTTTTTCATTATTTTTTATTGCAAAACGTCTTCTTCTAGAAAGAGACTTATCTCTCCAGCTTCCATGTTCAGTTGTTTCATCACATATTCCACAAAAAAAATTGGAAACATACAATTTTATTCCTTTTCTAGAAGCATTAAATCCATAATCATAATCTCCCATCCCATGAACATAAACTGGATCAATATTATCCAATTTCAAAAAAGTATTAAATTCAATAAGTACACAATTTGCATTAAATGTGTCGCAAGTTATAAGCTTACTTTCGTCACTATATACAATTTCACACTTAGGAATCCATTTTGAGAGTTTATTCACTCCCGCATATGTAAGTTTTCCGTCTGATCCGCAAGTTGCTCCAACCAAAATCCTGTATTCAGGCTTAAATAATTTAAGCATTCTTTCTATTGCATTATCAAAAAAAGTAACATCATCGTTAAAAAACATACAATAGTCATAATTCTTTCTTTTTTTTGCTTTATCAATCGCCATTCTCATACCACCGGAATAAAACAAGTTTCCATTCCCTTCAATAATAGTAACCTGCTCAAATTCTTCTAACATTAATTTCGTTCCATCAGTACTTCCGTCATCTACGATTATAAAATCAAACTGAATATTGGGATTACCTTTAATTAACGTCTCTAAACATTTTTGAGTTTTCTCACACCGATTGTGGCACGTTGCTAATGCTAAAATTTTCTTATCCACTATTTTCAACTTCCTTCTATCTAATTTTTCTTGCTGGATTTCCAGCCCATACTTCATCTTGCGGAATATCCTTGGTTACCACAGATCCAGCTCCAATAATAGCTCTTTTTCCAATACGTACTCCTTTCAAAACTATACAATTCGCTCCTATAAATACCCCATCACCAATGTTTACTGGGGATGTTATTCCTCCACCTTCTGAATTACGTTTGTAATAATCAAGCCAATGAAAATCTGTGTCGTAAATTTTACTCCCCCCACCAATAAGTACATTTTCTCCGATAGTAATATTTTCTTTCGCACATATAGCACAATTAGATATTCCTGTATTATTTCCTATCTGTATTTTTGCACCTTTGCCTGCATAAAGAATCGTTCTTGTATCTCCACCTATTGGATTACTTTTTAAACTTGAATTGATAACTACATTATTTCCTAATACTATCAAATTCTCTTCAGACGCTACACAATATATTCTGCCATTTATATTTACATTATTCCCAACCTTTACTTTACGGTAATAGAAAACGAATTTATTATATAAATCATTGGGGATTTTCCTCACTTTTATTAAAATGGATTTAATATTCATATTCTTTCTTCCTTTTTAAATAATTACTAATCTTAACTCCCAATTCATAAAAAGCTTTCTTTTTATTCCCTTTTAAGATTTTATATACAAAGCTTTCAAGTGTACGATAAATTTTAATAAAAGTACTATTCCATCCATACACTTTATAAGAACGATCCTGATAAGTATAATCTTCGATCACATATTTAGGATGTTTCAAATCTGTCTGTATTTCATATGTTTCCAGCATAAATAGTTTTCTATATCCTTTAGGTAGAGTATCTAACTCGCTCTGTGTATGTGTTGCATCTCCGGTTAATCCAACATTCAATACCATATTCTTTTTAGGTACTATAGTAAGACCCGAATTTAAATATTGATTCAAAATCATGATTGTTTCAAAATGAGGGATTTTAGATTTTTTATGTACAAAACAGCTATTCATAAAATCGTTTGCAAAATTATTTTTCTTAATTTTTCCATTTATGAGTTTCCGAGTATACTCTTCATCAAGTACTGCATATTCTTCATCCCATGTATTTATAACTCGTCTCCAAGAAGCCCAACATCCAACGGTAAATGTTGTACTTGTAAAGAAGTAATCATATGGACAATACTCTGTAATTGCATCAACGTTTAATCCTGTGATAAGCATAACTCGTTGATCATTTTCATATTTATCCAATAATTCTTTACAGAAAGAGAAAAAAGAAACTGATGGAATGTCATCATCCTCTATTACAATGCACTTCTCTGTATATGAAAAAGCCCATGTTTGAGCAAGATATCCAGATGGATCACACCCCATATTCTTTTCTTGATATAATCTATGTACTTCACATTCCCAGTCAACTTGGTCGGCAATCGCCCTACATTTTTCTATATTAATAATGTCGTCGTCCCGTCCTGCTCTAGGACCATCCTGATATAAAAATAATCGACTTGGTCTCGCTTTTCTTACTTGTTCAAAAACTTTCTGAAATTGTTCATGTCTAGTAAAAAAAACAAGCAATACCGAAACATCAACTAATGCTTCTTTCATTTTTTCCTCCCATCACTCAAAAAAGGTTATCCATTTAGTATCTGAAACCTTTTCTTCCTTTTGTAGTTCTAATGTATACTTATTTCGTATAGTTTCCGATGTAATTATTTCTTTTAAGTTCTCGTAAACGCTGTCTACGCTTATCGAAGCAATTGATCCATTTTTTCTGTTTTCTAGCTGTTCGCGCGCCCCTGAAACATCTGTAGTCAAAATAGGTTTATTAAAAATTTTAGCTTCTGAAACAGTTGTTACATACCCTTCATGTCTAGATGTTTGAACATAAATATCACAATGACAAAAATAGGGGTACGGGTTCATTCTTGTACCTAAAAAATGAAAATATTCTTGTACTTCTCTCCTTCTAAGTTCTTCATACAAAGTTTTTTTTTCGCTTCCATCTCCTAGAACAAACCATTGAAATTTAAAACCTTCCTTTGCTAACCTTTCGCATACTTCAATTGCAATATCATATCCCTTTCGTTCTTCAAGACATCCAACAGTCAATATCTTTAATTGACTAACTTTTTGAAATTCTTTCGGATAAAATTCTTTTGATTTATCAAGAATTTTTTCTACAGGTATCATGTTTAAAGCAACCTGCGTTTTTTTTGAATATTCTGGTAACTGTTTCTTAAATTCATCTGCCAAATTTTCTGCTACTGCAAAGAAATTATCTACACATTCAAGATATTTCTTCAGATTTACAATATTATATCCTGTGGTCACAAAATCATTATGTATCCATGTATATTTTATTTTTGCTTCAACTTTTTCAGCCAAATATCGTACTAAAAATGGCGAATGCATATGATAATTCACTGCAATATCATACTTTTCATTCAACTTTGGTATCTTATTAAAATTAATATTTAATTCTGCAAACTCAGTTTTTCCAATAAAGTGAGTTATAAAAAATTTTGTTGCATGAAGATACCTTTTCCTTTCAATACATTCTCTTATTGACACCTTTGTTCCACCAACAGGAATATTTTTTCTAATCTTTTCATTCATTGGGATTTTCTTTAACAAAACATTGTCCGGAATTTTATTAATAAATTCTCCCTTATCCGTTATAACATATATCGTTACACTATTCCCTCTTTTTATTAATTCTTCGGAAAGTGTAATTAATGTATTTTCAACTCCTCCACAAAGCATCCATTGAACAAAGAAAGCTATTCTTTTCATATAATTTAAACCTCTGAGTAAATATTCCTTATAATTTTATAATTAGTCTCTTCCGTATATTTATCTATATAATCGTTCAATGTAATCCTCACCAAGCCCTTACATCTGTTCACTGCCCCAATTAAGTCATAACTTGAATTCACTTCAAACTTGCGACCTGTTATTCCCTCACTAACAATACTCCCCGCATTTCCCAGATCCGAACAAATAACCGGTGTTCCAACACTAAACGCTTCCACGATGCTCATCGGAAATCCTTCATACCACTGAGTCGGCAATATTAATCCCCTGCTATAAGCAATCAATTTTCTTGTTTCTTCATTCGGTACAAACCCTCGCAGCTCCACATTTAGTCCATTCTCTGTAACATACTCTTTGCACCATTCTTCCATTGGACCGGTTCCACAGACGATAAGTTTTGGGGCATTCTCCCCCATCTGTTTCCATGCTTTCAAAAGAAGATCAATTCCTTTTAATTTATCTAGTCTTCCAGCAAATATAAATTGATCTTTTCTTTTTTCTTCTGGAACAAATTCACCAATACTCTCCACAAAATTAGGCTTTACAAAAACTTGTTCTTCTTTAATCTGTTTTAACTCAAGCAATTTCCTTTTATTAAATTCTGTCAGACAAATATAATTGATTTTCCCATATATTCCTGTCATTCGATGAATCTGAGTACTGATCACGCATGCTAAAGTCTGAATCTTACTTCCACGGTAACAGCTATGTTTTACTGCACATTTCAATCCATGTTGGACACAATCTTCACATATATGTCCATCTCTGTAAAAGGTCGCCCCTGGACAAAGTAGACGGAAATTGTGAATTGTCTGCACTACAGGTATTTTCATAGCTCTTGCCGCATAATAAACCGAAGGGCTAATTAAATTCAAAGTATTATGTACATGAACTATATCTATCTTTTTTTCTTTTATAATTTTTTTAATCTCTCGATATGTTCGCAAATTAAAAATCGTAGAAAATGGGAGAAGTGATTTCTGAAACTTCCCCATAGTTTTTAATTCTGAATTATTTCTTGAATACAGTGTTACATCATGACCATGTTCTTCGAGCATTTCCTTTTCATTTGCAACAACTGTATCTTCTCCACCTGGTATCTGATAATAGTTGTGAACTATGAGAATCTTTTGTTTTTTATCTTCCATTCTTACTTTCCCCTCACAACCGCATTCCAAATAAACTTCGTATTCGTCACCAGATACCTCTTAAACAACCTCTTTGGATCCTGCATCAACCGATACAGCCACTCCAGATTGCTCTTCTGCATCCATTCCGGTGCGCGTTTGATGTTTTCCGCATAGTAATCAAATCCAGCACCAACACCTATCATTAATCCATCAATTTGACCATAATGAGCCGCCATCCATTTTTCCTGTTTTGGAGCTCCAAGTCCAATCCACACAAAATCTGGTTTTGTTTCATTGATTCTTTCAACAATTGCCTGATTTTCTTCCTCTGTCATTGGTCGAAACGGTGGACTGTACATTCCGGCAATCTGAATTCCCGGATAATGATCCGTAAGTTTTTGATAAAGCAGTTCCAGTGTTTCCTCTGTACTGCCATAAAAATAATGACGGTATCCTTTCTCTGCTGAGATTTTAAAAATCTCTCCCATCAAGCTCGGTCCTGTTGTTCTTTCCATATCTTTGAAACCGCGCTTCTGACCTACAGTAGAAAGAGGACCGCCATCTGGTATCGCCATCAGTCCTCCGTTCTGAATGGCGCAATAGGATGCATCTTCATAACTAGTTACCGTTGTATGTACATTTGAAACACATATATAATCGCCTTTTATGTCAGAAAGATTCTGTGCGAGGTAAGCCAATAGCCACTCCATATTAATTGCTGCAATATTTACACCCAGAATGTTACAAGTAGGAATTAATTCCTTATTGACAATTCTTTTATATGTAACTTTCCGTGAATTATCTTTTGACATCTAACTTTTACCTTTCTCTAATGAACATCCTGTATTTTTCTAACGCTTCTTAAACAAATAGCTTTCTTCCATTTGTTTTTCGTTTTCTTACGATACGCTTTCAGAATATTCACTATTGCTCTGCACTCTCACTTTTATCTCCCCATCCACCTTCATCACTTCAAACACCAGTGGATGTTCTTTCCCCCATTCCGGGTTCTCCTGCTCTTTCTGATTCCACTCTTTCCATCTCTTGATAAATCCGTTATGAATCAGATTCTCTGCCGCAAGTCTTGCCTGTACTGCCTCATCATAGTTATCAAACAATCCGACATAATATCGTTTGCCTTTGAATCCGATATCTACTCTGTAGCGATTACAGTTCTTTAACCGAAATACTCCGCGGAATCCGCTTGCATTGTCTTTTCTGCTCTTTCTTTTTTCCAGAACTTCCACGCAGGTTCCGTCAATCAGATGGCGCCGCATCGGAATTTCTTTTCGATTCTTGCGCTGCAGACATCCGCAGCTGTGACTGTTTCCGTGCATCAGTGCTGCTGCCGTCACATCCGTTTCGTTTCCGCAGTCACAGACGCAATGCCAGTAGATTGATCCACGGTTATCTCGTTTTTCTAACGGATACTTTGCCGTCAGTTTTCCGAATTTCTGTTCTCGCAAATCTGCCGCTTTTCTTCCCATTTTTATTCGTCTCCGTATCAATCTTTCGTAGATTACATAACTTTACGAAATGCCTGTTTTCCTTGATAAATCGCCATGGACAATTTCTCTGACCATTTTTTTGACGGCGAATCATTGCCTGGAAAACCAATAAGATGAACGAATTTCTTTAAAAGTTGTCTCTGATTTTGATACAAATATGTAATTTTTGAATTGTGTCTGAACTGACAAGATATTTGACGGTAAATAAATTGTTTTCTTGATTATTTAAATTTGTATTTGTGAAATATGAACAAATTAATGCTCTTAGCTTTATTAGAATTGCACTCAAGAGATGAATTTTGAGTATAATCATTGACATACGATTTTAATAAGTGTAGAATGATTCAGTAAAAGTTTATAAAATTATTAGATAATTTAGACTATTTTCTCTTTCGTAAAGTTATGTACTCTACGAAATTTTTTATTTTAAGATGCTTCCCAATATCTGATACACTACTCTTCGACTTCCATTGCTATAGTATATAAAAGGGGCGCAGACAACTCATAAAAATTGTCTGCGCCCCTTTTATATACAGTACGCCAAGCATTTTCATGCATACTCCAGCCCATAACCAGACAAAGTAACTGCATAAATGCACATAAACCTAATCTTTTTTACAATATCAATTAGACTTCCCTTTACTTCAAATACTCTTCCGCACTCTTACAAATCTCTCCCTCAACCGTTTCCGCAACTTCCTTATTCTCCGCACTCACAGAAATATAAGTCTTAAGTTTCGGTTCCGTACCGGAAGGTCGTACAACAATAGAACAATTATCTTCCAAAAGGAATTTCAACACATCAGACTTCGGCAATTCATCCAGTCCCTGTGCATAGTCCAGCAGTTTTACTACTTTCTTTCCGCCAAACTCCTGAATATTTTCACGGAATTTCTGCATAATACTCTGCATCTTTGCAAATCCGGCACTGCCATCAAATTCATAGCTGTGCAGGGTATTCAGACAATAGCCGTAAGTCTTATACAGTTCCTCCAGCTTCTCCAGAAGACTGATTCCGTGAGTTGCATAATAGCTGAACATCTCACAGATCATATAGGCAGCATTCACGCCATCCTTATCACGAACATAAGAACCGGTCAGATAACCGTAACTTTCTTCAAAGCCAAACACATAGCTGTCAGCCTTTCCCTGCTGTTCCAATCTGCCGATTTGTTCACCGATAAATTTAAAACCGGTCAACACGTTGATGGTTTTTAATCCATAATGTGAGGCAATCTGCTCTCCCATGTCCATAGTAACAATGGTTTTGACCATCACCGGATCGGCAGGCATCTTGTCGTGTTTGATACGCTGGCTGCAGATATAATCCAGCAGTAACATGCCTGTCTGGTTTCCAGTCAGCAGTTCATACTCTCCCACCTTGTTCTTGACTGCGATACCTACACGGTCACAGTCCGGATCCGTTGCCAGCAGCAGATCCGCATTACACTTCTTAGCATATTCCACGCCAAGAGCCATTGCTTCTCTGATTTCCGGGTTCGGGTACGGGCAAGTCGGGAATTTTCCGTCCGGCTGCTCCTGTTCTTTAACGACTGTGATGTTAGTATATCCCATTTCTCTGAGAGTACGGGTTACAGGTTTCAGACCGGTACCATTCAGCGGACTGTATACAATCGCAACATCTTTATTGACTTCTTCGCCAAACAGCACTGACTGGTTTCTAACTTCATTTACAAAAGCAGTGTAGACTTCATCCGGGATATACTGAATATTGCCATTTGCAAGACCTTCCTCAAAATCACTCTTTTTTACATCTGCAAATAGATCCAGCTTTTCGATTTCTGCCAGAATCTCAGCGGCAGCTTTTGTCGTGATCTGACATCCGTCTGCACCGTAGACCTTATATCCGTTGTATTTACTTGGATTGTGGGAGGCAGTAACCATAACACCTGCTGAAGTATGCAGATAACGGGTTGCAAAAGACACAGTCGGTACCGGCATTAGAACCGGCCAGATATTAACTTTGACACCATTGGCAGCGAATACTCCTGCCGCAACCTTTGCAAATACATCGCTCTTAATACGACTGTCATACCCAATGGCTACAGACGGCTCTGCAAAGTTTTTATTCAGGTAGTCTGCCAGTCCCTGAGATGCCTTTGCCACAGTATAGATATTCATACGGTTCGTACCTGCACCGATCACACCGCGCAACCCACCTGTTCCAAAAGCAAGATCCCGATAAAATGCATCTTCAATTTTCACATCATCCAGCGTTTTCAGTTCTGCTGCAACATCTGCATCTTCTGTTGCTTTTTCCAGCCAACGCTCATATTCTTTTTTATAATCCATTTCTATCACGCATAATCCAATCAGCATCAAATGATAATTAGATTGATTCCTTTCTCTTTCTACTTTTCTAAAATCTGTCTTAAAAATGCTTTCTGCAAGACGTATGCCATAATTTGTGAGAGATTTTACCTGTATAAAGGCGACATAACGTGCTACGTCAACCGAATAAAGGTAAAATTTCTCGCAAAACGGGACGTACAAATTGCAAGAATGATTTTTAAGACACACTCTACCCTCTCACATCCAGAAACTGTGCCTGTCCCTGAATAGTCAGCACTTCTGAATCTGCCGGAACGAAGATACAGTCTCCTTTGTAAAATTCCATATCCCCATCTTCATAAATAATTCTGCCGCATCCATTGACGCACAACAACACACGGAATGCAACTTCATCCGCACGGTAATGCACCTGCTGCCGTCGCTCTGTATTTACCAGCATCCGATACACTTCAAAATATTTGCAGCGTGTCAGAAGTTCGGAGGCAACTCCCTGGCGGTATTTCAACACACGAAGAGGCTGTCTTGGTTCTGCACTGCTTTTCAGATTTGCCACCTGCAATGCTTTATCTATATGAAGTTCTCGTTTCTTTCCATCTTTCCCTACACGGTCGTAATCATACAAACGATAGGTCAGATTGGAATTTTCCTGAATCTCTGCTACCAGTACACCTGCCCCGACCGCGTGGATGGTTCCTGCTTCTATAAAGAACAGATCATCCTTTTTAACCGGAACCTGTTGCAGATAATTCATAATTCTTCCTTTTTCAATCGCACGCCGCATCTGCGTCTCAGAATAGGACCGTTTTAGTCCATACACCAGCTTTGCATCTTTACTTGCGTCCAGCACATACCACATTTCCGTTTTACCAAGCTGTCCATTCTCATGTTCTTTGGCATATTCATCGGTAGGATGCACCTGTACGGACAAATCCTTCTTTGCATCGATTAATTTAATCAGAATTGGCAGTTCATTTTTCCCTTTGTGCCGCTCTCCCAGATACTCCGGATATTTCCGCAGCACCTCTGCCAGTTCCAGTCCGTCAAATGTACCGCCAACTACATAACTCGGACCATCCGGATGGGTAGAACACTCCCAGGTCTCTGCCAGCGGAGTCAGGTCAATCCCTTTTGCAAATTCATCATTGAGTCTGCTTCCGCCCCAAAGATAATCTTTGCCGGAGGGACGAAGCAAGAGAGGCATCTTTTTATCACTCATTGAATTTTCCCTTTACTTTTTTACTGTATTAATACTCCAGTTCATATTTCTGCTTGTCATGAACATTGATATCCTCACCAAGCTGTACCTCGATCATTTTCAGCTCCGTCTCAGCGATCACGGTATGACGGCAGCCCGCAGACATTGTGATCACATCGCCAATCTTGACACTCTGCTCCATGCCATCCACGATCGTTTTTCCTTTTCCGGAAATCACTGCCCACACTTCATCACGGTTCTTGTGGCTGTGGTAATTCATTCTGTGTCCCGGATTCAATGTCACTTTGATTGTCACGGATTGGCTGTCAATATCAATGACACGGAAGCTTCCCCAGGATTTTTCTGCGAACATGACGCGGTGATCCAGTGTGCTTACAAATGGCTTGATATAGGAACTCTGCTCCTTATCTGAAACCAGGATTCCTTCCGGAGATGCAGAAACTACAACATCCTTCAGCCCCATACAAAGGATTGGGACATCCAGTTCGTTGACAACATGGACATTTTCACAGGTTTCATTGAACATTGCCTCGCCCACTGCCTGACTGTCCATCGCCTCGGTCAATGTATTCCACGTACCAAGATCCTTCCATGTGCCTGCGAAGCGCATCACTTCGATTTCCGGTTCATGTTCCACAACTGCATAGTCGAAACTGATTTTATTCAGTGTCTCATATTTGTTAAATAAATCTGTATAATCGATAAAATCGATCAGCTCATGGGCACGCTGCAATACATAGCCAAGCTTAAATGCAAAGACGCCGCCGTTCCACAATGCGCCTTTGGCTATGTAATCTTTTGCAACTTCCTGCGTCGGCTTTTCCTTGAACACGGAGACTTTGCTGACCTGTTCTTTGCCGGTTGGGATAATGTAACCATATTTTTCACTCGGATAAGTCGGCTCAATCCCCATCAGCACAAGGTTGGCACTGCTGACTTCTGCTCTCTCTCCCAGCTCTTTCAACGCCTCAAAATAATCATTTTCCACATATGGGTCAACCGGGCATACAACTACAGATTCTTCTTCCTCAACTCCCAGCACATCTTTCAGATAAGAAGCGGCAAGCGCGATGGCTGGAAATGTATCGCGGCGGTATGGTTCTACACTGATACCAACATCTTCTCCCAGCTGATTATAAATAGCAGATACCTGTGACTTTGAGGTTGCGATCGTCACTGTCGCATCTGTATCAACTGTCTTGATCTGACGGTATACACGCTGCACCATGGATTCCAGCGAATCGTCTTCTTTATGAAAAATCTTGATAAATTGCTTGGACCGGATCTCATTGGAAAGCGGCCACAGACGCTGACCGGAACCACCGGATAATAAAACTAAATTCATAACTATTCTCCTCGTATATCTAACTCACCCAATGTATGTTATAAAAATGAGCCGTATCCATACCACTACGGATGCGGCCCAACTAATAAATACATTACTTTCAAAATAACTGCCTCATGCTTCTGTCTGTGAATCTGATTGTTCAGTAAAATTTCAACAGAACACACTACTCCTATGTTTTTATCTTAGGAATCGAATTCTCATTCTGTGTGAGTCAGTTATTTATGAAACACTGTAGTAGAGTATGTCTGAAAATACTTTCTGCAAAATGGGGATGCAATTGCTGGAATGATTTTTCTGACACACTCTGACTTCTATCTTTCTGCGCGCATCGGATTATTCAGGAAGTCTTCGTAAGACAGGCGCAGTCCGTCTTCCAGTTCTGTCTTGTAACTCCATCCGAGATTTGTTGCCTTGGAAACATCCAGTAACTTACGCGGTGTACCGTTCGGTTTTGTAGTATCCCACTCGATGGTTCCGGTATAGCCTACAACCTTTGCCACCAGTTCTGTCAGTTCTTTAATCGTCAGTTCTTTTCCTGTACCGGCATTGACTGTCTCATTGCCGGAATAATGGTTCATCAGGAAGACGCACAGATTTGCAAGATCATCCACGTATAAGAATTCACGCAGCGGGGATCCATCACCCCAGCAGGTAACGCTTTCTACTCCATTAACTTTCGCCTCATGGAAACGGCGGATCAATGCCGGAACTACATGACTGTGCGTCGGATGATAGTTATCGTTCGGTCCATACAGATTGGTCGGCATAACCGAAATGTAATCTGTTCCATACTGACGGTTCAGGAACTCACAGTATTTCAGGCCGGATATCTTAGCCAGCGCATAGGCCTCATTTGTTTTCTCCAGTTCGCTTGTGAGCAGGCAATCCTCTTTCATCGGCTGAGGAGCCATACGAGGGTAAATGCAGGAAGAACCGAGGAATTCCAGTTTCTTACAGCCATTCTTCCATGCGGAATGGATCGCATTCATTTCCAGTGTCATGTTGTCATACATAAAATCTGCCAGTGCTTCCTGGTTTGCCACGATACCACCAACTTTTGCAGCTGCAAGGAACACATACTCCGGTTTTTCTTTTGCGAAGAATTCTTCCACTGCATCCTGACGTGTGAGATCAAGTTCTTTATGTGTGCGGGTAATAATATTGGTATATCCCTGACGCTCCAGTTCACGGACAATCGCAGATCCTACCATTCCGCGATGACCTGCAACATAGATTTTTGCATTTTTTTCCATCATTTTTATTTGCCTTCTTTCTTACAGAACTGATTTCATGGCCTTCTCACGTTTTGCAAGTTTGCGGTCATGTTTTGCCATAATTTCAACAAGCTGCTCATAAGTTGTGGACTGCGGATTCCAGCCAAGTACTGTCTTTGCCTTTGTCGGATCTCCCCACAGGTTATCTACGTCTGTCGGACGAAACCATTGTGGATTGACACATACAAGCATCTTGCCTGTCGCTGCATCGTATCCTTTTTCATCCACACCAGTACCTTCCCAGCGGATTGTAATGCCATTTGCTGCGAATGCTTTTTCTGTAAAATCACGGACTGTATGCTGAACACCGGTTGCAATGACGAAATCATCCGGCTCGTCCTGCTGCATGATCAGCCACATACACTCAACATAATCTTTGGCATAACCCCAGTCACGCAGAGAATCCATGTTGCCCAGTTCCAGATGATCCTGCAGACCTTCTGCGATACGTCCGGCAGCCAGTGTGATCTTACGGGTAACGAAGTTCTCGCCACGGCGCTCGGATTCATGATTGAAGAGGATTCCATTTACTGCAAACATACCATAAGCATCACGGTATTCTTTCACCATCCAGAATCCATACTGCTTCGCTACTGCATAAGGAGAATATGGATGGAACGGTGTTGTCTCACGCTGCGGAACTTCTTCCACTTTTCCGTACAGCTCAGAAGTAGAAGCCTGATAAACTTTGCATGTCTTTGTCAGACCACATACACGGACAGCTTCCAGAATACGCAGGACACCAAGTGCGTCTACATCTCCGGAATATTCAGGAGCGTCAAAGGATACCTGAACGTGGCTCTGTGCTGCAAGGTTGTAAATCTCATCCGGTTTAATCTCTCCAACAAGACGGATCAGGCCGGAAGAATCAGACAGATCTCCATCATGCAGTGCGATTGCATTTTTCTCGATCAGATGATCGATACGTGCTGTATTGGAAATAGATGCGCGGCGGACAATTCCGTGAACTTCATAGCCCTTCTCCAGAAGGAACTCTGCGAGGTAAGAACCATCCTGTCCGGTGATACCAGTAATTAATGCTTTTTTCATTTTATTTATATACCTTTCTTTTATTGACTTTGTTTTCAGGTCTTGAGCGTACTTCAAAAACGCTCAGGTAACAGTTTAGCGTAAAAGCAGGTAGGAATTGAATGGCATAATATGGTGGATATTAGCACAATATTGGTTTTTTAAATTAGTTTCTGCGTATGAACGGCTGATTTAATTTCCGGAAAACCGAAAAGAACGATTCCTGACAAGCCAAACAATGGGCTGCAAAAGTTCATTAAGGCATAGAAATACCCTGCCAGCTTTTGCCAGCAGGGTTGATTGTTTTTTACTTGTGGAAGTCTTTTACTGTAAGCTTCTCTGTATTTCTAAAATTTCCTCATCTGTTGCTGATGTATATTGCTTAATCTTCTCGATTGGAACATGATCTAATAACATCTCGCGGATATGAGTCCGTCTCTCGGCAGTTCTTCTTTCCAGTATAGATAGTAAAACTTCATTCTATATCCTACGTAAAATATTTCTTCTGTTCCTCCGGCAAATACTTCGCCAGTTCTTCCACCAACTCATACACTTTCGTTCCAGGTGCTATCTCCGCCGGTGTTTTTCCCTCTCCATCTTTAATAATCCTTCTCGCATACCGAATCGCCAACTTCGGATTTCCACCATTCAGCAGTGTTTCAAATATGTCATCCATATTCTTCTCATACTTTCCAATTCCCAGTTCTTGAAATTTTTCATTCAAAAACTTCTTATACTCGGACCTGTGATTATTTGCCGTGTAATATGCAAAATGCAACATAAACCAAAATTCGATACACTCATTACTCCACGCCGCATGATACTGAATATCTGGATTCTTTTGATTTAGTATATCTGCCCGCTGGACTACTCCATTGACATCACTGGATGGGAAACTATCTTTATCATAAACACACCATATCTGCCCTTTTGTAATCTTATTCTCATGCACATACTCTTCAGCCTTTCCGATTACTCGCATCGTCTCAGCCTGGCATCCTTCAATTTCAATCAAAACCATATCTCGATAAATAGGATTATCTTCGATGTATCGTTTAAATCCTTGAAAATAGTTAGGTTCCGTTGCTTGTCCCTCGCAGAAAATGTAGTATCGGAACTCTTTCTTTTCCAGATATTCCTGTCGACGTTTCTTCTTCCATTTGTCTTTCTCTTTTTTGCCTCTTTTAGCCATTCACCGTCCCCCAATCTATAATCTTTTTGAGGTAAGGATCTGCACCATATTTTCCTTCTAGATACCGTTTGTCGAACTTAGCATCCTTGCGTACAGACTCACCTTTCTTATTTTTAAATTCTACAAGAGAATATAATTTTGAATTCTGACGGTTTCCTTTAGCTACAAACCAGATTTCATCTCTTCTGAAAACTTCACTGTTCATGGTTGACAGATCATGTGATGTAAAAATCAACTGTGCACCTTTTTTATTCTTTTCCATATTGCTGAATGTCATAATAAGATATTTAAGTAATACCGGATGTATCTTTGCATCCAATTCATCTATTATAAGGGTTGTTCCTCTTAATAAACTTTTTGCAATAAATGGAAGCAGACCAAATAATTTCTTTGTTCCACTGGATTCATCAAATAAATTCAATTCTGCTTCATATTCATCTACTACGTGTTTCGTAAACACTTCAATCCGGTCATTCTCTTTTTCTTCTACACGAAAATCTACGATATCCAAATCCATCTCCTGAATCATTTGGAGCATCAGTTTTTTTACATCCTCTGACTTAGAAACGGCCATTCGCAGTTCCTGCATAGGATTTCCATAATTTAAAAAATCAATCTCTTCATCAAACCAGTCAAGTACATCCTGCACCACTTCGTTTTTACTATAAGTAATTCCAAGATACGATAACAATGGCAATGTATCGGATAATTCATCACTGGTTTTCAATTTTGCGAATGCACCTTTCAAAATAATTTCATCTTCATCTCGTTCAAAAAGTGCTGATTTTCGTCCTGTCTCCAATTTTATGCGGTCCAGTCTTTCGTATTCGATTACTTCTTTTTTTACAGTCAATTCATAGCGATACTCTGCCATTGCTGTTCTAAAAAATAGTTCAAATTCTGTTGGATCATTTCTTGTTGCCTCATCAAAAGCAAACGGATCTATTACGAGCTTTTTCATTTTCAGTGCAATCTCTTCATTATTATTTGTAGCATATAACGGTCTCAGTACTTTCATAACCAAACTATGCAAAGCTTCAAGAACATTGGATTTTCCTCCACCATTTGGTCCGTATATAGCAGATACCGGTAAATATAATTCCTCATCTTTATCTTTTATAATTCTATCTTCATGCTCAGAAATGGCGGCAGCCTGCATGTCAAATGTTACCTCATCCCGTATACTTTTAAAATTTTTCACTGTAAATTGGCATAACATCTTATTTACCTCCATTCATTCAACTTTCTTTTCTATATCCTTATTATATTCCTTTTTTTTATTTTTTCAATAGTTTTATGAGATAAAATCTCATATTTTATGCTGTAATTTAATTTCTGACAATTTTCGACAAAATCATGTAACTTATACTTCCCCTCAAAAATTAATCTGAACTATAAAATATGCAAATATACAAATTTCATCATTGCTTTCATGTCCATATCTCCCACGTTGTTATCCCATTCCTCCATATTTTTTGAGTTTTTTTACATTCTTTTTCCATTGAAAGAATATCTGCTGTTGAGCAATAATTTCCACTATATAAAATCAAAAACAGTGGGGTTACCACTGTTTTCGATACTCACTTGGACTGATTCCTTCTATTTTTCGAAAAGCTCTGCTGAAATAATTGGCACTGTCCATTCCTACAGAAATGCTGATTTCATCCATTGTCTTGTCTGTAAAGCGCAGAAGCTGCTTTGCTCTGGTGATTCGTCTTTCCATCAGATAATTGTTGATTGTTATTCCGTAAGTTTCCTTGAAAATTTTTGTGAGATAATATTTGTTGATAAAAAACTTTCCGGCCAGGTCATCCAATGCTATTTTTTTCGTGTAATGTTCGTCAAGGTAGTTTTTTATCTCTACCAGTTCCATCCGCTTCCGGGATACTGTCACGGTCTCCGGGTTCCAGGACTGCTCCATAAGAAGTGTGAGCAAGGTCGCCAGTTTTTCATTGATCCGCATGTCCCGTATGTGATCAGACGAATCTGCCAGATCATAGAGATCTGATAGGAGTTGCGTAAACGATGTAAGATTCTCCGGACGGAACACTGGCTGACCGCCACGTTCTTTATATTTCTCATAGATCACTGAAAGCGACGGAGCATAAAAGTGACACCACTGAAGAGACCAGAGATCTTCCTCAGAAGAAGTATTTTGTCCCTCTCCACAGCCGTTACCCGCATCATAATTATATCCGGTACTGTGGCTGTACGCTTTCCGACAATCGATAAACACGCAGTCACCTGCTTTCAGTTTGTATGTCTTACCTTCATACTTCACCTCACCAGTTCCGCTCAGCACAATAAAACACAGAAAGGACAACAGATCTGATCTCTTAGATATGTGTGGATGAATCGCATGCAGTGTTCCCACTTCCTGCAAATGAAGCAGTGACGTTCGGGCAAAAGTGGATGGAGTGTAGATGATCCGGGTGGAGTTTACGGAAAAAGACGGAGGATTAAATAATTCTTGTTCACCATTCTGACTTTTTTCCTGATCATTCTCCTGAATGTTTTTTGTTACCTCACTCATTTGTATCATATTCCTTTTACAAATATTTTTTATCTAAAATATGTTTTAAAAAACTTTCTGTAAAATATATTTTAGAATTTATAAGCGCTTTGATTTCTAATCTCTTTATCATTTATTCCAAAAGATTTTTCTTATAAAAAGTTGGAAGTCATCAATTGAAATTTTTGATACAGGCAAACTTAGATTCCCTGTCAAAAAGAATTTTCAATGACAACTTCCATCTTTATCTATTCATAGATAACTCTTAGTTACTGCTTACAGGTTGCCTGTGAACAGTAACAACTCTTATTCGATTATTTAATCACACGCACTCCACGTACTCCGTCGATCGCACGGATCTTCTCTTCTACATCTGCAGATACTTCACCCTCTACATCAAGAACTGTGTAAGCATACTCCTTACGGCTCTTGTTTGTCATGAGGGAGATATTTAAGTTCTCCTGTGCAAGAAGAGCTGTGAACTGTCCAATCATGTTCGGAACGTTCTTATGAAGCACTGTGATACGCTCTGCATCACCCTTCGGTCCTACGTTGCAGTCCGGATAGTTTACAGAATGTGTGATATTTCCGTTTTCAAGGAAGTCACGGATCTCTGCTACTGCCATCTGTGCACAGTTATCTTCGGACTCTTCTGTGGAAGCTCCAAGATGCGGGATTACGATTGCTCCTGTTACGCCTACGATTTCTTTTGTCGGGAAATCTGTTACGTAACGATGTACTTTACCGGATACGAGTGCATCTACGATATCTTCCTGATTTACAAGTACGTCTCTTGCGAAGTTCAGGATGACAACGCCCTCTTTCATCAGGCTGATTGCATTTTTATCGATCATTCCCTTTGTGTCTTCCAAAGCCGGTACATGGATTGTGATGTAATCACACTCTTTGTAGATCTCGTCTACAGTCTTTGCATGATGGATACTTCTGGAAAGTCTCCATGCGGAATCTACAGATACATATGGGTCATATCCGTATACTTCCATGCCAAGGTGAGTTGCTACATTGGCAACGCGGACACCGATGGCTCCAAGTCCGATGACACCGAGTTTCTTACCTGCAAGCTCTGTTCCTGCGAACGCTTTTTTCTTCTTCTCAGCTATCTTTGCGATATCGCCGTCTTCTTCATACTCCTGTACCCAGTGGATACCGCCTACGATATCTCTGGCTGCAAGAAGCATACCTGCGATCACGAGCTCTTTTACACCGTTTGCATTTGCTCCCGGTGTGTTAAATACGACGATTCCTTCTTCTGCACAGCGATCCAGCGGAATGTTATTTACTCCGGCACCGGCACGTGCGATTGCTTTTAAGCCTTTTCCAAATTCCATGTCGTGCATCTTGGCGCTGCGGACCAGGATCACGTCAGCCTCTTCTGCTGCATCTGTGTTGACATAATTGTCATCCAGCTGGTTCATACCTACAGCAGAGATCGGATTTAAGCAATGATATTTATACATTTTACAGATTCTCCTCTTCAAATTTCTTCATGAACTCAACAAGTGCTACAACACCTTCGTACGGCATAGCATTGTAAATGCTGGCACGCATACCACCTACTGTTCTGTGGCCTTTCAGGTTCTCAAATCCGGCTTCTTTTGCTTCTTTTACGAATTTTGCATCCAGATCTTTGTCACCTGTTACGAATGGTACATTCATAAGAGAACGGTCTTTCTTCTCTACAGTTCCTTTGAACAGTTTACTCTGATCAAGGTAATCGTAAAGAACTTTTGCCTTCTTCTCATTGCGCTCTTTCATTACTTCCAGACCGCCCATCTTCTTAAGCCATTTGAAGACTTTACCACAGATATAGATACCGTATGCCGGTGGTGTGTTGTAAAGAGAATTTGCATCTGCCTGTGTCTTATATGCAAGCATAGTTGGTGTTCCCGGAAGTACATCTTCTGTGATCAGATCCTCGCGGATGATTACGATTACCACACCTGCAGGTCCGATATTTTTCTGTACTCCACCATAGATCACGCCGTATTTTGTTACATCAACAGGCTCTGACAGGAAGCAGGAAGAGACATCAGCTACCAGTGTTTTGCCTTTTGTGTTCGGCAGTTCTTTGAATTTTGTTCCATAAATTGTGTTGTTCTCACAGATATATACATAATCTGCATCCTCAGAAATCGGAAGATCGGAACAATCCGGAATATAGGAGAATGTTTTGTCTGCTGATGAAGCAACGACATTGACCTTTCCGTATTTTTCAGCTTCTTTTGCAGCTTTCTTTGCCCACTGTCCTGTTACGATGTAATCTGCAACTTTGTTTTTCATCAGATTCATCGGAATGGCAGCGAACTGCTGAGAAGCTCCACCCTGAAGGAACAGCACTTTGTAGTTATCCGGAATGTTCATTAAGTCTCTGAGATCCTGCTCAGCGGACTGGATAATTTCCTCAAATGCTTTTGAACGGTGGCTCATCTCCATAACGGACATTCCTGTGCCGTTGTAGTCCAGCATCTCTGCTGCTGCCTCCTTCAGTACTTCTTCCGGCAGAACCGCAGGTCCTGCTGAGAAATTATACACTCTGCTCATTTCTTTCTACCTCCTGTTTTTGTGTATATCCAAAAAGCGACTCATTGATTAATTATTGCTTTCTGATCTTTATCAGGGACTGTATTCAGTCCTTTTCATGTTACTGTTTGCAGGTTACCTGTGAACAGTAACCTTTTCATTACTGCCTGCTCCCTGTCAGAGCGCAGGCAAAATTATTCAGCTCTCTTCTTAGCAAGGTCTTCCTCATCAAACGCCTCGCTGATCGGAGCACCTGGTGCAACCATTGGCCATACTTTGTCATCGCAGTCGATCATACAGTCGATCAGAACCGGATGTCCGGCTTTCAGTGCTTTTGCAAATGCCTGCTCGAATTCTTCTCTTGTAGTCGCGCGCATTCCTTCTGCACCCATGGCCTCTGCTACTTTTACATAATCTACTGCATCTCTTAATACAGTAGCGGAATATCTTTCATCATAGAACAGATCCTGCCACTGACGAACCATACCAAGTACGTGATTGTTGATGACCACTTCAATGATCGGAACATTGTGACGAACGGCTGTTGCAAGCTCGTTCATGTTCATACGGAAACATCCGTCTCCGGCGATATTGACTACGGTCTTATCCGGGCATCCTGTCTTCGCTCCGATAGAAGCTCCCAGTCCATATCCCATCGTTCCCAGTCCTCCGGATGTCAGCAGGGTTCTCGGCTCTGTATATTTGTAATACTGAGCAGCCCACATCTGATGCTGTCCTACTTCTGTGGAAATGATTGCCTCTCCGTTTGTCTGACGGTAGATCTCTTCTACTACGAACGGACCTGTCAGAACGGAATCGTGATATTTCAGCGGATATTTCTCTTTGTATCCCTGAATCTTCTCCATCCACTCCGGATGTGACTGCTGGGCAAGTCCTGCATTGATCTTTTTCAGAACTGCCTTGATATCTCCTGTCACACCCTGGTCGATGATCACGTTTTTGTTCATCTCTGCCGGATCGATATCGATCTGGAGAATCTTTGCGTCTTTTGCAAATGTCGCTGTATTTCCTGTTACACGGTCACTGAATCTGGCTCCTGTAACGATCAGAAGATCACATTCGCTGACTCCGTAGTTGGAAGCCTTTGTTCCGTGCATTCCGAGCATACCTGTGTATCTCGGATCTGTTCCCGGGAATGCTCCTTTTCCCATGAGGGAATCCGTCACCGGTGCATCTACCTTCTGTACAAATTCATACAGTTCTTTGCTCGCATCGGAAAGAACGGCTCCACCTCCGACGAAGATAAATGGTCTCTCTGCCTTCTCGATCATCTCGATGGCTGCCTTAATCTCTTCTTCGTCTACATGAGTGAGTTCACGGTGGTATTCTGCCGGGATCTCTTTCTCATATTCTGTTACTTTTGCAGTAACGTCTTTCGGAATATCGATCAGAACCGGTCCCGGTCTTCCTGTCTTTGCGATACGGAAGGCCTTGCGGATCGTATCCGCAAGTTTCTCCACATCTTTTACGATATAACTGTATTTTGTGATCGGCATCGTCACACCTGCGATGTCGATCTCCTGAAAACTGTCTTTTCCAAGAAGCGGTACGCCTACATTACAGGTGATTGCAACCATCGGAATGGAATCCATGTATGCGGTTGCGATTCCTGTTACAAGGTTGGTTGCTCCCGGTCCGCTTGTTGCAAGACACACGCCGACTTTTCCGGTTGCTCTTGCATAACCGTCTGCTGCGTGGGCTGCGCCCTGCTCATGGGAAGTCAGGATATGACGGATCTCGTCTCTGTGTTTGTAAAGTTCATCATACACATTCAGGATTGCTCCGCCCGGATAACCGAATACGGTATCCACGCCCTGCTCCTTCAAGCATTCAATTACGATTTCTGCTCCATTTAACTGCATGGTGCTTTATCCTCCTGCTTCTTATTTTGCCTTCGGTACTTCCAGAATTGCTCCGCGGTTTCCGGATGTTACCATAGAAGCGTATCTTGCAAGATATCCTGTTGTTACCTTTGGCTCTCTCGGCTGCCATTTTGCTTTTCTTGCTGCCAGTTCTTCATCAGATACATCCAGTTCCAGTTTCAGTTCCGGAATGTTGATCTTGATGATATCTCCCTCTTCTACCAGGGCGATCGGTCCGCCTACTGCTGCTTCCGGAGATACGTGTCCGATAGATGCTCCTCTGGATGCTCCGCTGAAACGTCCGTCTGTGATCAGGGCTACTGTTGATCCCAGTCCGTATCCTGCGATTGCAGATGTCGGGTTGAGCATCTCTCTCATTCCAGGGCCGCCCTTTGGTCCTTCGTAACGGATTACGATCACATCTCCAGGGTTGATCTTTCCTGTCTTGATGGCTTCTGTTGCTTCTTCATCGCTCTCGAAGATTCTTGCCGGTCCTTCGTGTACAAGCATCTCATCGCATACTGCGGAACGTTTTACAACGCTTCCGTCCGGTGCAAGGTTACCTTTGAGTACTGCAAGACCACCTGTCTGAGAATATGGATTGTCGATCGGGCGGATGACTTCCGGATTCTTGTTCTCGCATCCTGCGATGTTTTCTCCGACTGTCTTTCCTGTAACTGTCATGCAGTCTGTGTGAAGAAGTCCCTTCTTGTTCAGTTCGTTCATAACAGCGTAAACTCCGCCGGCTTCATTTAAGTCTTCCATGTATGTATGTCCTGCCGGTGCAAGGTGGCACAAGTTTGGTGTCTTCTCGCTGATTCCGTTTGCGAAATCAATCTCGAAGTCCATTCCGATCTCGTGTGCGATGGCCGGAAGGTGAAGCATACTGTTTGTAGAACATCCAAGTGCCATATCTACTGTTAATGCGTTCAGAATTGCATCTGGTGTCATGATATCTCTTGGACGGATGTTCTTCTCTACCAGTTTCATAACCTGCATACCTGCGTGTTTTGCAAGCTGGATTCTTGCGGAGTATACAGCCGGGATGGTTCCGTTTCCTTTCAGTCCCATACCAAGTGCCTCTGTCAGGCAGTTCATACTGTTGGCTGTGTACATACCGGAACAGGATCCACAAGTCGGGCATGCTTTATTTTCAAATTCACAGATGTCTGCGTCATCCATCTTTCCTGCTGCGTAAGAACCCACTGCCTCGAACATACTGGAAAGACTTGTTTTGCTTCCTTTTACGTGTCCTGCAAGCATCGGGCCGCCGCTGACAAATACAGTCGGGATGTTCACACGTGCTGCTGCCATCAGAAGTCCCGGTACGTTCTTGTCACAGTTCGGGATCATTACAAGACCATCAAACTGGTGTGCCATTGCAAGTGCTTCTGTGGAATCTGCGATCAGGTCTCTTGTTACCAGGGAGTATTTCATTCCGATGTGTCCCATAGCGATTCCGTCACAGACTGCGATTGCAGGAACCATGATCGGCACACCGCCTGCCATGGCAACTCCCATCTTAACAGCCTCTGTGATCTTATCCAGGTTCATATGTCCCGGTACGATCTCATTATAGGAGCTTACTACTCCGATCAGTGGTTTCTGCAGTTCTTCCTCTGTCAGTCCCAGTGCATTAAACAGGGAACGATGTGGTGCCTGCTGAATTCCTTTTTTTACTGTATCACTTCTCATTTGCGTGATCCTCTCTTTCTATTACTGCCTGAATTTATCTGTCTGATATCGAAGTTGCAAGATCTGAAACCGCCTGAGTCTATTTATGAACGGTTTGCAGATCCTATCTTCACATCTGCTGATTGACCTTTTTATCTGATTTCTATTTAATATAAGAGCAGATTCTGTCTCCCATTTCTTTTGTTCCGATCTGTATCTTTCCTTCGGACATGATATCGATGGTACGGTATCCGTCTTTGAGTACCTGTGCAACTGCTGCCTCGATCGCATCTGCTTCTTTGTCCAGATCGAAGGAGAATCTAAGCATCATTGCTGCGGAAAGAATGGTTGCAATCGGGTTGGCGATTCCCTGTCCTGCGATATCCGGTGCAGATCCGCCACTTGGCTCGTAGAGTCCGAATTTTGTATCATTCAGACTTGCACTTGCCAGCATTCCAATGGAACCTGTTACCATACTTGCCTCATCAGAAAGGATGTCTCCGAACATGTTCTCTGTCAGAACTACATCGAACTGAGCCGGATCTTTGACAAGCTGCATTGCACAGTTGTCTACGAGCATGTGCTCCAGAGTTACTTCCGGATAGTCTGCTGCTACTTCTTCTACAATCTTTCTCCAGAGTCTGGAAGAATCAAGTACATTTGCTTTATCAACACTTGTTACCTTTTTATTTCTCTTCATTGCAATGTCAAAACCACGTTTTGCAATTCTGCGAATCTCGTTTTCATTATATGTAAGTTCATCTCTTGCAGTCAGAACTCCGTCTACTTCTTCTGTACTTCTCTTTCCGAAATACAGTCCGCCTGTCAGCTCACGCATGATCATAAGATCGAATCCTCTGTCTGCGATCTCTTTCTTCAGTGGGCATGCGCCTTTGAGTTCTTCGTAAAGAACTGCCGGTCTTAAGTTAGCGAAAAGGTTCAGTCCTTTTCTGAGCTGTAAGAGTCCTGCCTCCGGACGTTTGGATGGTTCCAGTTTGTACCATAGGGATGTCTTTGCATCTCCGCCGATGGATCCCATCAGAACTGCATCACTGTCTTTTGCTGCCTGAAGTGTCTCATCTGTCAGCGGCACTCCGTTTACATCAATTGAAGCTCCACCCATAAGAAGCTGTGTATAAGAAATAGAATGTCCGTAAACTTTTGCAATCTGATCAAGGACCTTCATTGCCTCATCAACGATCTCCGGTCCGATTCCATCTCCCTTGATAACTCCAATATTCATATTCATCTTTCACTCATCCTTCCAAATGTAAAAATACTATTTGTAATCATACAGCATTTTTGCGCGTGTTTCAAGTGTTTCGGGCAAAATTAGAGCGTACTCTGTTATTTTTTTATCTTATAAACAATAAATGGGATTCTTTTGGAGTATAAAATAAATAGACAAAAGCTTAGGAATACGTGGATTTTCAGAGGAAAAGAACAAAGAATGTGCCTTGGCACATTCTAGCGCCTGCGGCGGTCGCTTGCGACATCTTCCTTGTACGCCGCAGTGCGCATCCTCGCGGAGCGTTTTTGTATATTAGGAAAGAGCACTTTCCTAATATACAAAAAAAGAACCGGAAAGTCATCTCAACCTTCCAGTCCTTCATTCACCATTTTCTTATGCCTCTGCGCCTGGCTTCTCAATCTGAGTGATTGCTGCCTTCTGCATCGGGATTCTACAGTTCTTGTTATTACCGAACTCTACGATTACATCATCATCTGTGATGTCGATGATTACACCGTAAAATCCACTTGTTGTCAGTACTGTGTCACCAATCTCCATATCAGCGAGCATAGCCTGAACTCTCTTCTGCTCCTTTTTCTGTGGACGCATAAGCAGGAACCACATACCACCAAGGATCACAACATAAAACAGGATTAATCCAATCTGCTGCATTTCGTCTTCCTCCTAACTACTCTACTTTTTACAAGCAATATATCTATTGTATACAACTTCATACAATACTTCAAGTATTTTTTATCATTTCTCTTTTATTTTTGTGTTACTGTTCACAGGTAACCTGCAAACAGTAACGTATCTCGCCATTTAGAATCGCCTACGGCGATGGGCGAGATACATTCAGGCCAAAACGTGCATCCTCATAGCTAATCAGCAAAGTGATTAGCTAGAGTGTGATCACTAACTCATCCCCTCAAGTTTTCTCTTCTTATAAGCCTGGAACTCTCCTGCATCGATGGCATCCCGGATCTCTTCCATCATTGTATTGTAGAAATACAGGTTATGTAGTACGCAAAGTCTCATTCCGAGCATCTCTTTGGCTTTCAGCAGATGACGGATATAAGCACGGCTGTAGCTTCTGCAGGCCGGACAGTTACATCCTTCTTCGATCGGACGGTCATCCAGCTCGTATTTTGCATTAAACAGATTCATCTTTCCATGATTTGTATACACATGTCCGTGTCTTCCGTTTCTGGACGGATATACACAGTCAAAGAAATCCACGCCACGGTCGACTGCTTCCAGAATGTTCGCCGGGGTACCAACGCCCATCAGGTAAGTCGGTTTGTTCTCCGGCAGATGCGGAACGACTTCATCAAGGATTCGATACATTTCCTCATGAGTCTCACCGACAGCAAGTCCACCCACCGCATAGCCATCCAGATCCAGTTCTGAGATCTGCTGTGCATGTTCGACACGGATATCCTCATAAACACCGCCCTGGTTGATTCCAAACAGAAGCTGGTTCGGGTTGATCGTATCCGGCAGAGAATTCAGTCTTGCCATCTCATCTTTACAGCGTTTCAGCCAGCGGGTTGTTCTTGCAACAGAATTCGCCATATAAGTTCGGTCTGCCACACTGGACGGGCACTCATCAAATGCCATCGCAATCGTTGAGGCAAGATTGGACTGGATCTGCATGCTCTGCTCCGGTCCCATGAAAATCTTATGTCCATCAATATGAGAATTGAAATGAACCCCTTCTTCCTTGATCTTTCTCAAAGATGCCAGGGAGAATACCTGGAATCCGCCGGAATCGGTCAGGATCGGTTTGTCCCAGTTCATAAATTTATGCAGGCCTCCAAGTTTCTTTACTACTTCATCTCCCGGTCTTACGTGCAGATGATAAGTATTAGATAACTCTACCTGAGTTTTGATCTGTCTTAAATCATCGGTAGAAACAGCGCCTTTGATGGCAGCTGCTGTTCCCACGTTCATAAATACCGGAGTTTCGATCACTCCGTGGACTGTTGTCAGACGGCCACGCTTCGCACGTCCGTCCTTTTTCAATAGTTCGTACATTTATTAACCTCAATTCTGTTATTTTAATTATGGATGATAACCGGTGTTCCGACACTCAGCATACCATACAGGTTTGCTGCATCATCCAGTGACATATTGATACATCCGTGAGATCCGTATCCATCTTTATATCTTGTGCCTCCAAAAGAAGACTGCCAGGTCGCATCGTGGAAGCCGACTCCGGTCCATGTCACACGCATCCAGTAAGATACCGGTGTCTCATAGATTGGTTTTCCAGTTGTCGGATCTTTCTCTCCAACCAGTGTCTTGTCACGCTTCAGCTCCAGGATGGAATATACGCCGGTCGGTGTCTCTCTGTCCGGTGTTGGTTTTCCTGTAACGACATCTGTACTCATCTTCACAGAACCGTCTACGATATACCACATATGCTGTGCACTGATGTCTACTTCTGCATAAGTAGTACCCCAGTCCTGTGCGCCATGAGTTGCTGCGGTCTGCTCATAAGCAGGTTCTTTCTCAACGGTCTCACCTTTCTTGATGCTGTCAACCAGTGCTGTCAGCTCGGATGCTTCATCTACAGACCATCCGTATGTACCGCCGGAGACATCCACTGTCTTTCCGTCCGGTGTCGTAATGCTTCTTGTCTTTCCGACTGTGTCATAAGTCTTTCCGAATTCTCTAAGCCACTCTTTTACTTTAGACTCATCAAATGTAACTTCCATGTCATCGTTGTAGGACAGCCAGCCTGAGATCAGCTCTTTATCTACAACCACATTCTTATCCGTCATTGTGTATGTAATACTTGCCTTCAGATATTCATTCATTGTATTGCAGGCTTTCTGCACTTCTTCTGACTCTGATGTATATTTCGGCAAGACATAGCATCCGGTATCAAACATATTCAGTTTTGTCTGGAACTCTGTAATGCACTGTGTGATCTTCTCACTCAGTACATCCATGTCTACTTTTGTACCATTTACTTCCGGTTCTACTACAAAAGAATTTCCATCGTATTTCGGATACGCAGACACCGGATCTGTCTGTTCTTCTGTGACTGCCTTTAAAGACTGGATCTTCTGGCTCAGTGCATCTGTGTCATATCCTACATCCACTGTTACATCTGCGGAACTCTTTGAGAACAGTGATTTCGGCCATGCCAGTGGGTTCTGACTTTTCAGAGCTTTGGCGATATCGTCATTCTCTTTATAAGTCAGAGAGATATCGCTTCCCTTGATTACATCTGTCTCGTTGTTCTGTTCCTCGATTGTAAGTTCATATCCGTCCACCTGACTTTTTATGTACTTTTCAACCGCTTCCACTGTCTTGCCGGAAAAGCTTTTTCCGTTGATCTGCGTATTAATATAGAAATGATTAATAAAGAACAGCGAAATCAGAAAATAAATCACGACCAGCGCGACAACCACTGCTCCCGCAATGATCCATGGTGTCTTTCCCATCGACTTCCTTGCATTTTTTCTTTTTCTGTAGTTTCTTCTCTTTTTCCTTACTGTTTTTGCAGGCATACTATCCAACTCACCCTCATCTTCTCTATCTTGTATCTTTTCTCTTATTACGGATTCTTCCTGAGTAAGCGCTTCAGAATCTGTTGATTTTTTGCACATAATCTATCCTTTCATCGTTTTCTCAGTCTCCATTTCAACATTATATTACGAAATTTATTAAAAGTACAGTCCTTCTTTTGCCTTCGTCAAAACTTCATTAAATCTTAACTATTGTTGTTCATAAGTTACTGTTCATAACAAATTTCTTGCACACCGAAGTATCTTCTTATATAATGTAGCTGTACCCTCAGTGTGGAGCAGGTATAAAACCCTGCTTCTGCTGAGGGTATGATACGGATTACTGTTCACTCCCATGTCAATCACTCCGCTGATTGGCATGGAGGATGCACGTATTGTCTTGAATGTATCTCGCCCATCGCCAAAGGCGATTCTAAATGGCGAGATACGTTACTGTTTACAGCTATGCTGTGAACAGTAACTGATACGGAAAGAAGCCTTTATTAATGAATTAACCGACTGATAAGAAAGGAGTTTAACATATATGAGCGGATCATCATTTGGTACATTATTTCAGGTGACAACCTGGGGCGAATCACACGGTCCCGGTGTCGGTGTCGTGATCGACGGATGTCCTGCCGGTATCCCGTTAAGCGAACCGGATATTCAGGCATTTCTTGACCGTAGAAAACCTGGACAGAGTAAATTTACAACAAAGAGAAACGAGTCTGACACAGTTGAGATTCTCTCCGGAGTATTTGAGGGAAAGACAACCGGTACACCGATCTCCCTGATCGTCCGGAATCAGGATCAGCGCTCCCGCGATTATGGCACGATCGCCACTACATTTCGTCCGGGACACGCAGACTACTGTTTCCATGAGAAATACGGTTTCCGCGATTACCGTGGCGGCGGACGTTCTTCCGGCCGTGAGACCATCGGACGTGTGGCAGCCGGAGCTGTTGCCTCTTTATTATTGAAAGAACTGGGCATCTCTGTGAAAGCTTATACAAAAGCCATCGGTCCTCATATCATCGAGGAACAGGATTATGATTTCAGCGAGATTGAGAACAACCGACTCTATATGCCAAATGCAAAAGCGGCAGAAGAAGTCAGCGCCTATCTTTCTTCTCTGATGGAAACATCTGATTCCTGCGGTGGCCTGATCGAGTGCAGAGCCAACGGACTTCCGGTGGGACTCGGTGAACCGGTCTTTGAGAAACTGGATGCACTGCTGGCACAGGCGATCATGTCCATCGGAGCCGTAAAGGGTGTTGAGATCGGAGATGGATTTGCTGCAGCGCAGTCTGTAGGAAGCACAAACAATGATCCGTTCGTGCTCCATCAGGACACCATCTGTAAAGAGACTAACCATTCCGGTGGAACACTGGGCGGCATGAGCGATGGTTCTGAACTGATCTTAAGAGCAGCTGTAAAGCCAACCCCTTCCATCGCACGTGCACAGCACACGGTGAACGAAGCCGGTGAGGAAACAGAGATTTCCATTCAGGGACGTCATGATCCGATCATCGTTCCGCGTGCAGTCGTCGTTGTAGAATCCATGGTTGCCATCACACTGGCAGATCTGCTTCTTCGCAACGCAGTCTCAAAGCTTGAGAATATTAAAAAGGTATATACGGAGGAGAACGATGTCCAATAAACTGATCGATATCATAGATATTACAAAATCTTATGACGAGAACGTGATTCTCGACAAACTCAACCTTTATATCCGTGAGAATGAATTCCTCACACTGCTTGGTCCAAGTGGATGTGGAAAGACAACGCTCCTTCGAATCCTCGGCGGATTCGAGACACCGGATTCCGGAGATATTATTTTTGACGGGAAAAATATCAACAAACTGCCGCCAAACCAGCGCCAGTTAAATACGGTATTCCAGAAATACGCCCTCTTCTCTCACATGTCCATTGCAGAGAACATCGCGTTTGGTCTGAAGATCAAGGGGAAATCCAAAGGCTATATCCGTGACAAGATCCACTATGCTTTAAAACTGGTGAATCTGGAAGGATACGGCGACCGTATGCCTGACTCCCTCAGTGGTGGTCAGCAGCAGCGTATCGCCATCGCCCGCGCCATCGTAAATGAGCCAAAAGTACTGCTTCTGGATGAGCCTCTCGGTGCTCTGGATTTAAAGCTTCGTCAGGATATGCAGTACGAACTGATTCGCCTGAAAAATGAACTTGGCATTACATTTGTCTATGTTACCCACGATCAGGAGGAAGCTCTGACGATGTCCGACACGATCGTCGTCATGAACCAGGGTTATATCCAGCAGATTGGTACACCGGAAGATATTTACAATGAGCCGCAGAATGCTTTCGTTGCAGACTTTATCGGAGACAGTAACATTCTTCCTGCCACCATGATCGAAGACAAAGTGGTAAAAATGCTCGGTGCCGTCTGGAACTGTGTGGACGTTGGATTTGGAAGGAACCGTCCGGTGGATGCCGTCATTCGTCCGGAGGATATCGACCTTGTAAAACCGGGAGAAGGTGTGATCAACGGCGTGGTTACAAACCTGATCTTCAAGGGTGTGCATTATGAGATGGAAGTCCATGCCAATAACTATGAACTTCTGGTACACAGCACAGATATGTTCCCGGTAGGAACAGAAGTCGGTGTGAAAGTCGATCCATTTGACATCCAGATCATGAAGAAACCAGAATCTGAAGATGAGGAGGCCCCTGCCATTGAAAACTAGGAAATTACTTGCAGGTCCATATCTCTTCTGGGCTGTATCGTTTGTGATCATCCCGCTTCTGATGATCTTCTATTATGGTCTGACAGATAAGGAAGGAAATTTCACCCTGTCCAATCTGGCCATGATGACATCACAGGAGAATCTGAAAGCACTGGGACTGGCACTTCTGCTTGCGTTCATCAGCACGCTGATCTGCCTGATCCTTGCTTACCCGCTTGCGATGATCCTTTCAGAGAAAAATGTAAATCAGACCAGCTTTATCGTACTGATCTTTATTCTGCCGATGTGGATGAACTTCCTGTTAAGAACGCTTGCATGGCAGACACTGCTGGAGAAAAACGGTGTGATCAACAATGTGTTAAGTTTCTTCCACCTGCCGCAGCAGTCACTGATCAATACACCGGGAGCCATCGTACTTGGTATGGTATACAACTTCCTGCCATTTATGATCCTTCCGATCTACAATGTACTGGCCAAGATCGACCGGGATGTCCTGTACGCTGCCAGAGATCTGGGAGCCAATGGAGTGCAGACATTTATCCGCATCATCCTCCCTTTAAGTGTCCCGGGAGTGATCAGCGGTATTACGATGGTCTTTGTTCCTGCGCTGACTACATTCGTTATCTCCGATCTTCTCGGCGGAAGCAAGATTCTGCTGATCGGAAATGTCATCGAGCAGGAATTCAAGCAGGGAAGTAACTGGCACACCGGTTCCGGCCTCTCCCTGGTGCTGATGATCTTTATCATCGCCAGCATGGCTCTGATCGCCAAATATGACAAAGACGGGGAGGGAACTACATTTTGATCAAGAATACTGCAAAACGAATTTATCTGGTCCTGATCTGTGTGATCTTATATGCACCGATCCTGACTTTGATGGTCCTGTCTTTCAACAATACAAAAACGCGTTCCAGATGGGGAGGATTTACCGGAAAATGGTACATCTCCCTGTTCCAGAACGATGAGATTATGAGTGCGCTTTACACGACTCTGATCATCGCACTGCTTTCTGCGCTGATCGCCACACTGATCGGTACTGCTGCCGCACTTGGCATGCAGGCGATGAGTGCCCGTATGCGTACATTATTTATGGGAATCACAAACATCCCGATGCTGAATGCCGATATCGTAACCGGAGTCTCTATGATGCTTCTGTTCATTGCATTCCGCTTTACCTTAAGTTTTAACACCATTTTGCTGGCACATATTACATTTAATATTCCTTATGTCATCCTAAGTGTCCTGCCAAAACTCAAGCAGACCAACCGCCGCACCTATGAGGCTGCGCTGGATCTTGGAGCTACACCGCTGTATGCATTTTATAAGGTTGTACTTCCGGATATCATGCCGGGAATCTTCTCCGGATTCCTGCTTGCATTTACGATGTCACTGGATGATTTTGTAATCACCCACTTCACAAAAGGGCCTGGTGTGGATACACTTTCCACAAAGATCTACAGTGAAGTCCGCAAGGGAATCAAACCTGAAATGTATGCGCTGTCAACCATTATGTTCCTGACTGTGCTGCTCCTTCTGATCCTGGTCAACATGTCGCCTGCAGACAAGAAAAAGGTGAAACGTCGGAAAGTCAGCCGGGCTTCAAAGATCGGTCGTTTCTGCTTCCAGCGGCTTGTACCGGTTATGATGGTTGTCCTGATCATCCTTGGTGGATTCGTCTACATGAGAAAAGATGCAGTCTCCGGTAACGGACAGGTCATCGTTTACAACTGGGGAGAATACATTGACCCGGATGTCATTGATCTGTTCGAGGAAGAAACCGGGATCGATGTAGTGTATGAAGAATATGAAACAAATGAGATCATGTATCCAAAGATTCAGTCCGGAGCTATCGCTTACGATGTTGTCTGCCCGTCAGACTATATGATCCAGCGCATGATCGACAATGATCTTCTTGCAGAGATTAATTATGACAACATTCCGAATCTGAAATATATTGACGATACTTATATGAAGATGTCACAGGGATTCGACCCGGAAAACAAGTATTCCGTCCCATATCTCTGGGGAACTGTCGGAATTTTATATAATAAATCCATGGTAGATGAGCCGGTAGACAGCTGGGGAATCCTCTGGGATGAGAAGTACAAAGACAGTATCCTCATGCAGGACAGTGTCCGTGATGCATTTGCAGTAGCGCTGAAATATCTCGGATATTCACTGAATTCCACTGATCTGGATGAATTACAGGCTGCAAAGAATCTTCTGATTGAACAGAAACCTCTGGTTCAGGCTTATGTCATCGATCAGGTGCGTGACAAGATGATTGGAAATGAAGCAGCACTCGGCGTTATTTATTCCGGTGAAGCACTTTACTGCCAGGAAGAAAATCCGGATCTGGAATATGCGATTCCAAAAGAGGGAACAAACCTCTGGATTGATTCCTGGGTCATTCCGAAGAATGCAAAAAACAAAGAAAATGCGGAAGCATTCATCAATTTCCTGTGTAAGCCGGAAATTGCCAAGATGAACTTCGAATACATTACTTATTCCATTCCAAATACTGCTGGACGCGAATTAATCGAAGATCCAGCCATGCGTAACAGTACCGTTGCCTTCCCGGATGTAAGCCAGCTTACAAACTGCGAGACATTCAACTTCCTTGGAGATAAGAATGAAGCGTTGTATAATGAACTGTGGCGTGAAGTGAAGTCAAAATAGGTCAGAATATCGCAAACAGAGTAATCCTCACACGCGTGCTAATCTATGCAACAGTCCGCATAGTATATGAAAAACAGGAGAGTCTGAGTAATAAAATCACTCAAACTCTCCTGTTTTAATTTAACTATTTTTCTACTGTTATTATCTGCCTTACACATTAAAGCATCCACCGCCGATAAACTCTCTCAACAGTGAATTCGTCGGCACATATTCGCTTCCGATTCCCACAAAGTAATCGAAGAATTTCAGCAGGCGTTTTGCTTCCAGATACTCTTCTGAATCCCGGTCTACGCCGAATAAGAGCGGTTCTACATACTGTTTCAGAACTGCCAGCTCATAGCTCAGGGAGGAATTAAACATTACATCTGCCTCTTCCTGATACGGGAAGATATTCCGTTCCTCTCCTCTTCGCACAGACGGCCACATATCAATCGTCCGTGTAGCGGAGGCTCCTCTTGTCCTTGCATCTCTGACCAGTCTGCGGATCAGGCGTCCATCTGTAGATGGAATCCGGTTGTGCTCATCTACATTGAGCTGAGTCAGCGCACTGATATAGATCTTAAATTTATTTTCATCACAGAGCGTCTCTGTCAGCTTCGGATTCAGGCAGTGGATTCCTTCAATGACAAGAATATCGTGCTCTCCCAGCTTCTTCGGTCGATTGTCATAAGAACGCTTTCCCGACTTAAAATCAAAGATGGGAAGATAAACTTCTTCCCCGCAAAGCAGTGCATCCATATCCTCATTGAACTTCTCAATGTCAATGGCTTCGATACACTCAAAATCATAATTTCCGTTTGCATCTTTTGGTGTATGCTCTCTGTCTACAAAATAATTGTCTACAGCGATCGGATGCGGCCGTAATCCATTGACTTTCAACTGAATAGAAAGTCTGTGGGAGAATGTTGTCTTTCCAGAAGAAGACGGTCCTGCGATCAGAACAAATTTAATATCCGGGCAGTCTGCGATCTGCTTGGCAATCTCTCCGATCTTCCGCTCCTGATGCGCTTCCTGTACCAGAACCACTTCCCGCATATCGGATTTTGTAACCATGTCATTCAGAGCACCTACTGTGTCGATTTCCTGAAGATCTCCCCACTCCACAGCCTCTTTTCTGACCTGGAAGAGCTTCTGTTTCGGATCAAATGCAGGCACTGCTTCCGGGGCCTTCTTCTCCGGCATCTGGATCACGACACCCTCATCATACGGATACAGTGCGAAATATTTCAGGCATCCCGTCTTCGGGACCATATAGCCATAATAATAGTCTTCAAACTCATTGATGCTGTACAGATTCACCTTGGAAACCCTGCGGTATTCAAACAGCCGTTCCTTATCATACATGCCATATTTATGGAACAGATCCCTTGCCTCATTCGTATTTACCGTACGTTTTTTAATCGGAAGATTCAATTCCACAAGTTCCCGCATTCTTTCTGTCACCTGGTCTAAAAATTCCTGATCCGGATGTTTCTTCTCATCAATCGTGCAGTAGAATCCGGCTCCCATGGAGAAATGCAGACGGATTCTCACACGTTTCCACGGCTCATGTCCTGATATATCATGCACTGCCTTCATAAACAGAAAACAGAGGCTGCGCCGGTAAGTATCATGACCGATTGGATCCTCTGTTGTAATAAAACGTATCGTACAGTCTTTCTCCACCGTCTTATGCAATTCCTGCAGAAGATGAGCATCCACCATCGCCAGGACGATCTGATGCTCATATTCCGTCTGAAATTCCTGTGCAAGTTCATAGTAAGAAGTCCCCTCCGGGTAAGTCCTGGTTTTATCTCCGATCGTAACTTTATAACTACGCTCTTCCATACTGCTGCACCTCCTGTATTCATAACTTGTTTTTTATAAAAGATGTGAAGATGGGGGCAAAATAATTTTGCCCCCTCATTCTAACATTCTTAAATCACTTCAAACGGATGCTCGATCGGATCTTTCATCACATCAAGTACCGGCAGTTTCTTGTTCAGAAAACGTTCCATGTCATCAATGAAGATATACTCGGTACCATAATGCCCTGCATCAATGATCGCAAGTCCCTGCTCTACGGCATCCAGTCCGTCATGATGTCCGATATCGCCTGTCACAAGGACATCTGCGCCCTTCTCCAGTGCCGCAGAGATGCAGGATTTACCGGAACCCGGAAGGATCGCCAGACGTCTGATCTTCTGATCCATATCTCCGAAAATCTTCAGACTGTTCAGTTTCAGTTTATGTTTTACGTCCAGTCCACATTCCTTCAGTGTCATCTCTTTTTCAAGATTTCCAATGCGACCGATTCCTTCTTCTTTTCCATTCTCGTCCGTAGAAGTAACATCCAGAACCACACTGTCCTTCAATCCAAGCACATTTCCCGCAAGATCTGCCATTCCAAGCACATCATAATTCGTATGCATTGCATAATAGGAAATGTCATTCTGGATCAGTTTGACAATTCTGCGTGTGATAAAATCTTCATCTGTGACTTTCTTTACAGGAGAAAACAGCAACGGATGATGTGTGATCAGCATATCTGCGCCTACCTGAATCGCACGTTCAATCACACCATCTGTCGCATCCAACGCAAGATACACTCTCTGCACTTCTTTGTCTGAACGTCCTGCCAGCAGTCCTACATTGTCAAAATCCAGTGCTGCTGTACGTGGATAAGTTGCCTCAATTACCTGTATAATCTCTTTACACAGCATAATAATTCATCCCTTTCTCTGCATCTTCAAGTTCTTCTGTCAGTTCTCTCTTCCGGAATGCGATCCGGTCTGAATCTTTCTTCTCCAGCCCGGAAAGAATTTCACGCTTGATGCGAATCTCCCGTTCCAGATATTCTCTCAATACCGGATGCTGTTTTTCCAGAAGTAATTTTCCATATTTTAACTGCTCTGCTGTCCATTCATCACCTGCCTGTCCGGGCGTGTCTGCCTTCGGAGGTCTGACTTTCATCATCGGGTAGTATTTCCCGTCTTCTTCTACCATATCCTCTTCTAAAAACAAAAAGCCTTCTTTCAGAAGAAAGGCCCTCACTTTTTCAATCTCGGACTGTGGCTGTAAAATACATTCCTGCAGACCAGACACAATCTCTTTTCCATCCGTCAGGATACGGATCACAAGACCGCCTCCCATCCCTGCGATGACTGCAGACTGGACTTCTCCTTTCTTCAGAGAAGTAAATCCGTTCGACAGGCGTGTCTCAATCTGTCCTTCCATCTGATATGCACGGATATGTTCTTCTGCACGCTCCAGAGGTCCCTGATTGACATCCATGGCGATTGCCCCCGGGATCTTTCCTCTTTCCACCAGTGCAATCGGTATATATCCGTGATCCGTTCCAATATCCGCTAATTTGCAATCGGCGGTCACAAGATCTGCGACCGCCTGTAGTCTCTTTGATAATTCCATCATTAATCCAGATAATCCCTTAACTTTCTGCTTCTGCTCGGGTGACGAAGCTTTCTGAGTGCCTTTGCCTCGATCTGACGGATACGTTCTCTTGTAACGTCAAATTCACGGCCTACTTCTTCCAGTGTACGGGCACGTCCGTCATTCATTCCGAAACGGAGGCGGAGTACTTTCTGTTCTCTCTCTGTCAGTGTATCAAGGACTTCATCCAGCTGTTCTTTCAGAAGTGTCTGTGCTGCTGCCTCTGCCGGTACCGGAACATTGTCATCCTGAATGAAATCTCCCAGATGGCTGTCTTCCTCTTCACCGATCGGTGTCTCCAGTGATACAGGCTCCTGTGAGATCTTCAGGATCTCACGCACACGCTCTACCGGCATATCCATCTCTTTTGCGATCTCTTCCGGAAGCGGCTCTCTTCCAAGTTCCTGAAGGAGCTGTCTGGAAACACGGATCAGCTTGTTGATCGTCTCCACCATATGAACCGGAATACGAATCGTTCTTGCCTGGTCCGCAATGGCTCTTGTGATCGCCTGACGGATCCACCATGTAGCATAAGTACTGAACTTATATCCCTTTGTATAGTCGAATTTCTCTACTGCCTTGATCAGACCAAGGTTACCTTCCTGGATCAAATCAAGGAACAGCATCCCTCTTCCTACATAACGTTTTGCAATACTTACAACAAGACGGAGGTTCGCCTCTGCGAGTTCTTTCTTCGCTTCCTCGTCTCCTTCTTCCATTCTCTGTGCCAGTTCGATCTCTCTTTCTGCACTCAGCAGCGGAACCTTACCAATCTCCTTCAGATACATACGAACCGGGTCTTCGATGCTGACACCTTCCGGAACAGACAGATCGATGTTTTCTACATCCACATCTTCCTCTTCAGACATAATGACATCAATGTCAACATCCACATCATCTTCTTCCACATCTCCGCTGATTCTCAGAACGTCAATATTGTTCGACTCAAGGTAATCAAATACCTTCTCCATCTGATCTGCATTCAGTGACATATCATTAAAGAAATCATTGATCTCCTGAACATCCAGTATGCTTTTCTTCTTCTTTCCGAGCGCAACCAGCTCTTTCAATCTCTCCATGAATTTCTGTGTAATATCGTCCATCTGTCCATCCTTCCTTCGCTGCGCAGGAAACGCAGTCTGTCTTGTTTTATTTTATCCTTATTGAATCGAAATATGCAGTGTACGCAGATCCTCCAGCTTCCGCTTCTCCTCCATCAGTCTCTGTAATCCGGCCATATCCGTCGGATCCAGGCTTCGTGTCTGATGGTCGATGCTGGAAGTCTTTACTTTCAGTATCGTCTCTCTGAGTGCCTGCTCACGCTCGTCTTTCGTCTTCAGCTCTTTAATTCGTGTATTGAACAGGGAGGCTGCTTCCCTGTGGTCTTCTTCTTCTGTAAAATGATTCAGAATCTTGGCAGGATTCAGTGAGCCTTCTTTTCTCTGCTCATACAGAAGTTCTGCCACCGTCCGGTAAAGACTCTCTGTGAAATCTCCCGGGCTTATGTAACTGCTGATCTGATCATACAGCCTGTCATCATCGATCATCCAGGTAAGCAATGCTTTCTGGGAGGTAAGATTACCGTCCTCTTTCCGGTTCTTCTCTCCGCCTTCCGCACGTTTCGGCCTTGTGACCGGACGCGCCATTCCTGCACTGACCGCTGTCTTTGCAACCATCTTGTCCAGACTGTCTTTACTGATCCTGTATGCAGTCGCCACAGCTTCAATATAATTATTCCGCTCCAGTTCATCTTCAAACTCAAGTAATCTTCTGGATACTTCCCGAAAGAAATCTGTCTTTCCTTCCGGTGAATTCATATCATACTCTTTCTCCAGCATCTCGAGACTGAACATAAACCCGTTTCTCGCCGCGTGAATCCGCTTCTCATATTCTTCTGCACCCAGGTTCTTGATGAATTCATCCGGGTCTTTATATGGATCCATTCGGACTACTTTTGCGGAAACGCCAGCTTCCCTCAAAATCGGAACTGCACGGAGTGCTGCTCTTGTACCGGCCTCATCACTGTCATAGGTCAGATACACTTCTTTCACATACCGCTTGATCAGCGATGCATGTCCGGAAGTGAGTGCTGTTCCCAGTGATGCAACTGCGTTCGTGAATCCTGCCTGGTGCAGTGAGATTACATCCATGTAGCCTTCACACAGAAGGAAATACGGCTTTCTGGAAGTTCTCGCACGGTTCAGTCCGTACAGATTCCGGCTCTTGTCAAATACGACTGTCTCCGGTGAGTTCAGATATTTTGGCTTTCCGTCACCCATGACACGACCGCCAAAGCCAATCACGCGGTTGTTCACATCCATGATCGGGAACATGACTCTGTTCCAGAATTTGTCATAAACGCCCTGCCGTTCATCTGTATTCACCAGACCTGCCTGCCGGATGAGATCTTCACTGTATCCCTTTTCCCTCAGATATTTATACAGGTCATCACTGTATTTATTCGAATAGCCCAGACCAAATGCTGTGATCGTCTCATCCGAAAGTTCCCTGTCCTTCAGATAGCGATACGCCTGTGCTCCCCGTTCAGATTTCAGCTGTACATAAAAATACTTGGCTGCAAGCTTATTCATCTCAAGGATCGTTGCCTTCAGATCTGCTTTCGCCTTTGCTTCTTTCGAGTACTCCATCTCCGGAAGTTCGATCCCTGCTCTGTCTGCAAGATACTTGACTGCCTCTACAAATGAAAAATTCTCATACTCCATTAAAAATGTAAATACATTGCCTCCGGCTCCACAGCCGAAACAATAGTACATCTGCTTCTGTCTGCTCACAGAAAAGGATGGTGATTTTTCATTATGGAAAGGACAAAGTCCAAAATAGGAACTTCCTTTCTTCTGAAGCCGGACGTAACCGGATATCACATCTACTATATCATTTCTCGATCTTACTTCTTCTATCAGTTCTTCTGAATAGTACATGTCTGCCTCCACTTAAAGAATCGTACCGGTCACGGTCTCCGTAACCGGCAGCTAAAGAATACTCTATTTTTTATATTCGACAAAACCTTTCTGTTTCCTTTATTTTTTTGTTTCTTTTTTTATTTTTTCTTTTATCCTGTACTCAGTCTGTTACTGTTCACTCCCATGTCAATCACTCCGCACCCTCAGTCTTTTTTCAAGGCATGTTCCAGAGCCTTGACAACTGTCTCCAAGACTTTGATTCGCGCATAGTATTTATTGTTTCCTTCTACAATGATCCATGGAGCATACTCTGTGGAAGTGCGGATCAGCATCTCATTAACTGCTTCTTCGTACTGATCCCATTTTTCTCTGTTTCTCCAGTCTTCCTCTGTGATCTTCCACTGTTTTTCCGGGTTCTGCTGTCTCTCTTTAAACCGGCGTTCCTGCTCGTCCTTGTCGATCTGCATCCAGAATTTCAGGATCACGGCTCCTGCATCATACAGGTCACGTTCCATCTGGTTGATTTCTTTGTAAGCCCTCTTCCATTCCGCTTCTGTACAGAATCCTTCGATTCTCTCTACCATAACCCTTCCATACCAGGTGCGGTCAAAGATCGCCACATGTCCGTCTTTCGGCATGTTCTTCCAGAATCTCCACAGATAATGATGCGCTTTTTCAATGTCGTTTGGTGATGCTGTTGGATTTACGACAAAACCTCTCGGGTCCATCTTTGCAGTAAGACGCTTGATGGCACCGCCTTTGCCGCCTGCATCCCAGCCTTCAAATGCAAGTACCACCGGGATTCGTTTGCGATAGATTTCCCCGTGAAGCTCGTCAATCCGTTTCTGCAGTTTCTTTAATTTCTTCTCATATTCTGGTTTGTCATATTTTAAAGACAGATCAACTTTTGATAACGTAGATACCTGTAATTCTTTTAAAATATCCTGTGTCACTTTATCATTTGAAAGATCTGTATTTTTTGATTCCCTTTCATTTTGGCTGATTTCGTTCTGTTCATTTGCATTTAGTTTCTTTTCTTCCCGCTTCACTGCCTCTTCCAGTGCACAGACTACGATCGTATAGATCTTCACCGTTGCAAATCTGCAGTCCATAGCCTCTACGATCTTCCACGGAGCATATTCTGTATCGGTCTGGAAAAGCATCTCTTCCATCATGGCCGTGTATTCAGCAAACTTTGCGTTACGCTCACGATCTCCCTGAGACACTCTCCAGGCAGTCTCTTTCTTACTGGACAGACTGTCAAATCGTTTCTTTTGTTCTTTCTGATTGATGTCGAGAAACAGTTTGATGATCACTGTTCCATCTTCTGTCAGTTGTTCTTCAAATGCATTGATGGAACGAAATGCCGCCGGAATTTCTTTTTCTTTGGTTCGTTTTTCAAACCGGTCGATCAGGACTCTCCGGTACCAGCTTCCGTCAAAGATTGCAATTTTCCCTTTTTCCGGTGTTTTCGTCCAGAAGCGCCACAGGAAGGGATGCATTCGCTCTTCCTCTGTTTCATTTTTGATCGGATAGACCTGGAATCCGCGTGGATCCATGCTCTGGATCAGCCGTCCGATCCTGCCGCCCTTTCCTGCCGCTCCGTAGCCTTCAAACACGATCATAACAGGAATCCCAAGTCGCTTACATTCCCGCTGCAGTGCACCCAGTTTTGCTTCCAGTGTCGGCATCTTTGTTTTATATTCTTCTTTGGACATCTTTTTGGTTAAATCTACTTTCTCCAACATCGTTTTTTCCTCCGTTTCCTGTTATGTTGTTGACAGGTTACTGTTCACTCCTATGTCAATCACTCCGCTGATTGACATGGAGGATGCACATATTGTCTTGAATGTATCTCGTCCATCGCCAAAGGCGATTTTAAATGACGAGATACATTACTGTTTGCAGCTATGCCGTGAACAGTAACGTTGACAGGATACCGTAACCGCCAATTTTGGCATGGTCTATATCAGGCATCGTTTTACTGTTTCTGTGCTTTTTGTCTTATTTTTCCAGTATCTTTTCTTATTTTTTGTATATAATCATACCACATTGTGTTGTTTTTTATAATTAGTTTTGTGTATTTTTGTTTCTTTTATTAGATTTTATCTATACTTTTTTGCCTTTTTCTATATTATTAGTATTATATGTTACTATTGTTATATTTTATTCTATACAGATAGGTGATATAATGATGAAACTATCCGAGTATGTTTTCAATACTCTCTGTACAACTCTCATCATGGTTTCTATATTTTCATGAGAGAATCTCCGATATATAATTAAAAAGGTTCTGAATAAAAAGCTCTGCAGACTGCAGCAAAGCAAGGATCCGGCTTACAAAATTCAGCCAAAGCTCTATATCATGGTGGTAAATTACAGAAGTATCCGTTCAGTCATACCCGGAAGAAAGTCCAGCTAATAAATGTCAATAGATAAACAAAAAATATTTTTTGCCTAAAAAAGGGTAGACTTTTCCCTTGG
>NZ_CAKRDI010000023.1 GCF_934309415.1 uncultured Mediterraneibacter sp.
GAATAGCAGAAATATCGGCAAGTTCGCCGAGACCAGAGTTCACATCGTTGTATCATCTAATCAATAAAGAAATGCTTCTGCAATGCCACAAAGAATTAGACGGAAGTAAGGCAGTTGGTATGGATGAGATTAAGAATATTGATTTGTGGTGGATGTCTGGTGGGTGCGGGAATACTTTTGGCATTTATCGGAATAAAGATTGCAGGGCTATATAAGAAATACTGTTGGGATATGATTACTGTAATGGTGATACTTATAAGCATGGCAATAGCAATCTATTTCGGAGATTGGATAAAGACAGCATTGCCGAACAATATGCTATTTCTATTGTTATTCGTACAACTGGTGTATGTTGTAATCAGATGGTATGTGAAGGGCTGGCGGGAAACAAGGGGATATTATTAGATATAAACAGGATATTGAGAAAACGATGATGTAAACTGTCGTTTTCTCATTTTTTATATGCTTAAAATATAGTTTGATGAATTTGTCTGTATTCACTTGGCGAATAAAGGTAAAATTCTTTAAATTTTTTTGCATAGTATGCAGGCGAATCAAAACCACATTCCTCTGCAACAAGAGAAATATTCTTATCTGGATATTCTGTCAGCATAGATGCACTTTGAATCAATCTGTATTTCAACAGATATTGGATAGGGGATTCTCCTGTGATTTTTTTGAAACAACGAAGGGTTTCTCTTTCACTGATATTTACTGTTTCCGCAATATTGGAAAGTGTAATATTCTCTGGATAATGCTGCTCCATAAAAGATAAGATTGTAGCTACGCGAATAGAACTTATATTTTGATGAACATGCAGCTCATTCAGTTGGGTTTCCAATTCAGAGTATATAGTCAGCATAATATGACTAAGCTGTTCCCGAACAGTAAATTCATAGGCAAAGGCATCATTTTTCAATGCTTCAAATGCTGCTGAAAAACTGTTTGCTGCAAATGTCTTTTTGTTTTTTAATACCATACCCGAAAACTGTGTGCATGAGATCAAGGGCTGAATATATCTGGAAGAAAATGCAGAATTGACATTGCCAGTGATTAAAAGCGGAGAAAAGACAAGAGATTGAAGTTTACAATAAGGCTCTCCAGATGCACAGTGGAGTGCATTTGCATTTATAACAGCAGTTTCTCCTGCGTGAACAAGGAATGCTTCGGATAATACCTGAAGTTTCATGCTGCCTTCGACAATGTGAATGATCTCAAATTCCTCATGCCAGTGCCAGGGAATAAAATCACCGATAGAATTTGTGTGTGCTGATTCATATCCTGCACATGGAAATTCCAATGAGCCATGTGGCTGGAGTTCTTTGTTTTTACTGTTTCTGTTTAAACCGCATTTTTGTAAAGCCATATCTTATCTCCTGATTTGTCTGTTTTATTGTAGCATCTGGCGATTTCAAGATTGAAATTCAGCAAATACGACGATATAATTATATCATATTAATAAAAAAAGAAAACAGGAGAATGAAAAATGAGTATATTATTAGGTATTATTTATCTTTCATTTATCAGTCTTGGGCTTCCAGATGCCCTACTTGGTGCGGCATGGCCAAATATGTATCCGGAATTTCAGGTTCCAGTGTCTTATGCAGGGGCAATTTCCATGATTATTGCATTTGGAACCATCATTTCCAGCTTGCAAAGTGACCGTCTTACAAGGAAGTTTGGGACTGGTAAGGTAACGGCGGTAAGTGTTGGGATTACAGCATTTGCTCTGTGGGGCTTTTCTATCAGCCATAGTTTTATTTTATTATGTTTGTGGGCAATCCCTTATGGTCTTGGTGCCGGCAGTGTGGACGCTTCTTTAAATAACTATGTTGCATTGCATTATGCCAGTAAACATATGAGCTGGCTGCATTGTATGTGGGGAATCGGTGCGACACTTGGACCATACATTATGGGTGCTGCACTTACTGGTGGTGCTACATGGAATACAGGATATCGGATTATTTCTGTATTGCAGATTGTGCTTACGGCGGTTCTGGTATTCAGTCTCCCGAAATGGAAAAAACAAAATACTTTATCAGATGAAACAACTACTGGAAAGGCACTGTCGTTGAAAGAAATTCTTGCAATTCCGGGTGCAAAAGCAATCATGATCTGCTTCTTTTGCTATTGTGCTGTAGAACAGACAACTATGCTTTGGGCAAGCAGCTATTTGAATTTGGCGAAAGATGTAGACGCTAAGACGGCAGCTTCTTTTGCTAGTATGTTTTGCATTGGTATTACCGTTGGGCGTGGAATCAATGGATTTATTGCCATGAAACTGAAAGACAGGCAGATGATCCGTATGGGACAGGCAATTATTCTGACAGGCATTATCGTAATGATTCTTCCGTTTGGGCAGGTTGTTTCGCTAATCGGATTTTCGTTGATTGGCTTAGGCTGTGCACCTGTATATCCCTGCATTATTCATTCCACGCCGGAGCATTTTGGGGCAGAACGCTCCCAGGCAATTATAGGGGTACAGATGGCAAGTGCCTATATTGGAACGTGTCTGATGCCTCCATTATTTGGCTTAATTGCAAATCACATATCTATTCGGTTATTGCCATTATATTTGTTGATTTTGCTTGTATTGATGGTGTATATGCACGAGCTGTTGGAAAGGAAGGTACATTATGAGAGCTGATTATCACATTCATACAGAGTTCAGTGATGATTCTGATTATGCTATGGAGAAAGTAATACAAGCTGCTATTGCAATGGGATTAGATGAGATCTGCTTTACTGACCATGTTGATTATGGCATAAAAAAAGACTGGGACGAACCGGGAGAAATGATCTATCGCAAAGGTGGTTCCGGTGAACCAGCGGAAATGCCATTGGCAAACGTTCATTATCCGACTTATTACGAAACATTTAAAGAAATGCGGGCATTGTATGATGATAAGATTGAACTGAAATTAGGGTTGGAATTTGGTATGCAGGCACACACGATTGAAAAATATGAAAAGCTGTTTGCAAGATTTCCATTTGATTTTATCATTCTATCGGTTCATGAAGTGGAGGATAAAGAGTTCTGGACACAGGATTTTCAACGTGGCAGGACACAGAAAGAATATAATGAACGATATTATGAGGAATTACTATATCTGGTTCAGCACTATCATAATTACAGTGTTTTGGGACACATGGATTTAATCACCCGATATGACAAAGCAGGCACTTATCCATTTGAAAAATTAAAGCCGATACTTACTGAAATTTTAAAGACAGTAATTACTGATGGGAAAGGAATTGAGGTAAATACTTCCAGTCACAGATATGGTTTGTCTGATCTTACCCCATCAAGAGATATTTTGAAATTATATAGGGAGTTAGGTGGAACTATAATCACCATCGGAAGCGACAGTCACAAGCCCGAACATCTGGGAGCATTTATTGATGAGACAAAACAGGAATTAAAAACACTGGGATTTAAAGAGTTTTGTACTTTTGACAAAATGAAACCGATTTATCATCAGCTATAATGAATTTGATTAAGCAGCCTGCGTGTGATAAAGCATACAGGCTGCTTGTGGTTTATAATTCTAAATCGTCTGAATAACCGCATTGTCATGCTAATATTCAGACTCAGTTCTGTCCTTTCAGGTGACTCCATTACGGCGTACCTTTCAGCACAGAATGCCGGGAATTGAAGATAATCGGAAGAATACAGAATTTCTTCCCGGCAGCCACAATTTCATAAAGGTATAACACACTAGACTTTCCTGTTGGAAAATCGTGTGCCAAGGGGAGTGCCGCCCCTTTGGATACCCCTGCTTGAATACTGCCAGATATGGCAGATAATAAAATACATCAAGATTTCTTTTACAATCGAAGGAGAATTATAAATATGTCAGAATATGGATTTACGAAAAAAGACTGGGCATTGTTCAGAGAAAAGGTAGCCGATTGGCAAGAAGCCTATATGGATAAGTTGAATAAAGAATATATTGATTTATTAAATGGCGATGGAAGACCTTCTGAAAAATTCTGGGCTTTGGAAGAGCGAATACGGAATGATAAAAAAGATACAGGTGTACAGTTAAGAATGAGCCGTTCCAACTGTATCTACAATGTTGTCTCATTGTTGAATGAAGGTGCGATTACTATGGAAGATCTGGAAGAATTTAGTGATGAATTGAAAGAAAGAGTACATTTTATTGCAAAATAAAAAGCCCTATCCATTTGGAACAGAGCATTTATAGATGAAAGAGATTATTTGGCAGGCGTCGCGGCTCCTGCATCTCTTTTAACCCATAGGGTGCGTGGTTGCAACGAAATTTACCACCTCAAATAATCATGTAATTATCATAGTAGAAAATTAGACACCTGTAAACTAGATTTAGGTATTATATGAGCAAAAACTGATGTATAATATTTATAGATTACAACAATGTTAAGGAGGGAACGAATGAATTTAGAAATATATCAAAAATTGTGTGCTGAATCAAAAATTCTCTGGACACAGCATTGTTTACAACGAATGCAGGAAAGAGATATCAGTCGTGCCGATGTAAAAAATGGAATTGCAACCGGTGAAATCATAGAAGATTATCCAGATGATTTTCCTGATCCAAGCTGTCTGATTTTGTTACTGTTCACTCCCGTGTCAATCACTCCGCTGATTGGCATGGAGGATGCACGTTTTGGCCTGAATGCATCTCGCCCATCGTCGCAGACGATTCTAAATGGCGAGATGCGTTACTGTTTGCAGGTTACCTGTGAACAGTAACCTGATTTTTGGATATAATGTAAATGGACGGATTTTGCATATTGTTGCAGGTTGTGATAATATAAATATATATATCATAACAGCGTATTATCCAGATACAAAGAAATTTGAAGATGATTTAAAGACTCGAAGAAAGAGGTGATGGATATGTGTATGTATTGCAAAAACAGTACAACCGTAAATAGTACAACAACACACGTCGTAAATTATAAAAATTGCATTATTGTAATTAAGAATGTTCCATGCCTTGAATGTGAGCAGTGTGGAGAAAAATATTATACGGACGAAGTTGCTGAGCGACTTGAAACGATTGTAAATATGGCAAAGAAACTGATGCAGGAAATTGCTGTTATTGACTATCCACAGGTAGCTTAATAATTTTCTGTTGCATTTTTGCTGAAAATACCATATAGTATCAATCAGTGATCAGATTACAGATACTTGAGAAGCCTGTGATCGAGAGAGGGTGCCGAGGCCCCTCTCTTTTCTTTTTATTTTTTCTTCGCACTATTCAATTCATCCACCCAATTACACAAAATCACAATCGTCTCATAATTTACATTGATATATGTACGCCGCCTTTTCGACCGCCAAGGACATTTTTCCCTTTTAAATCTGTCCATTGAAAATCATCCATTTCTTCTCTTGCAACAAGAAAGTTTCCGGCACGCTGTGTTAACTGTGCGAAGTTAACTACATAATCAGTTGCCCCTTCATTGTAAGTATAGATGGATGCTTCGGAGCCCATGAAGCCAATATCCGCTTCGCCGGAGATGACTGCGGTCATTGTTTTGTCGGCTCCAAAACCAGTGACTGTAGTTAGCTCAATTCCTTCGTCTTCAAAGTATCCATTTTCGATTGCGGCATACATCGGAGCATAGAAGATAGAGTGAGCTACTTCATTTAATGTCACGGAGACAGGAGCAGAACTGGTATCTGGTTTGGTTGTGTCAGAGACAGTTTCTGTTGTGTCGGTTTTAGAAGGTGCATCACTATCGTTGGCAGAATCAGTTCCGCAGGCTGATAACAGTCCGACAGTCAGGGCAGAAGCGAGAAGTACGGATCTAAATTTCTTTTTCATAAGTCCTCCCAGTGATATAAGATTCTCATTTAAGATATGCAGGAGAGAAAAGAAAGGTGTCAGGGGATAGAAAATATATGTCAGTTGATTTTTGTGTTATTATAAAGAAAATAAATCGGAAGTTGTAAAGGAATTTGATGATATGAAAAAAATGATAAGAATGATAGCCTTGCTGCTTTTGATGATGGGAGTGGTTGGCTGCAATGGAGAAACAGTCAATATCGACTTTCCTTTTGAAGTTGGAGAAGTTGAAAATATCGAAATATACCACTATATGGGAGTACCTGTATCAGCGGAAAAGAAAGTAGTCGTTGCAGAAACTGACATAACAGATTTGTATGATAAATTTGAGGACTTGTCATTGATAGAAAAGCAGGTTGAGGAGACCACAGGAGGAGATGTGACCAGTTTTCGATTTAACCTTTCAGATGGAACAAGCTACGAACGGATTTATGTCTGTAATGGAGTTAAGAACGGAAAGCTGAAATCCACGGGCAATTTTGAATACTTTACAAGATCAGATATTGGCTCATATTGGTCCAATATTGACCTTGAAGCAGTTTCAGTTGAAGAAAGTTACAAAAACAGTATATAATATATTGAAGAAAAGCATAAAATAATAGTATGATATATTGAAGAAAAGCACATTTTATAAAAGAATAACTTATATATGTGGGAGGAAGAGGATGTATTTTGAAAGAAAAGTATATAAAAAAATGATAGAATGGAAAGAAAAATATGCGGATAAATATGCGATTCTGCTTGAAGGGGCAAGACGAGTTGGAAAATCGACAATTGCAGAATGTTTTGCACGGAATGAATATAAATCCTATATTCTGATAGATTTTTCGAAAACGACGGATACAATACGTGACTGTTTCGAAGATATAGGAAATTTAAATATGTTTTTTTTGAGACTGCAGGCAGAAACAGGAATAACTTTATATACACATGAATCCTTAATTATTTTTGATGAAGTACAGCTTTTCCCGAAGGCCAGACAGGCAATCAAACATCTCGTAGCTGATGGAAGATACAATTATTTGGAAACAGGATCTCTGATATCAATAAAGAAAAATGTAAAAGATATTCTTATTCCGTCAGAGGAAATGAAAATACAGGTCTATCCAATGGATTATGAAGAATTTTGTCTGGCTACGGGAAGTAATTATGAACTGTTGCAACAAATTTATCAAATGGAATCAGCAATTGGTCAGGCAACAAATCGTAAATTAATGAGAGATTTGAGAGTTTATATGGCGGTAGGAGGTATGCCGCAGGCAGTAGAGGCGTATATAGCGGGGAAAAATTTTTCAGAAATTGATATGGTGAAAAGGCAGATTATTTCTCTTTATGAAGAAGATTTCAAAAAGATTGATTCATCAGGAAGAATATCAGCTTTGTATCATTCTATTCCGGCTCAGTTGGCAAAGGATTCACGAAAATACCGGATTACAACAGCTATAGGAAAGAAAAATAATACCAGAGCGGATGAATTATTATATGAATTAATTGATTCTAAAACCGTTTTACCATGCTATAATTCAACGGATCCAAGGGTAAGCCTGACAGATACAAAAGATTTTGACAGTTACAAATTATACCTTTCGGATACAGGATTATTCGTGACGCTAATGTTTATTGATCGTCCAGTAACAGAAAATGATGTATATGCAAAATTATTATCTGATAAATTACCGGCAAATCTGGGATATCTTTATGAAAATCTTGTTGCCCAAATGGTCACGGCATCCGGGAGAGAACTTTATTATCATACATGGGAAAAGGCTGGGAGTACACATTATTATGAAGTTGATTTTCTGATTTCAGAGGGAAGTAAAATAAATGCTTTTGAGATAAAATCTTCCGGAGCAGGAAAACATGAGTCAATCAGGATGTTTTACAAAAAATTTTCAAAGAATGTGCATAACATATATTTGTTGTCTCAGAAAGATGTTGGTAAAGAGGAAAATTTACTATTAAAGCCATTTTACCTGATGCCATTTTTGACATAAGAAAATCGGAGTTTGAGAGGGAAAACATTATGAAAAAATATTTGGGTATTTTGTGTTCTTTAATAATGATTTTATCGTTAACAGCGTGTGGAACAGATTTTGACGGCAGTCGAACAGGAAATAAGATTCCATACACTTAGTGGAGAATTGATTATTCATAGAAATGGTAACTTATATGAAATGGATTTTCCAACATATGAATTACGGGAAATCCCGGTTACAGATGCGATGGAGAAAGCATTCGGTGTTCGTCCGATAAAAGCGGTACTGGGTCTGGATCTGGTATGCGAGTTTGAATCAGAAGATATTGTCAGAACAATGAATCCAAACCAGGAACTTTTGATGGGGATAGAAGTCAGAATCCAGAATGCAACAGCAGCAGGAAACGAGACGGATTGTGTATCACGTAGTTTTTGCCCGAAATTAAGCATTGCAGAAGATCCGGTTTGTGGATCGGCCCATTGCCAGATTGCTGCATATTGGGCTGAAAAATTAAAGAAAAAAGATATTATTGTATATCAGGCATCAAGACGCGGGGGATGTCTGCACTGTACACTTCAGGCAGAGGGCAGGATCACAATCAGCGGTGAAGCTACACTGGTGGCAATATCAGAAATAGTTGTACCGTTATAGATGAGAGCAGGAATTAATTACGAGAAAAATACGAAGAAACATACTTGTATAATTGAAAAAGCATATAAGATGTGACAGATGGAAGAAGGAAGTTTTAAGATTTGTAAAATAGATGAAAGAGATTATTTCGTAAATTTATTATATTATCATGCATTTGCAACTGCCAGTTGACAGAATTTCAGCCTGATTTGGTAGCCTGCAACCGGAAAATCCGATACAATAAGTTCATAACATCTGGATGAAAACTCAAAAAGGAGGAAAATAGATATGATCTTATCAGAAAAAATCGCAGAAGAGCGAAAGAAAAACGGATGGTCGCAGGAAGAATTAGCAGAGAAACTTTCAGTATCACGTCAGGCTGTTTCTAAATGGGAGAGTGCGCAGTCTGTCCCGGATCTGCAGAGAGTACTTCGTATGGCAGAAATCTTTGGTGTTAGTACAGATTATCTGTTAAAGGATGAAATAGGAAAAGAAGAGTTTGAAAAAATCTCGGATTACAGGACAGAAGATACAGCACTACGGAATGTATCTATGGAAGAGGCAAATCGCTTTCTGGAATGGAAGCAGAAACATGCAGCAATACTGGCAGGGGCAGTTGCTCTTTGTATCATGAGTCCGGCGCTGCTCATTTTCCTGTCAGGTCTTTCTGGTACAACGGGTGGAAAGCTGAGTGAGAATACTGCAGCGGGGATTGGAATTTCTGTGTTATTGGTGATGGTTTCCGTTGCAGTTGCTATTTTTATTTCTTATGGGATTCATGGAAAAGCATACGAGTATTTAGAAAAGGAACTGATCGAAACTGCCTATGGAGTAAAAGGGCTTGTGAAAGAAAAGAAACAAAATTATGAAGGTACTTATACAAGAGGGATTATAATGGGAGTAGGTTTTTGTATTCTTTCGGTTATTCCGCTTTTAATTGTGGGTATAATGAAACAACCAGATTCTATGATTACCGGTAGTGTGGCGCTTCTTCTTTTACTTGTTGCAGCAGGCGTATATTTGATTGTTCGTGTCAGCGTAATCAATGGAAGTTACGATATGTTGCTTCAGGAAGGAGAATATTCCAGGCAGGAAAAAGTTGTAAAGAAGAAGCTGGAAATTTTTTCAACTGTTTACTGGTGCACTGCAACTGCTATTTATCTCGCATGGAGTTTCGGGAGTATGCGTTGGGATTATACCTGGATTCTGTGGCCGGTAGCGGGAGTTCTATTCGGTGCAGTATCTGCAGTTGCAAGAGGAATTTTAGGGAGGCGTGATTTGTTACAATAAGGGATTGAAAAATTTTTGATGAAAGAATCAATTTGAATTAGAGTGTGTCTTAAAAATGCTTTTAGTAAGATGTATGTCATAAAGTAGGATGTGCAGATTGCAGGAATGATTTTTGAGATACGCTCCAGCATGACAGATACAGTTATTGATAGAAGGAAAATTTGATGAACAGTCAATTTATACAAGGCGTCTTATTTGAGTGGAATAAAATAGATGACGACAGCTATTTAAAGAAAATAGAAGCGTTTAAAGATATTGAAGAACTTGAGTTTAAGAATCCGATCACCTTTTTTGTTGGAGAAAATGGAAGTGGAAAGTCAACATTGTTGGAAGCGATTGCAGTAGCATATGGATTTAACCCGGAGGGTGGGACTAAGAACTATATGTTTTCTACACATGATACGCATTCAGAATTGTGTGATGCAATCCGAATTTCCAAAGGGTTCAGGAAAGAAAGCTGGGGATATTTTTTAAGAGCGGAAAGCTTCTATAATGTTGCGACTCAGGAAGAGGAGTATGCAGACTTCAGACATCCTTCCGCCAGATATCATGAAAAATCGCATGGAGAGAGTTTCCTGGCATTGGCACAGAACAATCTGCGGGCAAATGGATTGTATCTTTTTGATGAGCCGGAAGCAGCATTATCTCCACAGAGACAGCTTACATTATTGATGGAAATATATAAGTGTGCCAGAGAAGGATCCCAATTTTTTATCGTTACACATTCGCCCATTTTACTGGGAATTCCAGGTGCGGATATCTATTGTTTTGATGATGGGAAGATACATCTGTGTGAATATGAGGAAACAGAAAGTTATCAAGTGACAGAGATGTTTATAAATAACAGACAGATGCTGTTAGACAGACTATTAAATGAGTAGTTTGGATTGTGTACTTTCTTAATTGTTAAAAATTGAATAGAAAAGAGCCAGAATTGTACTGAAGAAATTGAAAGTATAAGTCTGGCTTTTTAAAGTAAAGCTATTAATGTTATAACCAAATTATATAGAAATCTATTATTGGAGTGTGATATACTGAAAAAAGTAATGAGGTGATTTTTATATAAGAAATAAATATTGCATTGGAAAGCAGTTAGGAGGAATTTCATAATGAATGGGAACACAGAAATTACTTTTATGCAGACCAGATTAATCAGACTTGCTTCGGAAGAGTGGCATTTGTCAATTGATCAAATTATTAATTTGTTCAAAAAAGTAGATGTTTTGGGATATATAGAAAAAGGGTATGGAATTTTTCATTGCGAAGGCGATGAAGCGGTGCTTGAGGATATTACAGAATTTCTTGAAAGAAAGGGGATAAAGATAAATGCTTGAGTTAAAAGACGGATTTATTCTTTATCATGGAAGTTATTGCGAAGTAAAAGAACCGGATCTTACAAAATGTGCTAAAAGAAAAGATTTTGGTCAGGGATTCTATTTAACTACATCAAAGAAACAGGCAGAAAGTTTTTTAAGAACTTCCATAGCCAAGGCGATAGCGGCTGGGAAAATTGAGGAAAAACAAAATTATGGCTATATTTCAACGTTTGAGTTAAAACTTTCAAGGGATCTTAAAACTCATATTTTTGAGGATGCGGATGTTGACTGGTTACACTGTATTGCTGCGCACAGAAAGAAAAAAATGTTTGTTGAAGTTGAACGTGAAATGGCAAAGTATGATATTATTGCAGGAAAAATTGCTGATGATGCAACGAATGCCACCCTTACAGCTTATCTTGCGGGAGTTTTTGGAACAGCAGGCAAGAAAGAAGCTGATGATTTCTGTATCAAGCAGTTACTACCTAATAAATTAAAAGATCAATATTGTTTCAAAACACAGGCTGCGATTGAGTGTCTGAAATTTGTGGAGGGTGAAAAGGTATGCCTGAAGTAGCTATTTCAAAAGAAAAAATGGATTATACGATAGATCTTCTTATTACCATGGTAACGGAGGAAATTGCCGAAGAAACAGGCAAAGACAGAAAGGATGTATTAACGGATTTTTTATGCTCTAAGACAGGTAAGGCATTATATGATGAGAAAACAAAACTCTGGTGTAATGGACCATCGTATATAGTCGAATTGTATATGGAGGAGTTAAAGAAAGGTTACTGTTCAGACCAAAGCTAATCACCTTGCTTTGAGGATGCACGTTTTGGTCTGAATGCATCTCGCCCATCGTCGTAGACGATTCTAAATGGCGAGATGTGTTACTGTTTGCAGCTATGCTGTGAACAGTAACAAAGAAAGTCTGATATGAAAGGAATGTTTTTCAGATAAACAGTAAAAAAGAGGAACATGCGATATACTGAACGCAAAGAACTGTTTAACGTTCAAATTTTTATAAGAGAGGTGTTTTTTCATGCAGATCAATTCCTCGCAGATCCAATGTTTTCTTGCTACGGCAAGGACTAAAAATTTCACCCGTGCTGCACAGGAACTGTATATTTCACAACCCGTGCTCAGTCGAAAAATAGCATCGATGGAAGAAGAACTGGGAGTGACTTTGTTTGATCGTTCCGGTAAGGTGGTGCAGCTGACAGCCGCAGGAGAAAAGTTGCAGGAGTTTTTTCAGAACTATGTGGAAGAACTGGATTCACTTCTGACCGAGCTTGCACAGGAACGTGAATCTGAGGAAACTCAGTTGAGGCTTGGTATTTTTGAAGGATGCGATTTAAGTGACTTTTTGCAGTCGATGTTGTTTGATCTGCGTATTCAATACAAAAATATGTTGGTAATGCTGGAAAGTGGCAGTGGCATGCAACTTCAGCAGGGACTGCAAAATGGGAGATATGATGCTATCTTACTTCTCCGGGTAACTGCTGATGCATTGGAGAAGACCGGAATGCTGCATGGAAGTACAATAGATAATCTGTTTACTGTAGAGCGGTGCATCATTTATTCGGATAAAAATCCGATTGCCGGACAGGAAAATCTGACTTTGGACAGTTTCAAAGGACAGACGTTACTTTGTCTGCAAAATGACCAGGTACCGGAAGCCATTGTTACAAATAAAAAGCTGTTCGATACGGCAGGCTGGATGCCGAAGATCCAGATGCTGCCAAGTATGGATGCGGTGTCTATGGCGGTGCTGGCCGGGATGGGCTTTGCTATTCTGGACGATTCTACCCGTATTTTCAACTATAATCGTATCCATCACATCATGTTGGGAGAGCGACATACCATTTGTCTGGTGACTTTACAGAAAGAGACAAATGCAGCAAAAATATTGAGAGAGTATTTATTGAGTCGTTACTCACCAGAAGAATAATAAAATTGAAAAATTGTGCCGTCTGGCCTTGTGTGTAAAAACAAGGTCAGGCGGCTTTTTTGTCATTTATGCACAAATTTAACCTCTCAAAATCAGCACAATCACAACGATGCAAAAACTGTATAGGAGCGATACAAAGTCGATATTGGACTTTCCGGGAGACCTTGGATACAATCGAATCACAGCAAAGAGCGGAGGTAAAAAACATGAAAATACTTAAACCGATTCAGAAAATTCCAGGTGGACTGATGTTGATTCCGATGGCAGTTGCAGCCGTGGTTAACACATTCTTTCCACAGGTGATGCAGATTGGAAATCCATTCAGTGCTGTGTTTTCCAATAAAGGAACCATGTGTGTGGTTGGAATCCTACTCGTATTCGCAGGAATTCAGACCCGGCCGGTACAGTTAGTACAGAGCCTGCGCCGCAGTGGTATTCTGGTGGGATTAAAACTGATTCTGAATATTCTCCTATGTACGGCTGCGTTGGCGATGTTCGGACAGGAAGGTCTTGCGGGTATTTCCATTCTGGCTTTTGCAGCTGCTCTCACCAGTTGCAACCCCGGTGTATACATTGCCCTGATGGAAAGTCTGGGAGATGACAGAGCAGCTTGTGTATCAGGCGGCACATCATCAGCTGCTTGCCAGTGCAAAAGTAGTGGCTCTTGCACACGACATCGATCCGGAAAATAAAATGGGATGTATGCTGGCAGCGGGCAATGTCTATCCGTACAGTTGTGATCCAAAGGATGTGTGGACTGCATTTCGTCAGGAACATGAATCGTATACATTTCTGGATGTACAGATTAAAGGAAGATATCCGTATTATTTGAAAAATCAACTGGAAGAAAAAGGAATCCATATCCAGACAAAACCGGAGGATGACGAAATTCTGGCAAACGGTACAGTGGATTATCTGGCACTGAGTTATTATTCCACCCGTGTGGCAGGTGCAGAAGGAAAGCATCCACAGGGGGAAGGGAATGCTGTGGAAACAGCAACACTGGCGCAGGGATGTGAGGGCGTGACCATTCTGGGACAGGGCGATATCAATGCCGCTCTGTTAGATCTGTGGGCGGATATGGGAGTAAAATATCTTTCCACACGGACGATTGGTTTCAATCACATTGATCTTGCTCACGCAGCCCAAAGAGGTATTAAAGTATGCAATGCAAGTTATCCGCCTTCTGGTGTGGCAGATTTTACGTTGATGCTCATGCTGATGTGCCTGCGTAATTACAAACAGGCTCTCTGGCGTGGTTATCATCAACTGTGCCCGTGGGGAGCTGGCGGATGTGGATGCTCTTATCAAAGGAATTGAACGTGGCAAGATCGGTGCACTGGGACTGGATGTAGTAGAGTTTGAAGAAGGAATTACCCATGTAGATCACAGAATCGACATTCTGGCTAACCGGCACATGGCGTATCTGCGTCAGTTCCGAAATGTAGTTATGACACAGCATATGGCATTTTATACCGATACTGCTGTGCACAGCATGGTATGCTGCGGCGTGCAGGGAATTGTAGAAATGAAGCAGACAGGCAGCTGTCCGACTGAATTGAAAGGAGTATGTAAGTAATGACACAGCGTAAAGAACCGATTATGAAAAATATGGAGCTTATCGGCTATGATGATTTAAATGGAAAGCCGGGATTTCAGATGGCTTTGTACCGTACAGCGGAAGGAAAATATTACCTCTACTCAGCCAATGAACATGATTGGGATTGTGGAAGTGACGGATCCTTCGAACCCAAGTCTGATTTCTGTTTTACCTTATCCGGAGGTACCGGAAGGTTACACACATGGTCAGAACTTTAATATCGTTGATGGTGTGCGTTGCCCGTTTGGTCCACACAATATGTTTGATGCTATGGGGCCGGACTGGTATGAGTGCCGTACAGACCGTATCTACAATGCTTATTTCAATGCCGGGTTGCGTATTTATGATGTGAGTGATCCGTTTGTACCGAAGGAAATCGCTTATTTCCTGCCGCCGGATCCGGAAAAAGATCTGTTTAACAATGCTGATGGTACGTTGGTGCCTGGACCACGTGTGGCTATTACTGAGGATGTCCTCGTGGATGACAGAGGCTATATCTATGTGGATACCTATATGGATGGTGTGTATATTCTCAAATGTACCTGTTGAGGATAGAAAAAGGAAAATCTGTAAATAGAGGAGGATTTTATGGGATTTTTAAAGAATTTATTTAAGGAAAAAGAGAAGCAAAAAGAACAGCCATTGTTTCAGGAACAACCACTATTTCAGGCACAGCCGATGACGGTACTCATGCCGATGAAAGGTTTTGCCATGCCACTGGAACAGTTGTCAGATGAAATTTTTTCCAGTGGAACACTGGGCAGGGGCTGTGGGATTGAGCCGGTCGGAGATACAGTTTATGCTCCGTTTGACGGAACTGTGGTTCAGGTTGCCGAGACAAAACATGCTATAGGGATGGAAAGTGCAGATGGAATTGAGATACTGATCCATGTTGGAATGGATACTGTGGAAATGAACGGAGAAGGATTTAAGACCCTTGTGAAACAGGGGGATTCCATTAAGGCAGGAACTCCCCTGCTGAAAATTGATCTGAAAGCAATCAGGGAGGCCGGTCATCCGACAGAAACAGCTGTTGTTGTGACGAATTCGGATGACTTTGCAGATATCAAACTGATGGAAGCAGGAGATATTGAAACAGGAATGCCACTGCTCAGGATGTCAGCCATTTGATAAAGTATTACGTTATTATTTCCGAGCGACAAGATGAGCACGGAAGCCTTTCTGCTTCTCCATAGTCAGTACAGTAAAACCGGCGTTTTCTGCCATAGCGATGAATTCTGCCGGTTTATGTATTTTTACATCGCCGTGTCCGACCAGATTGGCCAACGGCATTTCCAGATGATTCATCAGCCAGACGATGAAATTTGAAGAGGTATAATCGCGAAGGATCAGGCGGCCGTCTTTTCGAAGAACACGATACGCACTGTTAAAAAAGTCCTGAGGATTCGGATAGTGATGAAAACTGTTAGCACAGATGATCGCATCAAAAGAATCCTCTGCGAAGGGCAGATTCTCACTGTCTCCTACAAGAAATTCTGTGTTGGAAAGATTTTTTGCCTGAGCGACCTGAATCATTTCAGGAGTGAGATCAAGGCCGACATAATGCTTCTCTGGATATTTTTCATGAAGGAGCTCAATCATCGGTCCGGTTCCGCATCCGCAGTCAAGTACATCGTGGAAAGCTTCTTTTTCCAGTTCTGCCAGAATTGGCGGATAGTCATCTTTACACATTTCATAAATACCGGCATGTCCGCTGTCGTAAATCTTAGCAGCCTGTGTAAATTCTTTGATGGAAAGCTGTTTATATTCTTCAGGTGTCATAGAAAGATTCTCCTTAATACTAATTTATAAGAAAAGTTAGATATTTCTAACCAAACAGTATCATAAACAAGAGTGAAAGTCAAAGAAAATAACGAAATCAAAATATAAAAACCAACGGGTAATTAACTCGAGAAGAACCTGTAGTTAGCACAGTGCTTTATAAGAAATTCTTATTAATATATCCAAGGAAATATAATCATTCCAAAATGACGAAAATGAGAAAAAATGTGCTATTATCTAAACAGAGGCAACTTGACACGATTTAAACGCCTTAATAATTAAATAAAGCAGAAAATTCTTCAAAGATACATTGCAGGACGGGAAACCTGTTCAGCCGTGAAAACGGTCAATGTATCTTTTTTATTTCTTAAATTCATTTTCAGGAGGTCCAGATATGGAAAGAACAAACAAAGAAGCACTCAAAGAGATGATTCGTGCAGGCCGCGGAAAGATCCCGGCACATAAGGTCATCAAAGGCGGACAGCTGGTAAACGTAATGTCAAGCGAGATCTACCCGGCAGATATTGCAGTATATAATGATATGATCGCTGCAGTAGGAGATGTAGAGGATTACATCGGACCTGATACAGAGATTATTGATGCGACAGGATATTACCTGACACCAGGTATGATCGACGGACATATTCACAGTGAGTGCAGCAAGATGAGTATTACAAGCTATGCAAAAGCTGTTGTACCAAGAGGAACAACAAGTATGATCTCAGGACTGGATGAGTATATCTCTGTATCAGGACTGGACGGACTGAAAGAAGTTCTGGCTGAGATGAAACAGAGTCCATTGAAGGTGTTCTGGGGAGCACCATATAAGACTCCATATACAATCCCAGAATCAACAGTTGCATTCAACTTTACGGAAGAAGTTCACAAGGAAGTACAGCAGTGGCCGGAGTGTTATGGTGTATGGGAGACTGTTCGTGAATTCCTTCAGGAGGAAGATGAAGATACACTCGGAGCAATCGCTCAGGCTGCAAAGAACCGCCTTCCGGTCTTTGGATGTGCACCGATGGTAGTAGGAAATGATCTGAATGGTTATCTGTGTGGTGGCGTTCGTCTTGACCACGAGAGCTATACACATGAAGAAGTTGTAGAGAAGATGAGAAAAGGAATGCACATGCTGATCCGTGAATCATGCGTAACACATTTCCTGGAAGAAAATATTAAAGCAGTGACAGAAGTGAATCCGGCATTTGCAAGAAGAGTCAGCTTCTGCACAGATGATGTAACAGCAACAGATATCCTGAGCAAGGGACATCTTGATAATGTAGTCCGTCTTGCAATCAAAGCTGGTGTTGAGCCGATGACAGCGATCCAGATGGCAACAATCAACAGTGCTGAGGCGTACCGTATCGATCATCTGATCGGATCTATCTGCCCGGGAAGAATTGCAGATATTCTCTTTGTTAAGAGCATTGAAGAATTCGAAGTATGCAAGGTTATGACAAACGGAAAGATGGTTGCAGAAGATCACAAGCTTACTTATGAACTGAAAGCTCCGGAAAGAAGCAGTGTACTGAAGGGAGCACTGAAGTGCAAGCTTACAACAAAGGAAGACTTTGAATATAAGACAGGCATTCAGAACGGTGAGGCAGATGTTCTTGCAATTGATGTCAAAGGACCTTTCGTCCGCAAGAGAAGAGATGTTGTTCTTCAGGTGAAGGATGGTGTTGTACAGCCGGATCCAGAGCAGGATGTAGCAATGGTATCTGTACTGGAGCGTTTCGGAAGAAATGGAAATAAGTCTCTGGCATTCTGCTCCGGATGGAAATTAAAGAAAGGCGCCATGGCTTCTTCAGCAGCACCGGATGATAACAACCTGGTTGTTATGGGTGTGAGCGCAGAAGATATGTCTATCGCAGCAAACTATGTAATTGAGCAGGGCGGCGGACAGGTTGTTGTAGCAGATGGTGAGATCGTAGAGTTCCTTCCACTTCCTGTTGGAGGAATCGTAAGTGATGCAGAGCCGGAAGAAGTCAGAGATCAGGAACAGAAGATTGATCAGGCAACAAGAAGCCTTGGATCAGACCTTCCGAATCCGATGATGTACATGTTCTTCCTTCCAATCACTGCAATTCCGGATTATGCGATCACTGATGTAGGACCGGTAGATTATGTGAACCTGACAACATTTGAACCAGTACTTGCAGTTCGTGAAAAGTAATTATCGTCAGAGGTTTCTGCTCCGGCGGTATTTAGAAAATGATAAAAAGGAGGCTGTTCCATATGAAAGATGCAGCAACAATGAAAGAAGAACTCAGAAAATTGATCGATGTAGCAGCAGGACGTGTTCCGGCTGATCTGGTAATTAAAAACTGTAAGATCGTGAATGTATTTTCCGGAAAGATTCAGGAAGGTAATATTGCATTTTCCGGAAATCAGATTGCAGGAATCGGAGATTATGAAGGAGAAAAAGTAATTGATGCAGAGGGAAGGTATGCGGCACCTGGATTCATAGACAGCCATATCCATATTGAATCTTCCTATGTAAGTCCGGAGGAGATCGGACGTCTGTTAGTTCCTCACGGCGGAACAACCATCATGGCTGACCCGCATGAGATCGTGAATGTCTGTGGAATCGCCGGACTGGATTATATGATGAAAGCAGCAGAGAATACAGTGTTGGATGTGAAGTACGAACTTCCATCCTGTGTGCCGGCTACTCCGTGGGAGCATTCAGGAGCAGTGATCGATGCAGAGGCAATGAAAGAACCTATCAAAAGAGATGGGATCGCCGGACTTGGTGAGTTTATGAATTTTCCTGGAGTCATCCATGCGGCAGACAGTGATCTGGATAAGATCGTTGTTGCAAAACAGGAAGGCAAGTGGGTTGACGGACATGGTCCTGGAATTACAGGCAAAGAACTGAATGCCTATGCAGCAGCAAGAATTGCAGCTGATCATGAGTGCTCCACTGTAGAAGAGATGAATGACCGGCTGGAGAGAGGTATGTATATTCTCCTTCGTCAGGGTTCTGCATGCCATAATCTGCGTACACTGATCAAAGGCATGACTCCGGAGAACAGCAGAAGATGCCTGCTCTGCTCCGATGACCGTCAGCCGAAGACAATCCTTCATGAAGGACATCTCGATAATCATCTGCGTATCTGCGTAGAAGAAGGTCTGGATCCTGTAACAGCAATTCGTATGGCTACACTGAATGCAGCAGAGTGTTTTGACCTGAAAGACAGAGGAGCCATCGCACCGGGATACCGTGGAGATGTTGTTCTTTTAGATGATCTGAAAGACTTCCATGTAAACCGTGTATTTATAGAAGGTGAGCTGGTTGCAGAGGAAGGAAACTATCTGCCGGAGATTAAGAAATGTGATATAGCTACTGTAAAGGGAAGCGTGATCGTAAAAGATTTCTCCAAAGAGAAATTCAAAATGCATCTGAAATCCAACAAAGTCAACGTGATCAAGATCCTGCCGGGCGGTGTAGTAACAGCGAAAGATACTGCAGAGATCCAGTTGGATGAGAATGGTGAATTCGTAAGAAATCCAGAAGTTGATCTTGTAAAAGTTGCTGTAGTAGAACGTCATCAGGGAACAGGAAATGTAGCCTGTGGATTCCTCAAAGGATACGGAATCAAAGAAGGTGCAGTTGCACTTTCAATCGCACATGATTCTCACAACATCATTGTTGTCGGAGTGAGTGATGAAGAAATGGAATTTGCAGTGAATAGTCTGATCGCACAGGAAGGCGGTATGGTTCTTGTCAAGGAAGGAAAAGTGATTGAGAGCATGCCAATGCCGATCGCAGGACTTATGAGTGATCAGAGCGGCGAGTGGGTAGACCAGAAGCTGACAGATATTCATGAAAAAGCATATAAAGAACTTGGAATCTGTGGAGATGTGGAACCAGTTATGACACTGTGCTTCATGTCACTGGCAGTTATTCCGGAAGTTAAACTTACAGATATGGGACTGTTTGATGTAACAACATTCTCATTTATCCCTGTAGAAGCAGAGTAAATGTTACTGGAGAGAAGAAAATGAAAGAACCTATTCTTGAGATGCGCGGCATCACGAAGACTTTCGGCAGCGTAACAGCAAATAAAGATGTAGATCTTACATTATATCCCGGGGAGATTCATGCACTCCTCGGGGAAAATGGTGCCGGAAAAAGTACACTTATGAATATTCTTAACGGAATCTATAAACCGAATGGCGGAGAGATCCTTCACAAGGGAAAGAAAGTTTCTATCCGATCTCCAAGACATGCGGTAGATATGGGAATCGGTATGGTGCATCAGCATTTCCGTCTGATTCCGACACTGACGGCAGCAGAGAATGTGTTTTTGTATATGCCGGAATGCAAGCTGATCCTGAATAATAAAGAGATGGAAGAACAGATCGGAAAATGGTCAAAAGAATTTCATCTGGATGTAGATCCGTCTGCACTGATCTGGCAGTTATCTGTCGGAGAGCAACAGAGAGTGGAGATTGTCAAGCTGCTCTGCAGAGGTGCGGATATCCTGATTCTGGATGAGCCTTCAGCAGTACTGACAGCACAGGAAGCCAAAGAGATGTTCCATGTACTGCGCCGTATGGCAGACAGTGGAAAGAGCGTGGTTGTAATTTCACATAAGATGAATGAAGTCATGGAATTCGCAGACCGCATCACTGTTTTAAAGGGCGGAGAAGTAGAGGACACTATGCCGGCATCAGAGGCAACTGTAGAACGTCTGACAAAGGCAGTTGTGGGTGAACGTGAATTGAAGCCACACAAGAATGAAGGTGGAACGAAGCGAGAAGAGGTTGTGCTGGAAGTCAGAGATCTGACTGTGAAAAATGACAGAGAACTGGAAGCTGTAAAGAAAGTATCTTTTGATATCCATGCAGGAGAGATCTTTGGAATCGCAGGAGTTGCCGGTAATGGTCAGAAAGAGCTGGCTGAGGCAATCACGGGACTCCGTAAAGTACTGGGTGGAACGATTTCTATCAGTGGTGAGGATGTTACGGCACAGGGTGCGAAGGCACGTGTGAAGAAAAGAGTAGGTTTTATCCCGGAAGACAGACTGAGCATGGGGCTTGTACCGGGGATGAATATGGAAGAAAACAGAATCCTGAAGGAGTATGACACTCCAAGATTCAGCAGACACCATATTCTGAAGAAGAAAGTGATCCGTGATACGGTAAAAGACGAGATTAACCGTTATGCGATCAAGACAGCAGGAGATAAAAGTCCGGTATCATTGATGTCAGGAGGAAATCAGCAGAAGCTTCTCGTTGCAAGAGAAATCGGTGGAGATCCGGTTCTTCTTGTGGCTGTTTATCCGTCTCGTGGACTGGATATCGGAGCGGCGGAAGCTATCCATGAGATTCTTCTTGAACAGTGTAAGAAGGGAGTTGCAGTCCTTCTGATCTCAGAGGAACTGGATGAATTGTTCCAGATGTCAGACCGGATCGGCGTTTTATGTTCTGGTGAGATGATGGCAGTGCTTGACCGCGAAGAAGCAGATTATGATACGATAGGAAGGCTGATGTCAGGTGAACATTATGAGAAATAAGATACGACTTGAGAAAAGAGAAAATGTAGGAATGCTCCGTATCGTGCTTACCTCCATCCTGTTTACGGTGCTGGCATTTGCATTCTGTGGAATCATTATTGCAGCAGTCGGGTTCAGCCCGCTGGAAGTATATGGAAAGATGCTTACAAAAGTATTTCTCTCAGGAAAAGGAATCCGGAAGATGATCAATGCCAGTCTGCCGCTGATGTTCTGTGGACTTGGTGTGGCACTGACATTCAAGATGAATCTGAATAACATCGGAGCAGAAGGACAGTATGCAATGGGTGCGATCTTTGGTGGAATCTTTGTTCTTTATGGACCGGAGATCGAAGGAATCCCGGGAAGTATTATTCTTGCACTGTGCTGCTTCCTCGGAGGTGCTTTTTGGGCATTGTTGTGTGCAATCCCAAAAGCGTACTGGGATGTCAATGAGAGTATTACAACATTGATGCTGAATTACATTGCGCTGATTATTTTAAGTTATCTTGTACTTGGCCCATGGAAGATGCCGGGACAGAACGTAGGACAGACAGAACGAATCTCAGCGGGACTGGAGATCCCGGAACTTGGAGACAGCGGGATCAGTGCAGGAATTCTGATTGGACTGGTTGCAGCCGTTCTGATCTTCCTGGCATATAAATGTACGACAGACGGATATCAGCTATCTGTGATCCGAAGCAGTATGAATTCTGCAAGATATGCCGGAATCAATATTAAGAGAAATATCATTCTTGCGCTGGTTATCAGTGGTGGTCTTGCAGGACTGGCCGGCTATGTACAATATGCAGGAGTGACACACCGCATTATTGAACAAATGCCGAACAGTGCGGGATATACAGGAATCGTAATCGCATATCTGAGCCGTCTGAATCCGCTGGTTGTTGTGATCGTGTCCATTCTTTTTGCAGGACTCCAGAACAGCAGTGCGACAGTACAGGTGCTTGGTGTTCCGGCACAGATTGCTACGATGATCCAGGGATCAGTTATGATCTTTGTAATCGCCGGAGATTTCTTCCAGCGATATAAGATTGTAAGAAATAAGGAGGTGAAAGCATGATCGCATTAATTATTTCTCTTTGTTCCGGAGCACTTGTCTATGCAGTCTCTGTCATGTATGCAGGAATCGGCGAGACATTTTCCGAGCGTGCAGGAATTATGAATCTTGGAGTAGAAGGCGTCATGCTGATGGGAGCTGTCAGCGGTTATATTGCAGCAGTCAGAACACAGAATCTGGCACTGGCATTTTTGGCAGTACTTCTGACCGGGGCAATACTTGGTCTGGTATTTGCCTTCCTTACAGTTACACTTCAGTCTGATCAGACGGTATGTGGTATGGCGATGCTGATCTTTGGAACCGGACTGAGTGGATTTATCGGAAAAGACGTAGCCGGCGTGGCAGCTAACTTAAAGTTTGAGAAGTTTGCGATTCCGCTGCTTTCCAAAATCCCGGTGATCGGTGATATTTTCTTTAAACAGTGTCTGCTCACATATGCGATGTACTTTATTGTTCCGCTGTCTATGTTTTATATTTACAGAACAAGATATGGATTGAAGCTTCGTGCACTGGGTGAGAATCCGGCAGTACTGGATGCAGCGGGCGAGAATGTCTTCGCTATGAGATATGGATATACAATCTTCGGATGCATGATGATGGCAATCAGTGGAGCCTGTGTATCTCTTGCAAATACAAATTTCTGGAACAGTGGAATGACAGCAGGAAAAGGCTGGATTGCCTTTGCGCTGGTTGCGTTTTCTTCATGGAATCCACTGGTGTTGACAGGAGGAGCCCTGCTCTTTGGTTTCATCAGTTGTCTGGGAAGTAATCTGCAGATCTATCTGCCGTCTGTACCGACAGAGTTCTACAGTGCGCTCCCGTATGTGGCTACAGTGATCGTATTTATCCTGTCCACAGGAAATTTCAGAAAGAAACATACAGCAGAACCGGCAGCGCTTGCGAAACCATATGACCGTGAGAGCCGGTAAAAGTGACTGGAAAAAGACATACTGTGGCACAGAGGGAAGAAGTGATTTACAGGTAGCTTGTTGCTGTTCACAGCATAGCTGCAAACAGTAACGGTAGCTTCATTTGGATTAAAGAAGTGCCATTGAAATCATGGAATGTTATGCGGAGAGCCTGTATTGTATCATAGATACTATGAAGGAAAACAGGAGATCCGCTGCATTCATTGAGAGAATATCTCAATGTTTATACATTAGAAACAGTAATAAAAAGTTTCGAAAGTTTAGGAGGACAAAATGAAAAAGAAAGTTGTAAGTATTCTGATGGTAACAGCATTGGTAGCAAGCCTGACAGCAGGATGTGGTTCAAGTTCAGACTCAGGTGATGATAAGAAATCTGATGCAAAATCTGATAAGAAGGATGTATCAGAACTTGTTATCGGTGAGATGGAATATTCTGTAATCGATGATGGAGGCTGGGCACAGTCCATGCATGAAGGTCTTGTAAAAGCCTGCGATGATCTTGGGATTGATACAGACACAAATCTGATTACAATGGAAGAGATTTCAGAGGAAGATACTTCTCTGATCGAATCTACAGTTGAAGAACTGGTAGATGAAGGTGCAGATATTATCTTTGGATGTTCCGCAGGATATGCAGCAATTCTTTCCGAGCTTCAGGAAGAGTATCCGGATGTTATCTTTACACAGCAGGGAAATGATGTTTATGACAATATCGTTGAGTTCCAGATCCGCGGCTATGAGGGAGATTTCCTGACAGGATACTTAAGTGCCCTGATGAATGAAGGTTCCAATCAGCTTGGATTCTGTGCAAGTATGGATGAGGCTTCTGTACGTACAGCAATCAACTCCTATGCACTTGGTGCAAAATATGCAAACCCGGACGCAACAGTTCAGGTACTCTGGGCAGACAGCTGGTATGACCTTGACATTGAGTCACAGAATGCAAAGACACTGATTGACAATGGAATTAAATACATGGGTATGGAGGCTTCCTCACCGGCAGTACCTCAGACATGTGAAGAAAACGGTGCATTCTGTGTCGGATATAATGTAGATATGCAGGCATCCGCACCGAAGGCAGTTATGACATCCTTCGTATGGAACTGGGCTCCGATCTTTGAGGATATTATGCAGAAGACAGCAGATGGAACAATTGATATTTCTGCAAACTACTACGAAGGTGGAGAATGTGCAGCACTTGCTCCGTTTAACAGTGACATTGTACCGCAGGATGTTCAGGATAAGGTAAATGATCTCCGTGAGAAGATCAACAGTGGTGAAGTTCAGGTTTACGCCGGAGAACTGAAAGATGATAAAGGCAATGTTCTCGTAAAAGAAGGCGAGACAATGTCCGACGAAGATATCCTTGCACAGGACTTTTTTGTAGACAATGTAATCGGTGGAAAAGATAAATAATCTGATCAAATAATTCATAGAATTCCGTTTGAAAAGAGTCAAAATCTGGTGGAAAGATTTTGGCTCTTTTCTGTATGTGCTTTGCGATACATATGAAAATCTGTTATACTGAAACAAGCAATAATAAATGATGGGATGTATTTACATTTAAAGCAAGGCAGTAAGCCTGTCTCATTAAGGAGAGCAGAACATGGGAAGATATCTGAATCAGGGGAATGAGAGTTTTCAGAAGAGTGTTAATTCAGAAATATATGTAGATAAAACAGGTCTGATTGAATATACAAACCGCGTGCTGAATACACAACAGGGATATGTCTGCATCAGCCGGCCAAGACGTTTTGGAAAATCAATGGCGGCCAATATGCTGACCGCTTACTATAGCAGAGGCTGTGATTCCGAAGAATTATTCTCAGGCTTTGAAATTTCAAAAAGTGCAGATTTTGAGACATATAGGAATAAATACAATACAATTTCTCTGAATATGCAGGAGTTCCTGAGCCGGAGTAATAATATAGAAGAAGTCATAGACCGGGTGAAGAGGTTCGTTCTGCGTGATCTAAAAAAAGCATATCCGGATGTGGACTATTTGGATGATATGGATCTGATCGAATCTATGCAGGATGTGTATGAGGAGAAAAAATGTCCGTTTGTTGTAATTATAGATGAATGGGATTGTATTTTCAGAGAGTTCAGACAGGATAAAGAAGCGCAGGAGCAGTATCTGGATTTCCTGCGGGATCTGTTAAAGGATAAGGCGTGTATTCATTTGGCATATATGACGGGAATTCTGCCGATTAAGAAATATGGCACGCATTCTGCTTTGAATATGTTTGATGAATTTTCTATGATCAGTCCGGGACCACTGGCAGCTTATGTAGGATTTACAGAGAAAGAAGCAGAGCAGTTATGCAACCGATATAAGATGGAGATCGAAGAAGTGCGGGCGTGGTATGATGGTTATTCTTTCCCGACGGAAGCTGCGGTGTACAGTCCACGTTCTGTTGTAAACAGCATGCTGTTTGGGAAAATAGAAAATTACTGGAATCAGACAGAGACATTTGAAGCACTACAATCATATATCGATATGAATTTTGAAGGGTTGAAAGATGACGTGCTCAGTATGATCGCGGGAGAAAGTGTTCCGGTGAATACTGGAAGCTTTACGAATGATATGACAACCTTCCGGACGGAAGACGATGTACTGACGTTACTGATCCATTTAGGATATCTTGCCTATGATTTAGATCATAAGACAGTCAAAATCCCGAATAATGAGATACGGCAGGAGTACGTGAACAGCGTGTCTGCATCAGACTGGGGTGAAGTGTCCCAGGCATTGAAAGAGTCAGCAGATGTGCTGCAGGCAATCTGGCAGAGAAGACCGGAACAGGTGGCTGAAGGAATTCGAATTGCTCATTTTGAAACATCGCATATTCAGTATAATGATGAAAATGCATTGAGCTATACGATTTCACTGGCTCTATATGCTGCAAGAAATTTCTATACTGTACACAGAGAACTGGCAGGAGGCAAAGGATTTGCAGATCTGGTATTCATCCCAAGAAAGAAATTCCAGGAGAAGCCGGCGCTGGTGGTGGAACTGAAATGGGATAAGTCAGCAGAAGGTGCAATTAGTCAGATTAAGGAAAGAGAGTATTGCAGAAGTCTGGAAAAATATCAGGGAGAGCTTCTTCTTGTTGGAGTGAATTATAGTAAAAAAACGAAAGAACATACTTGTGTTATAGAAGAATATACGAAGTAAGTGTTATAAAAGTATTGTAGTGATGATTGATGCAGGAGTCAGCAGTCTCGTAGCGGGATTCCCGGTCTGGCCGCTTTATGTAATGCTTGGTGCAGTAGCAATAATAGCAGTGGCATCGATTATTCAGATGATCCGGGCAAAATAAAAAATGACAGGAATGAAAAATGGAAGAAAACAGAAAAAATGATCCAGCTTATATGAAGGTGTATCATCAGATCAAAGCAGAAATACAGAAAGGAACTTACCCAATCGGAAGTTTTATACCAAAGGAAAGTGAGCTGGAAGCGCTTTATAAGGTCAGCCGTACAACGATTCGTAAGGCGATTAAGCTTTTGGTGGACGAGGAAACGTTGGAAGTGCGGCAGGGCAGAGGCACAAAGGTATTAAATTATAAAGCCAGACAGAATTACACGCGTGTAAGTTCTGTAACAGAGGCGTTGAGAAAACGTGGATATGATGTGACAATAGGAAATATGGAGATCGACATCATAGAATCAGAGGGGCAGATTGCGGAATGTCTGGAGATTCCATATGGGGAGAAGGTTGCAAGAATTCAGCGACTGGTACTGGCGGATGGCCGTCCTGTAACAATCATGGAGAATTACATTGCTTATGACAAGGTGCCTGAAATCGAGAATTTCAATAATAAATTCGTAGCACTGTATCAGTTTATAGAGGAGCAATATGGTCTCAAGATTGAAGAGACAAAGGACAGAATTTTTGCGAAACAGGCAGATTTTCTTGAATCGCAGGTACTTCAGACAGAGCCAAAAGAGGCACTGTTGATTGTTGAGCGTGTTACATATTATAAGGATCATCCGGTTACAATGGATCACGTCAGAATCATTGGAAGTGAATATGAAGTGGAAATCAGGGGAAGAGGCAGATTAAAATGAACAAAGAGGAACGCACGAGTCTGGCCAGGCATATGGATATCAGTTGTGTGCAGGCATTTCATACCAGACAGGAAATCGACCGGATGATTGCATTTGCGAAAGAAGAGCTGGTGGCAGCAGTATTTACACTTCCTGCGTACAGCGAATATACAGCTATGAAGCTGCAGGATACACCGGAGGTTCATGCAGGTGGTGTAGTAAGTTTCCCCGGTGGAGGAGATACCTGTGGACAGAAATGCAGACAGGCAAAAGAACTCTGTGAATATGGCTGTCAGGAAATTGATATGGTTATGAATCTGACGGCGCTGAAAAGTGGAGAGAGTTCTTATGTGAAGGAAGAAATCTGTGCTGTCCGGGATACAGTGCCGGATGTGATCTTAAAGGTAATTGTAGAAGCAGGGCATCTGTCAGAAGAGGAACTGCGGAGGGCAGTTGAACTTTGTGTGGAAGCTGGAGCAGATTATGTAAAGACAAGTACAGGCTGGTATCCTGCTTATCCGACAACCGTGGAACAGGTACGGATTATGTGTGAACAGGCTGCCGGAAGAATTCATGTAAAGGCCGCCGGTGGAATCCGAAGCCTGGAAGTGATTCAGCAGATGCGACAGTTTGGATGCGAGCGGTTTGGGTTAGGTATGAATTCGGCGATAAATATCTTAAATGGAATAAAAGAGTAACCTTTTAGATACATATACTGAAAAGAACGTTGAAAGATTGTGAGATTTTTCGATGCTCTTTTCATTGAAATAAATACCTTTCAGTAATATACTTTCATTAGACAAAAAATTAACAAACTGAAAGGAGCCGGAAATTATGAAAGGTTACGCAATGTTAAAAATTGGAGAATCAGGATGGATCGAGAAGGAGAGACCAAAATGTGGACCGCTGGATGCGATCTGTAAACCACTGGCAGTAGCAATCTGTACATCAGATGTTCATACACTGTGGGAAGGTGCTATTGGAGAGAGAACAGATATGATTCTTGGACATGAAGGATGTGCAGAAGTCGTAGAAGTAGGTGAACTGGTTAAAGACTTTAAACCAGGAGACAGAGTACTGGTTCCGGCAATTACACCAGACTGGAACTCCCTGGAAGCACAGGCCGGATATTCCATGCATTCAGGCGGTATGCTGGCAGGCTGGAAATTCTCAAACTTTAAAGATGGTGTGTTCTCAGAATATTTCCATGTAAACGATGCAGATGGTAACCTTGCACTGCTTCCGGACAATATTAATGTTGTGGATGCGTGTATGCTTTCTGACATGGTACCGACAGGTTTCCATGGAGTTGAGCTGGCTGATGTACAGTTTGGTGATACCGTTCTTGTGATCGGAATCGGACCGGTTGGACTGATGTCTGTAGCTGGTGCAAATATGCGTGGTGCAGCAAGAATCATTGCTGTAGGAACAAGACCGGTCTGTGTGGAAGCTGCAAAGGGATATGGTGCAACAGACTTTGTAAGTTACAAGAATGGTCCTATCTTCCAGCAGGTTCTGGATATGACAGACGGAAAAGGTGTAGATAAGATCATCATCGCTGGTGGTGGTGTTGAGACATTCTCAGAGGCAATCAAATGTCTGAAACCAGGCGGAAAGATTGGAAATGTCAACTACCTTGGATCTGGTGACAACATTGATATTCCACGTGTTGAATGGGGTGTTGGAATGGGACACAAACAGATCAACGGAGGACTGATGCCAGGTGGACGTCTCCGCATGGAAAAACTTGGAGCACTTGTTTCATCAGGTAAATTAGATCTGGCCCCACTCAGTACACATGTATTTGAAGGATGGGATCATCTGGAAGAAGCATTATTCCTTATGAGAGATAAGCCAAAGGATCTGATTAAACCGGTTGTAAAATTAGCAGATTAGGCGGATAAGTAATGAAGATATTGATCGTATCAGGTTTCCTTGGAGCAGGAAAGACTACATTTATCAAAGCACTTGCCAGATATACAGGCAAGAAGTTTGCAGTGTTGGAAAATGAATATGGTGCAGCGGGGATCGATGGAGACAGACTGAATCAGAGTATGAAGAATGGAGAAGTAAATCTCTGGGAGATGGCGGATGGATGTATCTGTTGCTCTGCAAAAGGAGATTTTGCTTCATCGGTTCTGACGATTGCAAATGCGGTAGATCCTGAATATCTGGTCGTTGAACCGACCGGAGTTGGAATGCTTGGACGCATTGTTCAGAATCTTCAGCAGATTGAATATGAACGGATTTCTCTTCTTGCACCGGTGACGATTGTGGATATCCACAGTTATCGGAGGTATATGAGAGAATATCCTGAGTTGTATCTGAATCAGATTAGGGAAGCCGAGACGATCATTGTATCAAAGACGGAAGAAAGCTCATCATCTGAAAAAGAGGCAATAGAACAGTTCCTGCATAAAGAAAATCCGAACGCAGTGATTGTAACCCGGCATTATTCTTCCATGTCAGAAGAGATGTGGAAACGGTTATTAGTGACAGGCTATGACGGCTCAGTTATCTGCTCAGAGGATGAGACAGAACAGAAATTGCCGGATTCCTTTTCTGTGACAAATGTAGTAATGAGTTCTGTAGAGGGATTGCTTCTTTTTCTGGAAGATCTGATCCGGGGACAGTACGGTGATGTAATCCGTGCCAAAGGACAGTTATATGCAGGAAAGATAGCAGTTCAGTTTGACGTGGCAGATGGCAGATACTGTGTCGCAGGTATGGATAAGATCGTAAATGGAAAAGCGGTCTTTATAGGAAAAAAAATAAAAAAACAGAAGATCCGCAGACGTTTTATAACAAAGAATAAGATGAGAATCTGATGGTTCTGATTGAAAGGGCTGAAATCTTATAAAAAGATTTCGGCCTTTTTATATATTGGGAAAGTGCTCTTTCCTAATATATAAAAACGCTCCGCGAGGATGCGCACCGCGGCGTACAAGGAAGATGTCGTAAGCGACCGCCGCAGGCGCTAGAATGTGCCAAGGCACATTCTTTGTTCTTGACAAATAGATCACAGTGCGATATATTACAAACATCGAAGTGCGATACATCACACTGAAAGGAGAAATTATGGACGCACATATAAAGAAAGTTTATGTTCCGATGACGGAGACAGGATTTTATATATTATTATGTCTGCGAACGCCCAATCATGGGTATGGAATTGTACAGAAAGTAAAAGAACTGACGGAGGAAGAAGTCGTACTTGGACCAGGAACTATGTATGGAAGTCTTTCGAAAATGGAAAAAGATGGACTGATTTATTTTGTCAGGGAAGAAGAGAAGCGAAAGATTTACCAAATTACAGATCTGGGGACGGAAGTTCTGGAACTTGAGTTAAAAAGAATTCGTAGATTGTATCGTAATGCACAGGAGGTAGTAAAATGAGTGGAATGAAGAAGGAATTTCGTTGGTTTTCTATTATGGATTATGATAAAGAGGGAGAGTATCTGAGTGAAAGACATAGAGAAGGCTGGAAATTTTATAATGTGACATTTCCTGGAATCTATACATTTGAGAGGTGCGAACCGGAGGAGGTCGTTTATCAATTAGATTATAATAAAGAAGGAAAGAAAAATCAGGATGAATATGTACAGATGTTTAAAGATTGTGGTTGGGAATATGTAATGGATTTTAACGGATATAGTTATTTTAGAAAACCGGTATCCCAGATGCAGCAGAAAGAAGAAATCTTTTGCGATGACATGTCAAGACTGGATTTGCTGAATCGTATATTTGTAAGCAGAGTAATTCCAATGATTGCAATTTTTTTCTTTTCACTTGTCAATATTTTTATATCTGCAGTAAGACAAAGAGAGTACGGATTAATGATGATATCGATTGCGTTGATGGTTCTGTATATTACAGTATTTTTACAGACAACAGTGAAATATATTTCATTTCGCAGGAAAGTAAATAGAACGTAACAATAGAACGTTACTGTTCACAGCATAGCTGCAAACAGTAACGTATCTCGCCATTTCTGTGTGTTCTTTGCGATATCTATTAAAATCTGCTATACTTGAACAAGCAAGAAGAAAAGGCGGACTATATATAAAAAGAAATGCAAAGTTATGGCGCTGATAGAGGAGGAGATTCTGTGAAATCAAGAGAAGAGGCAATAAACTTTGGACTGACCTTTCAGGACAGTTACGAGGAGCGCCCGTTCAAAGACCAGAACTGGCAGCTTGTGCGTGTGAAGGGGAGCAAAAAGGCGTTTCTGTGGGTGTATGAAAAAGATGGATGGATCCATCTGAACGTCAAGGCAGATCCGCAGTGGCGGGATTTCTGGCGTGCGGCATATGCATCTGTTATTCCGGGATATCATCAGAATAAAGAACACTGGAATACGATCATACTGGATGGATCTGTGCCGGACAGAGATGTCAGAAGAATGATTGCCGAGAGTTATGATCTTGTGACAGACAGTCCGACAAAGAGAATCTATGAAGCTGTAAAGCGGATTCCCAAAGGACGTGTGGCAACTTATGGGCAGGTGGCAAAGATGGCCGGAAATGAGAGGATGTCAAGAGCTGTCGGGAATGCGCTGCATAAGAACCCGGATCCGGATCATATTCCATGTTTCCGTGTCGTGAATTCGAAAGGAGAACTGGCAGGGGCATTTGCGTTTGGAGGTGCGAATGTACAGGCAGATCTTTTGAGAGAAGACGGCGTGGAAGTTGTGGACGGAAAGGTAGATCTGAAGAGATTTCAGATGGAAGATGAATAGAGTTAAATTGTAATTGGGGGAACAAAAATGAAAAGTAAGAAACCAGATTCCATAGGGTTTGTGAAAGAAACAGTGATTTTGACTGTGGCAGTAGCGATCATTGCCGCGGCGGTATATTTTTTCCTGGTACCAAGTCATACATCCATCAGCAGTATTTCCGGTCTGGGAATTGTGTTGTCTAATTTTGTGCCGCTTCCGTTGTCGGCAATTACGATGATCTTGAATGTTGTCCTTCTGATCATCGGATTCATCACCTGTGGAAGAGAATTTGGGGCAAAAACAGTTTATACGAGTGTGATGCTGCCGTTATTTTTGGGAGCTTTTGAAATTCTGTTTCCAAATTTTGATTCCATGACAAAGAGTCAGGAGTTGGATGCACTTTGTTATATTTTGGTTGTAAGTATAGGATTAAGTATCCTTTTTAATCGGAATGCATCTTCCGGTGGATTGGATATTGTTGCAAAAATCATGAACAAGTATCTACATATAGAGCTGGGGAAAGCGATGTCTTTGTCAGGAATGTGTGTGGCACTTTCGGCAGCACTTGTCTATGATAAGAAGACAGTTGTTTTAAGTGTTCTTGGAACTTATTTTAACGGAATAGCTCTGGATCATTTTATTTTCGACAATAATAAGAAACGCCGTGTCTGCATTATCACTGAGAAAGAGGAAGAACTGCGTCAGTTTATTATCAATGATCTGCACAGCGGAGCTACAATCTATGAAGCAACAGGAGCATATAATTTTGAAAAGCACAATGAGATCATTACGATTGTAGATAAAAGCGAATATCAGAAATTGATGAATTTTATAAACCGGGAGGATCCGAAAGCATTTATTACAATTTATAATGTATCAAATATGCAGTATCAACCCAAGGTACATTAGATCGTGTCTGAAAAATCATTCCTGCAATCTGTATGCTCCATAAATTGTGACATACATCTTGCAGAAAGCATTTTCAGAACGTGTTCTAAAGAGAAAATAACAGGTATGGAAGAGAGTAGAATAAGATTATGAAAAAAATATATAATATTATGCCGATTATTTCCGGGATCTGTTTTGGATCAGCCGGAATTTTTGTGCGTGAATTAAGTGAAAATATGAACAGTACATCGATCATTTCATCCCGAGTGATCGTTGCGGTTCTTCTTCTTGGAGCATGGATCGCAGTCTGTCATCCGGAGTATTTCAAAATAAAATTAAAAGATCTCTGGATCTTTGTAGGGGCTGGAGTTCTTGGAACATTAGGACTGAATACGTGTTATAATTTTTCAATCAATGAATTGTCACTTTCTCTGTCGGCAGTATTGATTGCATTGGCTCCAATCTTTGTGATCATTTTTGCGTTTTTTCTGTTTCATGAAGCTATTACTGCCAGAAAGGTGATCAGTATTATTCTTGCGCTTGCCGGATGTGTTCTGACCAGTGGGATTTTTGAGAATAACGCAAGTATGCATTGGACATGGATCGGTATTTTAGTAGGCGGTGCAGGAGCTGTTTTTTATGCGCTGTATAGTGTGTTCTCTAAAGTGGGAATGAAGCATGGATATCCGGCGCTTACAATTACATTTTACAGTATGGTGGCAATTGCGGTTGTACTGCTTCCATTTACTCAATGGGAACATATTACTCATTACATTGCGGCAAATCCTGTGAGAAATGCTCCGTTTATGGTAATGCATTCTTTGTGTACTGCGGTGTGTCCGTATGCATTTTATACAGTAGCGCTGGATCACATGGATGCAGGAAAAGCATCAATCCTCTGTTCCTGTGAGCCTGTTGCGGCGATGGTTTTTGGAATTTTCTTCTTTGGAGAGATCCCGACGGTGCTTTCGGTTGCAGGGCTTTTGATCGTGCTGGTTGCACTTGCCATGCTTGTGCTTCCGGACAGAAAAGAAGTTTAATATAGACTTTGTCTGAAAAAGAATAGATTTGCATAGAAAGTCAGTATTTCCTGTGAATCAGAAAACACTGCTTAGCATAGAAAAGAGAATACAGTTATACAGTATGCCTTAAAAAGTATTTCTGCAATAAGTAATCACTGTATTCTCTTTCGTAATTCTGTGTTACTGTTCAGACCATAGCTAATAACTGTGCTGATTAACTGTGAGGATACACGTTTTGGCCTGAATGTATCTCGTCCATCGTTGCAGACAATTCTGTAGTGTGTTTGAAAATTTAACTCAGGAAATTCTCGATAATGACATTTTCAGCTTCAGCCTCGGTCATTCCCAGGGTTCGTAATTTCAGTAACTGTTCGTCATTGATTCTTCCGATCGCTGCTTCGTGAATAATTGCAGCATCCACATGTCTGGCCTGGATTTCTGGAATGGAGCCGACCTGTGCATGATCCATAATAATGGAATCACACTGAATGTGAGCATGGCATTTATTGGTTCCGACAGCCTTTGGATGGAATACCTGTGAGGAATTTCCTTTTCCTACGGAACGGGAAACAATCTGAGCAGAAGAATCGGTTCCGTTCAGGTAGACTTCGATGTTGGATTCAGCCTGCTGATCACCATCTGTCATCAGTCGTTCAATGACAAATAATTTTGCATTCGCTTCCATTGTAACATTCGTATTACGAATTGTAGAATCTACACCTTTGATCTGTGCTGTATCCAGAGTGAATACAGAATTTTCACCGATTTCAATATTAGTAACAGGATTCAGTACACGTTTTCCGGTTACGTTTCCTTCTCCATAATGCTTTTCTTCATAGCGGACATTGGCGTTTTTGCCAACGTGGAATGTATGGATTCCGTCATGGCGGCTTTCGTTACAGCCACTGTTATGAATACCGCATCCGGCAACGATTGTGACATCGGCACCATCCGCTACATAAAAATCATTGTAGACCAGATCGGTCATTCCGGATACACTGACGACAACAGGGATAAATACCTTTTCTCCCTGAGTATCTCCGTCAATCAGAATATCAATTCCTGGCTTGTCCTCTTTTTTACGAATTTTGATGTGTTCGCTGTCTCCGTGACAGAGTGCAATTCCGTTCTGACGAAGATTGTAGGCTCCTTTTTGGGCAAAATCTTCACTGATCTGATCTAATACGCCCTGTGTTGTCTCATCTACTTTTACCATCAACATTCTCCTCCTTTTGCTCCAGTCACACATTTCTGACATTTTTCCTGCTGAAACAAAGTTGAGAGAACTTCGTCTCTTGTACCATAATTTTTCACTTTTCCCTCTTCAATTACCATGATCTTATCTGCCATCTGGATAATTCTTTCCTGATGGGAAATCAGGATCAGTCCTTCTTTTTTCTCGCGGTGGATTTCTTCAAAACGTTTGATCAGCATAGAAAAACTCCAAAGGTCAATTCCGGCTTCCGGTTCGTCAAAAATACTGATTTTATGTGGCTTTGCAAGAACGGTTGCAATTTCCAGGCGCTTCATTTCTCCGCCTGAAAGTGTTCCGTCCATCTGGCGGTTCAGATAATCTTCAGAGCAGAGTCCTACAGAGGAAAGAAGCTGACAGCTTTCTTTGTCTGTCAGAGATCTTCCGGCTGCAAGAGAAAGCATTCTTGCAACAGTCATTCCTTTAAAACGCGGTGGCTGCTGGAATGCGTAGCCAATACCTGCATTAGCGCGATGATCTATATCATAGGAAGATATATTTTCATCATCCAGAAAGATTTCACCACTGTTGGCTTTTTCAATTCCTGCCAGAACCTTTGCAAGGGTGGATTTACCACCGCCATTTGGTCCGGTAATTACCAGCATTTCTCCATCTGCTACCTGAAAACTGATATGATTTACAAGGCAGCGTTTCCTGCCTTCTTCATTTACTTCAAATGTAAGATTATTTACTTTGAGCATGTTTTCACCTCTTCTGTATTGTATAGTATCCCTATTGGAAATGTACCCCATTCTGACTGATCTGTCAATATTTAACGTATTTTGGTATTAGATTTTGTGCAAATTCTGTTACTGTTCAGACCATAGCTAATCACTTTGCTGATTAGCTATGAGGATGCACGTTTTGGCCTGAATGCATCTCGCCCATCGTCGCAGACGATTCTGAATGGCGAGATGCGTTACTGTTTGCAGCTATGCTGTGAACAGTAACCAAATTCTGTTACTGCTCAGAATTCTGTTAAATAAAATAGATCTGCACAAATAGTTAATTGAGATAAAAAAGAAGGAGAGGTATAATAAAAACTGATCTTAAACAAGCTATAAGACGGAGGACAAACGATGAAGATAAAGACAGTAGCAGTTCTGGGGGCAGGAGCCGTAGGCTCTTATGTAATCTGGGGACTTTCTAAACGAAATGATATCAAGCTGGGAGTAATAGCAGAGGGAGCACGCGCGGAACGCCTGAAGAAGGAAGGATGCAGGATCAATGACGTGGTCTATCGACCGGAAATATGGTCTCCGCAGGAGGCACATGGTGTGGATTTTATGATTGTTTCTTTGAAGTATGGTGCACTGGAAGGAGCATTGGACGGAATCAAAGAAGCTGTGGGCGAGAATACAATCGTCATGAGTCTGATGAATGGAGTGGACAGTGAAGAAATTATTGCAGATAAAATAGGAAAGAAGCATCTTCTTCCGGCAATCATCAAAGTTGCATCGCATAAAGAAAAAGGTGGATATTACTTTGATCCGGAGACAACGATTGGAATTATTTTCGGAGAACCTGCTGCTCCGTATCACAGTGAACGTGTACAGGCCGTGGAAGAAATATTCGCTGACACCGGATTGGACTATCGTTCTACAGAATATATTATGGAAGAAATGTGGTGTAAATTCCGACTGAATGTATGTAACAATCTGCCACAGGCGATTTTGGGAGCAGGTGTGGGATGTTATCGTGACAGTGTACATATGAAAGCGATCAATGATGGCCTGAAACAGGAACTGGAGGCAATTGCACAGGCAAAAGGAATTGATATGAGCAAGGCAGATGCATCTTCGGGGCATGGAAGTGCAGTACCGCCGTCAGCGCGTTATTCCACATTGCAGGATATAGATGCAGGACGACATACAGAGATTGATATGTTCTCCGGTACACTGATCCGTATGGGAAAAGAGCTGGGAATACCGACGCCGTATAATGAGTACACCTATCACATGATTAAAGCGTTGGAAGAAAAGAATGACGGAAAATTCGATTATGAACATAAAAAGGAAACAATGACTTGTTCTGTCTAAAAGATTCAGAAAAGAGTCATTTCTTTCATTTACAAGTTACCTCATAAAACGCTATAATAGAATTATCTTTACAAAAAAGAAGTACTATGAGATACAGTAAGCTGAGGTATACTGTTTACGGGTAACCTGTAAACAGTAACTGAACAGTATCAGTTAAAGAACCGACCTGTCTGTTTTATCACAGAGGACAGTTTCATTTATTTATATAATATTTTTGAACCGTTTACCCGACAGGAAGATTCTGTGACCAACCGGGTGCAGGGAACAGGACTTGGAATGGCGATCACAAAAAATGATGTGAGAAGAACAGATAAAAAAAGAACTTCATCATTCATAGATTTAAAAGAATAGAATGAGTAGTTTTGCAAAGAATGAAATATATAAATCAAGGAGAAGATGATATGAACGAATTATACGAAGCAATCGAAGCAAAGATCAAATCTTCCGGTTATCCGAGAACAATTTCCGGAGCGGACGTGTACAATGATATCTGTGATCAGATTGATGGAAAAGAAAATGGAGAATATATTCTGTTATCAAAATTTGATGAGGATGTAGTGTTTGAATATCACATTTCCATTCGAGATGAAGATTTCAATCTGGGAATCCTGAAGATGAAGACGCCGGAAGGTGAATTTGAAGTGGATTTTGATGCTTAAGTGAGAAATTTAACGAATAAAAAAGGATTAATTGATACATACTGAAAGAGAAAAGAAAAGTTCCTGTTTGCTGTAGATACAGTAAGCAGGGATTTTTTATATATTAGGAAAGAGGATGCGCACTGCGGTGTGCGTGAAGCATTTAATAACCCTCCCGGGATATTGGGAGAAAGGAAAATAATCTATTCCCCTTAAAAGAGGAGCAGTGGGTTAGAGGTGTATTGTATGAAAGAAAAATCAAAAAGAGATGAAATGGAGAAATGTCAGAGAGAACTGGATAATCAGAGAAAAATTGATTCTTTCGATTATCTGGCGAATGCAGCGTCAAATCATGACTGTACAGGGCTGATCCCGTCAGCGCCGATGAATGATGCTGAGCTGGAATCTTATAATGCAATCTACCAGTACGAACCACCGGAGGTGAAACCAGGATGGAAGAGCAGTAAAAATAGTGATTGTAAATGAGAACGAATCCTAACAAAACAGCATTTTTTAAAATACCTTAAAAATTTTTAGGAAACAAAAATATTTTTTAGAAATCTGTTCCATTATTGTGAAAAATGTGTTAATATAAGGTGTAAGATATCGGCATATTGGTAAAAATAAATAATTACCAGTGAAAAACAAAGAAAATGTTTTAGAAAGTATGTTGAATAAGAAAGGAGAGTCCAATATGGCAACATTTATGGTCAATGGACAAGAAGTTCATCCGGAGAAGAATCAGAAACTTCTGAGATTTCTCCGTGATGAGCTGCACCTTACTTCTGTGAAAGACGGATGTAGCGAGGGAGCCTGTGGAGCCTGTACAGTTATCATTGATGGAATGACCTGTAAGGCATGTGTTCCGGATACGAATTCACTGGAAGGCAAGAGTGTAGTCACAGTAGAAGGCCTGTCAGAATGGGAAGAGAAGGTTTATACATATGCATACGGAAAAGCAGGAGCTGTACAGTGCGGATTCTGTATTCCGGGAATGGTAATGTGTACCAAAGCATTACTTGATCAGAATCTGGAACCTACAGATGATGAGATTAAGTATGCACTCAGAAACAATTACTGTCGTTGTACAGGTTATGTAAAGATTATGGCTGCAGTACGTCTGGCTGCAAAGATTCTGAGAGAAGGAGTGCTTCCGGATGACGGCGAGGCAGAGTGGACACTGGGGTCCAGCGTATCTCGTGTAGACGTAGAAGAAAAAGTGCTCGGAACAGGAAAATATCCGGACGATTTCTACTTGGATGGAATGCTGTATGGGGCAGCACTCAGAAGTAAGTATCCTCGTGCAAGAGTACTGGCAATTGATACAGAGGCTGCAAAAGCACTTCCGGGAGTAGAGGCAGTTGTTACTGCAGAGGATATTCCGGGAGAGAATAAGATCGGACATCTGAAACATGATCAGTATACACTGATTCCGGTTGGGGGACTGACTCATTATCTTGGAGATGCAATCGCACTTGTTGCTGCAAAAGACAGAGAGACTGCAGAGAAAGCCAAGAAGCTGATCAAAGTTCAGTATGAAGAACTTCCACTTGTACATACCATTGAAGAAGCCGCAAAAGAAGATGCACCGAGAGTGTTTGATGAAGAAGAGAATAATATCTGTGCATATAAACATATCAGCAGAGGAAATGCAGATGAAGCAATCAAGAATTCCAAGCATGTGATCTCACATCATTTTGAGACACCTTGGACAGAACATGCATTCCTGGAGCCGGAGTGTGCAGTTTCTTTCTATGATGAAGACGGAGATATTTTTGTTTATTCTACAGACCAGTCTGCACATCAGACACTGCATGAATGTACTTTACTTCTTGGAACAGATAAAGTGAAAGTACAGAATGCGCTGGTAGGAGGCGGATTTGGCGGAAAAGAAGATATGACAGTACAGCATTTGGGGGCATTGCTGACATATATTACAAAGAAACCGGTAAAGATGAAGCTTTCCAGAGCTGAATCTTTGCTTGTACATCCGAAACGTCATCCATTCTATATGGATATGACAATGGGATGTGACGAGAACGGTAATATTATGGGTGTAAAAGCCAAAGTTGCATCTGACACAGGAGCTTTTGCATCTCTGGGAGGTCCGGTACTGGAGCGTGCATGTACTCATGCAGCAGGACCGTATCATTATGAAAACTTTGAAATCGAAGGAACAGCATATTATACAAATAATCCGCCGGCAGGAGCATTCCGTGGATTTGGTGTAACACAGACCTGCTTTGCGACAGAGACATTGTTGAATATGATGGCAGACAAAGTAGGAATCACACCGTGGGAGATCCGCTACAGAAATGCCATCCGTCCGGGAGAAGTTCTTCCGAATGGTCAGATCGTAGATGAGTCTACAGGTCTTGTGGAGACGCTGGAAGCTGTAAAAGAAGATTATGATGCAGCAATGGCAGAAGGTAAAGCAGTTGGAATCGGCTGCGCTATGAAGAATGCGGGAGTTGGAGTAGGTATCCCGGATACTGGCCGTGTGAAACTGATCGTCGGTGAAGATGAAAAATTACATATTTTCTCAGGTGCTTCCTGTATCGGCCAGGGACTTGGAACTGTTCTTGTGCAGATGATTGTTACAAATACAGACCTCAAGAGAGAGGATATCGTGTATGAGAGAAGTAATACATGGGTATCACCTGACTCAGGAACAACTTCCGGTTCCAGACAGACACTGGTTACAGGAGAAGCCTGTCGAAGAGCCTGTGAGAAATTTATGGAAGCCAGAAAAGAAGGCAAAGAGCTGAAAGATATGATCGGTGAGGTATATTATGGCGAATATCTTGCGAAGACAGATCCGCTGGGAGCAGATGTACCGAACCCGGTATCTCACGTTGCCTATGGTTATGCAACTCAAGTATGTATTCTGAACAAGAAGACTGGAAAACTGGAAGAGATGATTGCAGCACACGATGTTGGTAAAGCTGTAAATCCACTGTCCTGTGAAGGTCAGATTGAAGGCGGAGTAGTTATGTCTATGGGATATGCTTTGAGAGAGCAGTATCCGATCGATGAGAACTGCAAACCGATTGAAAAATATGGTTCACTTGGTCTGTTCCGTTCTCATGAGATTCCGAAGATCAAAGCAATCGTAATCGATAAGCCAGGTTTGAATGTGGCATGTGGAGCCATCGGTATCGGAGAGATCACATCTATTCCGACTGCACCGGCAATCGCAGATGCATATTTCAGACAGGATGGAATCCGCAGATACAGTCTGCCGCTGAGTGATACACCATATGAAAGGAAGGGTTGATATGGCAATAAAGAAGAAATTTCCATATAGATCAGCAGTTGTTGCCTGTAATGGAGGCTGCAGAGCTGCAGAGGGAGAGACAGCATGTACAGACGGATGTATCGGCTGTGGCGCATGTGTTGAAAAATGTAAATTCGGCGCTATCTCTATCAATGATTATGGTGTTGCAGAAGTGGATGAGGCGAAATGTATTGCATGTGGCATGTGTGCAAAAGTCTGTCCGCAGGAACTGATCCATATTCATGAATGTGCAAACTATATTGTTGTAAAGTGTTCAAACAAGAACAAGGGTGCTGTTGCAAGAAAGCAGTGTGAAGTCAGCTGTATCGGCTGTGGAATCTGTGAAAAGACATGTACAGCAGGTGCGATCAAAGTAAAAGACAACTGTGCAGTGATCAATGAAGAGGTCTGCCTCAGTTGTGGTATGTGCGCAGTGAAATGTCCGCGCCATGCGATTTATGATCTGAGAGGTATTTTTACTGCAGTAAAATAGAGAATCAGAAAGGTTACTGTTCACAGCAAGCTGCAAACAGTAACGCATCTCGCCATTCAGAATCGTCTGCGACGATGGGTGAGATGCATTTAGGCCAAAACGTGCATCCTCATAGCTAATCAGCAAAGTGATTAGCTATGGTCTGAACAGTAACTCAGAAAGTTCAGATTTAAGAATTTATGTGAGAATACATATATTTCAGGTGAATTTCTTATGGATGGAGTAGATTAGACTTAAAAACAGTATTTGGTAAATAATAGAACCACAAATATAGGAAAGATGAGATAAAACAAATTTCTTTCATATTTGTGGTTTTTTAATTGGAAAGGCTATCTCTCAAAAGAGATAGCCTGTTTCATATTAAAGAACTTATTTAACTAACCTGCAGAGTGTCTATCAGGTTACAAATAAATAACAAAGCAAATTAGAGCGTGTACGTTCCTTCGATTACTGAAAATTAGTCCTCGTAATCGTCATCATCGAATGCATCGTCTTCATCTTCATAATAATCGTCTCCACCTCTGGATGCGATTGCAAGAATCAGAGAAAGGATTGCTAATACAGCACTTGCTCCGGCGATGATCAGGATCTCCATCTCATCTCCGCGTTTTAAGAATCCAAATACAGCACTTGCAAGGTAGAACAGCATTGGCAACAGGAACGAGAAAATAGTATATCTGTTAACCATGATGAAGTAGAGCAGTGCGGATACAAGCATACATAATGCAAGCACTACATAAACCATTCCGGTAGAAGAAGTAAGGTCAGCGGCTGTACTGCTCAGACCGGTAACAAATCCCTTGTAAATACAGAATCCGAATCCGACGAGGGAGAGGATTCCAAGAAGAATACGAAGTGGTCTGAATTTTGGAATTTCATAGTCATCATCGTAATAATCGTCCTCTTCGTAATTCTCGTTCTCGTAATCATCAATCAGTTCTTTTTTGTCTTCTTTCTTGCGTTCGGCAAGTTCCTCAGATTTCTTCTTGCGTGAAGATTTGCTGTCAGGATCTGTGGAGAGCATGTCTTCATAGCCTTTACGAACTGCTTTTTCACGTTTTGAACGAACCTTTTCAGAAGGTACATTTGCATATTTCCTCTCTTCAGATTCCTCAGAATGCTCTTCGGCATGTCTTTTCTTAACTGGTTTCTTTCCGGAAGCAGTTCTTTCAGAAGCAGACTCTGATCTGCGCTCTACATGCTTCTTTGCAGGATGCTGAGATTCAGTTTCCTCTGTTCTTACGCGCTTTTTGACCGGTTTCTTCTCAGTTCTTTCTACAGCCTCTTCTGTTACATTCTCAGCAGCCGGACGTGCAGCACGTTTCTTTACCGGTTTCTTTTCAACTGCATGATGTTCTTCCTGAGTGTGAGAAGATGCAGGTCTTTTAGCTTTTGCAGGTCTCTTTTCAGCCACAGGTTCTTCCGCTTTTCTTACGGCTTTCTTTTCTGGTGCTTTTGCCTGGCGAACTTCTTCCTGAGCAGCAGGTTCTTCTGCTTTTACTGTAGCCTGAGCAGCAGCTTTCTTTGCAGCCATCTTTCTGGCACGCTGTTTATCAAGATTCCACTGCTTTTTACAGTTGCGGCAGATTGCATATTCATTAAAGATTGGATCACCATTTTCGCTGGTGCCAATTTGTTTCTTTTGCAATTCAAGATCTTTTCCACATATTGGACACTTCATTTTAATTATGTACTCCTCTCTTGTGCGTTTTTAAATTAAATACGCCTTTGCGTGATTATGATTCACAACTTCTATATTATAACATTTAAGTGTGGTTAGGACAATGGAAAATTGTTCCATAAAGGCGATTTCTGTCGAAGTTCACAGAAAAATCAAAATTAGGAAGAAAATTTTGGAGTGAGAAAAACAGTGGACTTTATGAATTTAATGTGTTAAAATGTAACAGTAGCCCAGCGAAGGCGGGCAGAACGGATAAAGTAATAAGAATATTGCTGAATGTATTTGAAAAAAGGTATTTTTATCAAGTGAAGAGTCTTTTTTCACAAGTTTTGTATGGGGCGCAGATACATTGGTGAGTATTCCGAAAATAATAGCAGTAGAAGGAGATTTTATTTAAAATGAGTAAAAAGATCAGAACAGAGGCAGTGGACTATCTGTTTAATGCAATATTAAGTTTAGAGAACAAAGAAGAGTGCTATACATTTTTTGAAGATATCTGTACGATCAATGAACTGTTGTCTCTATCTCAGCGATTTGAAGTGGCGAGAATGCTGAGAGAACAGAAAACATATCTTGAGATTGCTGAGAAAACAGGAGCTTCCACAGCAACGATCAGCCGAGTAAATCGTTCATTAAATTACGGGAATGACGGTTACGACATGGTATTTGAGAGAGTCGGACTGACAGAGGCCAAAGAGGAAAAGTAAGAACCGAACAGAGAAAGATAAGATCATGATACATGAGACTGTCGTACATAGCAGGAGATATGTGTACGATGGTCTTTTTTCTATGTTTAAGAAAGTCATCTTTTTATATAAAAATGATCCATGAGGGCGCAAATTGTCCGGTGGACAATGGATTTACTCCGATAAGAGTTTTAACACAGTCCTTTTACACGTAAAAATTTTGCACATAAAAACTGCCAGAGTGTGAAAGAATCGTTACTGTTTACAGGTTACCTGTGAACAGTAACAAAGAATCAACTGTCTGGCAGTTTATGAAAATCCATGTATGATCAAAATCTGCAAAAACGAATATTACGAATTATTTTATTCTGATTTATTTTTTGTAATATCATCGATAATCCGTTCAATCATCATTTTTTTCAGGTACACATCAAAACTTAGGTTACATAAAAATGCAAACTGCTGCAGTGTATCTTTATCTTCTCCGTCCGGAATCTCCGAGAAAGAAGCTGCTGCATTGTCATAAGCGGCAGATACAGTTTGTTTTAATGGTTCTAACTGTTGCTTTTCAAGTTTACAGATCTCTTTGTATACAGAAGAGAGATCCAGTTCTCTTTCTTCGTGAAAATACTTTTCGGTCAGAGGTTTCAGTATAGTTTCAATATCCTTGATGGAAAGAATACTCTTAAAATAGTAAATAAATATAAGAAGCAACAGATGCTCTTTGGAATATTTTTTCTTGACCGGTGGTGGAAGCAGATTGTTCTTTGTGTAGTTGTTGATCATCGTCTTGGTCAGAATCTTATCATTTTCATAGCGCTTGGTAGAAGCAAGCTGTTCATCCATGAAAGTGGTTACCTGATCCATATAAAGGTCAATATTCGGAACTTCTCCTGGATGGATGTAATCCAGATGAGAAAGCTCATCTAAAATGCTGTTCAGCAAATTGTTTGTATCTATAGTCATGGTATCACCTCAATATCATTATTATATAGTATTTAAAACCATATAGCAAGAGGAAAGATGAGGAAAAAGGCAAGAACAGTGCCGGAATCTATTGACAATCAGGAATGTATGTTCGATAATGATAACTACGTGACTGAACAGTAATTAAGAAGAATGGAGCAGATATATGAGCATTTATGATAAATTGAATGAACCTCAGCGAGAGGCTGTATACCACACCGATGGTCCGCTTTTGATTCTGGCCGGTGCGGGATCAGGAAAGACAAGAGTTCTGACGCACAGAATTGCTTATCTGATCGAGGAACAGAATGTGAATCCGTGGAATATCCTTGCAATTACATTTACGAATAAAGCGGCAGAAGAGATGCGGCAGAGAGTGGACAGTCTGGTGACTTTTGGTGCAGAGAGTATCTGGGTGAGTACGTTCCACTCTATGTGTGTACGGATCCTTCGCCGATTTATCGATCGTCTGGGATATGAGAACAGCTTTACGATCTATGATACAGACGATCAGAAAACACTGATGAAGGAAGTTTGCAGAAAAGTAGATATTGATACGAAAGTATTCAAAGAGAGAAGTCTTCTCTCAGCGATTTCTTCAGCAAAGAATGAGCTGATCACACCGGATGAATTTGAGCTGAACGCAGGGGGGGATTTTGGACGTCTCAAGATCGCAAAGGTATACAGAGAGTATGAGGCACAGTTAAAGGGAAATAATGCGCTGGATTTTGATGATCTTCTCGTAAAGACGGTACAGCTTCTGCAGACACAGCCAGATGTGCTTGAAAATTATCAGGAACGTTTTCGCTATATTATGGTGGATGAGTATCAGGATACGAATACGGTGCAGTTCCAGCTTGTAAGACTGCTTGCAGGAAAATATAAGAACCTCTGTGTTGTAGGTGACGATGATCAGTCCATTTATAAGTTCCGTGGAGCCAACATCCGTAATATTCTGGATTTTGAGCATGAATTTCCGGATGCGAAGGTGATCAAACTGGAACAGAATTACCGTTCTACTTCGAATATTCTGAATGCAGCCAACAGTGTGATCTCTAATAATAAAGGAAGAAAAGAGAAAACACTCTGGACAGATAACGGGGAGGGAGATCTGATTCGGCTCCGTCAGTTTGATACAGGATATGATGAGGCAGATTTTATCGCGGAGGATATTCAGAAGCAGGTGAGAAATGGTGCAGCATATAATGACAATGCAGTATTGTACAGAACGAATGCACAGTCCCGCCTTCTGGAAGAAAAATTTGTGGCCATGAGCATTCCGTATAAGATTGTCGGAAGTGTCAACTTCTATGCACGCCGTGAGATCAAGGATCTGCTTGCATATTTAAAGACGATTGATAATGGAAGAGATAATGTTGCAGTGCGCCGAATTATCAATGTGCCAAAGCGGGGGATTGGTCTGACAACGGTGAACCGGATCCAGGAGGCAGCAGATGAGCGTGGAATCAGTTTCTATGAGGCGCTTCTTGCACCGGATCAGATTCAGGGAGTGGCAAGAAGTGCAACGAAACTGGACTCTTTTGCGGCATTGATCGAATATTTTAAAAGCATTGAGCCGGAAAGCAGTATTACGGATCTGATACAGGAAATTCTGGATAAGACAGGATATATTGACAGTCTGGAAGCAGAAGATAAAGAAGATGCCCAGGCGAGACGTGAGAATATCGATGAGCTTGTAAACAAAGCTGCGGCTTATGAAGAGGCATGTCAGGATGCAGATGAGGAAGCAACTCTGAGTGGTTTCCTGGAAGATGTGGCTCTGGTAGCAGATATTGACAGTCTGGATGAGAATCAGGATTATGTGATCCTGATGACTTTGCACAGCGCCAAAGGGCTGGAATTTCCGCATGTGTATCTTGCCGGAATGGAGGATGGGCTCTTCCCAAGTTATATGACGATTACTTCAGATGATAACGAAGATCTGGAAGAAGAACGTCGTCTGTGTTATGTGGGAATTACAAGAGCAGAACAGGAACTGACACTGACCAGTGCAAGACGCAGAATGGTGCGCGGGGAGACTCAGTTTAATAAGATTTCCCGTTTTGTAAAAGAGATTCCGAGAGAACTGCTGGATACAGGGAGCAGAAAGATGGAAGCTGAGACAGAGATGCCGATGGCGCAGAATGCATATGCGCGTGCGAAGGAAGCGTTCCATACACAGGTGTTCGGAGGAACCGGAAGTGCTTCTTATGTCAGTCCTTATGCAGGAACAAAGCCGGCAGGAAGTACTTTGGGGGCTTCTTCCACCAAAGGAAAACTTCCGTTTTCAGCATTGCAGAAAGGAAGTCAGCTCATTGGTGGGAATGCCGGCGGTGCGCTGGGATATGCGGAAGGAGACAGAGTCCGTCATGTGAAATTCGGTGAAGGAACTGTAAAAGAGATTAAAGAAGGCGGAAGAGACCACGAAGTAACGATTGAATTTGACAGCGTGGGAACAAGAAAAATGTTTGCAAAATTCGCAAAATTAGTCAAAGTATAAATGCATCGGCAAAGTGATTAGTTCAGAATGAAAAGCAACTGAAATTTTGTACAAAAATACACTAAATTGGTGGTAATCTACATGGGTAAGTGTTATAATAAACACAAATCAGCCGTAACCTTTAGAGGTGGAGAAAGGACGTGTAGACATGAATAAGAAAATTGAAGATATTATCGCTGAGTCAAGACTGAATGAGATCCTGCACAAGAATGAGGCAGAGAAACAGAAAAATACAGTAATCCTGGGACTTGCAATTATTGGTGCAGTGGCAGCAGTGGCGGCTATTGCATATGCAGTGTACCGTTTTGTAACACCAGATTATCTGGAAGATTTCGAAGATGATTTTGATGACGACTTTGATGATTATTTCAGTGAGGATGATCAGGTTTAACAGGCAGAATCAAAGTGGTGAGACACGTTACTGTTTGACGCTATGCTGTGAACAGTAACAGTAAAGTGCAGACAGGGTGAGACCAATTCCATCCTGTCTGTTTTTCTGTGAAAATTTAACCGAATCAAGTAAGTCCCCTGCTTCAATTGCGAAAAGCAATAAGCAGTGGGTGGGGACTTGCTTGTATC
>NZ_CAKRDI010000024.1 GCF_934309415.1 uncultured Mediterraneibacter sp.
AACAAAAAAGGAACCTCTCCTCAGTTATTTCTGAAGGAAAGATTCCTATTTTATATCCTTTTTTCCAATACTCTTTAGAGCAATCCGTCACTTGAGCCCATATTTCTTCATCTCAAATTTCGAATTTGTTGTAGTTAGCGTTGTAGTAAACACTTTTTCGCCCTAAAGCAACTTGATCTTTTTTATTCTAATATAATTTTGCACCAGCCGGGATGTGGTTATCAACCATCAGGAGATGAAGTTCTTCACCCTCTGAATTCTTAAGGTTGTTTACCGCTGAAATCAGCATACCTTCGGAAGCGATTCCCATCATCTTTCTCGGTGGCAGGTTCACAATAGCGATTGCTGTCTTACCAACCAGTTCTTCCGGCTCATAATACTCATGAATACCACTTAAGATCACACGATCCTTGCGTACTCCGTCGTCCAGTGTAAACTTCAGAAGCTTCTTTGACTTCGGTACTGCTTCGCAAGCCAGAATCTTCACTGCACGAAAATCAGATTTTGCAAATGTTTCGAAATCTACCATTTCCTCAAAGATTGGTTCAATCTTTGCATTAGAGAAATCAATCTTTTCGTTTGCTGTAAAAAATCCATTATTGTCATCTCCTACTGTTGCAGATTCTTGACCTTTTTTATTCTCGCTTGCGCCCACTGTTTTCATTGTCGGGAAGAGCAGTACGTCTCTGATCGCCTCAGCGCCTGTCAGAAGCATGCACATACGGTCGATACCGAACCCAATACCACCTGTAGGCGGCATACCAATCTCCAGTGCGTTCATGAAGTCTTCATCTGTTGTGTTAGCTTCATCATCGCCCTGTGCAAGCAGTTCTTCCTGCGCTTTGAAACGCTCTCTCTGATCGATTGGATCATTCAGCTCAGAGTATGCATTTGCCATTTCCCATCCGTTCATGAAGAACTCAAAACGCTCTACATATTCCGGATTCTCCGGTTTCTTCTTTGTCAGTGGAGAGATCTCAACCGGGTGATCCATAACGAATGTCGGCTGAAGAAGGTGCTCCTCTACGAACTCCTCGAAGAAGAGGTTTAAGATATCACCTTTCTTATGTCTCTCTTCAAATTCTACATTATGCTCTTTTGCAAGCTCTCTTGCCTGCTCCAGAGTCTCAACTTCATTCCAGTCAACACCGGCATATTTCTTAACAGCATCAACCATTGTGATACGTTCGAACGGCTTACCGAGATCCATCTCGATTCCCTTGTATACGATCTGAGTTGTTCCAAGAACTTCCTGTGCAACAAAACGGTACAGGTTCTCTGTCAGATCCATCATGCCGTGATAATCTGTATATGCCTGATAAAGCTCCATCAGAGTAAATTCCGGATTGTGTCTTGTATCAAGACCTTCATTACGGAATACACGTCCGATCTCGTATACTTTCTCAAGACCACCAACAATCAGTCTCTTCAGATAAAGCTCAAGAGAAATACGAAGTTTCAAGTCTTCGTTCAGTGCGTTAAAGTGTGTCTCAAACGGTCTTGCTGCTGCTCCACCTGCATTTGCTACAAGCATCGGAGTCTCAACTTCCATGAATCCTTCTCCACTTAAGTATTTACGGATTGCGCTGAGAATCTTGGAACGTTTGATAAATGTATCTTTTGTGTCAGCATTCATGATCAGATCTACATATCTCTGACGGTAACGTGTATCTGTATCTGTCAGACCATGGAACTTCTCCGGAAGCATCTGTAAGCTCTTAGAGAGAAGTGTCATCTTCTCTGCGTGAATGGAGATCTCTCCTGTTCTTGTTCTGAAAGCAAATCCTTCCAATCCGAAGATATCACCGATATCAGATTTCTTGAAATCAGCGTAAGAGTCTGTTCCGATTGCATCTCTTGCTACATATACCTGGATATTTCCCTGTAAATCCTGAATGTTGCAGAAAGAAGCTTTTCCCATTACTCTCTTGAACATCATACGTCCTGCGATTGCCACATGGATCGGATTTGCATCCATGATGTTACGTCTCTCTTCGTAATCGTTCTTAAGAACTTCTTTCTTCTGTTCCTCATCAAGTCCCTCTACTTCAGGCTCTTTGCGGTCTTTTAAAAGCTCTGCCTCATGTGCCTCATAAAGATTCTTCACTTCAAGTGAGTGATGTGTCTGATTGAATTTTGTAATCTGAAATGGATCTTTTCCATTCTGCTGCAGTTCTGCCAGTTTATCACGGCGAACCTTTCTTAACTGATTTACATCTGGTTCCTGTGTGTTCTTCTGGTTCTGTCCCACGGTCTGTTCTCCTTCCTGTTCTTTCCCATTCTGAAATCCTGCATCCAGCCATATATTACTAAACGTCCTGCGGCGTCTTCCTTTGTTACTGTTCACTCCCAGGTCAATCACTCCGCTGATTAGCATGGAGGATGCACGCATTGTTTCAGATTTCCTTCAAATTTATTCCGCCCTTTTTAAGCGAATTCAGACCTCTTATAATTAAGAGGTCTGTCCTGAATATCTTATGTTAATTATGAACGTTTGATATCAAGTACTTTGTACTGAATCACTCCTGCCTGAGTCTCAACATCTACAACATCGTTGACTTTCTTGCCCATCAGAGCCTGACCAACCGGAGACTCATTAGAGATCTTTCCTTCCAGACTGTTTGCTTCTGTTGAACCAACAATCTTGAATTCCATCTCTTCATCAAATGTGATATCAAATACTTTTACAGTACATCCTACATTGATCTTATCAAGATCAACTTCATCCTCTACTACTACTTCTGCATTCTTCAGAATTGCTTCCAGTTCTTCGATACGAGCTTCGATGTCTCTCTGCTCATCTTTCGCTGCATCATACTCAGCGTTCTCTGAAAGGTCTCCCTGTTCTCTTGCTTCTTTAATTTTACCTGCTACTTCTTTTCTCTTTACTACTTTCAGGTTCTCGAGCTCATCCTCAAGTGCCTTTAATCCGGCATAAGTAAGTAATCTCTTTTTAGCCTCTGCCATCGGTCTTGCTTCCTTTCTGATTGTTCTTTTCTGTCTATGCTTTTACAGGATTTTCCAGTTCCTGTCTGCTGTCATTTAAGTCTATTTCGCAATTTCAATATTATACTCAAACTACTACTTTATGTCAAGTGATTTTATCAGTCAGGAAGCCGTCTTTCCAGCAGTTCTTCCAGCTCTGCATAAGACTCTACGCGATTGATTTCTTCTCTTAATTTTGCGGAACCCTGAAGTCCCTTTGTGTACCAGGCTACATGCTTGCGCATCTCACGAATTCCCAGATATTCTCCTTTATACTGCAACTGCAGTCTGGCATGTCTGAGCATCATTTCCCGTACTTCTCTTCTCGTCGGTCTGTCCGGAAGCTGTCCTGTCTGCTCATAAGCGATCATTTCAGAAAATATCCACGGATTTCCCTGCGCTCCTCTTGCAATCATGATTCCGTCACAACCAGTCTGTTTCACCAGTTCTTCCGCTTTCTGTGGGCTTGTCACATCTCCATTTCCGATTACCGGAATAGAGACCGCTTCTTTCACCTGTCGGATGATCTCCCAGTCTGCAGTTCCGCTGTAATACTGTTCCCTTGTTCTTCCATGAACAGCTACAGCCGCTGCTCCGGCATCTTCGATAATCTTTGCAATTTCCACTGCATTAATGCATGTATCATCAAATCCTTTTCTGATCTTCACTGTCACAGGTTTATTGATCGCTTTTACCATGGCGCTGACAATTTCATGTACCAGCTTCGGATTCTTCATTAAAGCGGATCCTTCTCCGTTCTTCACTACTTTTGGCACAGGACATCCCATGTTAATATCCATAATGTCAAATGGACGCTCTTCCACACGCTTTGCCATCTCACTCATAATCTTCGGATCCGATCCAAAAAACTGAAGAGAGACCGGCTGCTCATCCGGATGGATTTCAAGCAGAGTCTCTGTATTTTTATTATTGTATAAAATTGCCTTCGCACTGACCATCTCCATGCAGAGGAGACCTGCACCCTGTTCTTTACATAACAGACGAAACGGCAGGTCAGTTACACCTGCCATAGGTCCTAAAATATAGCGGTTTTCTAAAGTTACATTTCCTATTTTCAACTGTTTCATTATGATTTATTCTCTTTCTTTCCCAGCAGATCTGAACTTCTTTTTATCAAACTATTTTCTGCAATTATTTACCTTGATTTTACCCGAATAAAAATGATATGAGTGTCAAAAGGTCTTTTGTCACTTCAAGGCTATCTCCAAATAATAGAATATCCAAAAAGTATTTTCAGATTTCCACAGAATATTTTCATATAAAAATTGCCAGAATCTCAGCTACAGCAAGTGTCTTTTCTTCTGAAAGTACTCCCTTTCTCACCTCAATCCTGGCATCATCATATTAAAATTTCTCTTAAAAGTCAATGTAACAGCTAATAGATTATTTATGATACCAGCGTTAATGTTACTGTTCACAGGTAACCTGTAAACAGTAACGTGTTAATATCTTTTAATTTTTCTAGATGCAGTCTTCTCAAATTCTGTCTCTCTTACAATCAGGCTGTAAATCTTCTTGTAAGCCGGTGCTCCCTGATTATATGCATCGATCAGTTTCTGAAGTTCTTTTCGAAGTTCTTCTTCGTCTTTGATTTCCTGTTTCTTTGCATATTCCAGATCCGGAAAGATTTCTGCTTCGATCACGCCTTTGGCCTCACGGACAAGCACTTCCTGTACGAGTCTGGATGTACTTAATTTATTTTCCAGCTCTTCCGGAGAGACATTTTCACCATTTTTTGTGATGATGAGATTTTTCTTACGACCTGTAAGATAAATAAATCCATCCTCATCCACATAGCCCAGATCTCCTGTTCTGAGCCATCCATCCCGCAATGCTTCAGCAGTTTCTTCCGGCATTTTATAATAGCCCTGCATCACACTGCTGCCACGTACCCACAGTTCTCCGTCTTCTGTCTTTGCTTCACAGTTCGGGAGTAGTTTCCCAACAGAATTTTTGCGGATATCCCACGCAACCGTTGTACTGATAACCGGAGAGCACTCCGTCATTCCATAGCCCTGTAAAATCGTAATTCCATATCTTTCAAACAGATCAATGTAATCTGGATTGAGATAAGCTCCTCCACTGCAGATAGTATGGAACTGCTCTCCAAACACTTCTTTTTTCACAATCTCTTCCGGCAGTCCTTTTGCATCTTCCAGCTTCTTCGCAAGTGTCTCGATCATAAGCGGAACCATAAGGATCATATTCGGTTTAAATAATTTGATATTCTTTGCCACACGCATCAGAGAATCATTGATACAGATCACAGATCCGAGAGAAATTCCTTTCAGGATATCCATGCTCAGGCAGTATGCATGATGAATCGGAAGTACTGACAAGATCACATTTCCCTCCGGAATTCTCATATCCAGACAGGTAGCATTTTCTGCAAGATTTCTGTGTGTGAGCATAACCCCTTTGCTCTTTCCTGTGGTTCCTGATGTAAACATGATCGTACAGAGCTGATCTGGATCTATTTCTTCTGTATTCGTTTTCTCTGCAGTTGTTCTCTCTTCTTCCTGCATTAATCTGCTAAGAGAAAGTACATCATCCTTATGCTCTTCTTGCTGCATGGAGATAATATATTTCAGCTTCGGGCATTTTTCTTTTGCAGCTGTGATCATATCTTTTCTGATCTCATCAAGAACCAGTACAGTCACATCTGCACGGTTCAGAAGTTCACACAGATCCTCTGCCGGAAGAGAAACGTCCAGAGGAACTGCCACACTTCCACTATTTACAATTCCAAGATAAGAGGCGATCCACAAATAAGACGTAGCACCAATCACTGCAATATGTTTTCTCTGTTCACCCAATGTCCGGATCACATCTGTAATTCTTTCGCTGTCTGTTTTCAATTCTGAATATGTTTTGGCTTTTATTACATTTTTGCCTGCTTTATAACGCACTGCATCTTCATTTCCAAATCGTCGTTCTGCATCTGTGAGAATTTCACGAATCGTACTATACTTCATCCTTTTCCCTCTCTTTTTTACAGATGTCCAGAATGCCTCTGGTTATCTGTTCCTTCAAATTTCGATATTTTATAATCTGCTAAATTTTTTACATTATTTACAAGGATTGCTATAAACCCATGAAGCACGCTGCTATTTCAAAGACTCCAGATAATCAACTGCTTCCTGTACTGTAAGAATTCCTGCTGCCTTTTCCTGTTCAATCTCCACATCCAGTTCATCTTCGATTTCTCCAAGCATACTCATAAAATCAAAGGATGTAAATCCAAGATCTTCCATAAAACGTGATTCCGGATGTACATTCTCCGGCTCTACTTCTACATAATTACAAATGATTTCTACTAACTGATCAAACATGATTTTCCCTCTCTTTTTTATGTTTCGTTTTCTTCTTCATAAGTTCCCCACAAACCAGAATCTGTTTAAAAAAGATTTTCTGCAAAATTTTCCTGACAGATCTCTTCTCTAGAGTGTGTCTTACACAAGCTTTATAATCTCCCCGATTGTCAGGTCCGGATTCTCTGCACCTTTAAACATAATCTTGCAGAGATAATAGTACAGATACTCCAGTTCTTCTCTTGATACGGCTTTTACCTGATGTTCAAAATTGAAGTCCAGTCCATTATCTTCCGGGCGGTGCATTACGGTAAGATACATGGCCTGTGTTGTCATTCCATTCGGATACCATTTTGTTTTATATTTAATTCCACCAAGATTATCCAAACCCTTTTCCTGAAGTGTCATTGGCTGATAAGTCAGTGACATCGGCTCATAAGTCAGTCCTTTATGTGGCTGTGGATATGTTTTTGAACGATACGCAAAATACTCTGTCGGATTGTAATTTGCATGACGGAACATCTCATTCTGTCTGTCACGGATCTCATAAACCGCATCAATGAATTTCACGTCCTCTGAAAACACGGTTCTGAACGGGAAAGAATGAATTCTTGTTCCACCGGACTTCTTTTCTTTTAAAGTTGCTCTTCTTGCAATGGCATTATTAATAGAGACATCTTCCTGTCCGTTCATCTTCTGAAAATAAGTTCGGAGTCCCATCAAAAGCAGGCATGCCAGTGACACATGATAATTCTCGCAGAAATCCATCAGGCGTCTGGTCGGTTCTTCTTCCAGATGAAAAATATCCAACGCAGAGGTGACATCATCTGTAGCATTGAATGCAGTGCGGAGATGATCATTTTTTAACATCTCTCTTGCCGAATCCAGTTTTTCAGTTCCCTTAATTCCATTGTAAATCGGCTCAGAAGATTCGATCATTTTCTCAAAGAATTCCCTGTCTCTGAGCTGTGCTCTGCTTCCTGCTTCATATGCAAGATCTTTCTGCAGCTGATCTATGTAAGAACACATATCTTTTGGATACGGAACGCCTTCATATTTTGCATTACAATACAGTTCAATAATGTCTTTCAGAAATGCGATCAATGACTGCGCATCCACAACCATATGATGTCCAAGGAAATACACCCCGTTAAATCCATCAGAAGTCCTGATCATCGTAATCTTTGTCATTGGAGAATCTGAAAATCTGAATGGTACGGTTGTCCACTTCTGCATGGTCTTTGCAGCTTCATCCATAGAGACATCTGAAAAATCCACAAATCCAATCTCGCGTTCTGCACGATCCTGTTCCGGACTGACAATATACTGATAGACCGTTCCTTCTTTGTCCTTCGCAAAGCGGATACGCATGCCTTCGTTTCTTTCATATGCTTTGTAAATAGATTCTTTCAGAACATCCCAGTCCAAATCCGTACCGATTGTCAGGCTTGTTCCTATATTCAGCACTGCTGCATTCGGGCAATACGGCAGATAATATAAATGAAATTTCTGTGCTACGGTTAATGGATAGACTTTATACCCTTTTCTTATTTTCATCATTTTATGACTCCCCCTATAAATGAATCCATCGCTCTCTCATAAGCTTCTCTGTCTTTGTAATAACTCTCACAGTGTCCCGAACCTCTGACAATTAATTTTTTCTTTGGCGAAGCACAGTTTTCGTAAATCTCCTCACACATTCTGCATGGAACGAATGTGTCTGCATCTCCATGGATCAAAAGCACCGGTACTTTTGCTTTTCGTACTTCCCTTGCTGCATTACATTCATCCAGTCCATAACCTGCCTGTTTTCTGTTAATGACATCCGCAATCTGAATCATCGGGAAAGCCGGCAGATGATACATACTGTGAAGAACATGTGTAAATACCTCTTTCGGTGAAGTAAACGCACAGTCTGCGATAATCCCCTTCACCTGATCTGGCAGTTCCAGTCCACTGGTCATGAGAACAGTTGCACCACCCATAGAATTTCCATGTAGAAGAATCTGCACCTTCTCGCCATTTTCCTGAATCATCCATTCGATCCAGCGCTGTGCATCAAAACGGTCCATACAGCCAAACCCGATATATTTCCCTTCGCTCTGTCCATGTGCCCGCTGATCCACCAGCAGTACATTGTAGCCACGTTTCAGATAATAATTGGAAATACTTCCGTAATCTGCAAGTCCCTGACTTGTATAGCCGTGGAAACAGATCACTGCTTTGGTATGAGCCAGATATTCTGAGTCATTTTCTGACTCTGAACTGTTGATTCCCTGAAAATAAGTTCCGTGAAGTTTCAGTCCATCCTGAGAGCGAATCCAGACATCTTTATGTGGCTGTTTCATCATCCACTCTCTGCACTGTTTCATCTGTGGGAAATATTGTTCCCAGTCTACTCCTGCCATCTTGATCGTGCGTTCCGTCTTTGCGTTATAACGCATCATTGTTCTTCGGTAAAAATATGCACTTCCTCCTGCTTCGGCTGACACAAGACCCAAGAATCCCGCAAGTGCCGCCAGCTTTCCCCAACGCATCTTCATTCTATTTCACCTGTACCTTTTTTACCTCAGCTTTTTCAGCTGCTTTTGCTTCTTTCCCGGTCTCTTTTCCTGCCGCTTTCTGTGCCGCTTTTCTGCTGTCGATCAGCTCTTTCAGTCTCAGAGCCTTGTCGATATTTCCTTCCACTTTCAACTTCCCAAGTGTTACTGCAAGAACCGGATCCAGCTTCCCATCATTGATCTTAAATAAAGTTTCTGCAGAGCAGATGAAAATGGCATCTCTGTCATAATATTCGTATGGCTCTACGGAAAGGATTCCATCCTTTACCTCTGCATAAAAGATACCTTCTGCCTCGCCTGTTACATTAAACTGAAATGCAAGATGTTCATCTACATTACTTACATCTGCTTCCATCATCATTCCTTTTACTTTTGAAAACATTTCTGCGTATGTCATTGTTTTCCTCCTTTTCGACCATTGGTCGATTTACTATATTTTCACTTTATCACGTTTTCGACCAGTGGTCAATTATCTGTTTCAGACAATCTTTTAAGGATGGTGTCTGATTTTTTTGTTTATATTTTATTGGTTCTTTTGGTTTTGTTATGTTATACTCAGAGATAGCACTTGAGACTTGTTGATAGTTACAGAGTGTATCGGAAAAATAATTGCTGCAAATTGTAACGCTCATTTTACACTCATCATTTTTCTGACATACTTCAAAACACAAAAGGCGGACATCTATGTCAAAACAATCAAAATACGATACGATTCTGGATGCTCTTCAGAAGCTTCTGGAAACAAAAGAACTGTCCGGCATCTCTGTCAGCGAGATTGCCCAGACAGCTGGAATAGGAAAAGGAAGTATTTATTATTACTTCCCATCAAAAGATGCGATTCTTGAAGCATTAGTAGAACGCAATTACGAAGCACCGCTGACAACTGCAAAACATCTGGCAGAGCAGACGGAGATCTCTCCATTTACACGCATGGCTATGATCTTTCAGGCATGCAGGAACTCTTCTTCTGCTTTTCTGAAAACAGAACCTGGAACAGAGACTGCTGCCCCGGAGCGTTCCTTTCTTCATCAGAAGTATATGAGCCATCTGATCACAGCTCTGAAACCGGTGTTAACTGCAATTATCCAGCAGGGAAATGAGGACGGTCTGATCCACTGTGAAAAGACAGATGCACTGGCTGAAATCGTGCTGATCGTACTGACAGTGAAGATGGATAATACCTTAATCCCTTCAACAAAGGAAGACATTGAGCACACGATTTCAGCTCTGGTTTCTCTCCTTGAAAAAGGAACAGAAAATCCTCCGGGATCACTGAATTTCCTGATGGCGGAATTGTAGTTACTGTTCTGTTACTGTTCACTCCCATGTCAATCACTCCGCTGATTGGCATGGAGGATGCACGTATTGTCTTGAATGTATCTCGCCCATCGCCAAAGGCGATTCTAAATGGCGAGATACGTTACTGTTTACAGCTATGCTGTGAACAGTAACACTGTTCTATTGACTTTTTTATTCATTTATGCTAATTTTCTATGTAGGCGAATAAACTCTTTTATTCGCTGTCTTTTTACCGTTTTATTAGCACTCGTTATTTAAGAGTGCTAACAGTAGCTAATTTATAAAAAATATGCAGAAGTACTTTTAAATAAATTCTACAGCTATACATAGCTTGTAGCAGAAAGGAGTTCCCTTATGATTATACGTCCTGTTTATAACCTGTTACTGCTTCCGGATGTAACCTATTATTTCAAAAAAGATTTCTTTCCGGAAGAAGATGCCGCCAGGCTGGAAGTCGGAACAGAGATTCTGTTCCCATTTTTCAAAGAAGAAATCGAAGAATCTGAAGCCACCGTTGATGACTTCTATCCGATCGGTATGTCTGCAAGAGTCGAGTCCATCAGCGAAGATGATAACCTTCAGATCCGAACCATGGAACGTGTAGATCTTGCTGATCTTGAACTGGAGAACTGCCAGATCGATGCAACTGCTTCAATTCGTGCAGAAGTAGATGATTATCCGGTGGAAGAAGAAAAATCTCAGTTCACCAAGCTTCGCGCTGCACTGTTGAAATTTGTCCAGAACTATCAGTGGGGAATCTGGGCAAGAAGTTTCATTCTGCAGCGTAAGAATATGTACGACCTTGGTTCTGCATTATCTGAATATCTGAATATTACACCAGAAGAAAAATATGCGATTATCGAGACAGATTCCCGCCATCACCGCTGTGAACTGATTGAAAATGCAATCAATGAATTCATGGAAATTGCCAAAGTCTCCAATGAAGCACAGGAAGCCCAGAAAGGGGATCAGGAACAGCTTTATCGTGAAGCTGCAATTAAAAAACAGATTGATTACCTGCAGAAAGAACTGGATGAGATGCATCAGGAAAATATTTCCGACACCAGAAAGTTCGAAAAGAAAATTCAGGAATGTGGCATGAATCCGGAGGCGCAGCGTGAAGCTGAAAAAGTCCTCAACCGTATGAAACAGGAAGGAAAAGACAGCCATGAATATGGACTGCTCTATGATTATCTTGATTTTGTAACAAGTCTTTCCTGGAAAGCCCCGGAATTTAAACCCGTTGATTTAGACGAGGCTGAAAAGATTCTGGATGAAGATCATTACGGACTGAAAAAAGTGAAAGAACGTATCATTCAGCAGATGGCTGTTATGACTCTGAACCAGAAACAGTATGGTTCGATCCTGCTCTTTGTCGGTGCCCCGGGTACCGGTAAGACAAGTATCGGTCAGAGTATTGCCCGTGCGCTTGGCAGGGAATATGTCCGTATCAGTCTGGGGGGGATCCGTGATGAAGCTGAGATCCGCGGCCACCGTCGTACTTATGTCGGTGCTATGCCGGGACGGATTATGGAAGGTATGAAACGTTGCGGCGTCTCCAATCCAGTTGTGGTACTGGATGAAGTAGACAAGCTTGCAAAAGATTACGGCGGAGATCCGGCCAGCGCACTTCTTGAAGTGCTTGACCCGGAACAAAACAGTACTTTTACAGATCATTATATGAACGTGCCTTACGATCTGTCCAATGTCCTTTTCGTCTGCACAGCAAACTCCACAGATACGATTCCTGAACCACTCCTGAACCGTATGGAAGTGATCAATTTCCCTGGATATACCGCTGTAGAAAAATATCACATTGCAAAGAAGCATCTGCTTCCTAAAGCAATGGAGGCAATGGGAATCCAGAAGAAAATGATGAAAGTAAATGATGGTGCTCTTCATAAGATCATTGATGAATACACCATGGAATCCGGTGTTCGTGGACTGAAAAAACAGATTGATACGCTTTGCCGTACAGCTGCAGTCCGCCTTGTAAAAAATGAAGGGGAGACTCTGTCTGTAACGAAATCAAATCTGGAAGAATACCTTGGCAGAAAACAGTTACATCACGACAGAAAATTATCTGTCAAACAGCCGGGCGTTGTTACCGGACTTGCATGGACTCAGGCCGGCGGTGAGATTCTCTTCATTGAATCAAAACTGACAGAAGGAGAAGGCAAAGTGATTATTACAGGACAGCTTGGCGATGTGATGAAAGAATCTGTCCAGATTGCCCTCACTCTTGTAAAATCACTTTATCCAAAGGAAAGCAAGATATTTGAAGATCATGATCTCCACATCCATGTACCGGAAGGTGCTGTTCCGAAGGATGGCCCATCTGCCGGTATTACACTGACTACAGCACTTGCCTCTCTGATCACCGGCAAGGCTGTCAGCACAGATTATGCCATGACCGGAGAAGTTTCTCTCCGCGGCGGTGTAATGCCGATCGGCGGACTGCCTGAAAAACTGATGGCAGCACAGAGAGCAGGCATCACAAAAGTTCTGATCCCTGCTGATAATGTAGATGATCTGGAAGATGTTGCAGATGAAGTAAAAGAAAAACTGGAGATCACTCCTGTAAAGAAAGTCAGTGAAGTATTGAAGAAATTGTTATGATTTTTTAAACATGCTTTCTTGGAAAATACATAATAAAATTTATTTCGCTATTCAAATTTAGGAGCAACTAAAAGTTTCGCTAAAACGAATATTTGCTAAATCAAAACAAAAAAATGAGTCGAAATCGACATGACTTAAACTGTTGATTCCGACTCATTTTTCCATATCAGAAAAATATTTTCTTATAACATCCATCTTACAAAAAACTTTTCAGACACGCTCTAAGACTCCACATCTTCTCCAAGATAGAATACTTTATAAAACAGCTCCAGTGATTCAAACAATTCCTGTTTCTTCTGCTGAAGCTCTTTAATTTTCAAAACACTTCCTATCTCATCAAATGTAAAATCATCTTCTTTATGATCTACTTTCAATTCCAGATTACCGTCTTCATCATACACAACCATGAGGATGCCGCCTACATCTGCCGTATATAATACACACATGATCTGAAGTTCTTCTTTTACGCCTTCAGGCAGTGAATTGAATTCTGGATTTAGATAAAATTTCTGTTCATATGCACTTGCCGCACATAATACCATTTCTTCGTCCATATTTAATCCTGTCTCCTTTACATTTATCCTTAAGGATACCAAAGGCCATGGATTTTATGTCAGCATAAAGTCCATGGCTTAATGATAGATTTTGATTTTACACATACCCGTAAACACCACGCACGGAAACTTCTCCTGCATAAATGGCTTCTTCTGATCCATCTTCCTTACGGACAATTAGCTCACCTGTCTGATTGATTCCGATCGCATGGGCACGATACTGCTCTTTTGCTCCAAGAATCATGACATCTCTGTCTTTGTTTACCAGCATCTCACTGTATTTATCCATAAGACCTGTCAGATCCCCTGTCTTCAGGAAGATCTCATAGTTCTCTTCCATCCGCTTCATAATGGCAGCGATCAACGGCGCACGTTTTACAATATGGCCGCATTCCAGACGTAAGGATGTCGCTGTCTTGCGAATCTCTTCCGGAAATTCTGTCAGATTTACATTAATGCCGACACCGACTGTTACATGATTGATGTAGTCGATCTGTGTGCTCATCTCTGTAAGGATTCCAACCAGTTTTTTCCCGTTAATGATAATGTCATTTGGCCATTTAATCTGCACCTGTGGATTTCCGCAGGAGTCTCCACAGTCCATAATTCCCTCTGCAACACTGCAAGCCATGACCAGAGTGATCATAGGTGCCTTATCCGGCTCTATTTCCGGTCTGAGAAGCAGAGACATATAAATACTGCTTCCTGCCGGTGAAGCCCAGGAGCGGCCTCTTCTTCCGCGTCCTGCGGACTGCTGGTCCGCTACAGCCAGTGTTCCCTCAGGTGCACCTTCATCTCCCATCTGCTTGATCCGCAGATTCGTAGAATCAATCGCATCATAATAGACCACATTTCTGCCGATCCACTTTGTCTCCATCAGACTGTCCAGTTCTTCCTTCGTCATCACATCCGGGCTGTCCACAATATGATATCCTTTATTTCTTACGGCTTCTACCTGATATCCTTCCTCCTGAAGCTGACGGATCACTTTCCACACAGCAGTACGGGATACCCCCAATTTTTCGCAGAGCTGCTGACCGGAAACATATCCGTCAGCCTCTCTGAGTAATTTTAAAATTTCAGCTTTCATTTATTTCTCGCCAAGTGTAGCTACCATAACAGCTTTAATTGTATGCATTCTGTTCTCAGCCTCATCAAATACTTTAGACTGGGAGGACTCGAATACTTCATCCGTTACTTCCATATCTTCGATTCCGAATCTCTGTCCCATCTCAGCTCCGATCTTTGTCTTAAGATCATGGAATGCCGGCAGACAGTGAAGGAAGATTGCTGTATCTTTTGCATTTGCCATTACTTCTTTTGTAACTTTGTATGGGGACAGCTCTTTGATTCTCTTCTCCCATACTTCATCAGGCTCACCCATGGATACCCATACATCTGTATAGATTACATCTGCATCTTTTGTTCCTTCTTTTACATCCTCTGTCAGAGTAATTGTTGCTCCGGACTCTGCTGCATAACCACGGCATGTCTCTACCAGTTCTTCATTCGGGAAGTACTCTTTTGTTGTGCATGCTACGAAGTGCATTCCAAGTTTGGAGCATGCGATCATCAGAGAGTTACCCATGTTAAATCTTGCATCTCCCATGTATACAAGTTTACGGCCTTTGAGATCTCCGAAATTCTCACGGATTGTCAGCATATCTGCAAGCATCTGTGTCGGGTGATATTCATTTGTCAGACCATTCCATACCGGAACTCCTGCGTATTTTGCAAGATCCTCAACGATCTCCTGACCAAATCCACGGTATTCAATACCATCGTACATTCTTCCAAGAACGCGTGCTGTATCTTCAATACTCTCTTTCTTTCCGATCTGGGAACCTGATGGATCAAGGTATGTAGTTCCCATTCCCATATCATGTGCAGCTACTTCAAATGCACAACGTGTTCTTGTGCTTGTTTTCTCAAAGATCAACGCGATGTTCTTGCCATGATAATTATCAACCGGCACACCGTTTTTCTTCTTTTCCTTAAGATCTGCTGCAAGGTCAAGAAGATATGTGATCTCCTCTGGTGTAAAGTCTTTGAGTGTCAAGAAGTTTCTTCCTTTTAAGTTCATAATTCTGTTCCTTTCTGTTTCAGTAAATTTATGCATGAATTCTGGCAGTTTTATACGCTCTGCCACAGTTTCATATCGATTGAGTACAATTTCTTTCAGTTCGTCCACCGTATAAATATGGTATTTCGGAACCCGCATCAACTTTGCTCCTGCCTCTAACATAGAAAGATATAACAGTTTGTCCGTATATCCAGGCCCTAACTTCAATACGAACGCAATCTCCGCTTTTTCTCTGTCAGAGAGATATCTCATTCTCCGTTGATACCATTCTTCTGAATGCTCCTGATCAATGTAATAAATAATCCCTTCCAGACCATACAGCATTCGCTTTGCATCATAGTATCCGATCTTCAGATTCTGCCGGCTTCTTCTACCGTCAAATTCCAGAATGCTTCCCAATTTGACACGAGGATCAATTCGAAAGATCTGTGTTCCTTCCGGCAGTTTTACTTTCGGTTCCCTGCCGGGTCCATAAATGCGGATTTCTATAATGTCTTTATAGCCACGTTTTATAAGTGAATTCAATGGCACATTATTCACTACGCCACCGTCAATGTATCTTTTCCCTGCCATTTTTTCATTCTTGAATCCAAGCAGATAGGCACTCGCAAGCAGAAAATCCTCAAGTCTTCCCTCTGGAATATCATCCAGGCTCAGATCAAGCTCTTTAAAATCTGTCAGCGAGAATGTCAGCAGACAGAATTCTTTCCCTGAATTTCTGATCTTCTCTTCATCCACAAGTTCATGAATCAGCTCTTTCAACGGTGTCACATCGATACCACCCTCTGCAAGAACCGACCAGAGTTCTGACAATACATCACTGAACTTATGCTCTCCCTCAAACAACTGTTCCATCCAGCTGTCATCCACATTCATCACACGGGAGAAATGCATTCCCTTCCAGGTCTTTTCTGCTTTCTTCAGATCATCCATACAGATCAGGGCTCCATTTAATGCGCCAACGGATGTTCCGGCCACGGCATTGATCTTCACACCTGCTTCTTTCAGTGCTTTCCATGCACCAATCTGATAAGCTCCTCTGGCTCCTCCGCCATCAAGTACCAGACTGTATTCTTTTGTCAGGTCTAATAAAAGTTCCATTTACTCACCCTTCCACAAATTTTGATTGCTTCTTTCTATGAGTTTCCCTGCTCAGCATCTGCGCGTTACTGTAAACTACAATCTCTGCAAAGCTGCTGTCCAGAATTTAACCGAATCAAGTAAGTCCCCTGCTTCAATTGCGAAAAGCAATAAGCAGTGGGTGGGGACTTGCTTGTATCAGGAGGAGTGCAAACTCCTTCTGATAAACTGCGGAGCAGTTATTCGGTTATGAGCAAGTAGCGAAGCGGATTGCGAATATCCGCTTGACCAGTAAATTTCGTTCCATTTTCCTTCAGATACAATGATACCCCCGGCAGATGATTCAGAAAACCAGATTTTCTGAATCATCTGCTGAGGGTAGTATACTACAAAACTGTATAAAAATGCAACTCTGCGGTTACTGTTCAAAACATGTCTAACCACCTTGCTAATTAGATATAAGGCTCTTTATCTTCTCTGTCTTGCAGCTTCAAACATCAATACTGCTGCAGCCACTGCTGCATTCAGTGATTCTGCCTGTCCCTGCATCGGGATACGGATCAGACAGTCTGCGCACTCTGCCACTTCGTCTCTGAGACCGTTTCCTTCATTTCCGATCAGAAATGCACTGCCACAGGTATAATCTTCCTGATCGTATGCATTTTTTCCATCCAAATGTGCCGCATAGACTTTGATCTGCTTTTCCTGAAGTTTGTGAATCTCTTTCGGAAGATCTTCTACATAAAGAAATGGCATTCTGAATACAGCTCCCATCGTTGAGCGGATTACTTTTGGATTATAGACATCCACACAGTCGCTGCTCAGAAGGATTCCTGTCACTCCTGCCGCCTCTGCGGTTCGGAAAATGGTCCCAAGATTTCCAGGATCCTGAAGGTTATCCAGAACAACCAGATGCGGAGCTTTTTTCTTTTCATCATCTGCCGCTCCGACAGTCTCATTCATCCCCAGAATATCCTCCATTGTATAATTCAGGCGTTTCACTACCGCCAGCACGCCCTGTGGAGTTCTTGTATCTGAAACATAAGCAAATACTGTATCTGTCAAAACCTCTGCCGGCACTTTCATCTTTTTCACAAATTCCGGATTCTTCTTTCCAAAACTCTCTGATACATACAGTTTCTCAATCCGTTCTGCCGGAATTTCTTCGGTCATACGCGGCCCTTCTACAATAAAGATTCCCTTTTCTGCCCTGAGTCTGCTTTTTTTCTGTAATTTTGCCAGCTCTTTTATCTGTACATTTGATGTGCTTGTAATCATAATCTATTATCCTTATTCCTTCTCACATTTATATCCTGTTTCATACTCCAGTATCTCTTTTATTTCTTTTTCAGATTAAATTTTTCAAGTATACGATTTGCTCCGATCAGAATCAGAATCGCCTGTTTCGGAAGAGGCGCATGCGGATCAAACACCACATCTACATTTCCGTCATTCATAATACCAACTACTGTAATTCCATATTTTTTTCGAATTTCTAACTCTGCCAGGCTCTTTCCCCGCCACTGCTCCGGTACAGCGATTTCAACAATACTATAGTCATTCGACAATTCGATCCAGTCTGTGAATTCATTCGCCACAAGACTTTTTGCTACCCGGCTTCCCATTTCGATTTCCGGATAAACAACTGAATCTGCTCCTACACGTTCCAGAATCGTTCCTTGCAGTTTATCCTTTGCTTTGGCAATCACCAGTGGAATTCCCATTTCTTTACAAAGAAGCGTTGCCATAATATTCGCTTCCAGATGTTCTGATACTGCAATAATTGCTCCGTCCAGATTTCTTGCACCCAAGGTTTTTAATGCATCTTTATCTGTCACATCCGCTTTGATCGCATAGGAAACCTTATCTGCAATTTCCTGTATCTTTTCATAAGATCGATCCACAACAAGTACATCACACCCCATATTTTCCAGTGATAATGCCACACTTCTTCCAAAGCTTCCAAGCCCCAGTACTGCAAATTGTTTATTCACTTTCGTTCCTCCAATTATCTGCTAATCTAATTCTGCCCGTCTCTCTTCACGTCTGATCTCATTTTACAAAATCTGATTCTAAAATCTATCCGATCATAATTCTTCCTTCTGGAAGCTCTCTGAAATGCGTGATACGATCTGCCCTTCCTGCAAAGATCAGCGCCATCGTCACAGGTCCGATTCGTCCGATATACATCAGGACCATCAGCACAATGTGGCTTGCATCGCTTAAGGATGGAGTCAGATCTGCTGTCAGTCCTACTGTTGCCATTGCAGAGGTAACTTCATACATCAGATTTAAAAAATCCTGTTTCGGCTCTAAAATCGTCAACACAATCACGCCAAACATCCAGAATAAAAATGTCACCAATGAGATCGTAATCCCAGATCTTACAATGCTCTCATCAATTCTGCGATTAAAGCACTCCGTATCTTTCCGTCCCCTGAGGACAGATAAAACTGTTAACAGCAGCATTGCCGCCGTTGTTGTCTTGATTCCTCCTGCAGTTCCCGCCGGAGAACCACCGATAAACATCAGGATACAGCCAAGCAGACGGGATCCCTGTGTCAGCCCCGACTGTGATACTGCCGCAAATCCAGCCGTTCTTGTCGTCACTGACTGAAACGCAGATGCCATCAGTTTTTGTGGAATTGTGAATCCCCCCATTGTTGCCGGATTTGAATATTCCATGAAAAAGAATCCAACTGTTCCACTAAGTAACAGAAAAGCCGTCATAACCAGTACAATCTTGCTCTGTAATTCCAGCTTCGTAAATAACCATTTAACAGGTCTTTTCCCTCTGCTCTTTACAGTATTTCTTAGATTATCAATAATATCATACCACACCGGGAAACCAAGACCTGATAAAATGACAATCAACATGGTTGTAAAATTAATTCCGGGAGACACCGCATATTTCATCAGACTGCTGTTTCCAAGAATATCTACTCCTGCATTGCAGAATGCTGAAACAGCGTGAAAAATCCCATAAAAAATCCCTCTTGCCGTTCCATATTCTGGAATAAAACAGCATGTATAAAGTACTGCTCCGATTCCTTCTACTGTAAAAGTTCCCCACAGGACTTTTTTAATAAAACGAACCATTCCTTCCAGAGTGTCCAGTCCATATGCCTGTTGAATCATTCTTCTTCCACGGAAATTAATCCGCTTTCCCAACAAAAGGAAAAACGCCGTACTGCAGGCTATAATTCCCAGTCCTCCCACCTGAATCAAACACAGCATGATCACTTTACCGGTCAATGTAAACTGCACTGCCGGTACAATCGTCACCAGACCAGTCACACAGACGCAGGTTACTGCTGTAAACAACGCATCTATAAATGAAATCGGTTGCTGATTCGAAAATGGCATCCAGAGCAGGACTCCTCCCAGGAAAATCACTGCCATAAATCCTAATGCGATGATCTGCATCGTTCCAAACTGAACCCGTCGCACTTTTCTTTCTTTTTCATCCATTTGAATTATTCTCATGCCATTCTCCCTTATTCCAGAACATATCAGAACATGTATTAAAACCGAAAATCTGTTCTTCCATCCAATCTTCTTCAAACTTATCTTTATACTTTCATGCTGTATTATTCATACTATCACGCCCGTTAACTGTATACAAGTTATAATTCCACGCAATCTAAAATCCATTTAACATGTCGCTGTTCGCAGGCAACCGGTAAACAGTAATTAAATTTTTTGATACTTTCTACTGTAACTCCTCCGTATAAATTCCAAATACTTCATCCGTCTGATTCATCTTCAACAGATCTGCTTTATATCCCACACATGCAAATCCATAAATCTTCAGTCCATTCTGCTCTACATAATCTGCTGCATCTTCATATCTTTCTGCTGACTGCTGACAGATTGCTCCAAGAAATTCGTCCTGGTTTGCCATGTATTTAAGCATAGTCACAAAACGATTCTGCGCAAAATCAGTTTCTTTCATCTTCTCTCTGACTCTGTCCCAGCCATCGAAAGCTCCTGTTGAGTCTTCTGTTTTCTCTGCTTCGTTTTCTACCACTGTTTCCCCTGTTTCTGTTATTTCTTCTGTCTTTTTTTCTCCTTCTCCCGTATCTGCCAGTTCATAATTCCACACAACCAGGTTCGGATACTGATCAGTATCCCATGCCACTGAAGAAGACTGCCCCAGAGTAACATAAAATCCTAACAATCCCGGGCCTCCAGACATCTGATAGAAGCCAGGTTCTTCGTCTGTACGTGGCAGACACCAGATATCATCAATGTTATCTTCATACTGTTCGATATATTTCACAAATGCATCATAATCCATCGGCCGATCCAGTGTCACATAAGTCTGATATAACTGATTCTCATCCAGCTGCTCCAGTGCTTTCGCTGCTGACTCTTTATCAGCTCCCTGCCAGATAAAGCAGCTTTCATCTTTCTTCTGTTCTTCCTCACTTAATTCTGTAAGACTTTTTCCAAGATCCGGATTCATCTGACTCCAGCCAAATACATTGCCTGAACCAATGGCATCCAGCGCATTCAGATCATAGATCCTCAATTTGTCCCGGACCAGTTCTCCTGAAACATTATTAAAGTGATTCGTTCTGGTCATGGTCTGATAAATGTCTATATTATATTTTCCATAGCCCTTTTCTTCTGCTTCTACATGATCACGGAACTGTCCCGGCAAAGTCAGCTCTGTATAAACAGCCAGATCAAGACTCATCTGATTTGTCTCGCCTCCATCTTTTGATTTTGCTACAATCTTTCCCGGATCATAATAAAATCCATCTACTACTTTCGGCACTACAAACACTACCAGTAACAGGATTACAAGCACAATTGTACCGACTATCGTTCCCATTTTTATAAACACTCTTCGGATGGAACGGTTAATCTCTCTTGCAAACTGATCTGCCTTTTCATTTTTATAATCTGTTCCGCCAGTTTCATTTTCTTCATCCAAAAATCCAAACTCCATTTTTTCTTCTCTGTCAAACAGATATTCTCCGATCGCCTCCTGGCGTTCAATATCCTGCTCCACCTTTTTCATCTGTTCTTCATTTAAAGCTTTTTTCTTATATAATTCAAGTAATTCATGATACTTCATATCCGTTCACCTCCAAAATCTTTCTGAGCTCTTTCTTTGCCCTGCTGCTTAGCACTCTGACATTTTCATACGACAGTCCCATAATCCCTGCTGTTTCTTTTAATGAAAAGTGTTCAAAATAAGTAAGTTCTATCAGCTCTCGTTTCCTTGCATCAAGTTGGTTGACGCATCTGCGAAGTTCTTTGTTCTTCTCTCTTTGAATTATTTCTTCTGAGAAATCTGAATATTCTGCCGAAGACTTTAATTCTTGTGTTACATGTTCCATTTCTTCCCATTGTCCCGCCTGTAATTCATGTTTTCTCTTCTTGATTAAATTCAATGCCAGATTTCTGCTGACCATGTATAACCATGCTCTGACATTTGTATGCTCCGATGGCAGAGAAAGAAGTGCTTTACAGAATGTTTCCTGCAAAATATCTTCTGCCATCATTTCATCATGACACAGTAATCGCAGATAGCACATCAGTTCCTGACCATATCTCAGATACAGCTCTTTTAACAGTTCATTCTCCAAGCACTCACCCCCTCCTATTTTACAACTGCTCTTTTCCTATATTATTTGTCCTTTCATTAATATAACAAATCTGTCTATATAAATGTGACACTTTTTCTTGACATTCTTTTTAATTCGCCTTAATATACTTAGGAACCGAACTATATTGAAAGATTTAATTTCAGGAGGATTCTAAATAAATGGAAACAGGAAAAATGATCAACCGAATTTCCAATCGTCTCCGCCGGCGCTCCCGGGCCATTCAGGAAGCCATCGGAATCAGTGGTGCACAGGGGAATATTCTGGATTATATTTTAATCGAATCACCCTCTCATTCTGTCTATCAGAAAGAAATCGAGCAGGAATTCGGGCTACGCCCTTCCACGGCAACAGAAGCCTTAAAATCTCTGGAAATGCAGGGACTGATCCGGCGTGAGCCCGAAGAACATGACGGACGTTACAAGAGGATTGTTTTTACAGAAAAAGCTGCTGAAATAAAATCTGCCCTGCGCGGACAGATCCAGGAATCCGAAGCCCTGCTTCTGCGTGGAATTTCTGAAGCAGAGAAAGAAGAATTTCTTCGAATTGCAGCCAGAATGCTTGAGAATCTGGATTCTGATTCTCAAGCGTGAAGAACTAATTTAATTTCGCATCAATACTTATAAATTGCATATGCCTGTCAATATTGTTTACAGCATACCGCATGGTACCCTTCACAGGCAATTTGTAAAAGACAACCTATCTGGAAACACATCTCATCGTTTAGTCACTTAAAATCGCCTACTGTAAGACGTTGAGATGAAATATCTATAGGATAAATTTTAAATAGAAAGGATGATTTTATGGAAAATTCACAGGAAAACGACCTGATGAGCAGCATGAAGGTCTCTCAGGCCGTAGCAAAAATGGCCATTCCAAGTGTAATCAGCAGTCTGGTCACTGTTGTCTATAACATGGCCGATACTTTCTTTGTCGGACAGACCGGAGATCCACTTCAGGTTGCTGCTGTCAGTCTGACGAACCCGATTTTTATTCTTCTTATGGCATTTGCCAATATGTTTGGTATGGGCGGAAGTGCCATTGCTTCCATGGCAATGGGAGAAAAAAACGAGACAAGAGTAAAGAATACTTCTTCTTTCGTCACTTATGCTTCCCTGATCATAGGCATTTTATTTGCCTTGATTCTTTATCTCTTCATGAACCCAATCCTTCACCTGTTCGGTGCAAATGAACAGACTTATGCCTTCGCTCAGGGCTATACGTTCCACATTGCTTATGGTGCTCCATTTATTATCTGGTCTGCTGCATCCAGTTTTGTCGTAAGAGCAGAAGGAGCCAGCAAAGAGGCAATGATCGGAAGTATGATCGGAACGGTTGTTAATATTATACTGGACCCGGTTTTCATCTCCGGTTTTGGTATGGGTACCGCCGGTGCTGCCATCGCAACCACAATTGGAAACATTCTGGCAAGCATCTATTACCTCTGGTATTTCCTGAAAAAGAGTCAGGCTTTTTCCATCCTTCCAAAATATTTTACATGCAGGAATCAGGTACTTACAAGAGTCTGTGCTACCGGTCTTCCAACCGCAATCTTTTCAGCATTGATGAGTATTTCTACCATCGTACTGAACCAGATTCTTGTTGCATATGGAAATGCTCCTGTTGCTGCAATTGGTATTGTATTCAAGGCAAATATGTTCATTACATTTCTCCAGATGGGACTGGCCAACGGAGTGCAACCGCTTCTTGGATATAACTACGGTGCCGGAAATCAGAAACGTTTTATTGCTGTTGACCGCTTTACAAAGAAATGCTGTGTTATTGTAGGTCTTCTTGCAACAGCACTGTTCTTCTTACTCCGTGAACCAATTATACGTTTTTTCATCAATGACGCGGATGTCGTTCATTACGGAGTGCAAATGCTGGTTGCTTACATGCTTTCCGGACCATTCATTGGAATTCTGTTTGCAAATATGAACTGTCTGCAGTCCACCGGAAATGCACTTCCGGCAACGATTCTTTCCGTTCTCCGTCAGGGATTACTCCTTATTCCTCTCTTATATCTGCTCAATGCAGTATTCGGTCTGAATGGAGTTATCTACGGTCAGGCACTTACTGACTATGTTGCAATTGGATTATCTGTATTGTTCTGGAAATCGAAAAAGGAAAAAATGCCGGGAAATTAATCCTGGCATTTTTTTCTCTGTTTTTGTATTTTTATTTATCTGTAGATTCAATCTCTCCGGTGAATCCGGCATCTTCAATCATTTTCATCGTATCATCAATTCCCTGACCACCTGCTGTAAGATAACCTGATGCGAAAATGGAATCGACTACTTTAAAAAGTTTTGGTTCAATTCCTTTAAAGTAAACCTCTCTTCCTGCTGCACAACGAATATCTGATTTTGGAATCATCAGTCTTGCCAGGCAAAGTACTTTCATGCAGTACTCCGGTGTCAGCCCGGAAATATCTCTGTCTGCAAGTCTTGTTCCCGGAATCGGAAGCAGGAAGTTGATCGGTACAGACTGTGGATTGATCTCTCTTAAATCCATCAGCATATCTACTACATCTTCTTTACTTTCACCCATTCCGATAATTCCACCACTGCAAATCTCGAATCCTAATCCCTGAAGCATCTTAATGTTATTCACACGCTGATCATATGTATGTGTAGAACAAATCTCCGGATAGAAAGAACGGCTGCTGTTCAGATTGTGATTGATTCTGTCCAGACCTGCATCTTTGAGCATCTTTGCCTGCTTCTCTGTAAGAAATCCGATGGAACAACAGATCTGTGTATCGTTTTTCTTCATAACCCGGATTCTTGCTGCAAGATCTTCAATCTCTTCATCTGTGAATTTGATTCCGCTCAGACCGATGCAGTGTCTCGCCAGATGTTTCTCATCTACAAGATCATTGTCTCCGTACAGTTTTTCATCCGATACTCTGCGATACTTTTCAATCGGTGCATGTGATTCACAGGACTGAGCACAGTAAGCACAGTTCTGTGAACAGTTTCCGCTGCGGACATTCGTCAGAAGCTGCACGCTGACTTTTTTTCCTTTGTATTTTGTACGAAGTGCATAGGCACACTCCAAAAGTTTTTCGCTCTCGCTCTCAGGAAGATTCAGGATTTCTACTGCTTCCTCTCTTGTTAATGGACGGGACTCATCCCAGTTTTCTAATAATGTGTGAATGGACGTAACTGACATAATTTACCTCTTCTCGGATATGATGTGCTTTTATCGTTACTGTTCACTCCCATGCTGTGAACAGTACCTTTTATCATCATAATAGTATCTCTTTTTATATTTGTCTTTTTATGCTATTTTTCAAATATGAACAATGATACTTTTTACAAATAATCATCTTTCTTAAAACAACATATGAAATCAGTATAGTCATATAGCTCTTTATTGTCAACCATTTTTATTTGTTGAGTTTACATTTCTTTTTTCATTAAGTACAGATAGTAGAAATGCATCCCTCTAAGCAAACATATTCATCATTTTCTTCGTCTGCTTAAAAGGATGCATCTCCATCTTTCTCTATTCTTTTAATATATCTGCTTATACTTTAAATCTGTATCCGACTCCCCAGATTGTCTCAATATACTGCGGATGAGAGGTATCATACTCAATCTTCTCACGAATCTTCTTGATGTGCACAGTAACCGTTGCAATATCTCCGATCGATTCCATATCCCAGATCTCACGGAACAATTCTTCTTTTGTGTATACGTGATTCGGATGTCCTGCAAGGAATGTCAGAAGATCGAACTCCTTTGTTGTGAAGGAACGTTCTTCTCCATTGACCCACACACGTCTTGCTGTCTTATCAATCTTAAGACCTCTGATCTCGATTACTTCATTCTGCTCTACATTGCTTCCGATCAGACGCTCGTATCTTGCCAGATGTGCCTTTACGCGGGCTACAAGCTCACTCGGGCTGAACGGTTTTGTCATATAATCGTCTGCGCCAAGTCCAAGACCTCTAATCTTATCAATATCATCTTTCTTCGCTGAAACCATAATGATCGGTGTGTTCTTCTGACCACGGATCTCCCGGCAGATTTCAAATCCATCCACACCCGGAAGCATCAGATCCAGAATAATCAGATCAAAGTCTCCTTCCATTCCTTTCCTGAGACCTGTCTCTCCATCATTTGCAACTTCTACTTCAAAATTGCTCAGTTCCAGATAATCCTTTTCAAGATCTGCAATACTTTCTTCATCTTCAACGATCAAAATACGTTTACTCATTAACCGGTACCTCCTGATACTTTCTTATTACAAAATACATCGTAGTACCAACGCCCTCTTCGCTGGTAGCCCAGATATTTCCTCCATGCTCTTCCACGATCTTCTTCACAATTGAAAGCCCGATTCCGCTCCCTCCCTTTGAAGAATTTCTCGAAGCATCTGTCCGGTAGAAACGGTCAAAGATAAACGACAGATCTTTTGCTGCGATTCCTTTTCCGTTGTCTCCCAGTTCTATCTGTATAAAGTCTCCCACGTCCTTTACATCCATCGTGATCCGCGCTTTCGGTTTATCCGTATATTTCAGCGAATTGGACACGATATTATTGATGACTCTCCGAAGCTGTTCCGGATCTACAATTACCTTACAGTCTTCTTCCATGTAATTCCGGTATATGAATTCCGCACCTTTGGATTCCAGTTCCATACTCAGATCTTCCGCACAATCACCAAAATAACCTTTTGCAGAAATCGTTGTAAAATTATAAGGAATTCTGTTTGTATCGATCTTTGAATACAGTGTCAGTTCATTGATCAGTAGATTCATCTCATTAGCTTTATTATAAATGGTTCTGATGTATCTGTCCATCTTTTCCGGAGTATCTGCCACACCATCCATAATTCCTTCTACATAACCTTTGATTGCTGTAATCGGAGTCTTCAGATCATGGGAAATATTGCTGATCAGTTCTTTATTTTCCCGGTCAAACGCCACCTTTTCCTCTGCCTGTGCCTTCAGTCGCAGACGCATCTCCTCAAAATCTCTGCAGAGCTGTCCAATCTCATCATCTGATTCCGCTTTGATCTCAAAATCCAGATTTCCTTCTTTAATATTTCGCGCCGCCCTCTGTAGCTTTTCCAGAGGTTGAGATACAGAATGATAAATCCACAGAATCAAAAGTGCTGTCGTAACAACTACAGCTATCAGATATAATTGCTGAATCTCTGTTCCTCTTCCCGGAGCCAGGGCATGCATTGCAAGCACCGTAAACAGCATTGGGAAAATCATAACTACAATAAATACTATCGCTAATTTTGTTCTTAATTTCATAGGCTGACGCCTCCTTTCAGAATAGACCTGTTGCATTTCCTGGAGAATGTCTGAAAAACGGATTGCGAAATCTATAATCCATTTCTTACACTTATGTCAAAAGGTGCCTGACACACTTTCATGGGTATCAGGCACCTTTTGAGTGCTGTTTTTTAGACTATTTTGGTAACTGTTCAGTAAACAAGTATATCTGCAAAATCACATCCCTGAAACTGAACACCTACTATCCTTCTATATTACAGATATTTTTTCAAATCGTCAACCTTATCCAGCTGCTCCCATGGAAGATTCAGATCATTACGTCCAAAATGTCCATAAGCTGCTGTCTGTTTGTAGATCGGTCTTCTCAGATCCAACATCTTGATAATTCCGGCCGGACGGAAGTCAAAGTTCTCACGAAGGATCTCAACAAGTTTTGTATCAGACAGTTTACCTGTTCCGAATGTATCTACTGCAATAGATGTCGGCTGTGCAACACCGATTGCATAAGAAAGCTGAATCTCACATTTCTTTGCAAGTCCTGCTGCTACAATATTCTTTGCTGCATAACGTGCTGCATAAGCTGCGGAACGGTCTACTTTTGTGCAGTCTTTTCCTGAGAATGCACCACCACCGTGACGTGCCATTCCACCATAAGTATCAACGATGATCTTACGTCCTGTCAGACCACTGTCTCCGTGAGGTCCACCGATTACGAAACGTCCTGTCGGATTTACAAAGAATTTTGTCTCATCATCTACAAGCTCTGCCGGGATGATCTCATCAAATACATGCTTCTTAATATCTTCATGGATCTGCTCCTGAGATACTTCCGGATCATGCTGTGTAGAAAGAACAACTGCATCCAGACGTTTTACAGAACCATCTTCATTGTACTCCACTGTTACCTGTGTCTTTCCATCTGGACGAAGGTATGTCAGAGTACCGTCTTTTCGAACTTTTGTAAGCTGAAGGGCAAGTTTATGTGCAAGAGCAATTGGATATGGCATATATTCTTCTGTCTCATCAGAAGCATAACCAAACATCATTCCCTGGTCTCCGGCACCGATTGCTTCAATATCTTCATCAGACATCTTGTTCTCTTTTGCTTCCAGAGCTTTATCAACTCCCATAGCGATATCTGTTGACTGCTCGTCCAGTGTTGTAATTACACCACATGTCTCTGCGTCAAATCCATATTTTCCTCTTGTATAACCAATCTCACGAACCGTATCACGTACAATCTTCTGGATATCAACATAAGCTTTTGTTGTAATCTCTCCCATAACCATTACAAGACCTGTTGTACAGCATGTCTCACATGCTACACGGCTCATCGGATCCTGTTTCATTAATTCATCAAGAATTGCATCTGAAATCTGATCACACATTTTATCCGGATGTCCTTCTGTAACTGATTCAGATGTAAATAAAATCTTTTCTCTTTCCATTTTGTTGCTCCTTTCATTCTTTCACAGTATTTTACTTTCTCTCGCTTGCACTGTCTTCGTATTTTTAAGATTTCCACTTCAGCCGGAAATAGAAATTGGAAATTCTTCTCCAGGCTCCTGTCTTTTCACTACACGAAAACAGTCCGCATCAAGCGGACTGTCAATTTATCATAACAATCCTCTTATTGTTCGAATAACTCGCTCAGGTTGGCACCTTCCTGCATCATGAGGGGTTGCCGCAGCTTCTTTGATCCTTTGTATCTCCACTGCTCTGAATAAGAGAAAGTTCCATATTTGATTTTATCATTGTTCCGTATCAGACTATACAACGCATTGTCCATTATGTCAATAGCGTTTAGAAAACTTTTATGGTTCTGAAAATTTTTATCTCCAGATACGGTACACCTGTTCTGCTGTATCTGCCAGATTTCTCTTTGCATTTGCATTTTGCATTGCTTCTTCCAATGTTACTACTCCTCTGAGAATTGGAAAGAATGCATCAATTCCTGCCTCATTGCAAGCTCTTGCATCACTCTGTACTGCACCTGCAAATGCCACAACCGGTTTTCCATATTTCTTTGCAAGTTTAGCCACACCGACCGGAGCTTTTCCCATAGCTGTCTGCCCATCCATTCTTCCTTCTCCGGTTACTACAAGGTCTGCATCCTTGATATGTTCTTCCAGCTGAGTTTCACTTAGAACAATCTGTATCCCGGATTCAAGCACCGCATCTGTAAATGTAAGGAATGCAAAACCGAGTCCTCCCGCTGCCCCTGTTCCAGGCTTTTCTGCGTCTGCATTTTCGAATTTTTCTGCTGCCAGAGATGCATACGCGCCAAGCCATTCATCCATCTCCCGAATCATGTCCGGCGTAGCTCCTTTCTGTGGTCCGTAAACCGCACTGCATCCCAGATCTCCACAAAGTGGATTGGTCACGTCACATGCAACAAGGAATTTGCACTCTTTTAATTCTGGAAGCACATGTATGTTGTCAATCTCCACCAGCTCTTTCAGACCTTTTGCACCATAAGCGACCTGCTCTCCATCCTGATTCAGGAAGTCATAGCCCAGTGCCTGAAGCATTCCGATTCCACCGTCATTCGTTGCACTTCCACCAATTCCAATAATAAACCTGCGACAGCCTTTCCGGATTGCATCCTTAATCACTTCTCCGACACCATATGTAGTTGTCTCCAGTGGATTCTTTTTCGCATCCGGAACCAAAGTAATTCCTGCTGCTCCTGCCATCTCAATAACTGCAGTCTCACTGCTTTTGATAATTCCATATTCACAGACTACCGGCTCGCCAAGTGGTCCTGTCACCTGTACTTCCTGTCTGATTCCGTTCATTCCTTCTACCAGAGCTTCTACAGTTCCTTCTCCTCCATCTGCCAGCGGTCTTACAATTACTTCCGCAGTTTCATCCACGCGATGAACTCCTTCTGCTACCGCCATTCCTGCTTCCATAGATGTCATGCTTCCTTTAAATGAATCAATTGCTGTTACGATCTTCATTTTACGCTCCTCCTTATTTTTAATTCTGTTCATAACGGTTGCTTACAAGATGTATTTCCTTCTCCATTGCTTGTTTCTGAATATAGAATACCATTTTCATTATTTGATTTATATGGTATATATGCTAAATATTATATTGATATATTTATTTTATTGTTATAGATAACATTTTTTGCTATGATTTTATTATATAAAGATGCCAGGGGCAAAAGGTCCAAATCCGCATGAGCTTGCTCATAAGTGGATGAAAGGCCTTGGGATCCACCCCGATATGAGCATAAAAGCAGGATGATAATCCCACGATCTGCGAATATTGGCGCGGATTGTGGGAGTGCGAAGCACGGAACGATCCGCAGTCATCATAGTTAGGGGCTTTTGCTCCCACCATCATATAAATTGGGAGGATGTTTATTTTATGATCACAAAAATCAACAGTATACTTGGGCAACAGATTGTTAACACAATCAAAGATGTCTGCAGTCATGATATTAATTTTATCGATCCATCCGGAATCATCATCGCCAGCACAAATGAAGCCCGCATCGGACAGTTTCACGAAGCTGGCTACCAGGCTGCACAGGCAGGCACTACTCTCGAAGTAACTGAAAGCAGCAATTTTTCCGGCACTATGCATGGCATCAATATGCCGCTTTATCATGACGGACGTCTTCTCGCAGTTATTGGGATTACCGGAGAACCTGACGAAATTCGCAAATATGCCAGCCTTGCCGGAAAGATTACTACCCTTTTGATCCGTGAGCAGGAGCTGAACCAATACAGCCACAGACAGGCCGATAAAAAACATTTTATTATCCAGTCCCTGATTAAAAACGAGACAGAAAATCAGGAACTCCTTACTAAATATCTGAAAGAATTTCATGTGGATCCCGGAAGTGAAAAACGTCTGATTCTTATTCAGCCGAATAAGCAGTACACTTCCCTGAATCCGTCGTTTTCAGAGCAACAGATCCAGCAGCTCTTTTCATCAATGAAACTGGAACTTTACACTTTTAATTATCCGGGCGAATTTATTGCTGTGACGGATACCACAGATTTTGACCAAAAAGAAAAGCTCCTGAAAACATTCGCCCAGGAACATCCACAAACCATCCAAATTGCTGTCGGGAAATCTGTATCGCTGTTTCGTCTGCACCTGTCTTACGAATCTTCACTGACAGCAATGAAATCTATTATGAATCATACAGAAAATTATATACTTTCCGATGAGCTCACTTTAGAACTGATTCTTTCTTCGGTAAGTCCCGACAACCGGAATCTGTTTCTGGAAAAAACGATCCAGAAACTTTCTCCTCAGGATCGGGAGCTTTTGAATGCATATTTTTCTGAAGGTATGTCTCTCTCCCGCACCTGTGAAAAATTGTTTTTACATAAAAATACGCTGCAGTATAAACTAAATCACATTGCCCAAAAATGCGGATTGAATCCACGACATTTTCAGGATGCAGTTCTTCTTTATCTTGCTCTGAAATTTTAAAATACATCCCAGAGTATATCTGGAATCTGCTTTCTGTAAGATGTATGCCACAATCATTTGGTTTTTGAAGTTATTTCAGCTATTATATTCATAAATTTCACGGAGTATATTCTATGGTTTCAAGCCGGATGAACTACCAGATAAAAAAAATCGGAACTGGTTTCAATAAAAATTACCAGCTCCGATTTCTTTTATGTTACTTTTTATTTTTATCTTTCTTACTCATTTGCAGATGTATCAGATGCGCCATCCGCTGTATTCGACGTATCTGATGTGTCTGATGTATTTGCCTCATCTGATGTATTTGATTCATCCGATGTGTCTGATGCACCCGATGTACTTTCAGTAATCACACCATTATCATCCACACTGATATTTGGTGATAGTGCTTCCAGTCTGTCATACAGATTTCTCTGCTCATCTGTGTCTGTCAGATACTGAGTCTTAGAATCCGACTGCAGGCATGGTGTAAATGACATTTCCTGCAGACCATCTACCGTAATATTCAAGTTAAGAAGTCCTGTATATTTTGTCTCATCATTGAACCAAAAATCTCCCAGACTATACACAATTGGACCATCATCTGTATACTCGATTCCCTGCAATACATGCGGATGTCCGCCGATAACAATATCTGCACCAGATGCAAGGAATTCTTTTCCATGTGTTGTCTGCTGCTCAGTGTACTGATTATCATCTTCCGGTCCCCAGTGTACATAAGCAATCAGATAATCACATTCTGATGCAGCCTGAGCAATCACTTTGTTATACTCTGTAGCATCATAAGATTCCATGATTCCTGGTGTTGTATCTGTCGCTGCCGGAGTAAATCTGTAATTTTCTCCTTCGCTCGCTGCCACAAATCCAATCTTGATTCCATTAATAATATAATATGTAGGCTGTTCTGCTTCCTCTTTATTGCGACCACCGCCCACATACGCAATCTCTGCCTTATCCAGAAGATCCGCTGTATCATTTAATGCATCTGCTCCATAATCATAAACATGGTTGTTCGCCAATGAAACAATATCTGTTCCCATCTCTTTCAGAATTGACATTCTTTCCGGTTTTGCACGGAATACATAGTATTTATCTTCCAGTGGAGTTCCTCTGTCGCTAATCGCATACTCATGATTCAGGAAGAAAAGGTCTGCGCTGTTTGTCTTGTCCAGAATCTCAGATGAAATACACTGCTTCAGATCACTATTCACTGTATTATAATAATCCAGTACATATCCATCTTCTTCCAGACAGATATCTCCCGCTGCACTGATCTGCACTTCTCCGGATTTTGCTCCGTCTTTCAGATAGATATGATTCTCTTTTGCCGTATCTGCATCTTTAATTTTTCCTTCATACTGATCCTTAAGTACATGCATAGTAGAACCAATCGCATTATAAATATCCTTCTCGCTCAGCGTTCCATCTGTTTTTACCTTCTCAAGGAGTTTTCCTGATGTCTCATCCGGATATGTCTTTTCTAACCATGCTGCAAAAGCTGCTGCTTCTTTTTTAGATACTGTTGTAGAAGATGTCGTTGTCTCTTCTGAACTGTCTGTTCCATCTGTCTGTGCATCATCTGCCGTGACACCGTCCGTTGCAGTTGTTGCAGTATCATCTGCATTTTCATCTATGATCGGACTTGTATCTGTCACAGCCTGTGCTGCTTTTGCCTGAGACTCCTTTACAAATTCCGTATAACACTTTTCCAGAGAAGCAGTCACTGTCTGCTGATTCTCTGTCTCCTGCTTTTTCGTGCCACGTACCTTCATGCCAACCACAGTTGCTCCAAGCGCAACACATACAATCACTCCGGCACTTACTGCCATTCTCTTCCTGAGCTGACGAATTCTTCTTCTTCGAATCTCTTCACTGCGAACTTTTCTGCGTTCTGCGATCAGTGCATATTCATCCATCGCTTCCGCTTCTTCTGCTGACTGTCTTTCAGCCTGCTCCCGCTGTTCTTTCTGTTCTTTCCATTCATTCATACTCCGGATCTTATCATTTGATCTGTTTTTATCATTTCTCTGATCTTCCATTACCGTAGTACTCCCCTTATTAATCTTTGTCTTAAAGTCTTTTCACGTGTATGTAAACAAATTTGACAGTGCTTTTCTTGAAAACACTGTCAGATTAATGCCCTTTTTTGCAGGACAGTTCTTTTTATTGTTATACTGTAAACAGTAATTCTGCTTAACCTACTTTCAGTTTAAACTTCTGAATCTCTTTCTCGCTGCTTACTTTCTCGATCACACCGCCAAGGCTTCTGAGTTTCTCTTCGAAACGCTCATAACCTCTCTGGATATAAACAATGTCATCCACAATTGTAATACCGTCTGTTGCAAGTCCTGCAATACATAATGCAGCACCTGCACGAAGATCCGGTGCGCTGACTCTTGCTGCTGTAAATTTTTCCACACCTTCAATAGTCGCCGAATTACCTTCCACCTTAATGTTTGCACCCATGCGCGCCAGTTCATCCAAATATTTAAAACGATTTTCAAAAATGCTTTCTGTAATCGTACTTGTTCCTTTTGCAAGCGCAAGAACTACACCGATCTGTGGCTGCATATCTGTTGGATATCCTGGATACGGAAGTGTCTTAACCTGTGTATTTTTCAGGCGTCCCTTTGCGACAACACGAACTGCGTCATCAAATTCTTCTACTTCACATCCGATATCAACCAGTTTTGAAATGGTTGCGTCCAGATGTTTTGGAATTACGTTGAGTACCGTAACATCTCCGCGTGTAGCCGCTGCTGCAAACATAAATGTTCCCGCTTCGATCTGATCCGGAATAATAGAGTATTCCGCTCTGTGCAGAGATTTTACACCACGGATCTTAATCACATCTGTACCTGCTCCTCTGATATTCGCTCCCATGCTGTTCAGGAAATTGGCAACGTCTACAACGTGAGGCTCTTTTGCCACATTCTCCATAATTGTCAGGCCTTCTGCCATTGCAGCTGCCATCATAACATTGATTGTAGCACCTACAGTAACCACATCAAAGTACAGATGAGTTCCCTTTAAGTGATCTGCCTCAGCTACAATCTTACCATACTCAATGTCTACATCCGCACCAAGTGCACGGAATCCTTTTAAATGCTGGTCAATCGGTCTGCTTCCGATATTACATCCACCCGGAAGAGCAACCTCAGCTCGTTTATATTTACCAAGAAGAGCACCTAACAGGTAATAAGACGCTCTGATTTTTTTAATGTAATCATAATCAATGTTAAAGTCTCCGATGGTACTTCCATTGATCTTTACAGTATGTCTGTCAACACGCTGAACCATAGCGCCGATTCCTTCGATCGCTTCCAGCATGACATTGATATCATTTACATCCGGAAGATTATCAATCACAACTGTTTCATCTGCCATAATTGCTGCCGCGAGAATACCAAGGGCTGCATTCTTAGCACCGCCGATCTCCACTTCCCCTACGAGCGGATTTCCGCCTTTTATGATATATTGCTCCATTTTGCACCTCAATTATCGAAATTTATTAATGTAACTCCCCTGAAGTGTACCAAAAGCCATCTGAACCACTCAGATATGCACTGAAAATTATCTCTGCAACCAGCCCGTTTTCTGCTGCCCGTCGCACTCCTAACAGATAATTTTTTTCAAATACACTCCTCATATATACTGTCAACTGCCTGCTTTGCATACGCATGGCAGATTATCATCTCAGACAGTATAACACAAATTATGCATTTATGGAATCCTTTTTTCAACTGCCTCCAGTACATTCTCAATTGTCTCTTCAATCTGGCAGCCATCTTCGCTGATCGTGATATCTGCATATTTTTCGAAATAAGGTTTTCTCTCCTCATACAGATCCTTTAAGGTCTGCCCGTCTTTTAACACGACTCCTCGCTTCTTCGGATTACGGATTCTCTTCTTTATTGTCTGATAAGACGCCTGTAAATATACGACTGTTCCGATTTCTTTATAATGCTTCATCGCTTCTTCGCAGTAAATCACACTTCCACCAGGTGAAATCACAGCATTCTGAACGTCCAGATCCCGGTTCACCTGATTCTCTATTTTTAAAAATCCATCATCACCCACCTCAGCGATAATTTCTCTGAGTAATTTTCCTTCCTGTTCCTGTATCAGAAGATCTGCATCAATGAAATTCATGCCGAGTCTCTTTGCAACTACTACACCAACTGTACTTTTTCCTACTGCCGGCATTCCAATAAAAATAAGATTTCGTTTCATATGTATTTTCATCCCTTCTATCATTCAACACAGTTACTTTCCTTTTGCTGTTCATTCCTCTGCGGATTGACTGGGGAATGCACATTTTAACCTGAATACAGCTTACTTATATTCAAAATGATTTTTCAACTCTGTCTTTCCTGCACAGTTTTAATCTTTCATGCGGATTATAACACAGTTTCTCTGCATTATACAAGCAGTTACTGTTCACTCCCATGTCAATCACTCCGCCTGTTTGCCCGGTACTTAATAATACCTTCTTCTGTTGTCACATCGTCTCTTATATAACTCCTGATACATCATAACTTCCACAAGATCCCACAAAGGAAATTTTTCTTTTTCGTTCTTTTCGTCATAATCCCGAAATTCAAGTTCATTTTCCCGTATCTTTTTACAGATTCTCTGACGCATTAAAAATAATTGCAATTTATCCGGATATTCGTCATACATCATACTGTTGGCATATTCCATCCGATCACACTCTTCTTCCACATATGGCAACAGTTTCTTTGGTATTTCAGGGTACAGACTCTTCATATATTCAAAATCCATTCTTTCTATTCTGGCATCATCATAGATCAGCGGCATTGGATAAGCCATATAATAAGGCAACTTCTGTTTCATACCATTCACTCCCGACGGAACATTATACTTTTACTATATGCAATGGTTCTCAAAATGCACCTGCCAGAATGTGTCTGAAAATGCTTTCTGTAAAACAGACAAAAATGTTACTGTTCACAGCATAGCTGCAAACAGTAACACAAAAATCTCTGTCCCGAACACCCTACCTGCAGTGTTCTGAACAGAGATTCTGTAAATCATTTTTATTCTGTTTTACTTGCACACTATTTTTTTAGAATAGCTGCATCATATGCTGTATCTGCCTGAGAATTAACCTTCGCTTTCTCTCAGGATTCTCTGAATTTCAAGTTCTGTCTCACCGACACCGATTATATCTGCTTTCTGAATCACGATCGGCTGATCCACTCTTGTACCATTCAGATAAGTACCGTTACGTGAATCCAGATCACGCAGATAAAGCATATCTCCTTTATGTACGATCACGCAATGCTGTTTAGACACTCTTCCGTCTTCAACAGAAAGATATTTTTCAAATCTTCCATTTCCTTTTACTCTTCCGATCCCTACATTATCGTAGAAAATAAAGCTGTATGTCTGAGCAGTATTCATATCCTGCAGAATAATCTTCCACTGACGGCGTCTCTTCTTTTCCGGTCTCGACTGTGCCGGCTGCGGTCTTCTCTGCTGCGGCTGTCCCTGATATCCCTGAGCCTGCTCTCTTCGTCTTGCATTGCGGCTTCGACGGGCGTATTCTTCTCTGTCATCCTCGTCGTAATCATCCTCTGCATAATCATCATTTCTTCTGCGGTGTCTTGGTTTGTCTTCCTGCGCCATATTGGCCCGTGCTTTATTTCTCTTCACACTCATAAATGTTCCTGCAAGCAATGCCAAACTTCCTATGATCAGCAAAGCCATTATAATCCAATATAACATTTCTTTTCATCTTCCTATCTAAAATTAATGCCATTCTCTTCTGACTCATATTCAAGCCTGGAGTCAACCTTAAAACTGCTTTCTATATGAATTCAGACCTAAATGTGTATCTGCATAGTTACTGTTCACTCCCATGTCAACCACTCCGCTGATTGGCATGGGAGTGAACAGTACTCAACAGTTACAATGGTACTATAATTTTCACCTTACGGCAAGCATGAGATATATCTTTTTCCTGAAATCTATGCTAAAATGTGGGGGATATTTGATTTCTATAATATATACAGTTTTGATTTTGAAAGTTTTTCTCATTTTCACCCGTTTAATCCATGGGAATGTGTATACATTTGACTAACTTCCTGTTATGATAAAGGGTAGTTTGTTACTTTCACAGAATAGCTGTGAACGGCGCGCATTTTGCTATTTACAATTGTCGTACAATCGAAATACTAAAACTGCATATAAACTGAAAATAAAAGAGGAGATGTAAAATTATGGAAAGAAATGAACCTTGCTGGTGCGGAAGCGGCAAAAAATATAAGAAATGCCATATGGCAATCGATGAACGCATCATGATGCATGCTGAACGTGGTGAGATCGTCCCGACACGTAAAATCCTGAAGACACCGGCCCAGATTGAGAAAATTCGCAAGAGTGCGGATCTGAATACTGCAATTCTGGATGAAGTTGCAAAGAAAATTCATATCGGTATGAGTACTCAGGATATTGATGACATCGTTTATACATTTACAAAAGAGCACGGTGGAATCCCTGCTCCGCTGAATTATGAAGGCTTCCCAAAGAGTGTGTGTACTTCTATTAATAATGAAGTATGCCACGGAATCCCGGATAAAAACATCATTCTGGAAGAGGGAGATATTATCAATGTTGACGTCTCTACTATTTTAGACGGATATTTCTCTGACGCATCCCGTATGTTTAAAATGGGAAAAGTATCTGAACGTGCAGAACGTATCGTCCGCGTAACAGAAGAGTGTGTAAAACTTGGTCTGGAAGCTGCCAAACCATGGGGACATCTTGGAGATATTGCTGATGCAATCAACTCACATGCTCAGGCTAACGGTTACTCTGTTGTAGAAGACATCGGTGGTCACGGTGTAGGACTGGAATTCCATGAAGAACCTTTCGTAAGCTATGTTACACCAAAGGGAAGTGAGATGCTTCTTGTTCCTGGAATGATCTTTACAATCGAACCAATGATCAACGAAGGTAGCCCTGATTTCTTCGTAGACGAAGATAATGACTGGACAGTCTACACAATTGATGATGGTCTGTCTGCTCAGATTGAATATATGGTATTAATCACAGAAGATGGTGCTGAAGTTCTGACCAAATAAACTGGACTGGTTGTTTTTTCTATAAGTGGCTCTTTTTATCAGTCCATTCCTGTTGTATAGTATGGAAAAAGTTATTGAAGGAAAAGAGGTTATACCTGATGAACACATCCACTTTGAAATTGAAAAAGCTTGTAATGGCTGCACTTTTTGCTGCTCTTGCATGCGTAGCAACTATGTCGATCCGTATTCCGACACCTGGAACAAGCGGCTACATTCATCCGGGAGATGCCATTGTAATTCTTGCCGGAGTTATACTTGGTCCATGGTGGGGACTGTTAGCCGGTGGTATCGGTTCTGCTATGGCAGATCTACTCGGCGGATATTTTGTTTATGTTCCGATTACATTTGTGATCAAAGGACTTGTATCTCTCTGTGCAGGACTTCTGTATCAGAAGATCGGTAAAGATTCAAAATCCCGTTATGTTGCCGTAATCCTTGGTGGTGTCGCAGACATTATCCTGGTGGCAGGCGGTTATTGTCTGTGTGAGTTCTTCCTGTATGGTTCCAGCGCTTTCGCCAGCGTTCCGGCCAACCTGATTCAGGGAATTGGCGGACTGATCATTTCTGCAGTGCTGTATCCGATCCTGATCGCGATTCCGGAAGTACGCACAACTGCAAATGCTGAAACTCACTAACAGCAAATTAAGTATACTCTTATTTTATTTATAAAAACCGGTGAAAATGCTGAGATCATCAACGCGTTTTCACCGGTTATTATTATTCACAGAGGATCTGTAAGCAGGTTTCTTTTTTTCAGACATACTCTGCCACTTCTTCCTTCATGAAAATATTCAGGACCATAAGAATAAATGGAATAAAATAGAATAAGAAAACCTCGGAAACATTCCATTTCCGAGGTTCATAAGAGGCGCAGACCGGATTTGAACCGGTGCATCAGGGTGTTGCAGACCCACGCCTTACCGCTTGGCTACTGCGCCTTATCGATACATCTATTAAATTATAGCAAAATATCTGTATTACGTCAAATGTTATTTTTTGTAATTTAAAAAAGGTAAAATCGGGAAGTATTACTGTTCACAGCATAGCTGCAAACAGTAACCAGAAAATATCTGTATTTCTCAATTTTACCTTTTTTCTTTTCATCATTCTATCCAACATTTCGTTCTTCAACAACTTCAACTGCATTCTCGTCTTTCGGTCCTTCTGAGATATCTACCATATCCGGTCCCTGCTCATCAATCTCTGTTGATTCCTGAGAATCTTTTTCTTCTGTAGAATCTACATTTCCAGACTGTTCTGCTGTCTCTTTCTGTTCTTCACATTTTGTCTCATCCGCTGTATCCGAATTTTCATTGTTTTCTTCTGAATTCTGCTGCTGTTCAGCAGTTTCTTCTACCTCCTGAAGGATCTCCTGTTCCGTTGCATCTGTCGTACTCAACTCACCCGCATCCTGACCTGGGAGCACTCCGGCCGCCTGCGCCGGGAACTCTACCTTAAATACACTTCCCACGCCCAGAATACTGTCTGCTTTCACATGACCGCCGTGCACTTCCGCAATCCATTTAACCATGGAAAGTCCCAGTCCATAATGACTGTCTCCGGTCTTGGATGTATCGCCTCTGTAAAAGCGATCCCAGATATGCGGCAGGTCTTTCTCTGCAATACCAATTCCTTCATCCGCAATGCTGCAGCTTAACCATTCTCCATCCCGCTTTAAAGAAACTGTAACTGTGCCATATTCCCTGCTGTAATCCGCTGCATTCGCCAGCATACACATCATCATACGCATATAACAGGTTCTGTCTACTTCTGCATACAGCTCCGGTTCAATCTCACATTCAATCTGTACTGTACTATCATTCTTTTCCCAGAGAACCTGCTGCTCCTGAGCCACAAGCTGTGTCAGATCACTTAAATTTGTTCTGACTTTTTCAACCGGCTGGCTGCCCTGCTCCGCTCTCGCAAGGAACAGAAGCTCAAACAACAGATCTGAAATATTCTGAGCTCTTCTATGAATCACTTCCATCTGCCAGCGTTTTCTCTCAGGCAGTCTCCAGTCTTCCAGACAGGCTTCACTCTGCACCAGAATCACGCTGACCGGTGTCCAGAGTCCCTGCGCTATATCTAATGTATACTTATGTTCTCTTCCAATAGACTTCTCCAGATCTTCCAACAGATGATTCATGGATTCTGTCAGAGCCTGAAGCTCTTCATCTCCAGTGTCTCTGTCCATCTCCAGATCCAGCAATGTATCCGACAGTTTCTTAAATTCTTCTGTATCGATCGGAGTCTTCTCAAGCTCTGCCTGAATCTCCGCCATTTTCTCACGGCGTTCTCTCTGCTCTTCCCGTTTTTCCTGTCCAAGTCGTCTGGAGAAATCTTTCTCTTCTCTGATGTCCTCCAGTGCTTCTGCCAAATCTGTCATCGGACGAACTGCTTTTCCAATAATTGCATGTCCTGCCACCGCAGCAGCTATTGCAGTCACCGGAAGCAGTCCTCCTGCCAGATAAAGCACGGCTTTCCTTCCTTCTTCCGGAACAAGATTATATCCAACCGCCAGAGATACACCTGTGACAAGTAACATACTTCCTGTAAACAACAATGTCAGTTTTAATTTTCTCGGTAATTTTTTCATCTACTCGCCTCTTTTATTTATCTCACGATTACTGTTTACGATACTCCACACTATGATCTGAACAGTAACATATCTCGTCATTTAGAATCGCCTTTGGCGATGGACGAGATACATTCAAAACAATACGTGCATCCTGCATGTCAATCAGCGGAGTGATTGACATGGAAATGAACAGTAACCCCACATTATCAGTTTTTAAGAATTATACCACAATTTTTCTATCAATTGGAAAGAAAATAGTGTTATACTGGCAAATAAAGGAGAAAATTTACTGTTTGCATCGCCTTAAACCAAAACGGATCTCGCAATTTTAGAGTATAAACAGTAAAGAAGAAATATTATGAAACAAAACATTTCAAATGAATTATTAGAATTTATCGAAAATAGTCCGACTGCATTTCATGCAGTCAAAACAATGGCAGATCAGCTTACTGCTGCCGGTTTTAAGGAATTAAAAGAAAATAAACGCTGGGAACTTCACAGAGGGGAAGCTTATTTTGTCACACGCAATGACTCTTCCCTGATTGCCTTTGTCGTTCCACAGGGTGAATTAAATGGAATGCATATTCTTGCCAGTCACAGCGACTCCCCAACTTTCAAAATCAAAGAAAATCCTGAGATGGAAGTGGAGAATCATTACATAAAATTAAATGTAGAACGCTACGGCGGCATGCTCTGTGCACCATGGTTTGACCGCCCGCTTTCTGTTGCAGGCCGTGTGATCGTCAAAGATCCATCGACCGGCAGATTCATCAGCAAACTGGTGAACATCGACCGGGATCTGGTTCTGATTCCAAATCTTGCGATCCACATGAACCGCGAAGCTAATAACGGCTATAAATACAATGCACAAAAAGATCTGCTTCCTCTCTATGGCACGATTTCCTCAAAAGGATCTTTCATGGAACTGATCGCATCTGCCGCTAATGTTTCCAAAGATGAAATTCTCGGACACGATCTCTTTTTATACAATCGTCAGAAAGGAGCTGTCTGGGGCGCAGAGAATGAATTTATTTCCTGTGGAAGACTGGATGATCTGCAGTGTGCCTTTGCCTCTTTTAAAGGACTTCTTGCTGCATTCTCTGCTTCTAGCGAATCTGCTGATTCAACTGATTCTGACAAAAACAGCTCTGTTTCACCACATTCTTCTGTGATGCCGGTACATTGTGTCTTTGACAATGAAGAAGTAGGAAGTGGAACAAAGCAGGGGGCTGATTCAGGATTTCTGTCCGATACACTGCTCAGAATCCATAAAGCTCTTGGCTATGATGAAGAGGACCTGCAGATTCATCTCGCCGACAGCCTGATGATTTCTGCTGATAACGCCCACGCAGTTCATCCAAATTATACAGAAAAAGCGGACCCGACCAATCGTCCTTATGTAAATGAAGGAATTGTTATTAAATTCAATGCCAATCAGAAATACTGTACAGATGCAGTTTCTGCTGCTATGTTCCGGGATCTCTGCAATCAGGCAGATGTTTCGGTTCAGACCTTCACCAATCGTTCAGATATTGCCGGCGGCTCTACCCTTGGAAATATCTCCAACACCCATGTGGCACTGAACACCGTAGACATCGGACTGCCACAACTGGCAATGCATTCTCCTTATGAGACTGCCGGAGTGAAAGATACGGAAGATCTGGTACGCGTTGCTGCAAGATTTTTTAATTATAATTAAAGTACAGACAATAACTTTTGGGATGTCGCTTTTTAGAGTGTGTCTGAAAAATGCTTTCTGCAAGATATATGTCACAATTTGTGGGAGATTTTGTTTGAATGAGGGCGGCGTAGCGGGCTACGTCAACCGAATGAAGACAAAATATACCGCAAAGTGGGGCATGTAGATTGCAGGAATGATTTTTCAGACACGCTCTAGTGCGACATCCCCATTGCAGATATGATTTTCAGATAAACTTTAACACATTCTTTCTCGTTATCATTCTTTTTCTCCTCCGCTGATACTTCATACTCTCGAATGATCTGTTTTTTCTCCAACGGATATAATTGCATCATTTGAAAATCAATCAGAACCAGATCGTGTTTTTCTTCTTTATCCACCACCTCCAATATTTTTTCCTGACATTCCTTACAAAACCGTTTTTTCAGTCTTTTCTGATCCAGTTGTTTTTGTTTTCCCAGAGTGATTTCTGCCTCGGCTCTCCCTTGTTTTGAATCTGATCTTACCGTAAAACTGCAGTTTTCCGCTCCCAGATTCGTATACGTAACATCTGTTCCCTCCTCACTCTCCTGCTTCTGTACTGAATCCGACAGTTTCAGATCCATCACATACCAGTTGTTCACGCAGATTACTCCTAATGTATCTTTTCCTCTGTATAATCCGACCATACTCTGACTGTTGCTCCCACAAAGATAACAGTTTTCTTTTATTCTGCTCTCTCTGAACGCAAGGCCTCCCCAGACTCCTGCCGCCATAAGAATCATGAGAATAAGCATCACCCGGATCATCTTTCTTCCTTTTAACTGTTTCATTCTATTTCCTTTCACACTCACTATTAGTGTATGTAACTATCCTTATTTATGGCGGTAATGTGCACTATCAGTGTATGGCGATGTCATTATATATGAATTATCATTAAAGAAAAAGAAGAAAGGTGAGTAAGTATATGGACTCAATTGATAATAAACATATTGGTAAGAAACTAAGAGACCGTAGACTCCAGCTTGGATACACCCAGGAACTTGCCGCCGAAAAATCTGGAATTTCTTATTCCTACTATACCAAAATCGAACGTGGAGAACAACTTCCTTCTATTGAAATCTGTGTTCATCTTGCAAAAACATTTAATCTTTCGCTCGATTACTGGCTGCTTGGTGCATCCCCGGACTCCCGGATTTCTCCGGAGATGCTGGAATTTCTTCAGTCTCTGAAAGAGGTTGACAGTTCTTCTTTAAAGAAAGTGGAATACATACTTCAAAAAGCTGAATTATTAACGGAATAATTTATTACTATGAGCAGAGCCAAAAATCTTCCGCAATATATTTTTCTTTTAACAAACTTCCACCGTAGCCAAATTACTTTCTGTTATTAATTAACAAAGTACGCCCTCCAGAGAACAGAATCTCTCAGATTCCGCTCACCCTGAAGGGCGTACTTTTTTCTATTTATGTTTCTTCTCGTACAAATCGCTTTAGAAATCCGCACAAATATACCCGATAAATGTATTTCCACTGCCCTGAACCATCTTTTCCATCTCACTGATACTGACTGTTGATTCTTCTCCTGTTTCCGGATCTAAATAAGTAATATCTGTCTTTGTGTACCCTGTCAGTAAAACAGCATGATCTGCACTTGTCAGTGCAACTACCGGGCAGCCTCTGTTGATCACATAAAGAACCTGATCTAAAGTACATCCCGTCATATCAATCTTTGTCGCTTCATAATTCTTCATATAGCGTTCGCATGCTTCCAGTGATGTCTCGCCACTCTCCTGTGTCAGACTTACTCCTTCGATCGTATACGCAAGATCCCGGTTTCCCTTCTCCCATACATAAGACTGATCGGAAGAAATTACCACGCCGGAAATATTGTCCGCTTTCTGGATCGCATAAGCTGCTTTATCATAAATTCCTGCCAATTCACCTACACCATAGACATAATACTTCACATCTTCATTCTTTCCGTTCAGCACAATCGTAAGTGCATTCTTCGCCACTCTCTGGTTCGGATGGATCACACTTGCTTTTGTCTCTTTCACAGCTTCTGTAAATGTAAAACGCATCTGCTTCTGCATCATATCCGTTGTATATGTTTCCAGCGAAACCGTGGTCTCTGTACGCTCTTTATTATTTGTAATATACTCCTGTGAAGTTACATTATACAGATTTCCGTTTTTCTGCATCCGGTTCAATGTTACCAGATTAGAATCAATCAAAATATCTGAAATATAAATATTCTCATCTGTAAAGGAATACTTTGCAACTTCTTTGTTCTTTGAATTACGGATTTCAAGTTCATACATCGGGGTGATCTCCTCACCGGAAGCAGTAGTTCCCGCATCATCCGATTTACTCTTTCCATAAATAAAATCACCATTTACAAATCCTAATGGCCGGATTGTATCCCCGGAAGAAGCCTCAACTGTATAATTTTCCAGACTGCTCAGATTCATAACCTGAAGCACCTCTTTTTTATCGTCTCCCTGTGTGGTCTGATATGCCATCAGATGGCCATCGTCAGACACTGCGTACTGACCTTCTTTCAGATTTTCTGCAAGCACTTCCTGCTTGTTCTTTTTCAGATCTACCTGATAAAGAGTTCCGTCTGCAAGTACATATAACTGCTCTTCTGCATGATTATAATAAACCATCTTACCAAGTTCATCTGCTGCAATCGCATAAGATTTTGTACTCGGAATGAACGCTTTTTCCTGAATGATATTGCTGTCGATATTAAAATAGAAAACACCGACACCAACTTCACCTTCATGCTCTCCACGGTTCATATAGCCATATACTGCAAATGCCATATTTCCGTTATTATCCATACTGATAATTCGTACTGCATGCTGGTCATTCAGACTTCTTGCATCTGTTCCGTTTTCATTTGCGAAACTGAAAACCTGAATTAATTCGTTCGATTTTTTATTGTAAAGCCACAGATCACGGTTCTGTACAAATGCCAGAATCGTTTCTTTCTTATTTGTCTCATAAGAGATATCTTCTGAAGTAACTCCCAGTAAAATTCCATTCTCATCAAGAACCGTTCTTTCTGTACTGAACACTTCCTGCATATCACGGTTATAGTCCAGCAGATAAATTGTCTCTCCGACCACTCTGACACGGAAGAATTCTTTTATGTCATAGAGTCCTATCTCCCCTGCATCATTTGCACACTTCACACGATATTTCGCAAGGATAGATGTATAGACACTGTTGCTTTCCTTGATGCTCCACTCTACATCTCCTGTCAGTTCCGGTTCCATGGTTCCCCACTGAATGTGGGTAATATCCGAATGAATATTGACTGTCTGATATGTTGTATTATCACTTTCATCTCCCGGCTCCAGATACATTCTCAGCTGATCAGAATCTGTCTTATTGATTGCCTTTGTATGAAAATCCTGTGCAAATGAAAGACATTTTTCAGCTGTGATATCATCCGGTTTTTCAATTCGTGTAAAATAATTCACGTCCTTCGCATCTTTATCTGTACCGACTGTCAATGTGATCTTCAATACAGCTTCCTGCACTGATTCACCAATCGCACTGCTGAGATTCAGAGATACCATTCCATCTTTAGCAATATCTTCAATGTTTCCTTTTGTATAAGTATCTTCTCCATCCAGTGAATACACGGTATATGCCGCTTTACTGATCTTGTTTCCTTCTTTATCAAGCTTGACCGACAAAGAACCATTACTTTCAAGAGGTGTTATCGTATCCCTCATTGCGGTAGTATCCATCTCATCCACATAACCAAATAGTGTGTTTACTTCCTGTTGATCCATGAGGAATGAAACACGCGGAAGTGTCGGTTCACCCATGTCCACCACTTCGTCATCTGCTCCACTGTTCATAATCTTACTGCTGATCACCAGTGCCACCAGGAAGATTCCAACAAGTATCCCTGTTTTTATTACCCTTTTTTTCATTATTTACTCTCCCTGTTTCAGTCCATTTTTCAGTTTTTTATTTTCTTCTGAACCGCTCATCAATCTCCCCAGTGTCGGTTCTACCTGCAAAAATTCTTTACATACCTTGATTTCTCTCTGTTTACGCTCCTTTTCCGCTGCCATACTTTCAGCTCTGCTTCTCGCAGTAACTTTCCCCCGTTTCACCCCGCGAAGCAGAATATTCTTTGGAGTGTGTTCCATATCAATAAACTCAAGTACCTGTGTTTCATATCCCTGATCTTCCAGATATTTCGCTCTCAGGCCATCTGTCAGTAATGCTGCAAATCTCTCCCTCAATAAGCCATAATCCAAAATCGGAGACAGCAGTTCTACCGCCTGGCCAGCCATCATTGTATCTTCTGACACTGTCTCGCCCGAAGTTTTTTCCTTTTTCTGTCTTCGGAGATTCTGCTCGATCTGACCATTCAGTTCATGCTGGCAGCATGGAACAGACAAAATTACTTTTGCTCCCCAGCCAACAGCCTTTGCAAGTGCATAATCTGTCGCTGTATCACATGCATGCAGTGTCACAACCATATCTACATGATCCACACCTTCATAGTCTGCAATATCTCCTTCAAGGAAGGTCAGTTTATCATAGCCATATTTCTCTGCCAGTTCACCACAATGGCGGATTACTTCTTTTTTCAGATCCAGTCCGATAATTTTTATATCATAACCTTTCAGTTCATGCAGATAATAATACATGGCAAATGTAAGATAAGATTTTCCACATCCGAAATCTATGATTGTCTGCTCTCTTCCCTGATCTAACTGTGGGAGAATATCTTCAATAAACTCCAGGAACCGGTTAATCTGTCGGAACTTGTCGAATCTTGTCCGTACGATTTTCCCTTCCTGAGTCATTACACCAAGATCCTGAAGAAATGGAACCGGAATTCCTTCTTCCAAAATATATTTCTTTTTTCGGTTATGAGAAAGTTCCGCAGCCTTCGCCTGCTGCTTTTTCTTCTTTCTCTGAATAGTTGCTTTTCCTTTCTTACTGATCAGCACATTACAGTCTTCATTTACTGTCTCAATCTGCATCTGGCGGAATTCTTCCATAACATCCGCAAGCATCTGCTCTGCCTCTTCCGGTTTCAGATTTTTATGAAATGCCTGTGTCTTTGTAAAAGATTCAAGCTGAAATACCAGTTCCCCCTTCTGCTCCAGCGGGCGGACTTTTATCTTTATGACTTCTTCTGCCGTACCGGTTTTCATTTTCCGATTACTGATCACAGCACGTATAAATTCTCTATTTAAAACTTCTTTCAGAAGCTGTTTGATTTCTTTCATCTATAATTACTCCATTCTGGCGGGATTTACTCTTTTCTTTTTAAGAGTCTCCGTCATCAGACTGTTTTTTAATGTCAAGCGGATATTCGCAATCCGCTTCGCTACTTGCTCATAACCGAATAACTGCTCCGCAGTTTATCAGAAGGA
>NZ_CAKRDI010000025.1 GCF_934309415.1 uncultured Mediterraneibacter sp.
ACGCCGTAGGGCAGTCCTTGACGGAACGGACATAGACAACAGAACCATGATACAGCAGAGGACTTGAAAGGTCAGAAGCCTTGCAAGTCCTCTTGTCTGTTATTGGGCGTTGTGTTTTAAGTAAAGTGCTTCTTTTACCACTTCTTTTTCAAATGCTTTTATGTGACAATCATGTACTTCATTGTCGATATAGAAGCAATCGTCAGTCTGTGAGTAGGAAAGTTTGGTAACTTTCGGTTCATAGGTTTTTGTATCAATTCCATAATAGTAAATTGTGGCTGTTGTTAATACCATGTGAATGCTTTCAAAATCTCTTGTAAAAATAGTATGCCTGTCGGAATAGAAGAAATCAGACGGACATTCATAGAACTCGGAACTATCCTCTTTCAAAAATAATGGCAGTATGTGCATTGCATTTCCAGCACGATTGACAAGAACATAAAAGCGTGGAATGAGGGCGGCGTACTGGGTCATCATGGCAATATAAATATCGTCTAAATTATCAAGAAGATATTCGGAACAGGAGTTGTTGTAAAAGACATATTGCAGAGTGTTGTCACTTTGGCTTGTGTGTTCCATAGGCACATTTTGTCCGTAAAGCCACCGCAAGTCTACATCTAAAGAGTCTGCAATCAATTCCATTTTATCGGCTTTTGGGTTGTACTGTCCCGAAAGATAGGAACTGAACGCTCCTTTGCTGATACCGGTATCTTTGACGATATCCACCTGTTTCTTGTTTTTTGCTTTCATGGCAAATTTAATCCGTTCTGCGATTGTATTCATCTGAAAAACCCTCTCTTTCCATATCTCGTTATAACTTCTCATATCTTATCATCTAAGGACACTATACCACAAGTTCAGAAAAATGAAAACAAAAAGTTTATAAAAAACTAAACTTTCTATTGCAAAACGAATATGACTGTGCTAATATACGATTAAGTTCAGAAATAACTGAACAAAAAACGACGTCGTAATAGGAAAATGAAAATATGAAAAACTGACCTATCGGTTCAACGGGGAGAAAGGAACGTGTATGCAGATAACATTGACAAAAGAACAGGTAAAAGAAGCCTTTGGAGAACTTCGTTTTATGGGTGCGGATAACTGTTACCGCTATGATAAAGACAGTAAGAAGAAAACAGAGGAAGTGGAAGCCTTAAAACTTCATCTTGGAAGTATGAAGCTTGGGAACAGCGTGGATATTCGCTTGGAAGCAACGGAACTTCCGAAGATTGAGCCTTATGCTGTGGTGGAACTGGAAGAACCAGCTTATGCCCCTTATGTGCAGAGAGGAAACTTTCCTGTATTAGTGGAGAAGATTACCTGTAAGGGTATTCGCCCTGTTCCAAATAAAAATATGTAGGCGGTCAAAGTTCCTGTCCTCGTTCTGACGTACCAAACGGCAGGTTGAGGGCAGGGCAATGGCAACGCCATTGCAGATAAGGAGGTTTGATAAATTTGGAAGAAAGAAGCGGAAGTTTTCTTCCAGAACTCCCCTACACTAACAGGGGAGTAATACGACAGAAAGAAGAATTAAGTGCCTTGATAGACTGGTGTCAGGTAACCATTAAGGAAGTTCCGTTAGAAGCAGTTATAGAAGATGTGTTGAGAATACCGTTGGAACTTATGACGGTAACAGGTTATGAAAAAGGAATTGCAGGACATGAGGTTGTGGCAATCTTTGATAATATCAAGGTACTAAAACCAACAGGAAATGCACAGTATCAAGGATTTCAGATTTTAATGAGTGGGAAAGGCTGTCGTAACTATGAGAATTTTTTACAACTCAATGAGGAAACATGGTTTGATTTCTTAAACAGAGTTTGTCAGTATCACATCAATTTTCCTCGGATTGATTTAGCGATAGATGATAGAAAACCGTATTTGAGTATTCCCGATTTGATTATACGGACAAAAGAGGGATTGCTTTCCACAAAACTAAGGGATATAGATTTTCACGATTCGGGAGAACTGAAAGAGGAAGTGTTTCAGAGTAAAGGTGGCAGTCTTTATCTCGGCAGTTCAGCCAGTAATTTGAGATTGGTATTTTATGAAAAGGGATATGAACAGAATAAAAAGTATGGAACAGAATTAGATGAAAATTGGAACAGATATGAATTGAGATTTCGGCAGGAAATGGCAGTAAGTGTAGTAAAGGAATTATTGAGATATAGAGATGTGGCAGGACTGGCAATGGAAGTGTTGAACAGCAAAATACGATTTTTAGAAAAGCCGACAGACAGCACGACAACACGAAAAAGGCTTTACCCAACTTATCAAGCATAGGCGGAACTGATGAAAGATATAGGCAAGGTCAAACTTACCATGCAACCACAGAAGAAGAGTTTACAAAAGGTGTGGGAGTGGTTAGAAAAGTATGTTGCTCCGTCTTTGAAGCTGTTTGCAGAGGTTGGGAAGATAGAGCAGAGAGATTATATTGGTAATCTTGTGGCAAATGGAGAAATGAATATCACACAGAAGCAGTTGTATGATGATTACATAAAAGCAAGAAAATTAGGCGAAAGGGGGTAATCGTATCGAGAAAGCATTACTGAATATAAATGAATTTTGTGAGTATATGGGGATTGGAAAGACAAAGGCACGAGAACTGTTGAACAATCCTAAAAATAGATTTACGGTACGCATTGGTAATCGGCTGTACGCAAATAAGAAATTACTTGATGAATGGCTGGAATATCAATGCAAAAGGGCTTGAAAAGAAAATGGGGTGTCGATATAATGAAAATTGAAATATTTACTTTACCATATTTCTTTCAGTAGAAGAAAGGAAAGTTGGTATGGGTAAAGATTTAAAAGGCAAAGAACTCGGTAAGGGAATTTCACAGAGAGCAGACGGACGCTATATTGCAAGATTTACAAGCAAAACAGGAAAACGTAAAACGTTTTATGATTTTAAACTGAATGAATTAAAACGGAAGTTGCGAGAAGCGGTTTATGAAGATGAACATGGTTTGAATGGCAATGGCGAAAGTATCACTCTAAACGCATGGTATGTAACGTGGACAGAGTTGTATAAGAAGAAAACAGTCAAAATGACTACGATATACAAAAACCACAGTTACTACAATTCAAGAGTGAAGAACTCTATCGGAAAGATGTATTTGCAGGACATTAAAACATATCACGTTCAGAAGTTTTTGAATGATTTGATAGACAGCGGTCTTGCACATGGAACGGTATCGAATATCAGATTTATGTTAAGTGATATGCTTGATAAGGCGGTATTGAGCGAATACATTAGAAAAAATCCCTGTATCGGTGTGGAAATGCCAAAAGAAGTGAAAAAAGAAAGACGTGTATTAACAAGAGAAGAACAGGAGAAATTTTTTACATTTGCTTCTTCCTACATACACATCAATGTTCTGAAATTTGCTGTGACAACAGGTTGTCGAATTGGAGAAGTGCTTGGTCTAAAATGGGAAGATTGTGATTTTGAAAAAAGAGAAATTATAATCAATAAGACAATCCATTATTCAAAGGCTTCTAGTCCTGTTGAGGGTTCAAAGTTTTTCTATACAACCGCAAAAACCATATCCAGTAATCGTGTAATTCCTATGACAGATGAAGTGTATGAGATTTTGCAAAATCAGAAGATAAAGCAGACAGAACAGAAGATGTGGAAACGCTCGATATGGAAACAGCACAAAGAATTTCAAAATTTGGTATTTACCTGTTCAGACGGTTCGCCAGTTTACTATTATAACGTCAATAGTGCAATCAAAGACTATGTGGCAAAAATCAATGTAATAGAGATTGAACTGGCAAAGGAAGAAAAGAGAGAGCCGAAGATATTTGAACTGTTTACCTGTCACACTCTGCGGCATACATACGCTACAAGGTGTTATGAAAATGGAGTAGACCAACAGGTAGTGCAGAAACTCTTAGGTCATTCCACGTTGGCAATGACAACTGATTTATACACGCATGTTTCAGAAGAAAAGAAAAAAGAAGAAGTAGCTGAACTTAAAATATTGGCTTAAAATTGGAGTAAAAATGGAGTAAATCAAAAGATAGATAGCGCAAAACAGCGTAAAATCAACATTTTCGAGTAGATATAAATATTGTAATGAAATAATTTGAGGGAAAACGGCTGCTGTTCATGGAATACCGTGAGTAACAACAGAAACTCTTATAACAGAATAAAGTACTTGGAATATAGAGTAAATAGTTCAGTAGTATTATGAAAAATGGCACAGATAGTGGAAACATTATCTGTGCCATTTTTTCAGACATATTTTAGTCATATTTGTTTATAATTTCGTATGTTCTACCAAATCCAAAGCTGAATTATGGATCAGATAATCATATGCCGCTGCAATCTCTTCCGGTGTATATATGATATCATGTGTGATGGCGTATTTTACAGAATCTGCAAGTCCAAATGTATAGAAACGTGCAATCGTTTCTTTGGTAAGCATGCGTACTTTTGCAGGTGCTTTCAGTGGATACTTGCAGAGTATGCCGTACATCGTATCATACAGAAACTGAAACATCAGAGCTTCAAAGGAATTTGGTCCTTCAATCGTGTAAAGCTTTTTATACAGTTCCCTGTCTTTCCCCAGACAGGTATGGAGAAGTCTGAGGATATCATCTTCCATATTATTATCAAGCAGTACTTGTATTTTTTCTTTGATTTCTTTTTCAAGAATGTATTCGATAATCTCGTATTTGTCCTGAAAATGCTTATAGAAAGTCGGTCGGATGACTCCGGCGCCATCGGTGATCATTTTGATCGTAATTTTCTCAAACGAAGTCTTCATAAGCAGCTCTTTGAAAGAGAGAGTCAGTAAATCTTTTGTCAGTTCTTTTTTGTCTTCCATAGTATTTTCAAATCTTTCCCCAAATTAAAATGCATAAATTTCAGACAAGTTTATGATGCAAATGGTCTGAATAAGAACATAGAACATGAATGTAAATCTTAAAGGATGTACAGTCTGATCTGAATCTATCTCGCATGGAAAAGCCCCATAAATAACTGTTTTATTTACGCACAATACGAATTTACGTGTTCGGATGAAAAAATGCCGGCGTAGGATAAGCGGGATGATTTGATGTTCAATGAGAGTATTATAACACAAAAAGAGCGGTGTGTGTGACAAATATAATAAAGAACAGTAACAACAGTTACGCGGATGGATAGAGTGAAGTGGAATTTAGAAGAATGAAAATTTCCAGCTACAAATTCGAAGAAATGTAGCCGGATGGAAAGACAAAAACCATAAAATGTTCCGAACAGACCACATTCAGGGAGTTTTGAATCTTAGTCAGATAAGGGAAAAGTGGTAAAATACAGAAAATGAAAAGAGAAAATGGTTTTGTTTTCAGGGATTTTTCAGATGAAAATAAGAAACTGGCTGTTGCGATATGACAGCAGAAAGGAGTGTGGCGATGTCATGGTTGGAAATTCTTCTGATTGGTGCAGGGCTGTCCCTTGATGTACTGGCTTATGCTCTATGCCGTGGCGCAGTGATCGCAGAAGTCAGTAAAAAGAATCTGGCAAAGATGTGTGCCATGTTTCTAATCTGGAATCTGATCAGTCTTACGGCGGGAAATCTATTAACAGAGATTTCGCTGTTCAAGCAGGAAGCGGGAAAAGCTTCACAACTTTCAAATTATATGTCAGTGCTTATTTTTATGGGACTTGGCATTTATCTGATTGTAAAGGCAGTCAGAGAAAAGATGGTGGAAGAGCATAAGATTGAACATTTTGAGTTCCGTAAGCTGGCAGTTTGGACGGCAATCACAAGTGTAGATGTATTTCTGGCGGGAATTGGATTTGGTTTTCAGGAGACAGCGTTTTTTAAGACAATGATCGCACTTTTAGTTCTCACACCAATCAGCGTTGTGGCCGGAGTATACATCGGATACTGGGCAGGATGCCAGGCGAGGAGAAAAATTGTTACAGCAGGAGGATGCCTTCTTTTACTTGGGGCAGCAGAATTACTTCTTCGTCTTACATGAGTTCGACTCAAAGAGAGAAAGGCAGCATAGAATAGAAATACGAATGAAAGGTCCCAGAAAATCTGGGGAATGGTGAGTAAAATGGCAGGATTAAAATTTCAGGCACAGAGAGCTGCGTTCAGTGTGGCAGCAGATACAGTATTAAAGTATATGAACAGGACAGAGGACAGAACCAAAGCGCTTTTAAAGATTGTAGATCTGACAGAAAATTTTGCAAAAGACCGGTTTAAACCGGAATCTTATGAGGCGGCAAGAAAGATGATCCAGGATCCGGATAACAAGTGGATTCAGTATCTGAACCGCCTTCTGGATGAGATTAATCCGAATGTGCTTAAGACAACTGCACTGAATCTTGGATTTGATGCAATGCTGTATGGAACAAAGGTGATGCATGAGTCACGCGAAAAATATCAGTGTAATGTTCCGTGGCTGATCCTGATGGATCCAACCAGTGCCTGTAATCTGAAATGTACCGGATGCTGGGCAGCAGAATATGGACATCTTCTGAATCTTTCCTTTGAGGATATGGACCGTGTAATCACACAGGGAAAAGAACTTGGAATCTATCTTTACATGCTGACAGGCGGTGAGCCTCTGGTCAGAAAGAAAGATGTTATCCGTCTTTGTGAGAAGCACAGCGACTGCGTATTCCATGCATTTACGAATGGTACACTGGTAGATGATGAGTTCTGTCAGGAGATGCAGCGTGTGGGTAATCTGTCATTGTCGATCAGTCTGGAGGGATATGAGGAAGTCAACGATGGACGACGCGGCAAAGGTGTCTACGAAAAAGTAATGCATGCGATGGATCTTTTGAAAGCATATGGACTGGTCTTTGGTACTTCCATTTGCTATACACGTGCCAATATTGAGACAGTCACATCCGATGACTTCCTGGATATGATCATTGAAAAAGGATGCCGTTATGCATGGTATTTCCATTATATGCCGGTTGGAAATGATGCCGCACTGGATCTGCTTCCGACAAAAGAACAGAGAGAGTATATGTATCACAGAATCAGAGAGATTCGTGGATTCACAGGAGGAAAACAGATCTTTGCATTTGATTTCCAGAATGACGGAGAGTATGTAGGAGGCTGTATCGCAGGCGGAAGAAACTACTTCCATATCAACGCAAACGGTGATGCAGAGCCTTGTGTATTCGTTCACTACTCCAGTGCTAATATTAAAGAAGTAAGCGTGCTGGATGCACTTCGTCAGCCATTGTTTATGGCATACCATAACAATCAGCCGTTTAACAACAACCATCTTCGTCCGTGCCCGATGCTTGAAAATCCGGAGAAACTGCAGCAGATGGTTCACGAGTCCGGTGCAAAGTCAACGGATCTTCAGTCACCGGAGAGTGTAGAGCATCTGTGCGGCAAGTGCGAGCAGTACGCACAGACCTGGAAAGAAAAGGCAGATGAACTCTGGGAGAAGAGTGGAAAAGGTAAAAATGAGTAAATATCAGCAATTCAGCCGCCTTGTTAGTATGTGCCGGGAGGATTTAACCGAATCAAGTAAGTCCCCTGCTTCAATTGCGAAAAGCAATAAGCAGTGGGTGGGGACTTGCTTGTATCAGGAGGAGTGCAAGCTCCTTCTGATAAACTGCGGAGCAGTTATTCGGTTATGAGCAAGTAGCGAAGCGGATTGCGAATATCCGCTTGACTTTATTCAGGAACAGAAAAAGATAAATTTATAAAACAGTTCCCGCATTTCGGGAGAAGTGCGGAACATGCATTCCGGATGCCATTGTACACCCACGACAAATGGATGACCGTCTGCTTCGACGGCTTCGATGGTTCCGTCAGATGCGCGGGCAGTAATCTGAATCCCTTTACCAGGTGTATTGACTGCCTGATGATGGAAACTGTTGACATAGATCATTTCACCTAATATATTTCTCAAGATTGAATCTTTCTGAGTGCGGATTTGGTGACTGACTTCGCTACGGGATGCAGACTGCTGCATATGATCAATAGAAGTACCGGGAGTCAAAGAGAGATCCTGCCAGACAGATCCACCGCATGCTATGTTTAAAATCTGCATTCCACGGCAGATAGCCAGGATTGGTTTGCCGAATTTCAGAATTAATTTCATGAGACGGATCTGAAAAAGATCCACGGTGATGCAGGTGTGTCCGTTTCCTGGTTTTGGTTCCTCACCAAAAAGAAGCGGGGTTACATCCTCTCCGCCGCAAAAGAGAAATCCATCGCAGAGTGCGACATATTCCTCTAGTATGTGATCTGATCGGACGATGGGAAGAACCAGGGGAAGTCCTTTGGAATAGCGAATGGACTGGATGTAAGGATTGGATACAAATTGGTGACTGCTTTTAAATCCGCAGACGATGATACCGATTTTAGGTTCCATAAACAGTTCTCCTTTAAATTTGAGATGTGTTACTGTTTACAACTATGCTGTGAACAGTAACACTTTTACAGTTATACTGTGAAAAGTAATATGAATTTCTGGGAAATAGTGTATGATTAAAGTATGTACAAAGAAATGGAAATATACATAAAATAAATTATAAAAATGAGAGAAGGGGAATGAGTAATATGAAATGGATCGATATGCACTGTGATACATTAAGTGAAATGAAAAAGCAGGGGATTCCGTCTTTGAACCAGGCAAAACTGCATGTGGACAAAAACAGACTTATTCATGGAAATAGCGGGGCACAATTCTTTGCATGCTATGTAAATGCAAAAGAATATATCAAAGAATGCACAGAAGAAATGGATACAGAAACAAAAACAGGACTTGCAGGAATGGATACAAAAATAAATCCGGGAAATCGTGTATTTAATCCGGATACAGCGGTGTGGGACAGCTCATGGAAAGTGGTGAATGAACTGATCAATCTTGCATATAAGCAGGAAACAGAGAATTTTGGAATTGTACATACTTTTGAGGAACTGGAAAAAAATATCGCTACAGACAAATTATCAGGAATCCTGACCGTGGAAGAGGGTGGTGTTCTGAATGGAAGGATGGAACGCCTGGAGCAACTCTATGAGAGAGGAATCCGTCTGATGACATTAACCTGGAATTATCAGAATTGCATTGGCAATCCGAACAGCAGGGACGAACAGATTATGAAGAAAGGTTTAACAACGTATGGAAAAGAAGTAGTAGAACGGATGAATGAGCTTGGAATGCTTGTGGACGTATCACATCTGTCTGACGGAGGATTCTGGGACTGTGTGCAGATCAGTCGAAAACCGATCGTTGCCTCTCATTCCAATGCACGAAGTCTCTGTCCTCATCCGAGAAATATGACGGATGAGATGCTCCATGCGCTGGGAGAAAAAGGAGGAGTTGTGGGTGTTAATTTCTATTCTGTTTTTTTATGTGGAGAAGAGAGGAGAGCTACTGTGGATGACATAGTTCATCATATTCGTCATATGATCAATTGCGCCGGAGAAGATGCTGTGGCATTGGGAACAGATTTCGATGGTTTTGAAGATGCCGCGTTGCCGGAAGGGATCCAGGGTGTGCAGGACATGGAACGTCTATGGGATGGAATGAGAAAAAAAGGTATCACATCACGACAGATTGAAAAGATAGCATGCGATAATATTTTACGCGTATTAAGGGAGACTTGGTGAAATTCATAGACTCTACTAAATAGAAATAATGTTAGTAAATTTTGTTGCATATTGTGTAGCGGAGCAGGAAATCAGGAATACCTTCAGTATAAGAAAGTAATTCAGTGATACGAATGATTAAATGGTTTATAGTCTATAAGTTGAATCATTAAAACGAAGATATCTGCTGGAAAATGCGGGGAATAAAAAGACTGCCTGGAATTTCAAATGAGTTGAAATTCCGGACAGTCTTTAAAATTATCTTCTTTTAAAAGGATCTATTCAGAAACATTATTTCTTCTGTGTCTCAACTTCCTGCATCTTCATAGCACGAACTTTCAGCGGAAGTCCGAACAGGTTGATGAATCCGTCAGCATCGTGGTGGTCATACAGGTCACCTGTTGTGAAGCTTGCAAGAGACTCGCTGTACAGTGAGTATGGAGATGTCTCTCCGGCACGGATGATGTTTCCTTTGTACAGTCTGAATTTCACTTCACCTGTTACATACTGCTGTGTAACATCAACGAATGCCTGAATTGCCTCACGAAGTGGTGTGTACCATTTTCCTTCGTATACGATCTGTGCAAATTTATTTCCAAGATCTTTCTTTACTTCATATGTAGCACGGTCAAGAACGAGTTCTTCGAGCTGCTCGTGAGCTGCCATCAGGATTGTTCCGCCAGGAGTCTCATATACACCACGGGATTTCATACCAACAACACGGTTCTCAACGATATCGATGATTCCGATTCCGTGTTTTCCACCAAGAGTGTTGAGTTCTTTGATGATGTCAGAAACTTTCATTTCTTTACCATTTACGCTCTTCGGAACACCAGCTTCGAATGTCATAGTAACGTATTCATCTTTATCCGGAGCTTTCTCAGGTGTCGTGCTAAGTACGAGAAGGTCATCGTAGTTAGGCTCATTTGCCGGGTTCTCAAGTTCCAGTCCTTCATGGCTGATGTGCCACAGGTTGCGGTCACGGCTGTAGCTGTGTTTTACGTCAAAAGGAAGATCGATTCCGTGCTGTTTGCAGTATTCGATTTCATCTTCACGGGACTGCATTGTCCATACATCTGTCATACGCCATGGAGCGATGATCTTGATGTCTGGAGCAAGTGCTTTGATACCAAGCTCAAAACGGATCTGGTCATTTCCTTTTCCTGTAGCACCGTGACAGATGGCAACAGCACCTTCTTTACGTGCAATCTCAACCAGCTTCTTAGCGATTGCCGGACGAGCCATGGATGTTCCGAGAAGGTATTTGTTCTCGTAAACAGCACCGGCTTTTACACAAGGTACGATGAAGTCATCACAGAATTCATCAACGATATCTTCAATATATAATTTGGAAGCTCCTGAAAGCTTTGCTCTCTCCTCAAGTCCGTCAAGCTCCTCGCCCTGTCCGCAGTCGATACAGCAGCAGATAACATCATAATTGAATGTTTCTTTCAGCCACGGGATGATTGCTGTGGTGTCAAGACCACCTGAATATGCTAATACAACTTTTTCTTTACTCATTTCAATTGCCTCCTGAATGCATTTTTATAAAATTCTCTGTCTTTTTAAGGAAAAGACGGATGTAAAAACTTATTTCAGCCTTTGTAAGCTAAAGATTACTATACACTACCTGTTATAAATATGCAAGTAAAATTTTATAAAATGCATAAAAATACAAATAAATGTAAAAATATGCATAAAATTTAAAATATACATGAATCTGGAACAAGATAGGAAGGTTGAATTTCTGTTAAAAAATTATCAGAAATTTTAATTGAAAATTCAAAAGATGTCTGATAAAATAAGGTCATCACGAAACGAAAGGAGAAATTATCATGGGATTTCTTACAGGAAAAACTGCAATTATCACAGGAGGAGGACGCGCTGTCTTAAGTGATGGAAGCTGCGGATCGATCGGATATGGTATTGCTACAGCATATGCAAAAGAAGGGGCAAATCTGGTACTGACAGGAAGAAATGTCAAGAAACTGGAGGATGCAAAAGAAGAGCTGGAAAGACTTTATGGGATCAAAGTACTTCCGGTACAGGCAGATGTGAATGCAGGGGCTGATAATAAAGCAACAGTAGAGAAGGTTGTAAAACAGGCAATCGATGCGTTTGGAAGAATTGACGTTCTGATCAACAATGCACAGGCTTCAGCATCAGGAGTTACAATTGAAGATCATACAACAGAACAGTTTGATCTTGCAATCTATTCAGGACTGTATGCAACATTTTATTATATGCAGGCATGCTATCCATACCTGAAAGAGACAAAGGGATCTGTTATTAACTTCGCATCCGGCGCAGGATTATTTGGAAACTATGGACAGTGTGCATATGCAGCTGCCAAAGAGGGTGTCAGAGGTCTGACAAGAGTTGCCGCTACAGAGTGGGGCAAAGACGGAATCAACGTTAATATCGTTTGCCCGCTGGCATGGACAGCACAGCTTGAGAATTTCCAGAAAGCATATCCGGATGCATTCAAAGCAAATGTGAAGATGCCGCCGGCAGGACATTACGGAGACGTTGAGAAAGAGATCGGAAGAGCCTGCGTACAGCTTGCATCTCCTGACTTCAAGTACATGAACGGTGAGACGATCACTCTTGAAGGTGGAATGGGACTGAGACCATAGTTCTTAGTGTTTACAACATAGTTTGCAAACGGTAGCATATTCGCCATTTAGAATTGGCTTTGGCGATGGGTGATTCATTGTCATAGAAATGAATGATACGTTATAAAAGTTCTGTGGAAGTAATTTTACAGAAAACAGAAATAAGAAATACAGAGAATCTCGCGGATGGACGCATATGAATCAACGTCTGATGCGGGATTCTTTTTATATAGATTCCTATATTAGGAAGTACTCTTTCCTAATATATAAAAACACTCCGTGAGGGCGCACATTGTCCGGTGGACAATGGCTCTGCGCCGACCGGAACGAAGAGAAGACGCACTGCGGCATATAAGGAAGATGTCGCAAGCGGTCTACGTTACCCACTTCGGTCCTTGCTAAATAAGAGCCACTGGCGCTTAGCAACGCCGCAGGCGCTAGAATGTATCTCTTTCTGGAGCGTGTCTGAACAGCAATAACTGTTATAAAAAATCACAGAATATTCATTTAGAAAAAGTGACGATGCAGATTATTTATGATATGATAGGCATTGAAATAAAACGTGCATTCTCATAACTGATCACCAAGGTGATTCGCTGTGGTTTGGACAGTAATCTTATAACAACAGTTATAATTTTTATAGATACAGGATGAATTGTTAAAAAATATCAGAAAAAAATTGAGATAATTCATCAAGAACAGCCAAAGTTGTTAAAAATTTTACAAATTATTGATAGAAAAACAAAGGCAGACAGGAGGCAGCAGCATGGAAAATTTTAATTATTATGCACCAACCAACGTTGTATTTGGGAAAGATACAGAGCAGCAGGTTGGACAGCTTGTAAAAGAGCAGGGATGCAGTAAAGTGCTTGTACATTATGGAAGTGGAAGTGTGAAAAAAACGGGACTTCTGGATAAGATCTTCCAGTCACTGGAAGAGGCAGGTGTGGAGTATGTCTCTTTGGGTGGTGTTGTGCCGAATCCAAGACTGTCACTTGCATATGAAGGAATCGAACTTTGTAAGAAAGAACAGGTGGATTTCATTCTTGCAGTCGGAGGCGGCAGTGTGATCGATTCTGCAAAATGTATTGGTTATGGTGTGGCAAACGGCGGAGATGTGTGGGATTTCTATGAAAGAAAACGTACAGCAACGGCATGTCTTCCAATCGGAGTTGTGCTTACGATCGCGGCAGCGGGATCAGAGATGAGCAAATCTTCTGTTATTACAAATGAAGACGGATGGCTGAAACGTGGATACAGCAGTGATTATGCCAGAGCCAGATTTGCAGTGATGAATCCGTGTCTTACAATGACACTTCCGAAGTATCAGACAGCCAGCGGTTGTGTGGATATTATGATGCACACAATGGAGCGTTATTTTACACAGTCAGAGCCAATGGAACTGACAGACCGTTTTTGTGAACAGTTGCTTCGTACAGTAATGAAGAATGCAAAGATTCTCATGGATGATCCGGAGAATTATGAGGCGAGAGCAGAAGTGATGTGGGCCGGAAGTCTTTCTCATAATGGACTGATGGGATGCGGAACGGACGGTGGTGACTGGGCGAGCCACCAGCTGGAGCATGAACTGGGCGGCATGTTTGATGTGGCTCACGGAGCAGGACTGGCTGCCGTGTGGGGAAGCTGGGCGCGTTATGTGATGGATGCACGACCGGACCGTTTTGCACAGTTTGCCGTCAATGTGATGGGTGTTGAGGCAGAAGAGGATGACCATGAAACTGCTTTGCGTGGAATCCGTGCCATGGAAGAATTTTACCGGGAACTTGAAATGCCGACCAGTCTTTATGAACTTGGAGTTGAGCCGACGGAAGAACAACTGAATATTCTGGCTGAAAAATGCAGCCATTTCAGGAAACGTACGGTCGGCTGTATGAAGAAACTGGATCGGGATGATATGTATCAGATTTATAAAAATGCAAGAGGGTGATGGAAGATGAATGCAGTAGAAATTCTGGATGAGCTTCAGAAAAAAGCAAAACATGATGAACGGCTGCGGGAAAGATTTCTTGAGACGAGAAATGCAGAAGATCCGTTAGGAGCGTTCTGTGAAGTGTGCCGTACATGTGGATATGAGATTTATCCTATGGATGTGGTACAGGCAGGAGATGAATTCTATGCGGCAATGAAGCGCAGTACGAACGGAGGTGGAGAGAACTCACCGGTGCTGACAGGGGAAGATGATCCATATGAGTTGTTTTTTGCCGGACTGTGATAATATAAATATAGAAAAAGTGATCAGAGAAAGATGGATGTGCAACGAGAAGCAGAAAATGCAGACAGTGTTGGATCATTAGAGGATAATAGTAGAAAAGAGGAGATTATCATGGGTGAAACATTAAAAGATTTAAAAGAGAGAAGAAGTATTAAGGCATACAAACCGGAACAGATCAAAGAGGAAGAACTGCAGAAAATTCTTGAAGCAGGAACTTATGCTCCGAATGGAATGGGAATGCAGTCTGCGAAAATGATTGTTGTTCAGGATAAGGAGACAAGAGATCTGTTATCAAAGTTAAATGCTGCGAATTTCCCGGGTGGTCCGGTGGATATCGATCCATTCTATGGTGCACCGACAGTGCTGGTCGTTCTTGCAGACAAGAATCGTCCGACCTGTGTGGAAGATGGAAGCCTTGTCATGGGGAATCTGATGAATGCGGCACACGCAGTGGGAGTTGGTTCCTGCTGGATTCACAGAGCCAGAGAAGTATTTGCGTCAGAAGAAGGAAAAGCACTGTTGAAAAAATGGGGCGTTGAAGGTGACTATATCGGAGTAGGACACTGTATCCTTGGTTATCCGGCAGATGGCACAGAGCCGAAAGCAAAGCCGAGAAAAGAAGATTATGTAGTTTATGTAAGATAGAGGGAATGATTTTTATATATGTTCTAAGTTGCTGAATTGCTGAGTGTGTTCTGCAAAAAAATAATTTCAGGTATATTCTGCCGTGTGAGAACAGGATCATTTGTCTGGTATATGGCAGAAAGTAAGGCAGTAAAAGCAGAGGAGAAAAAGCAGAGATATGAAACGGAAGATCAAGATGATCCGAGTCGGTCAGGAGCGGCTGAAAGAAGCGGTGGAGATTGTCGGAGCAGTCAACGAACAGATGCAGGAGAAGAGCTGGTTTGTTGCAGAAAGCTTTGAGGAATTTGATCGTTGGATGAAAGAAGAAAAAGGAATTTTATATCTTGCAGAAGATGAAGAGACAGGTGAGGTGGGCGGAATGTTTTTTGTGATCCTTCCGGGCATGGATGAGGAAAACCTGGGGCATGATATAAGCATGCAGGGAGAAGATCTGATACAGTGTGCCATGATGGATACAGCGGCAGTTCTTCCAGAATTTCGTGGGAATCATCTGCAGTATGATCTGATGCAGATGGCGGAACGGGATCTTGAAAAAATGGGATATCGCTATTTGCTCTGTACGGTTCATCCGGAAAATAGATTCAGCAGAGAAAATGTCAGAAGCCAGGGATATGAGAAAGTGCTGACCAAGGAAAAGTATGGTGGATATTTACGCGATATCTGGATGAAGAAATTAGAGAATATCAGATAAGTGCTTTGATTTCCATTTCGAAGTGTTTACGAATATCTTGTGAACAGAGACAGAATATGAGTTGTGAGATAGCGAAACAGAACAAAAATGAACTCTGTCTAATAAGAGTAAGAAAAGGCTTACAATAGTAAAAAAGGCAAACCTTTTGTTATATTTGCACAACAAAGATAGCGATTGACTAACCCTGCATGTGCGCTTTACAATATAAAAAAGGAGTGATATTATGCAGGCATTATCAAAAGCAAAAAGTGGAGAAGTTTATACAATTAAGTGGATGTTCGGACTTCCGGAAGTGCTGGAATTCTTGCATAGCCACCATGTGGACGAAGGATCGGATATCCGGTTGATCCGGAAAATGAGTGACTGTGTCATCATAGGAGTACAGGATGCAAGATACGCACTTGGAAATGAGATTGCGGACAGAATACAGGTATAATGATGAAATGAAAGAAAATGAAAGAAAAGGAATGTGTGACTGATGCGGAATCGGCAGCACATTCTTTTTCTTATATAGGAATAAATAAAAAATAATATATAGGAATAAATAAAAAATAAGTGTTGATTAAATTGTCGGCAGGAATTATTATTATTTTAACATGGACCTGATAAGGACAGGTATCCTGTAAATAAAAAGGAAGAATAGGTTGCCGTTTATGGATTTCTGTATTTTCTGTGGATAGTAACATGATAGTAACAGGTGTACCGGTGAAAGGAGAAGGAACAATGGATACATATATGCAGATGCTTGGAAAGCTTGCAAAGAAAGCTTCAAGAGAAGCAGCAAAGCTTGGAACAGATGATAAGAATCGTGGATTGCTGGCAGTGGCGAATGAGCTGATTGAAGAGCAGGATCTGATTTTAAAGGAAAATGAGAAGGATATAGAAGCAGCGAAAGCGAAGGGCGTGAAACAGTCTTTGATTGACCGTCTGGCTCTTTCTGAGAAGAGAATTGCCGATATGGCAGAAGGACTTCGACAGATTGCAACACTGGATGATCCGATTGGTGAGATGTTATATATGAAGAATCGTCCGAATGGTCTCAGAATCGGTAAGAAACGAGTTCCGCTTGGTGTCGTTGGAATTATCTATGAGTCAAGACCAAACGTAACAGCGGATGCATTCGGTCTTTGCTTTAAAACAGGAAATGCTGTGATTCTCCGTGGCGGAAGTGATGCGATCCATTCCAACCAGGCGATCGTTCATGCGGTAAAAGATGGACTTTGCAAGGCAAAATTATGTCAGGATCTGATTCTCCTTGTAGAAGATACAAGCAGAGAAGTAGTCAATGAGATGATGAAAATGCATGGCTTGATCGATGTTCTGATTCCGAGAGGTGGAGCAGGACTGATTGCAAATGTAGTGGCAAACAGTACGGTACCGGTTATTGAGACAGGAACAGGAAACTGCCATGTCTATGTAGATGCAGATGCAGATATCCAGATGGCAGCAAAGATTATTGAAAATGCGAAGACTCAGAGAATGGGAGTCTGCAATGCATGTGAATCACTGGTGATCCATTCTGCGATTGCTGAAGAAGCACTTCCACAGATTGTGAAGAAACTGAAGAATCATGATGTTGAGATTCGTGGAGATGAGAGAGCGCAGGCAATCAGCAGCGAGATTGTTCCGGCAACAGAAGAAGACTGGGGAACAGAATATCTGGATGCGATTATTTCTGTAAAGATCGTAGATTCTATTGATCAGGCAATTGCTCATATCAATCAGTATAATACAGGACATTCAGAGTCCATCATTACAAAGAGTTATGGCAATGCATTAAAATTTCAGGATGAGATTGATGCGGCAGCAGTTTATGTGAATGCATCAACAAGATTTACAGACGGATTTGAGTTCGGTTTTGGTGCAGAGATCGGAATCAGTACCCAGAAATTGCATGCAAGAGGACCGATGGGACTGGAGGCACTGACTACTACAAAATATGTGATTTTCGGAAACGGACAGGTGCGTCAGTAGAAAATAGATGATTGCTCACAGGAACTGTGACTGGCAATGGATAAAATATATAATCTACTAATAAATTTCATAGTAACTTCAAAAGAAATCACCTTCAGGCTATAATAAAGCAAATAATAGCCTGAAGGTGATTTTTTGATATTATTTTTCATTCAGGCGAAATAAAGGAGAGAAAGAAATTGTTTATATATACAGAAGAGAAAAAATTTACACAGGAACAGGTGCAGCAGTTATATTGCAACTACATCTAATCAACATGTCCGCTTTATTTTGTGTTATACTAGAGTGTGTCTGAAAGTAAAATAACTGATGAAGGAGAACTTCGTATGGGAATGATGACGGTATATCATGGTGGATATCAGCCAGTAGAAAAACCAGAGATTCGCACAGGCAGAAATACGAAAGATTTTGGTACGGGTTTTTACTGTACGATTATTAAAGAGCAGGCGCAAAGATGGGCAAGAAGATACAGTACAAAAGTGGTTTCTGTTTATGATGTTAATATAAATTCCGACTTAAATATAAAAGAATTTAAAGAAATGACTGAAGAATGGCTGGATTTTATTATTGCATGTCGAAGTGGCAAGGAACATAATTTTGATATTGTAATTGGTGCGATGGCAGATGATCAGATCTACAATTATGTTTCTGATTATATGGATGGTGTAATTACGAGGGAGCAGTTCTGGATTTTAGCAAAATTCAAATATCCGACACATCAGATTGTTTTTTGTACGGAAGATGCGCTGAAATGCTTACATTATAGAGGTTATAAGGAGGTGGAGTAATGGTTGGTGAAGGCAGAGAATCGAAAAAAGATAATGATTTATTTTATACGTGCAGTCTGATTGATTATATTGCAAGAAAAACAAAAAATGTGCGTTCCTATGTAGTCAATAAACTTGGCAAAGAACGGCTGGAAAAAATATATGATCTTGCAGACGTTTATCATTGTGACAATATAGAAAGAGTGTGTGATGACTTTGTAGAGGAAGCAGGGATCGAACAGGGGACTTTTGATAATGTAGGAGAATGTGACTACTCCATTCCAACTTACTGGGATATAGGAAAAGTATATAAGCGGTTGATAAAACGTGTCGCAGAGAATGAAAAGATTGATATTATAAGTGCATTGGAAAAAGTATACAACTCTTTTATCAGTCCTAAAATTGATGACTACAACAGTAGTGTATATTACGAAAATCCGGAATATATATTTGAGTGCTATCGGGAAAATAAGATGATTTAAAGAAGTGTGTAGCTGTCAGCGTAAGTCCAACTTAGTTGACGGGTGCACACTTTTTTCTTGCCGGTACAGCATTTTATTAATAACGGACTCATTTGTGTTGCGTAGAAGATGGATTTAACTGAGCAATTGGATTTTCGCTGATCTGGTGGGCATTTCCGATTACGGAGCTAATCGCATGCCTGATAGGAGCAGTTTTTTTGAAGAGAATCAGAAAAGATGTAAAAAGTGACGGAAAATAAATTTTATGAATAAAGGGTTGCATGTTATACATAAAAGTTGTATTATTATGCAAGTAACGTGAATATTATACATTTGATTTAAATTTGTAAGGGAATTATTTAATGATCCAAAATCATTATTTAGTTGTGGAAAAGGTGTTCTTTTTAATTGAATTAAATGTAAATGTATGCTGAGAAATACTTTACTTCCTTATAAATGTGGTTTAATATAAAAGGATGCAATGCGCGGTGACACGTTACCGTGGCATAGTTGGATAAAAGTTACTGGTCACGGCATGCTGTGAATAGTAAGCGAATGAAGAAAGGACTTGAGAAGAATGATTAAGGTCGGAATTATTGGAGCTACCGGTTATGCAGGCGGAGAGCTCGTGAGAATATTAATGGGACATAAAGATGCAGAGATCGTATGGTATGGTTCAAGAAGTTATGTGGATCAGAAGTATGCGGATGTATACAGAAATATGTTCCAGATCGTAGATGCAAAGTGTATGGATGATAACATGGATGAACTGGCAGATCAGGTAGACGTGATTTTCACAGCAACTCCACAGGGACTATGTGCATCACTGATCAATGAAGAAATTCTGTCCAAGACAAAGATCATTGACCTGAGTGCAGACTTCCGCCTGAAGGATGTAAAGGTTTATGAGGAGTGGTACAAGATCGAACACAAAGCACCACAATACATCGACGAGGCAGTTTACGGACTTTGCGAGATCAACCGTGAGGATGTGAAGAAAGCACGTATCGTTGCCAATCCGGGATGCTATACAACTTGTTCCATCCTGACAGCATATCCGCTGGCAAAAGAAGGACTGATCGATATGAGCACACTGATCATCGATGCGAAATCCGGTACTTCAGGAGCAGGAAGAGGAGCAAAACTTCCGAACCTTTACTGTGAAGTAAATGAAAACATCAAGGCATACGGAGTTGCTACACACAGACATACTCCGGAGATCGAGGAGCAGCTTGGTTATGCGGCAGGAGAAAAAGTGGTTCTGAACTTCACACCACACCTTGTTCCGATGAACAGAGGAATCCTTGCAACAGAGTATGCGAAGCTGACAAAAGAAGTTACTTATGAAGAAGTAAAAGCAGTATACGACAAATATTATGCAAATGAGAAATTTGTACGTGTTCTGGATAAGGATGTATGCCCGGAGACAAAATGGGTTGAGGGAAGTAACTATGTGGACATCGGCTTCAAGATCGATCCGAGAACAAACCGCATCATTATGATGGGCGCAATTGATAATCTTGTGAAAGGTGCTGCAGGACAGGCAGTTCAGAATATGAACCTGCTGTTTGGCCTGCCGGAGAGCGAAGGACTGGAATTAGTTCCGATGTTCCCGTAAAGAGCATATAAGAGGTGGTATGTATGATACGTGTGATGACAATAGAGGATTATGATGGAGTCTATGCATTATGGAAGAAGATCAGAGGATTTGGAATCCGAAGCATCGATGATTCCAGAGAAGGGGTAGAGCGTTTCCTGAAGAGAAATCCGACGACCAGTGTGGTTGCCATTGAAGATGGAAAGGTAGTCGGAAGTATTCTGTGTGGACATGATGGAAGACGCGGATGCCTGTATCATGTATGTGTGGACGAGAATTACCGTCGGCATGGAATCGGAAAAGACATGGTAGTACATGCCATGAGAGCATTACAGGAAGAACATATTAACAATGTTTCTCTGATTGCATTTACACAGAATGATATTGGAAATGCATTCTGGAACAAAATCGGCTGGACAGAACGTCTGGATCTGAATTACTATGATTTTACATTGAATGAAGAGAATATTACGGCATTTAATGAAGCATAAGGGAACCGGAAGTGTTACTGTTCACAGCATAGCTGCAAACAGTAACGTATCTCGTCATTTAGAATCGCCTTTGGCGATGGACGAGATACATTCAAGACAATACGTGCATCCTCCATGCCAATCAGCGGAGTGATTGTCATGGAAGTGAACAGTAACAACCGGAAAAAGAAAGGAAGCGTTAAGATGGAAGTAATCAAAGGCGGAGTAACCGCAGCAAAAGGATTTGAAGCAGCTTCAACAGCAGCAGGAATTAAATATCAGGGCCGTACAGATATGGCGATGATCTACAGCCAGAAGCCTTGTAAAGTAGCAGGAACATTTACAACAAATGTAGTAAAAGCTGCTCCGGTAAAATGGGACAGAGCAATCGTGGAGAGCAAACAGAAATCTCAGGTTGTAATCGTGAATTCAGGAATTGCCAATGCATGTACCGGTGAAGAAGGTATGAGATACTGTCAGGAGACAGCGATGGAAGCAGCAAAAGTACTTGGTGTAGATCCAAAGGGCGTACTGGTAGGTTCTACAGGAGTCATCGGTATGCAGCTCCCAATCGAGAAGCTGAAAGCCGGAATCAAAGAGCTTGCAAAGGCAAAGAAAGCGGATATTGAGAGTGGTACAGATGCAGCGAAAGCCATCATGACAACAGATACAAAGAAAAAAGAAGTTGCAGTACAGATCATGGTCGGAGATAAGACAGTTACGATCGGCGGAATGGCAAAAGGTTCCGGAATGATCCATCCGAATATGTGTACTATGCTTGCATTTATCACAACAGATGCAGTTATCTCCAAAAAAGCACTGCAGAAAGCGATGAGCAGTGATGTGGAGGATACATATAATATGATCTCTGTAGACGGAGATACTTCTACAAATGACACGGCAGTGATCCTTGCCAACGGAATGGCAGAAAATGAGAAGATCAAAGTCGGAACACTGGAGTATGAGAACTTCAAGGCAGCACTTCATTATGTAAATGAAACTCTTGCGAAAGAGATGGCTGGAGACGGAGAAGGAGCAACTGCTCTTTTTGAAGTGAAAGTAGTAGGAGCAGAGACAAAAGAGCAGGCAAAAGTACTTGCAAAATCTGTTGTATGCTCCAACCTGACGAAGACAGCAATTGCAGGACATGATGCAAACTGGGGAAGAATCCTGTGTGCAATGGGATACTCAGGTGCAAAATTTGATCCTGAAAAAGTGGATCTGTTCTTTGAGAGTTCAGCCGGAAAACTGCAGATCATCCAGAATGGTACTGCGGTAGATTACAGCGAAGAGAAAGCGACAGAGATCCTTTCACAGGAGAAAGTAACAGCCATTGCAAACCTGAAGGCAGGAGAGGCAAGCGCAACAGCATGGGGCTGTGACCTGACACATGGATACATTGATATCAATGCAGATTACAGAAGCTAAGATAGCATAACAGAAGGAAGAATACATAAAAAACAAGAGGTAGAGAGTAATGAATGACAATATGCAGAAATATCTGGATAAAGCACAGGTGCTGATCGAGGCACTTCCTTATATCCAGCGTTTTAACAGAAAAATCATCGTAGTAAAATACGGTGGAAGCGCAATGGTAGACGAAAGTCTGAAACGTCGCGTGATCGAAGATGTGACACTTCTGAAACTTTGTGGATTTAAACCGATCATCGTTCACGGTGGTGGTAAGGAAATCAGCAAATGGGTTGGAAAAGTCGGAAAAGAAGCACAGTTCATCAATGGACTTCGGGTTACAGATGAAGAAACAATGGAGATCGCTGAGATGGTACTTGGACGCGTAAACAAGAGTTTGGTACAGCTGGTGGAAAGCCTTGGTGTAAGAGCGATCGGTATCAGCGGTAAGGATGGAAATCTCCTGAAAGTAGAGAAGAAACTGTCTGACGGACAGGACATCGGATTTGTAGGAGATGTAAAAGAAGTCAATGCACAGATCCTTTATGATCTTCTTGAGAAAGATTTCCTCCCGATCATCTGCCCGGTAGGAATGGATGATGAATTCAACACATACAATATCAATGCAGACGATGCGGCATGTGCGATCGCCCGTGCAATGAAAGTTGAAAAGCTTGCATTCCTGACAGATATCGAAGGCGTGTACAAGGATCCAAAAGATCCGTCCACACTGATCTCTGAACTGGAAGTGAAAGAAGCAAAAGAACTGATCACAGATGGATACATCGGCGGAGGAATGCTTCCGAAGTTACAGAACTGTATCGATGCGATTGAGAGCGGAGTTTCCAGAGTGCATATTCTGGATGGAAGAATTCCGCACTGTCTGTTGCTTGAGATCTTTACAAACAAAGGTATTGGTACAGCTATTTTAAATCAGAGAGAAAGCAGGTATTACGATGGTGAACAATAAGATAAAGGCGGCTGAGGAAAACCTGATCCATGTATATAATCGTTTTCCGATCGCCCTGGATCATGGTGAGGGAATGTACCTCTATGATACAGAAGGAAAAGAGTATCTTGATTTTGCAGCAGGATTTGCTGTAACAGGACTTGGATATGACAACAAAGAGTTAAATCAGGCATTAAAAGATCAGATTGATAAATTATATCATACATCCAATCTGTACTATCACGAAAGCTGCGGAGAGGCTGCAAAAGAACTTAACCGCATTTCCGGAATGGACAGAATCTTCTTTACAAACAGTGGCGGAGAGGCAAATGAAGGTGCTCTTAAGGCTGCAAGAAGATATGCATATACAAAGAAAACAGGAAGATATGAATTTATCGCAATGCAGAACTCCTTTCATGGAAGAAGTTTCGGCGCAGTGTCTGTGACAGGACATGACTCTTACAGAGAGCCGTTTGAACCGGTTGTTCCTGGTGCGAAATTTGCAGAGTTCAATAATCTGGACAGCGTAAAAGCACTTGTGACAGATAAGACTTGTGCCATCATTCTGGAACCACTTCAGGGAGAAGGCGGAATCAACCTTGCAACAAAGGAATTCATGGAAGGGATCAGAAAGATCTGTGATGATAACGGAATCCTGATGATCTGTGATGAAGTTCAGTGTGGTATGGGAAGAACCGGCAATATGTTTGCATGGCAGGGATTCGGTGTAAAACCGGACATCCTTACAATGGCAAAGGCAATCGGAAATGGAATTCCGGTAGGAGCTTTTGCAATGACAAAAGAAGTGGCAGAGTATTCTCTTCAGCCGGGAGATCACGGCGCTACCTATGGTGGAAACCCACTGGCATGTACTGCAGTAAAGACAGTCATCAAGATTTTTGAACGTGACCATATCGTGGATCATGTCAATGCAGTGGCACCGTATCTTACAAAACGTCTGGACGAGCTTGTAGAAGAACTGGACTGTGTTGTAGAGCGTAAAGGAAAAGGTCTGATGCAGGGAATCAAGGTTACAAAACCACTTGCAGAGATCAACAAGCGTACGATCGAAGAAGGACTTCTGATCATTCAGGCACAGGGAAATGTAATTCGTTTTGTTCCACCGCTGATCGTAGAAGAGAAGCACATCGATGAGATGATCGAGAAACTGAAACGTGCACTTGCATAAAAAGGATGATTTCAATACAGTTCGGGCAGGATTCATAACATAGAATTCTGTCTGAATAGAAAACCGGTAATCGGAGATACTATTTCAAAAAGCAGAAATGACTGGATGGAGGTAGATCGGATGGCCGGTTTTTTGATTGCGCTTTTGTCGGGCGCACTGATGAGCATACAGGGAGTCTTTAACACGCAGGTGACGAAAACGGCGGGAATGTGGGTGAGCAACGGCTGGGTTCAGTTCTCGGCATTCCTTTTATGTCTGGCAGTCTGGCTGTTTACCGGAAGAGACAGTATTTCAGCGCTTTGGGAAGTAAAGCCAGTGTATATGCTGCTTGGCGGTGTGATCGGTGCAGGGATCACCTGGACGGTAATTAAAAGTATTTCAGCACTTGGCCCGGCAAAATCAGCACTTCTGATCGTGATTGCACAGCTGACCGTGTCCTATGTGATTCAGTTGTTTGGCCTGTTTGGAATGGAGAAAGAGCCGTTTTCCTGGAGAAAGCTGGGAGGACTGGTAGTGGCAGTGGTGGGAATTGCTGTATTTCAGTGGGAGTAGTGAACCATACTTAGTTACTGTTCACAGGTAACCTGTAAACAGTAACGCATCTCGCCATTTAGAATCGCCTATAGCGATGGGCGAAATACATTCAAGACAATACGTGCATCCTCCATGCCAATCAGCTGGGTGATTGACATGGGAGTGAACAGTAACCTAATCACTACTTAATATAACTGTAACATTCATTTAAATTCTCTATTGTAATTCTGACAGAAATTCGTTACAATATTCATATGTCCGGTAAACAAGGGGATATCCTGCAGTCGTCAGACTGTGAGGAAAAGATGAAAAACGGATTAAAAAAGTTAAAGAAAATGAAATATTTAACAGGGATGCTGATTCTTTCAGTTGTATTCAGTACAGCTGCATGTGGCAGAGAGCAGGAAGATACACTGCAGGAAATTACATCAGAACAGTTGCAGGAATCTGACCAGAACCAAGGCAGTGCCGGAGAGGAAAGTATGTCCGGAACAGCAGAGAATGCGAAAGGATCTGGGGGTTCCGGAATATCGGGTGGAACGAATTCGGAATCTGCTGCAGGAGAAAAAAGATCCGACGGAAGTCAGATAGGACAGACAATGTTTGTCTATGTCTGTGGTGCGGTAGAGGATGCAGGTGTCTATGAACTTCCGGAAGATGCGAGGATTTTTGATGCACTGGAAGCGGCAGGAGGCGTATCGACAAATGCAGCTACAGAATTGTTGAACCTTGCGGAACAGGCAGAAGACGGTATGCGGATCTATGTGCCGACAAGAGAAGAAGCAGAGGTATCCGGGATGAATGCGATGGACCAGACGGCAGGAAACGGAACTGGGACAGGGCAGACGTCCAATGGAAAAGTGAATATCAATACGGCCGGAAAAGAGGAACTGATGAGTCTGCGGGGAATCGGGGAAGCGAAAGCAGAGAGTATTTTAAAATACCGTGAATCCCACGGGAAGTTTGGATCAATCGAAGAACTGATGCAGATTGATGGAATCAAGGAAGGCGTATTTAATAAGATTAAAGAAGATATTACAATATAGCGATAAAGCAAGAATGCCACGAAATAACATGCATGAATGGATTTGCAGGTGGTTTCGTAAAGTGAAAATGAAGGCAGGTCAATGTAGTGGGAAATTAATTTGGCTCAGGTATTTGAGAGGGGCTTTATGAGTGCTATAAAAGTAACAGGAAGTCAGGAAAGAGGAGTATGAGTAAGAAGATTTTAGTAGTGGATGATGAAAAATTAATCGTAAAAGGAATTCGATTCAGCCTGGAACAGGAAGGGATGGAAGTGGATTGCGCTTACGACGGAGAAGAGGCGTTGGAATTCGCAAAGAAATGTGAGTATGATCTGGTGCTTCTGGATGTCATGCTCCCGAAGATGGACGGATTTCAGGTATGTCAGCAGATTCGTGATTTCTCAGATATGCCGATCGTTATGCTGACTGCAAAGAGCGAGGACATGGATAAGATTCTCGGACTTGAGTATGGCGCAGACGATTATATCACCAAACCGTTCAATATTCTTGAAGTAAAGGCAAGAATCAAGGCGATTATGAGAAGAACCGCAAAGCGTAAAGAAGAGCCGGCAGGAAGCCCGGTACTGATCAAAGGCAATATGCGGATCGACTGTGAAGGCCGTCGTGTATTTATCGGAGACAGAGAGATTAATCTGACAGCGAAGGAATTCGATGTTCTTGAGCTTCTGGCTATGAATCCGAACAAGGTATACAGCAGAGAGAATCTGCTGAACCTGATCTGGGGTTATGATTATCCGGGAGATGCAAGAACGGTAGATGTGCATATCCGCCGCCTCAGAGAGAAGATCGAGACGAATCCAAGCGAACCGAAATATGTACATACGAAGTGGGGAGTGGGTTATTATTTCCAAGGGTAAATTTACATTTAAATTCAAAGATAACATCTTTAAAAATCTAAGATTCCGCATTTTCCTGATGGTGATGCTGGCCGGGATCATTCCCGGTACGGCAGCACTGTTTGGAATTGTGAAAGTCTATGAGTCACGGGCTGTATCTCTTCGTACAGCAGAAATTCAGAACCAATGTACAATTCTCAGCAATCAGATGCTGACTTATAATTATCTGGAAGATCCGACTTCGGATGTGATGAATGCCAGTCTCCTTCAGCTGACGAATATTTACAGTGGAAGAGTTCGGATCATTGATGATGATCTGAAAGTGATCAAGGATACATACAGCCTGGATGAAGGAAAGATTGACGTATCAGAAAATGTAGTCCGCTGTATGAAAGGCGAAAGTGGCAGTTACTACGATAAAAAGAACCATTATATTGAAGTGACGGCACCGATCACGGGAGCAGGAAGCAAGGAAGTTATTGGCGTCATGCTTGCGAGTGTTTCTACAGACAGTATAGAGGATTCGCTGAATATTCTTTACACACAGGGCGGAGTGATCCTGGGACTTGTATTTCTGATCCTGCTGATTGCCAGTGTTGTTCTGTCTGACGGGATCGTGCGCCCACTTCGAAAGATCACGGAGACGATTTCCAATGTCAGTGAAGGATACACCGAAGACGTACTGCATGTAGATACATTTACAGAGACAAAGAATATCAGTGAGGCCATCAATAAGATGATGGGACGCTTAAAACAGCTGGATGACTCCAGAGAAGAGTTTGTTTCGAATGTCTCACATGAACTGAAGACACCGATGACTTCAATGAAAGTCCTGGCAGATTCACTTCTGGAGCAGGAAGGTGTTCCTGTGGAAATGTACCAGGAATTCATGGGAGATATTGCGAAGGAAATTGACCGTGAGAATAAGATCATTACAGACCTGCTTTCACTTGTGAAGATGGACAAGAAGAGACAAACGCTGAACATTGAATCAATGAACATCAACGAGCTGCTGGAGCAGATTCTGAAGCGGCTGCGTCCGATCGCACAGCAGAAAAATGTGGAGATCGTCATGGAAAGTTTCCGTCCGGTGACAGCGGAGATCGATGAGACAAAATTTTCGCTTGCTATTTCCAATCTGGTGGAAAATGCGATCAAGTACAATCAGGACAACGGATGGGTGCATGTTTCTCTGAATGCGGATCATAAGTTTTTCTATATCAAAGTAGAGGATTCCGGAATCGGTATTCCGGAAGAGGACCAGGCACACATTTTCGAGCGATTTTACAGGGTGGATAAATCCCATTCCCGTGAGATCGGTGGAACCGGACTGGGACTTGCGATCGTGAGAAATGCAGTGATCGTACACAGAGGATCGATCAAGGTCTTCAGTGTAGAAGGAGAGGGTACAACCTTTACCGTGCGGATTCCGTTGCTTTATGCAGCGTCTTAGGAGGAAAGATGGAGATGAGGAGAAAGAAGTTAAAAGGCCTTCTGTTCTGTCTGGTTTTTGTCTTGGGACTGACAGCGTGCGGAGGAAAGAACAAAGTAAAAGAGGGAGACTCTTTTGTGTACTGTATGAATACAGATAAGACCGGACTTGTAAAGAATGCCTGCGAGATCCAGGGGGATGGGATTCAGGAAAAGGCAGAGTCTGTTCTGAAAGAAATGCAGGAGTCTACTGATGAGACACAGTGTACACCGGCGCTTCCAAAAGAAGTGAAAGTATTGTGGTGTATTTTAAAGGGAAGTATTCTGGAAGTGAACTTCAGCGAAGAATACAAGGATACAAAACCACTGGAAGAAAAGCTGATGCGTGCGGCGATTGTACAGTCGCTGATGCAGCTTGATGGGGTGAATGCAGTATCGATCCTGGTAGGGGGAGTTCAACTCCAGGATGAATCAGGAGAAAACATCGGTCTGTTGAATGAAGATGATTTTGTAAAAAATACAGATTCACTCAGTTCGTATCAGACCGGAACAATCACTTTGTATTTTGCAAATAAGAATGGAGATAAGCTGGTAGAACAGACGATGGATGTACGTTACAGCAGCAATGTGTCGAAGGAAAAACTGATCGTTGAAAAACTGATGCAGGGTCCGGTTGGCACAGATGCGTACCCGACAATCAATCCAAAGACCAATCTGTTAAGTGTATCGACGAAGGATGGAATCTGTTATGTGAATTTTGACAGCACATTCCTGACCAGTGCATACGATGTGCTTCCGGAGATTACGATTTATTCTCTGGTGAATTCTATTGTAAACGGCACAGATGCGACGAGGGTACAGATTACGATCAACGGAGAATCAAAAGCAAAATATATGGAAAAAGTAGATCTCTCAGAACCTTTTGGGGAAGAGATGGAATGGATCGCAGTGAAAAATGAAAAATGATCAGGCGGCCGCTCTGTATGGCATGTATGTTATTGCTTGCCATACAGACTGTGCGTGTCTGTGGATTGCAGAGTACACCGGATCAGCAGCAGACGAAAGCAGAGCAGATCGCAGATGGAACTGTAGTTTCGGGCAGTGGCACAGTCTATAAAATCGAAGACAAATCTAAAAATACAGCAGTATATCTAAAGCAAAACCAGATGATCGGTCAGGAAAGGAATCTGGAAGAAGCAAAGCTTTTGGTCTATATCAGACCGGAACAGCTACAAAGAGAATTGAATATTGGAGACAGGGTAATTTTTCAGGGAGAGAAAACATCTTTTGAAACAGCACGAAATCCCGGAAATTTTGACCAGAAAAGTTATTATCAGGTACAGGGGATCCATGTGATGGTCCGGGCGGAAGAGATGAAGATTTTGTATCCGTGGGAACAGCAGAGAATCTGGTGGAGAAGAATTGCGGCAGGTGTTGAGAACAGACTGCGGCAGTTACGCATTCACTGGTCATCAGAATTAGAGCAGTCACTTGGAGAATATTACGGAAATACAATGAGAGCAGTTTTACTTGGAGATAAAAGTGGACTGGATTCAGAGATGAAAAAGTTATACCAAAAGAATGGAATCGGGCATCTGCTGGCTATTTCCGGACTGCATATGTCACTCATCGGAAGATCTGTATACCAGTTCCTAAGAAAAAGAGGAAGTTCTTTTTTGTTCGCGGGAATATGTAGTGGAGGAATTCTATTACTTTATCTGGTCATGGTGGGTCCACAGGTGTCCAGCTTCAGGGCGGTGATGATGTTTCTGATCTGGATTGGTGCAGAAGTGACGGGAAGAAAGTATGATCTGTTGACCAGCCTTTCGTTCACTGCTACGATTTTGTGCATTTATCAGCCGTTGTATCTGACAGACCGGTCTTTTTTACTTTCTTTTGGGGCGATCCTTGGGATTGCGTTGTTGAAACCTTGCTTTGAATGGAGAAATGAATCAGAAAAGAAGGAAGGGGAAGAAAGCAGAAAAAATAAGAGTCTGTTTTACAGTAAGATGTTTTACAGCAAGAGCCTGTTTTACATTAAAAGTTTATTCTGCGGATGGCTAAAAGTGCTGGCAGAAAAAATAAGTGACGGGCTGTCAGTCAGCCTTGCTGTAAATGGGATGTTGTTGGGGATCATGTTGTATTTTTACTATGAGATTCCTCCATATTCTTTATTACTGAATCTCATGCTTGTCCCGCTATTCCCGATTGTGATGCTGGCAGGAATTCTGGGGCTTTTTACGGTGGGACTGCCTCTTTCGTTGAGTGCTGTTTGTTTTTGGTGTGTGGGAAGAATGTTGAAGTTGTATGATCAGATCTGCGAAGTTTTTGCCGGGATTCCGGGCAGCCGGATTGTGACAGGGCAGCCGGAGAAGTGGTGGGTGATGGCGTATTATGTGGCGGTTCTGGTGGTGTGGGGGATCTGTTATGTGAGGAGAAATAGAAAACAAGGAAAGTATGTCAGATTAAAAGAAAATAAGTTTAACCAGGAGAAGGAGAGTAAGTCAGAATCCAAAAGACAGAGGGGTAATAGGAAGATTGCATATGGTTTAATTTTAGGAATCATGATTGGTTTTGTTTTATTCTGCAAAGGAAAAAGTATGGATCATTCCCAGCTTCAGGTAACGATGATCGATGTGGGGCAGGGAGATAGTATTTTTATAAAAGACAGGGAAGGAATTGCATATCTGGTGGATGGCGGAAGCAGCAGTGTGACATCGGTTGGAAGTTATCGGATGGAACCGTTTCTACTGTCCCAGGGAATCGCACAGTTGGATTATGTTTTTGCAACACATGGAGATGAAGACCATGTGAATGGAATCCAGGAATTGCTGGAAGGACAGACGCTGGGAATAAAAATCAGGACGCTGGTTTTGCCGCCGGAAGAATATGTGGATGAAAAGTTAAAGGATCTTGCGCAGACAGCAGCGGAACATGGAACGAAAGTGGCTGCGATTCGTCAGGGACAAAGGGTTGGAAGGGCTTTAACCTGTCTTGGGCCGGTTGGAACATCAGAAACAGATAAGAATACGATGGTAGAAGTCCTGGAAGCAGGGAATGAAGCTTCTACAGTACTGAAACTGGAGGATGGAGTATTTCGTATGCTTTTGACTGGAGATCTGGAAGGAAATGGGGAGAAACAGTTGACTGAGATGCTGAATAAGGAGCAGGGACCCCATTTCCTGATCTTGAAAGCAGGACATCACGGCTCTAAGAATTCAAGTTCTGCGGAATTTCTAAAAGCAGTCAGCCCACGCGCCACACTGATTTCCGCAGGAAAGAACAACCGTTATGGACATCCCCATGCCGAAACACTGGAAAGACTGCAGGAAGCAGGAAGCAAGGTGTGGTCCACACAGGAATGTGGGGCGATTACATTGAGGAGTGATGGGGAGAGGGTTATGATTGAGAAGTATGTTAAATCAAGATCTTTTCAATAGCTCTTGTCAAACCTCCAACTTTTCCTTTATAATAGAGAAGTTATGAAGAACTTAAATGCAGATTTGAAATCAGGACAATTTAAGCAGGTATATCTTCTGTATGGAGAAGAAGGATATCTGAAGAAACAGTATAAAGACCGGTTTATCAAAGCGATGCTTCCGGATGGTGACACGATGAATTACGCCTACTATGAAGGAAAGAATACGGATGTCAAAGAAGTGATCGATCTGGCGGAGACGCTTCCGTTCTTTGCGGAGCGGAGACTGATTGTTTTTGAAAATACAGGATTTTTCAAAACAGCGGCAGGAGCGGATCTGGCAGATTATGTGAAGGAAATGCCGGAGACAACGTATTTTGTCTTTGTAGAAAATGAAGTGGATAAGAGAAACAAGCTCTACAAAGCTGTGAACAGTAAAGGCTATGCAGTAGAGTTGTCTACACAGGATGAAGGAACTCTGAAACGCTGGGTATTTAATCTTGCGCGCCGGGAGAATAAAGAGATGTCAGAAGCTGTGATCACATACTTTATCGGAAAAGTAGGAACCGATATGGAGAAGATCCAGAGAGAACTGGAGAAAGTGATCTGTTATGCCATTGACCGTAACACGCTGACGAAGGAAGATGTGGACGCAGTCTGTGTAACGCAGCTTTCCAACCATATCTTTGAGATGGTTGATGCGGTGGCTGCAGGGAATCAGAAACGGGCATTGGATTTGTATTATGAACTGCTGGCACTGAAAGAACCGGCAATGCGGATTCTTTACATGCTGGCCAGACAGTACCGGATTCTTTTTCATGTAAAAGCACTGGCAAATCAGGGCTATGGACGGAAAGAGATCGCATCCAAAGCTGGGATCCATCCTTTTGTTGCAGGAAAGAATATAGAACAGTCCAGGCGCTTTAAAATGAAAGAACTGCGTGGAGTTATGGAAGAAGCGGCGCAGTTGGAACAGGATGTAAAGACAGGACTTCTGACAGACACACTGGCGGTGGAACTGTTTATTGTGAAGCAGTCGGAGAAATCGTCAAAGTAGATCTAAGAAAATGCAATAAAAAATCAACAAGAATGGAAGATAAATCATATTTCAAAATAGAAGTAGATTTAGATTGCAAGAATATTTTTAATCTATGCTAGAGTGTGTCTGAAAAATCATTCCTGCAATCTACATGCCCCACTTTACGGTATATTTTGCCTTCATTCGGTTGACGTAGCCCGCTACGCCGCCCTCATTCAGACAAAATCTCCCATAAATTGTGACATATATCTTGCAGAAAGCATTTTTAAGACACGCTCTAAATCAAAAAATTCAAGTTTTGGCGTGAATGCAGCTTATATCATTTGTTGTATGTGATTTTAAATAATAAGATATGTAATATTCAGACTATCTGGGAGAAGTTGCAGAAGTCAAAATCATTGGAGATCAGAAAAAATTGCAGGAAAAAATGGAGGAAAAAAAGTGGCGACAATTGACCAGAAACACATTAGAAATTTTTGTATTATCGCACATATAGATCATGGTAAATCTACACTGGCAGACAGAATCATTGAGATGACAGGACTTCTGACCAGCAGAGAGATGCAGTCCCAGGTGCTGGATAACATGGATCTTGAAAGAGAACGTGGAATCACGATCAAAGCACAGGCAGTTCGTACTGTCTATACAGCAGATGACGGAGAAGAATACATCTTCAACCTGATCGATACACCGGGACATGTGGATTTCAACTATGAAGTATCTCGAAGCCTGGCGGCATGTGACGGAGCAATCCTTGTCGTAGATGCGGCACAGGGAGTAGAAGCACAGACTTTGGCAAACGTATACCTTGCACTGGATCATGATCTGGACGTTATGCCGGTCATCAATAAGATTGATCTGCCGAGTGCAGACCCGGAGCGTGTAAAGGAAGAAATCGAGGATGTGATCGGTATCGAAGCAGAAGATGCACCGCTGATCTCAGCAAAGACAGGACTGAATGTACACGATGTTCTGGAACAGATCGTAAATAAGATTCCTTCTCCGGTAGGAGATCCAGATGCACCGCTGCAGGCGCTGATCTTTGATTCAAAATATGATTCTTACAAAGGAGTTATTGTATTTTGCCGAATCAAGGAAGGTACGGTCAAAAAAGGCACTCCGATGCTGATGATGGCGACTGGAGCAAGAGCAGAAGTTGTAGAAGTCGGAACATTCGGTGCCGGACAGTTCATCCCTTGTGATGAGCTGGAAGCTGGAATGGTTGGATATATCACAGCCAGCCTGAAAAATGTAAAAGATACCCGTGTAGGAGATACAATTACAAATGCGGACAATCCGTGTGCAGAACCACTTCCGGGATACAAGAAAGTAAATCCGATGGTATACTGTGGACTTTATCCGGCAGATGGAGCAAAGTATCCGGATCTGAGAGATGCGCTTGAAAAACTGCAGCTCAATGATGCGGCGCTGCAGTTTGAGGCGGAGACATCTGTTGCACTGGGATTTGGATTCCGTTGTGGATTCCTGGGACTGCTTCATCTGGAGATCATTCAGGAGCGACTGGAGAGAGAGTATAACCTGGATCTTGTGACAACCGCACCGAGTGTTATTTACAAGATTCATAAGACAAACGGAGAGGTGATTGATCTGACGAACCCGACCAATATGCCGGATCCGGCAGAAATTGAATACATGGAAGAGCCGATGGTAAAAGCAGAGATCATGGTAACTTCCGAATACATCGGAGCAATCATGGATCTGTGTCAGGAACGCCGTGGTATTTATCAGGGAATGGAATACATTGAGGAAACACGTGCAGTGCTGACTTACCACCTTCCATTGAATGAGATTATTTACGATTTCTTTGATGCACTGAAATCCAGATCCAGAGGATATGCATCCTTCGATTATGAGATGATGGGCTATACACGTTCTGAACTTGTAAAACTGGATATCCTGATCAATAAAGAAGAAGTCGATGCTCTTTCCTTTATTGTATTCGAGGGAAGTGCTTATGAACGTGGAAGAAAGATGTGCGAGAAGCTCAAAGAAGAGATTCCGCGTCAGCTCTTTGAAATCCCGATTCAGGCAGCAGTCGGAAGCAAGATCATTGCAAGAGAGACTGTAAAGGCGATGAGAAAAGATGTCCTTGCCAAGTGTTACGGTGGTGATATTTCCCGTAAGAAGAAACTGCTGGAGAAGCAGAAAGAAGGAAAGAAGAGAATGCGTCAGGTCGGAAATGTAGAGATTCCGCAGAAAGCATTCATGAGTGTGCTGAAACTGGATGATAACTAAAAGGTCTGCAAGTAAAGGTAGGCGAAAAACGAAGCGATAGTCGCCGGATGCAGAAAGCTGTGTCTGGCGGCGCTTTTTATATAGTAGAAAATATTTTCCTTATAGAAACATTTTGCAGAAGGTACGCTGTGGAATACAAAAAAGAGAGCATATGGAAATTAGAAATGATGATAAAGCAGATCTTGGGAACATTCATTTATAGTCAGGAAAGTGTTATATTATGATAAAAAAGAAAGATTTGGAACTGTATCTTCATATTCCATTCTGTGTGAAAAAGTGCAATTATTGCGATTTCTTTTCAGCATCTGGAAGTGAAGAAGAACAGGAAGCATATGTACAGGCGATGGTACAGGAAATTCATTGGTATCAGGAAAAATTTCGGCCGTATGAGGTGAAGACGATTTTCCTCGGTGGAGGCACACCGTCCCTTTTGTCCGGAAATCAGGCAGAGAGAATCTTTCAGTCTTTGCATGATTCATTTAAGATTGCCAGAGACGCGGAAATTACGATGGAAATGAATCCGGGAACTGTAGATCTGCAAAAACTGAAACAATATAAAGAAGTCGGAGTGAACCGGTTAAGTATCGGATTGCAGTCAGCTCAGAATCGGGAACTGAAAATGCTGGGACGGATCCATACTTTTGAAGATTTTCTTGAGACATGGAACGAAGTGGAGAAGGCAGGATTTGAAAACAGGAATATCGATCTGATGTCGGCTCTGCCGGGGCAGAAACTTGAGACCTGGGAAGATACTTTGAAGAAAGTACTGGCATTGCAGCCAGAGCATATTTCCGCATATAGCCTGATACTGGAAGAAGGAACGCCATTTTATAAATGGTATGAATCTGGGAAATTTGATGCAGGAGACTGGGAACTTCCGTCGGAAGAAGAGGAATATACAATGGGAGAACGAACCATCCAGATTCTGCAGGATGCAGGTATGCATCGATATGAGATTTCCAATTATGCGAAGCCCGGCAAGGAGTGCAGGCATAATCTGGGATACTGGAACCGGACAGAATATCTGGGGATTGGAGCAGGTTCCTCTTCTCTGATCGGAGAGACAAGATTTAATCATATCCGGGATCGGAAAGAATATGTGGAGATGATCCGCCGGGGAGAAGCTGTGGATACTGAGCAGGAATTTCTCTCAACAGAGTCTCAGATGGAAGAATTTATGTATTTGGGACTTCGCAAGACGGAGGGAATCTCAAGAGCAGCATTTCAGGATTATTTCCAGAAATCGCTGGACGAGATTTATGGAATGATAATTGAAAAATTAAGTGATGAAAACTTACTGGAATGTGACGGCGACAGAGTGAGACTGTCACATCGGGGGATGGATGTCAGTAATTGTGTGCTGGCTGAGTTCTTGTTTTAAACATATTACAGAAAGTTTACATGACATAAACAGTTGAAATATCAACAGTTAAGCGATATATAATAAATGTGTGAAAATGAGAAAGAGTAAGGCAGATAAGTATCTGTGCAGAAAAAAGTTTAAGAAAAAGTTGGAGGATCAGAAACGTGGGGACAGCTTATATCAATGAACGTTGCAGAAAAATACTTACTTTATTACTTATGGCAGAGGATTATATTCCGCTGCAGCAACTGGCCAAAGAGACGGGCGTATCCAGGCGCAGTGTCTATTATGATCTGTGCAAGGTGAATGAATGGCTGACAGAACTGGATATTCCGGAGCTGGAAGTGGTCAGGGGAAAAGGAATCCTGATTTCGGAAAAGGACAAGAAAAAGATCATTGAGGCAAATGAGAAGAAAGAGAAAGAAGAGGCATATATCTTTTCTCCTTCAGAAAGAGTAAAGATTATTTATTGTTATATTCTGATTATGCATCTGAGTGAAGCAGTGTATATTGATAAGATCGCGGAATACTGTCAGGTGAGCCGCAACACGATTTTTAATGATATGCGTGCGGTTGTAAGCCAGCTTCAGGAGTACAATCTGACACTGGTGTATGAAAAGAAAAAAGGATATAAGATTTCCGGGGATGTAGTGCGGATCAGAGCACTGTTCTTCATGTATTTTAATTCCCTGTATCCGCTGTTTGAGGCAGGAATGCTGGATTTCCTGTATCAGGAGCCGATTCGGGAATATTATGAAAAGCTTCAGGACATTGCAAAAGAGCTGAACACAGAGTATGTAAAAGGCGTTCTGTTTTCGCTGGCAGCGCTGATGCCTTTGATGTACAAAGGCGCAAGAAGACCTTATTTCCCGAATCTGAATCTGGAAAAAGTGGAAAATACAGAAGAGTATCGCATTGTAAGAGAACGCTTCCCGGATCTGGATGAGAAGGAACACATTTATCTCTGTCTGCATCTTCTTGGATCCCGTGTAGCAGTTCCGGCAATTGATGACATGTTTGAAAATCAGGCGGATCAGTCAGTTTATGAAATCTCCAAGGCACTGGTGGCAGAGTTTGAGAAGACTGCATGCATCGAATTTGATGATAAGGAAGAACTGGAACGTGCATTGTTCCTACATATTAATGCATCCCTGTATCGCTATCAGTACGGTATCCAGATTGGTAATCCATTAAGCGATGATATCATGAGGGAGTATCCGAATCTTTATGACATTACGAAAGTTGCATCCAGGTATTTGGAACAGATGATCGGATTGCCAATTCCGGACAGTGAGATTGCATATCTGGCATTACATTTCGGATCGCATATGAAAGTGGCAGATGTCTCCAAAGAGGAATTGCGTGTTCTAATCGTTTGTGTGAATGGAATTTCAACTGGAAATATGTTGCGGCGGGAGATTCAGAAGCTGCTCCCACATGCGAAGATCATTGGTGTGGTGGCAGCAGTAGATCTTAGTACAGTTCAGAAGGAATGTGATCTGATCATCTCTACTGTGAATCTGAAAGCAGTTGTTCCGGTGATCGTGGTCCGTCCGATTCTGACTGATTATGACCGGAAAGCCATTCTGAATCACAGGCTGGTGGAGCATAAGAAAAAGACCAATGATGTGGCTGAGATTTTTGATGTAGTAAAGAAATATGTAGACGAAGAAGATTATGAAAATCTGAGACAGGATCTCGCAAGATATGTGCACGGAGAATTTGAACAGGAGACAAATGCCAGACGAAAAGTAAAAGGTCTGGCAGAATTTCTTGCAAAAGACCGAATTCGGATCGAAGAGGGAAAATATTCCTGGCAGGATGCAGTACGCAAATCGGGTGAAATGCTTCTGGAAGAGGGAAGTATTGAGAAATCTTATATCGATCATATTATTTCTCAGATCCGATATTATGGCCCATATATGTTTATTACAAAGGGAATCGTGCTCGCACATGGAAAACCGGAGGATGGAGCGAACCGTCTGGATGTTTCCATGACCGTTTTTAAGGAGCCGGTACACTTTTCTGAGTTCTATGATGCACAGATTATCATTATGCTGGCAGTAAAGGATCAGGAAAAACACTTGAAAATACTCAAAGATATCATGAATCTGTTCGAAGAACACAATGGATTGCACGAAATCGCAGAAAAATGTGCAACAAATGAAATTCTAAACTATATTGAACAGACATTGGGGAATGAAAACGAAGAAAACTAAAGGCAGGAGATTTGGAACAATCGTTTCAGGCATTCAAAGAAGGTACAAAATATAAAATTGTGCAAGCATGCATGAGGTATGGATGAGAATCTGAGCGATGTGAGAAATCAACAGAAAGCAGGAAATCTAAAGAGAGCAGTTATACTACATTGGTGTAAACCGTGTGGTATAACTGCTTTTTGTGATGCAAGATCTTCTTTATTATGTTACTGTTCACTCCCATGTCAATCACTCCGCTGATTGGCATGGAGGATGCACGTATTGTCTTGAATGTATCTCGCCCATCGCCAAAGGCGATTCTAAATGGCGAGATACGTTACTGTTTACAGCTATGCTGTGAACAGTAACCACACAATTCTTTGCACAAACTACAAACGTTTCTTGGGCTGTTCATTCTAAGGACTGGATGCTATGATGAAATCACAAAAACAAAGCCGGCTAAAACAAATATAAAAGATACAGCATTTAACCGAATCAAGTAGCGAAGCGGATTGCGAATATCCGCTTGACTCAGAGCAGAAGTAAAGGAGAACAAAGAAATGAGTAAAGTAGAAGAGATCACAAGAGAAAACTGGATTATGAGCACATTTCCAGAGTGGGGAACATGGCTTGTAGAAGATATCGAGAATGAAAAAGTGGCACCTGGCAATGTGGCAATGTGGTGGCTCGGATGTACAGGAATCTGGATGAAGACACCGGAAGATACAAACATTACAATCGATCTCTGGTGTGGAAATGGAAAACGTACTCATGGTGATGGTAAGATGAAAGTCGGACATCAGATGGCAAACATGTGTGGCGGACGTGCAATGCAGCCGAACTTAAGAAATGTTCCATTTGTAATTGATCCATTCGCATTTAAGAAAGTTGATGCAGTGCTTGCAACACATTATCATCAGGATCATATGTCAGCAGAGTGGGCAGCACATGTAATCCAGAGCGGAATGACAACAGTAGATGAGAATGGAAAAGAGATTCCGGTTCCATTCATCGGACCAAAGAAATCTGTAGAGCTGTGGCAGAAATGGGGTGTTCCGGCAGACAGATGTATCACAGTAAAACCAGGAGACACAATCAAGATCAAAGACCTGGAGATCATTGCACTGGATTCTTTTGACCGTACCTGTATCGTAACAACAGACAGAACAGATGAGACACGCGAAGAACTGACAGGCGTGTGCCCGACAGATATGGATGACAAAGCAGTAAACTACCTGATCAAAACACCGGGCGGAAACATTTACCACAGTGGAGATTCTCATTTCTCTATTTACTTTGCAAAACACGGAAAAGATTATGATGTAGATGTTGCATTTGGTTCTTTCGGAGAGAACCCGATCGGAATGCAGGATAAGATGACATCCATCGATGTGCTGAGAATGGCTGAGAACCTTCAGTGTAAAGTAGTAATCCCGATCCACTGGGATGTATGGACAAACTTCCAGGCAGACTGTGATGAGATCAAAGTACTGTATGACTTCAAGAAAGACAGAAATGAATATAAATTCCATCCATTCTTCTGGCAGGTAGGTGGCAAATATACTTATCCGGCAGACAAAGATAAGATCTACTATCACCACAGAAGAGGATTCGAGGACTGCTTCGAGGCACCACAGAACATTCCGTTCCGTTCCTGCCTGTAAATGATAAAGTGTAAGAAACTCTTTTTAAATATGTTCCAGAGGCTCTGAAAATAGAATCAGAGGCTTTGGAACAGGAAAAACAGATTCAGAATAAGCGCAGAGTTACTGTATAAGCTGAAAGAAAAGAGAGGCTGATCCAGAAGATGGACGCATTCTGAAATAAGAGAATGGAGAAAATCATGTTAAAAGAATTTGTAGAGAAAAAACATTACAAATTTGCCGAGTCTGCAGCGGACTGGAAAGAAGCAATCCGCATGAGCTGTGAACCACTGGAGGCAGATGGAACAGTAGAGGCAAATTATAAAGAAGATATTATTAAATGTGTTGAAAAATATGGACCATATATCGTTATTGCTTCCAATGTAGCAATGCCGCACTCACAGGAAGGAGCTGTCGGAGTTAATAAAACTGCAGTTTCCTTTATGAAAGTAGAGCAGCCGGTCAGCTTTGAGCCGGGTAATCCGGAACTGGACGCACAGTTGTTTTTTACATTGGCATCCTGCAATCCAGACCAGCATCTGGATAATATGTCAAGATTATCTGAAATGCTGATGAATGAAGAACTGGTGGAAGAACTTGCGGATGCAAAGACACCGGAAGATCTGTTAAAGCTGGAAGAGAAATATATCAGCGAATAAAACGGAAATAATATGAGAGCAGACAGGAGGAAATACATATGGATATTTTAATGAGAGCGTGGTCCTATTTCGCGACGAACATATTGGAACAGCCGGCATTTATGATCGGTCTGATCGTAGCACTTGGATATATTCTTCTGAAGAAACCATGGTATGACGTAATTGCAGGAGTGATCAAGGCAATCGTAGGATACCTGATTTTAACCGTTGGTTCCAGCGGACTGGTAAGTAATTTCCGTCCGGTACTTGTAGGACTGAAAGACCGTTTCAATATGGATGCGATGGTAATTGATCCGTATTTTGGACAAAATGCAGTAACCGCCGGTGTGGAAGAAGTATTCGGTAAAGGATTTGGAGAGGCAATGGTTCTTCTTCTCATCGCATTTATTGTAAACATTGTTCTTGTAAGATTCAGCAAGATCACAAAGATGCGTGCACTGTTTACAACAGGACATGTACAGGTACAGCAGGCAGCGACAGCATACTGGTTAATCATGTTTGCTTGCCCGTTCCTGTTAAAGAATAACGTTGCAATGTTAGTAGTTATGGCAGTTGTGCTTGGTCTTTACTGGGCGGTAGGAGCCAACCTCACAATCAAGCCATGCCAGGAATTATCTGATGGAGCAGGTTTCTGCCTCGCACATCAGCAGATGTTCGGAATTGCTCTGAATACATGGATTGCAGAGAAATTCTTTGGTAAGAAGAAAAATGGTAAAGATGTAAAGAAAATTGATGACGTAGAACTTCCGGGATTTATGTCTATCTTCAATGACAATATGGTATGTACCTCCATTTTGATGCTGATCTTCTTTGGTGCGATCCTTGTGATCCTCGGAAGAGATTATCTGACAGAGCAGGGATTTATGACAGAAGGACAGAGCATGGTATTTTATGTGATCCAGACTTGTCTCTACTTCTCAGTATATCTGGCAATCCTTCAGCTTGGTGTCCGTACTTTCGTAACAGAGCTGACTCAGTCCTTCCAGGGTATCGCTGATAAGCTTCTTCCGGGATCTATCCCAGGAGTTGACTGTGCAGTAGCATTTGGATTTGGTTCTGCCAATGCAGTTCCGATCGGATTCCTTGCAGGATTTGTAGGACAGATCCTTGCAATCGCAGTACTAATCGTATTAAAGAGTCCGGTACTTGTAATCTGTGGATTCGTTCCGGTATTCTTTGATAACGCAACAATTGGTATTTTTGCAAATGAAAAAGGCGGCGTAAAAGCAGCTCTGATTCTTCCATTTATCTCAGGTCTGTGCCAGGTATTCGGTTCTGCGATCATCGCAGGCTGGGTTGGAATGGCAGCGTACGGCGGATACATTGGAATGTGGGATTGGGCAGTTGTATGGCCGGTCATGACAGCAGCAATGAAATTCTTAAGCTACGCAGGTATCGTACTGGTTGCAGTTGTACTGATCGCAATTCCACAGATCGAGTACCGTCTTGACAAAGAAGGATACTTCAAGATCACAGAAGATTACGAAGCTTACAAAGAAATGAAAGCTGCAAAGAATAAATAAAATGATAATGAATTGAAAACAGAGCAGAAAACAGTAAGAACGAGAAAGAACTGCTCTTGGAATCAGAAAAGGAGATATGAGTTATGAGTACAAAGAATTTAAAGTTTATGGTATGTTGTGCAAATGGAGCAGGTTCAAGCATGATGATGAAGATGACATTACAGAAAGTCCTGAAGAAAGTAAATATTACTCCTGGAAGACTGCATCACTGTGCACTGTCAGAAGGAAAGAGTGCTGCCACACAGTTTGACGTAGTTCTCTGTGCACAGAACTTTGCAAATATGTTCAAAGATGCAGAGAAAAAAGGAGTGAAAGTAATCCCGCTCAGAAATATTATGTCTGCACAGGAGATTGAAGAAAAATTAAAAGAGCATGGTGTGATCGAGTAATTCTGGAGGAGAAAAAATGGAGAGGGAATATACACTTGGTCTGTATGAAAAATCAATGCCGTCAGAGCTTAGCTGGGAGCAGAAAATGCTCTCAGCCAAAGCGGCAGGATTTGATTACATTGAGATCAGTATTGATGAGACAGATGCAAAACTTGCAAGACTTGACATGTCAAAAGAGGAACGGCTGAAACTGGTGGAACTGATGATGAAGACGGGAGTTCCAATCCGGTCCATGTGTCTGAGCGGACATCGCAAATATCCGCTTGGCAGCAGTGATCCTGAGATTGAAAAGCGGGGAATGGAGATCATGGAAAAAGCAATTCGGCTTTCCGAGGATCTTGGAATCCGTATCATCCAACTTGCAGGATATGATGTTTATTATGAAGAATCCTCTTTTGAGACAAAAAAGCGTTTCTTACGCAATCTGAAAAAAGCAACTCATATGGCAGAACGTGCCGGTGTAGTTCTTGGATTTGAGACAATGGAAACTGAGTTTATGAACACAGTAGAAAAAGCCATGAAATACACAACACTGGTAGATTCGCCTTATCTGAACGTGTACCCGGATATTGGAAATATTACAAATGCAGCAAAAGAATATAAAAATGATGTTCTTGAAGATATGATGATCGGAAAGGGACATCTGTGTGCCATGCACTTAAAAGAGACTGTACCGGGAAAATTCAGAGAGATTCCGTTTGGAACTGGACATGTGAATTTTCAGGAAGCAATTGATTTTGCATGGAAACTGGGCATCAGAAAATATGTGACAGAATTCTGGTATATGGGAAATGAAAACTGGAAAGATGATCTTGTATTTGCCCATGATATGTTTGAGAAGATGCTGGATGCACAGGTGACAGAAGTGTAGAGATTCGAGAAACTGGAAAGTATTTTTCAGACACGCGTTACTGTGGCGGAAGTGATAAAGAATTCAAATATGATAAAGAAGTTTAGAGAGGAAGAAGAATATGTGGAATGTTGAGAAAAAAGTGATTTCCAATCTGACAAAATGTTATTCGATTGCACCATTGGAATATCAGGGTAAGAAGCATTTTATGGTGGCAGCAGAAAAGATTGACCGCTGTATTTTATTTGATCAGGACGGAAATGAAGAAGATACCATCTGGAGTGAGCCAGGCGGAGTTATGAGCATGGTGCAGGTACCGGGAACAGACGGACAGTTTCTTGCAACACACAAGTTTTACTCACCAAATGATTCAAAAGAGGCAAAGATTGTCATCGTTACACCGATTGAAAAAGGAAACTGGGAAGTTCGTACACTGGTAGATCTTCCACATGTTCATCGATTTGATATCGTAGAGCGCAACGGAGTCCGTTACCTGATTGCCTGTGCTTTGAAATCTGGTCATGAGTACAAAGATGACTGGTCAATGCCGGGAAAAGTCTATGCGGCAGTATTACCGGAAGATCTTTCTTTTTATAATGAAGAGCATCAGTTAGAACTGAAAGTGATCAAAGATAACATGCTTAAGAATCATGGATACTACAGAGTAAATGACGAAGGGGTAGATACCTGCGTGATTTCAGCAGATTGCGGAGTATTCCAGTTTATCCCGCCGGAAAATGCAGAGGGAGAATGGGAAATCCGTACATTACTTGATACAGCGGCAAGCGATGCAGTCCTGGTTGATCTGGATGAAGATGGTGAGAAGGAACTTGCAGTCCTGTCTCCGTTCCATGGAGATCAGATCTCTATTTATAAGAAGAAAGACGGAGCATATGAGAAGGTTTATGAATATGAAAAACCGGCTGAATTTACACATGCAATTTACGGCGGCGATCTGTGTGGAAAACCGGTAGTTGTGATCGGCCACAGAAAAGCAGAAAGAGATCTGATCGTTTTTTCCTATAATCAGGAGACAAAGCAGTATGAGTCAGAAGTGATCGATCATGACTGCGGTCCTGCAAATGTAGCACATTATGTGAAGGATGGAAAAGATATTATTATCTCTGCAAACCGTGAGACAGATGAAGTTGCGATGTATACTGTTTTCAGATAATTACTGATAAGACATGCAATGTAATTTAACCGAATCAAGTAAGTCCCCTGCTTCAATTGCGAAAAGCAATAAGCAGTGTTCCTGTGAGTAAAGTGAGAAATGAGTCCTTTATATGGAAGCAAAGAAGAATATAAAAAGAGGAAAGAAAAATGTTAGAACAGTTAAAAAAAGAGGTATATGAGGCCAACATGCTTCTCCCGAAATATAATCTTGTGACATTTACATGGGGAAATGTAAGTGGAATAGACAGAGAAGCAGGATTATTCGTAATTAAACCAAGTGGTGTAGAGTATGATAAACTGACACCAGATGATATGGTAGTAGTAGATCTGAATGGAAATAAGGTAGAGGGAAAGTACAATCCGTCTTCCGATACGGCAACTCATGTGGTGCTTTATAATAGATTTCCTGAAATCGGAGGAGTAGTGCATACGCATTCATCCTGGGCAACAAGCTGGGCACAGGCAGGAAGAGACATCCCATGTTATGGAACAACACATGCAGATTATTTCTACGGTCCGATCCCATGTGTCAGAAACCTCACAAAAGAAGAGATTGAGGAAGCTTATGAGAAAAATACAGGCGTTCTCATCGCAGATGAATTTGAGGCACAGAAGAAAGATTACATCGCAGTTCCGGGAGTGCTCTGCAAGAATCACGGAGTATTTACCTGGGGAAAAGATGCACATGAAGCAGTTCACAATGCAGTGGTAGTAGAAGAAGTGGCAAAAATGGCAGCAAGATGTGAGATCATCAATCCAAGGAATCAGCCTGCACCACAGGAACTGCAGGATAAACATTACTTCAGAAAACATGGAGCAAATGCATATTACGGACAGAAGTGAGAAGCTGAATAGGTCGCAGGAGAATCTGTGCATTGCATCGTGGCACCCGGCCCGCTCCTCCTCAGCCCTTTGACCGTATGTAACGCCAAAGCCAGAGCAGTCACCGTGAGTGGTTCCTGTCTGGCTTTGACTAACATACGAAACAAAGTGTCTTCAGAACCGCTCTTGTGCCTCAAATGTGCCGCTCACGCAATACACGGATTCTCCTGCTGGCGTATTCAAGAGGGCAAGGTGAGAGTGTCTTCCACATAGGAATTTTAAACTAAATAATAAGGTTTTATGGAAACAGGATTTCAAATTAAAAAAAGGAAATCCTGTTTTTGTGTATTTGATTTTTCCCCATTTCGAATACTCCGATGCAATGGGTGCTCTTATGCACGACCGTATTCAGCTTTACATTTAAAAAAGAAAAAATAAAAAAACAGTAAAAATGAGAAACGGTGTTGACAAAAAGAAATCAAGGTGCTATCTTATTATCTGTAAGGTGTTAGCACTCAAAAACAAAGAGTGCTAATAACCGAAAGAGATGAAAGATCAGGCATCTGATTCAAAGAAAACAAACCGCGAATCAGGATAAATTGAAAGGGAAGGAGATCAAAGATGGCTGTAGGAGCAGACTTAAGCGAAAGAAAACTTACTATATTAAAAGCTATCATTCAGAACTATCTGGAGACCGGCGAACCGGTGGGATCACGAACTCTTTCAAAGTACACAGATCTGAAGCTGAGTTCCGCAACGATCCGAAATGAGATGGCGGATCTGGAAGATCTCGGATATATCTTTCAGCCACATACATCGGCAGGAAGAATTCCATCAGATAAAGGCTACCGCTTCTATGTAGACCTGTTGATGGAACAGAAAGAACACGAGATCAGCGAGCGTGAAGATGCACTCCTTGAGAAGACAGATAAAGTCGAGAAGGTATTGCAGCAGGCGGCAAAGGTACTTGCCTCCAACACAAATTACGCGACGATGGTATCAGCTCCGGTCAACAGCCGTAACACACTGAAGTTCATCCAGCTTTCACAGGTAGATGAAGAACAGATCGTGGCAGTTATTGTACTGGGCGGCAATGTGATCAAGAATAAAATCATCGAAGTCGGCGAAACCTTAAGTAATGAGAATCTGTTGAAGCTGAACATGCTTCTGAACACTACATTGAATGGCCTTTCAATCGATCAGATTACATTGGGACTGATCGCAAGACTGAAAGAACAGGCAGGCATTCACAGTGAGGTAGTCGGACATGTGCTGGATGCAGTTGCAGAGATTATACATGTAGATGATGACATGGAGATCTACACAAGCGGTGCAACAAATATTTTCAAATATCCGGAACTCAGTGATAAGCAGAGCGCACAGGAAATCATCAGTGCATTTGAGGAAAAACAGCAACTGGCAGATCTGGTTACAGAGACATTATCCAGTGAAGAAAATCATGGAATTCAGGTGTATATCGGAGACGAGACACCGGTTAAGACCATGAAAGACTGCAGTGTTGTGACAGCTACTTATGAGCTTGGAGAAGGCATGAAAGGTACGATCGGAATCATCGGACCGAAGAGAATGGATTATGAACATGTCATGAAGACGCTGAAAACTTTACAGAGTGAGTTGGATGCGATTTATAATAAAGAGCCAAAAGAATAGGAAGGTAGAAAGCTGGTGACAGAGAACATGAGCAAAGAAGATATGGTAAAAGAAGCTGTGGAAGAAGCCAAAGCAAAAGCAGCACAGGAAGCTGCAGAAGCGAAGGAAGATGAAACAGCAGAAGATGCAGAAAATACTGCAGAGGCGGAGGCAGAAGAATCCGCTGAGGCCGGAGAAGAAACTGGTGAAGATCAGGAAGAATCATCCGGTGAAAAGAAGAAGTTCTTCGGAAAGAAAAATAAGAAGGACAAGAAAGACGAGAAGATTGAGGAACTTACAGACCGCATCACTCGTCAGATGGCAGAGTTTGATAACTTCCGCAAGAGATCTGAGAAGGAGAAATCCCAGATGTATGAGATCGGAGCGAAAGATATCATAGAAAAGATTCTCCCGGTTGTCGATAATTTCGAACGCGGACTTGATACCGTGCCGGAAGAAGAAAAAGGCTCTCCGTTCGCAGAAGGAATGGAGAAGATCTACAAACAGCTTATGACTACACTGGATTCCATCGGAGTAAAACCGATCGAGGCAGTTGGTCAGGAATTCAATCCGGATTTCCACAATGCGGTAATGCACATTGAGGATGAGGAGTTTGGCGAGAATATCGTCGCCGAAGAGTTCCAGAAAGGTTACATGTACCGTGAGAGTGTGGTAAGACACAGCATGGTAAAAGTAGCAAACTAAATGAAAATTGAGTTTAACCGAATCAAGTAAGTCCCCTGCTTCAATTGCGAAAAGCAATAAGCAGTGGGTGGGGACTTGCTTGTATC
>NZ_CAKRDI010000026.1 GCF_934309415.1 uncultured Mediterraneibacter sp.
CTAAAGGAAAAGGAATTCTGGCGATTATCTGTGGTGTATTATCAATCATTGTAAGTATTATCGCTTTTACACATCCGATATTGACAATGTTCTCAGTTGGATATATGATCGCATTTTCTGTTTTGATGCAGGGAGTTAATATGATTGTACTTGCTGTGAATTTTGGGAAAGAGAGTGAGTAATATGCATCTTTTCACTTGCTTCAACTCGTGTGAGACCGGTTACTGTTCACAGGTAACCTGCAAACAGTAACTGAGACCGACCTCTTCACGGAAAATCTGATAAAGTGTAAAAGTCTCTGAAAAACAGGATCTTTCGCGTGAGCGAAAGATCCTGTTTTTATTCATTATTCTTGTAATAGCATTTTCTATCTTGTCTTGATTCTGGGCGGGAGTTGGGATAGAATATAAAATGGCACAAAAATGGGAATTACAATAATTCCGATGAGCAGCATGAGAGCAGTTTACAGGAGTGCAACAGATACGTTACTGTTTGCAGGTTATCTGTGAACAGTAACAACAGTATATTGTAAGAGAGGACAGAGAGATGGAGTTTTCAAGACTTGAAAAAAGTATTACAGATATAATAAAAGAGGAGCAGGCAAAGCTTGGATATAAAAAGGAAAAGATCAGATTATATTATCCGCTGAGTTCTCTGAATCATTTCTTTCAGGTAGAGGGAGATGTGACAGGAATGCTGGAGAAGCTGAACTGGTTCCCGGAGTATACACAGGAGCGTATGGGAAATGTAGAAGTGACAAATGATGGTGAGCGTTTCTGTTTCCATATTCCGGAAGAGGGTGTAGAGTATGTACACAATCATATGGAAGAAAATGAATTCATCAAAGAACTGGTAGAGCTGCTTCAGAATCATGACTGTACAATGAATCAGATCTTTGACCTGTTCCGCAGCCGTTCAGAAAAAGTGCATATAGAGAAGATGAACAGTGATGAATTTGACTATGTGGTTTATTTTGAAGATGATGAGAAGGATGAGTACCGTTATTGTTTTAAAGATGAAGGATGCCATATTATTTATCATCGTTTCCTGCCAGAAGATTATGAGGATTTTGGATTTTAACCGAATCAAGTAAGTCCCCTGCTTCAATTGCGAAAAGCAATAAGCAGTGGGTGGGGACTTGCTTGTTGACATAAACCAGAGGAGAAAAAATAATGATGAAACTTACTATATTAGGTACAGGAAATGCAAAAGTAACGGAATGTTATAATACATGTTTTGTTTTAAGTGAAGAGAACAGACATTTCATGGTAGATGGAGGTGGTGGAAGCACGATTCTTCATCAGTTAAAGGAAGCTGGATTAAAATGGGAGGATATGAGGGATATTTTTGTCACTCATAAACACATTGACCATCTGCTGGGAATTATCTGGATGATGCGTATGATTCTTCAGGGCATCAGCAGAGGGCAGTATGAGGGTGAAGCAAATATTTACGGTCATGAAGAAGTAATCCGGATTCTGAAAGAGATGGCAGGGCAGGTTCTGTCTTCAAAGGAAACGAAGTATATTGATGACAGACTTCATATGATTGTAGTGGAAGACGGTGAGACAAGAGAAATCATAGGGAAGAAAGTGACATTTTTTGATATTCATTCTACAAAAGCAAAACAGTTTGGATTCAGTATGGATCTTGGAAATGGCGAGAAACTGACCTGCTGTGGCGATGAACCATATAATGAGATGGAACAGAAATATGCAGAGAACAGCACCTGGCTGCTTCATGAAGCATTCTGTCTGTACAGTCAGGCTGATCGTTTTAAACCATATGAAAAACATCACTCTACAGTGAAAGATGCGTGCGAGCTGGCGCAGGATCTGATGGTAGAGAATCTGATTTTGTATCATACAGAAGATAAGAATATCGAGCATCGTCAGGAGCTGTATCTCGCAGAAGGAAAAGAATACTACGATGGAAATCTTTTCGTGCCGGAAGATATGGATGTGATTGAGCTGTAATAAAATGGTGAGTTTATGTTTGAATTGGTAACAGGTGGAAGTGGCAGCGGAAAGTCTGTCTATGCAGAGAAAAGAATTTGTCAGCTTCAGAAAAAAAATGATTCTCAGCTCTATTATATTGCGACCATGTTCCCTTATGGGGAAGAGACACAGAGGAAGATTGACCGTCACAGAGTACAGAGAGCGGGAAAAGGTTTTGAGACACTGGAATGGTATACGGGTCTTGGTGGGAAAGTGGAAAAAATGGAATCAGGATCTGATGTGTGTTTAAAACAGCATGATCAAGAGCTGGGAAATTCAAGGGATTCTCTTTCGAAAAATCAGGAAGTGCAGAAGTGTTTTTCTGAGAGTTCAGTGCTTCTGGAGTGTATGTCGAACCTTGTAGCGAATGAGATGTACATGGAAGAGGGAGCGAAAGAAGATACGGTTGAAGCGATAGTACAGGGTGTTAAAAGATTGAAAGAGTCCTGTACAAATCTGGTTATTGTGACAAATGAAGTGTTCTCAGAATCGGTTCTAGATACGGCAGAGATGCGTTTGTATAAGAAGAATCTTGGACGGATCAATAGCAGACTGGCAGAGATGGCAGATCAGGTAACAGAAGTGATTTACGGGATTCCGTGCTATGTGAAAGGTGATTCCATGATCAGACAAAATCAAAGTACAGAAGATGTATGTAAGGGAATAGAAAAGCAGAATATAGCGAGCAAAAAGACGGAACAACAGAATATGGAAATAAGGATCGTTATCGGCGGATGCTTTCAGGGAAAAGAAGATTATGCGAGAACTTTATATCCGGATGTCCACTGGGAGGATGGAAGCAGCTGTGTGTTAGATCAGATTCGTTCCTGCCAGGGAATCACACAGTTCCATCAATTTGTCAGACGCTGGCTTCAGGAGGGAAGAACTAAGGAGGAACTTTTGGAGCAGATTCTTGGAAGAGAACAGGTAATTACAATTATCAGTGATGAGATTGGCTGTGGTCTGGTTCCAATTGATGCATTTGAACGGGAATACCGGGAAGCGCATGGCAGGATTATGACAGAACTGGCTGCCAGAGCGAAGCGGGTGGATCGAGTAATCTGTGGGATTGGGACAAGGCTCGTATAAAATATTTACGATACTGCTTATATTTACTTTGTGAAGAGTGAAGAATAGCAACGCAATGTGCTGAAAAGGAGAAGAAGAATGTTATCAGAAATAGAAAAGGTACTTCCGGCAGAAATAGAAAAACGTAGTTTTGAAATTATTACGGAAGAGCTGGGAGATAAAAAACTGATTCCGGGGACAGAACTGATCGTCAAACGGTGTATCCATACGAGTGCAGACTTTGATTACGCGGATAATCTCGTCTTTTCTGAAAATGTTGTGCAGCGCGCAATGGATGCAATTCGCCGTGGAACACCAATCGTGACAGATACCCAGATGGGAAAAGCCGGAATCAATAAAAAACGTCTGGCGCAGTATGGAAGTGAAGTACTTTGCTTTATGTCAGATGAGGATGTGGCAGCTGCTGCAAAAGCGAATGGAACTACAAGGGCAGCAGCAAGTATGGACAAGGCAGCAGCACTTGGAAGAGATGTGATCTTTGCCATTGGAAATGCTCCGACTGCGCTGGTGCGTCTGTATGAGCTGGTAAAAGAGGGAAAGATTCATCCGGAGCTGATCATTGCAGTACCGGTTGGATTTGTGAATGTGGTACAGTCCAAAGAGCTGATTCTGGATCTGAAAGACACGCCGTCTATTGTGGCGAGAGGTCGAAAAGGTGGAAGTAATATTGCAGCCTGTATCTGTAATGCGCTTTTATATATGATGTAAGATAAGTAAGACCTGTGTAGAGTGTTTTCGGCAGGAAGAGGGAAACACTCTACACAGGTTTTTACTGTATTAGGAATACATTGTATTTCATAAAAAACATTGGAAACAAATAAAAAAGAATTGAATGTTTTTATGGAAAGATAGATAGATTCTATATTAAAAAACAGATAAAAGGAATTAAGAGTCTATTTGTTAATTTCCTAAAATAATTATTTGTGTAATCCCGTCAGCACAAATTCCCGAAAATGTCTTGCTGCAGGGGATAACTCGTGCTTTTTATTTGTGACGAGATAGATATCACGCTGGCATTCTGGATAGGAAATCTGCAGGATTTTGACATTCAGTCTGAGTAGAAGTTCCATATAAGGAACCAGTGCGATTCCAAAGCCATTTGCCACCAGTCCGGCAACAACCTGATCTTCGTCTGTCTCATAGACAATATCCGGTTTTTTTTCGATTTTTTCAAACAGAGAATCTGTAAAATACCGCAGTCCTGCACTCTGATCAAAATAGATATAAGGATAATCCAGTGTTTTCTCCAGTGGAATCCGATACTGGTCCGCAAGCGGATGCCCGTCCGGTACGATTAGAACCAGATTCTGCTTCATGACAGGAGTGTAGTAAAAATCAGAACTTTCCGGTGGAGCAGAGGAAAATACAATATCATAATCTCCCTTTTTCAGATTTTCCAGAAGAATGTTAGTGGATCCTGTATGAAAGGTAAAGCGGGTATCCTTTTCAGAGTTCTGTTTTAAATACCGTGCAGCAAGCCCTGGAATATAATCAGTTCCGAGCGTGCGGAGAAATCCAAGCCGGATGGTTCCGTTTCCTTCGGCTTTTAATTGGATTTTCTTGATTCCGTCATCGAGAACAGAAAGGGCATCGGATGCACAGGAGAGAAAATCTTCTCCATATTCAGTCAGAAGGATTTGGTGACCATCTTTTTCAAACAATTTAACACCGAGCTCAGTTTCAAGCTGAGAGATGGCATAACTCAGGCTAGGCTGTGTGATATTGAGTTGTTTGGCGGCTTTTGTGTATTGTTTTTCTTCTGCGAGTTTTAAAAAGTAGCGTAGTTGGTAGAGATTCATAAATTCAGTAGTCAGTCCTTTCGTTTATAAGAATAGCTGGTAAAAGAAAATCTGTTTATTCATTATTATAGTGAGCGTTTATCTGTTTTATAAAAATTATAATTCTGATAATAATGAGAAATGAGTTATCCGTTCTCTTTGTTAAAATAATAACTCTAATTATAGAGAATGTCTATACTAAAATAGAGAATCACTATTTGTAAAATAAAATTGATTATGCTAGAGTTTGTCACTGGTGTTAGATATGCTAAAAGCCGGAAGAAAAGTCAGGATGCTTATCCGGGAGAAAATCTTTTGAAAGATTATGGAGAAACAGATTAGAAAACGATTTCGGTAGATGGCGGATCAATATTAAGTTAATTAATAAGAAGAATAAAACAAAAAAAGAGAATGGGGAGTAAAAATGTCATCAGTCAGTATAAACAGTAAATCAGTTATGAAAAATAAAACAATGAATGGGACGGCTGCTGTAAAAGATGTAATAAAGGAAAAGAAAGAACAACTGTCGCAGACAAAAGACCTTATGACAGTTCGTGGAGAGCTGGCATTGCTGGTGGTTCTTGTGATCAACAGTCTGGGTGTGGTTATGATGCTGTATTCCGGCTCAGGTATCTCAGCCATTTCCAGTGTACCGTATGCATTTTCAGAAGTATTTCCTAAGATATCACTTGGAGTATGGACCGATATCTTCCAGATGCTTCTTGTATTCAGTCTTATGATTATGAGAAAAAAATTTGTTCCACAGTATCTTTTAAGCTTCATTGTAGGTGCTGGATTTGGTACAGGAATTGATATCCATGAGACATGGGTTCACACATTGCCTCTGACATTGCCGCTTCGTGTGTGCTATTTCCTTGCAGGATATCTTTTGATCAGTATTGGAATTGCACTGTCAAACCGTTGCAAGATGCCGATTATCCCGACAGATCTCTTCCCGAGAGAGCTGGTGGATATTACAAAGGTAAAATATTCAAGAATCAAGATCAGTTATGATGTCATTTGTCTGACGATTACTGCAATCCTGACATTTGGCTGTCTGGGACAGGTCAAAGGACTTGGAATCGGTACTGTACTGGCTGCATTTACAATGGGAAAAGTGATTGGAAAGATTGGAGAAGGTCTGGATGAGAAAGTGAAATTTGTATCTGTGTTTGAGCCGGGGAAATAAATTGGTGAGGTTGAATAAGTTGACAAGCTTGCAATGTCTAGTAAAATGGGCATTTGCGAGCTTGTTTTTGTGTAACAGTTTCAACAACAAAGTCTCATGAGAGTTGACACTTGATGAGACTGAGAAAAAGGTCAGAAATATGATAAAGTCAGGACTTTTTGATGCTGGGAGTATTTCTGATTGTACTGATCCTTCAGTTTGCAATCACTCAGTTCGGAACAGCAGTGTTCGAGACTACACCGCTTTCTGCCGCTATGTGGGGTAAGATGATGCTGACTGCATTCAGTGTGGTTGTTGTGGATGAACTCTGGAAGATTGGAAAGAAGATTTTTAAATAAAAAGAATTTGTAATAAACGATGAAAAACTGGAGCCGATCTGACTCCAGTTTTTTATCGTTTACAAGTCACGGTACAACGTGAATACCAGTTTAATTGTGGCTGTTTATAGATTATTTGAGAACAATATGTTTTATGATGTTACTGTTCACTCCCATGTCAATCACTCCGCTGATTGGCATGGAGGATGCACGTTTTGTCCTGAATGTATCTCGCCCATCGTCGCAGACGATTCTAAATGGCGAGATGCGTTACTGTTTGCAGGTTACCTGTGAACAGTAACTTTATGATAATGTGTACTCAAAATAATGTTAATATATGTTGCAAATACTAAAAAGTGATGTTACAATACGTCTAAAGCATATTTCTTTCAAAAATCAGGGTATTTTATACCATCTTTTTTCTAATTACATTTCGAAAATCTATGCTTTTAAAATCAATTTAAATTTAAAAGCAGGAGATTATAAAAGCAGATTGAAAAAAGATGTGTCGGGTATGATCTCCTGCTAAAGGAGGAGCATGCTTATGGCAAAAAGAAAACGTAAACACAATGTTGCAAAATCGTATTCAAATTTAAAAAATCATGTAACTGCAAATAAAAAGTATAAAGATACGGTATTTCGGATGCTTTTTTCGGATAAGAAGAATCTTCTTTCTCTGTATAATGCAGTAAGCGGAAAAGCATATACAGATTCCGAGAAGTTGGAAATTGTGACTTTAGAAAATGCAATTTATATGGGAATGAAAAATGATCTTGCGTTTATTATTAATACTAATATTTTCCTGTATGAACATCAGTCAACTTATAATCCGAATATGCCTCTTAGAGAGCTATTTTATATTGCAGATGAATATCAAAAGCTGGTGGATACACGTTCCTTATATTCTTCTACAATTCAGCGTATTCCTGCACCTAATTTTGTGGTATTTTATAATGGAACAAAAGAAATTGAGGATTGTCAGATCCATTATCTTTCAGAAGCATTTGAAAATTTTTCGGGAGATCCACAGTTAGAATTAAAAGTAAAAGTTTTGAACGTAAATGAAGGACACAATCAGGCGTTGATGGAACAATGTCAGATTTTGAAAGAATATGCACAATATGTTGCAAAAGTTCGATGCTATCTTAAGGAAATGCCTTTAGATGATGCGGTAAATCGAGCGGTTGAGGAATGTATCAGGGAAAATATTCTTGCAGATTTTCTCAAGAAGAACCGTGCGGAGGTAATAAAAGTGAGTATATATGAGTATGATAAAGAACTGGAGGAAGAAAAACTTCGTAAGGCTGAATATGAAGCTGGGGTTCGAGCAGGAATAACCGTGGCGTTTCGGCTAGCAGAAAAAGCAAAACTTAATCGAGATGACATAATTCAACAATTATGCGATGGAATGCATATGACTGTTGAAGAAGCTGAAAAGTGGTATGAAGAATATAAAAAAGAGCAGGGCTAGAGCGTGTCTGAGAAATTATTCCTGCAATCTACATGCCCCACTTTGCGGTAGATTTTATCTTCATTCGGTTGACGTAGCCCGCTACGCTGCCCTCATTCAGACAAAATCTCCCACAAATTGTGACATATATCTTGCAGAAAGCATTTTTAAGACGCGCTCTAGAACATGGTATCAATCTAAATAAAAAGAATATGTAATAAACGATGAAAAACTGGAGCCGATCTGACTCCAGTTTTTTCTGTTAGATTCTACTCAACCTTTACATAACCAGAATAGTTTACAGGCTGACCATCAACATTGTAACCACCGTAATCTTTGAAGAATCCGAGGTAAGCCTGATCAATATGGTCTGAATCTACCAGATAGATGGTAGTTACTTCCTGATTTTCGCCCGGGGCAAGTTCTGTCCAGGAGAGTTCTTTGATATTATCAATGTTCTGATAGTTGTTGTAAATTGTGAACCCATCAGATATAAGGGACTGCCAGGATTCGGATGCTGCAAATGGGAAAGTCAGTTCGGAATAAGTTCCGTCTGTGTTGTCCTGCAAATAGAAAAGCATCGGAGTCATTACATCAATTGTTTCGTCTGAGGGGTTTGTGATTTTTGTCTTTGCTACAACAAACTTAGCAGTTGCTGATTCAGTATCTGTACAATCATAAGAAGTATAACGGTCGTGCTCTTTCAGAGTACCATCAGAATTCAGCCAAGGTGCGAGTTCTGAATCATAATCGACGATAAAATTATCTTTTGCATAGTCATCTGTAGAAATAGAATCCAGTACCTGTATATCTTCTACCTGATACTGAACCTTGTCGTCTGCAGGTACATCTTCCTTATTATTTTCCAATTCTTTTACAAGACGATCGCAGGAAACGTTTTCTTTAGTTTTGTAGATATTGGAATCGTTAAGTACAGAAGTCGCAGCCGCGGCATCAAAACCTTCCTGAATTTCTTTATTTGTCTTTGCGATTTCATCGTCTGACATATAAGGTACAGTGCTGTCTAGAACTTCCACTTTGAGTCCCTGGGCAATTTTGATAAATTCGTCCATGGATAATGTAGAACTGGCTGCATGAAGCTCGATCATATAGCCGTCATCTTCATTGTAGAGAATTAGAGTTTTGTTTCTTTCATCACTGTCTTCGTAAATACTTTTACTTTCGTAGATATCAGCAGAAACTCCGTTAATATCAATGGTATCTACTTTGTCAGAAGATTTTAATACTGGTTCAGAAAGATCATCGATTGATCCGGCTGCGTAGATCTCAGCGGCATTATAAGGCAGAAGAGTGAGGGTGCTGCCGTCTGTTTCATTATAATATTTTCCTCCATACGGGCTACCACTGTCTTCATCCTGATAAACATATCCATCCGGCACGTAAGAAAGTGTAGCTTTAATTTCATGAGCTTCTTTTGTGCTTGTATCTACAGTAGAATTGTAGGATACAAGACCGTCTTTCTCGGATTTCTGTACATTCAGAACTTTATAAGCTGCAAAGGCTGTGACAGACAGTCCGGCAACAAGTGCGGCAGCAGCGGCAACAGTTGCCCATGCTTTGTGTTTCTTTCTGAATTTAACAGTTGTTTTCTGTGTTGCACTTGAAGTGTTCGATTTATTTGTTGAATTCTTTGATTTTGAATTCGGGTTCTTCGCTGTCTTAAGTCCAAGGCTGGCATAAGTATCCTGAATACGCTGGTCGACAGACTCAGGAATCTGTGTATCGTTTTTTAAGATTTCTTCCATTTCATTCTGTGAGAATTTTTTCTTCATAAATGTTACTCCTTTCGAATCGGAATCTATACTTGTTTTCTTTCTGTTTACAAAAATCAATTTTAAAGTTGTTTTAACTGTTTCGTGTATATCAGTTCAATAGTTTAATTGGTGCCTACATTTTCGGCAGCTTCATAAGCAGCCCGGAATTTTTGCCGGCCTCTGGAAAGTCTTGTCTTTATGGTATTTTCTTCAAGGTCCAGAAGCTGGGAAATCTCTGAAATCTTAAATCCTTCTCCGTAATATAAAAGAAGAATGGTTCGGTATTTTTCATCCAGTGACTGCATCAGCTCGTCAAATTCGCACTGGGTGAGTTCTAAGCAGGCGGCTCCTTCTTCCGAGAAGAATTCAACCGGGTGTTCTTGTTTGTTCTTTCTGATAATGTCGAGGCATTTATTGATCAGGATTCGGATTAGCCACGTACGGAAATATTCGGCTTTGTCCAGATATCCGATGGAACGGTAGCTGGATTCGATGGTGTCCTGAATCGCATCGGCGATATCCTCTTCATTTGAGAAATAACTTCGTGCTATTTTATATAGGGTTTGTTTATTCCTTTCAATCAGTTCGATGAATGCAGCTCCGTCGCCCTGCTGTGCTTTTCTTACAAGGAAATTCAAAGAAGTTTCCTCCCTTCGGTATTGAATATTCATATTTTAAATAATTCCCTCCTTTTTTACAACAGATCTGTTTTTGTGTACACTTGTTGTTGCTGGTTACAGGTTAACTGTGAGTAGTAACTGTATTTAGCTCTATTACTGCGTGTCAGTTCTTTGGTGAACTCTGACACGGAGGATGTTTTGTAAACAGTGATTTGTTCTTTTGTGTTTGCTGTTTACACTTATTAGACAGGAGAAAGATGCAAAAAGTTTCATTGGGATGCAAAAAAATTACAAAAATTTGAAAAATTATTTTTCGATGGAAAAATTTGTGGTTCTGTGATACAAAAAAGATACAAGTGAATTTTATACTTTAGAGTGTGTCTTAAAAATGCTTTACATGAATTACTGTTGGTGGCATGACAGAGTATGAACTATTTTTGAGATACGAACTGGAATGAGGAGGAGTTTTAATGATAGAGATACTGATTGTAGAGGATGAATGGCAGATTGCGGAACTGGTGAGAATCAATCTGCAGAGCGAAGGGTATCATTGTACCTGTGTGTATGATGGAATTGCGGCGGCGGATCTTCTGGAAACGAGAAGGTTTGATCTGGTGATTCTGGATATTATGCTTCCGGGAATCAATGGTTATGAACTGCTGGACTATATTCGGCCAATGGAGATTCCGGTTATTTTTCTGACGGCGAAGACGCAGGTGAATGATATCGTAAAAGGACTTCGTTCCGGTGCAGAGGATTATGTGTCCAAACCATTTGAAATACCGGAACTGCTGGCGAGAGTTGAGACGGTGCTCAGAAGATTCCATAAGAATGACAGCAGGCTTGTCAGCGGGGAAGTACAGGTGGATCTTCAGTCGCATACAGTAACCAGAGAGGGGAAAATGGTCAGTCTGACTTCGAAAGAATATGAGCTGCTTGTATTATTTATCAGAAATAAAAATATTGCATTATTCAGGGACAGAATTTACGAGAGTGTGTGGAAGGAGGAGTACAGCGGAAACAGCAGAACAGTAGATCTTCATGTGCAGAGATTGCGGAAAAAGCTTGGATGGGAAGAAAAAATTCAAGCAGTTTATAAGATTGGATATCGACTGGAGGAAAAGGAATGAAATTATTCTGGAAGATATTTTACAGTGTAGTTCTCGTTACAACTGTATTGTTCTGTATCAGCGGACACATTTTACTGGGAGAATTTTTCAGAACGACGCTGGATGAAGAGATTAATGCGGGAGTGAATCTGAATACGATCTATAATACGTCGATCAAAACTGCAGTGACAAAAAGCTATGGGGACATGAGCCTTCCATCTTCGTATATAGCCAGAATTGTGGCGGGAGTTCAGATTCAGGCGGTGGATGAGATTACTGAGGCAGAAGTGACAGATGCAAAAGGAAATATTGTTTATGAAAAATCATTTACATATACTGAGAAGAAGCGTTCATCTTCCGAAAATGGACAGAAGGAAATAAAAAGATGGCAGAGGAATCTGTATGAACAGGCGACAGATCAAAGAGCTGCGTATGAAATCCGGGAGGAAGACGGAAACTATTACATTGCGACTGCAAGTGTTGTAACGATCGGCGATGAAGCTTATTATGTGAATACGATAAAAGATGTGACATCTCTGTTTACGCAGCAAAAAGTTCAGTATCGCATTTTTACGGTCAGTCTTCTGGTCTTTTTATTTGGAACGATGCTTGTGACAGCAGTTCTGTCCGGGTGGATCACGCATCCGCTTCGGAGACTTACTCAGACAGCACGTAAGATCGGGGAAGGACAGTATGAACTGCGTGCACAGGAAAATGAGAAAGATGAGATCGGTGAACTGGCAGCAGAATTTAATAATATGACAGAAAAATTAGTGCAGAACATGCAGGAGCTTCAGGAAGCTGCGATCCGTCAGGAAGATTTTGTAGGAAGCTTTTCGCATGAACTGAAGACACCACTGACTTCTATTATTGGATATTCAGATATGTTGAGATCCCGTCCGGTAACAGAAGAAGAGCGGATGATCTATGCTGATTATATTTACAGACAGGGGAAGAGACTTGAAAATCTGTCGAAAAAGATGCTGGAACTGATCGTACTTCGAAGAGGTGAATTTCAGATGCGAGAGATTTTCTTAGATGAACTGTTGGATGAAATCTGTGGAGAAATGCAGCCGGTTCTTGAGAAAAAGAAGATTTTACTGGAAGTATTCTGTGAAAATCTGCATGTAACAGGGGAAGCAGATCTTTTAAAAACTGTGATTCTGAATCTGATCGATAACAGTGTGAAAGCAATTGAAGGAAAGAAAGAATCGGATTACAAGGGAAAAATCCGTATCTGTGGAACAGAAAGCCCGGATGAGATTCTTTTGACTGTAGAAGATAATGGAAAAGGAATTCCGGGAGAAGAGATCCATCGTGTGACGGAAAGTTTCTATATGGTTGATAAGTCGCGGAAACATGAGAATGGAAATGCAGGACTTGGCCTGTCCATCTGCCAGCGTGTACTGGAACTGCATCATGCAGAGTTGATTCTGGAAAGCCAGGTGGGAGAAGGAACCCGTGCGAAGATATTATTCAGGAGGGATGAAGGATGAGAAAGAAATGGAAGATCAAAAATATCATCATAGTCCTTGGAATGTTACTGGTAGTCGGAGGGTGTCTGGCTTCTACTACGGTGATAGCGAAATGGCAGAATAACAGCGTGACGGGAAAAGTGTATACAAAAGAGCTGATATTTCAGCAGGAAAAGAAACTGTCACTGGCAGAAAAACTGGTCCTTTATTCCAGATACAACTCCATCAGTAATGAAATGGACAAGGACAGCGACGGAAAAGAACTCTGGCAGATTTTAGACCGTAACAGCAATGCAAGTGATAAAATCTTTTATGAAGTGAATCTGCTGGCAGAAGCCGGATTGCTTCCGGTTGAAGCGGACCAGATGACACCAGTGATAGAGTCACTGACGGACAGTATCACGTATGTTGATCAGGAGGGAAACTATCTGACAGTATGGCAGGTTGAGGTTCGGCTGAATGAACGTTTCCTTCTGATACTTGATCTGGACGTGGATGATTGGAAGGCTCTTGAGATGTACTGGATGGATCAGGAGCCAGGCGCAGGAGGAGACGAGCTGTCGCAGGCTCAGTTCTACAGAGAGACTTTTTATGAGAAATGGGGAGAGTATCTTGGAATCAGTGTGGAAGAATCAAAATATTCAGAAAAAACTAAAAATAATCTGGAACTGGCGGCAACAGATCCAGAGGGGGAAATAGTATTATACTATGAGGATGAAGAACAAAATGAGATTGAGTATATTATGTCTTATGAGGAAGATTATCTGCGCTTTTCCGTGAGCTCCGTGCGTATGCAGGGAGAAGACAGTGAAGATACCGGGGAATATGATCTGCCGGCTGAAGAAGACAGCGCTTACTGATTTGCACAGAATGATACAAGTCGGATACAAAACAGAGACAGAAAAGATACACCTCTTATGTAGAATGATGTCAGGTTCTACATAGGAGGTGTCTGTATGTCAGTAAATATAATAGAAACAACCGGAATTGCAGGAAACATTACTGAGAGAAAAACAGGAGGCTGTGGAAAGAAAAGCGGTTTAAATTGGCGGAATGAGTTACATATTGCAGATCTTGTGAATAGTAATAATCTAAGGTATGTAAGTGCGAGGAGAGGACAGAACAGAAGCTATTCGGATCACAGAGACTGGAAGAGAAACAGAAGAAAAGTTCTGCGAAGAAGAATCTGTGTGAGCATTTTGATTCTGGCGTGTATGGCGGCAGCCGGTGCAGGAATGCTTTTTGCAGGAGAGCAGCATGGAGAATTCAGTGAGGTGGACAATTCTATGGAATCAGGGCAGACAGCATCAGAAGCAGTGGGAGGATTTTCATTGAGACAGCATAAAGAAAATTCAGGTGCTGCAAAAGAAAAGAACCAGACACAACCGAAGAAGAATGTGCAGACGGATTATACTCAGAAAGTATCTGCTATTTTACAGAATCCGGAACTTCCGACCGGATGTGAAGCAACGGCAGGAACAATGCTCCTGCAGGCATATGGCTATGAGGTAGAAAAAACAGAACTGGCAGATCTTCTGGAAAAAGGGGAGCGGGTGCAGGTTGGAGATCAGGTGTATGGACCGGATCCGCAGGAAGCTTTTATCGGGGATCCTGCATCTTCTTACGGGTATGGAGCATTTCCGAAAGTGCTGGCAAAAGCGATGGAAAAGGTAATCGCAAAACAGAATGGACAGGAGAAGGCAGAGGCATTAGAAGGCAAGTCAGAGAGTGAAATTCTGTCTTATATTGATCAGGGAATACCGGTCTGCGTCTGGGCATCTATTGATAACAGGGAGATTGAGCGGAGAAAAGGATGGTATCTAATCAAAGACGGAATGTATACCGATGCATATTTTTACTGGCCGTCCAATGAACATGTCCTTGTTCTGACAGGATACGATGAGAATCAGGTGACAGTCTGTGACCCGCTGAAAGGGGAAACAAAATATGACAGAAAAGCATTCTTCCGACATTATGAGCAAGTGGGAAAATATGCATTACTGTTAATTTAGTACTAATCATATAGCTGATTGGCAGGGCGGATGCGCATATTGTTTTGAATTGTATCTCGCCTATCGCTGTAAGCGATTTAAAATGGCGAGATACGTTACTGTTTGCAGCTATGCTGTGAACAGCAACACGTGCAGTATAGTAAGAAATATGTATTACAGATACACTCTTTACAGAAAGAAAATCCTGTGATACACTGACTGTATTACAAGAACTAGTACACTTAATACGGGGGAAGAGTCATTGATTTCAATTGATTATCAAAGTAAGATCCCATTTTATGAACAGATCGCAGAACGCTTTAAAACACTGATCTTAAAGGGCGTGCTGAAACCACATACACAGTTGCCGTCTGTGAGATCACTTGCGGTGAATCTGTCGATCAATCCGAATACAATCCAGAAAGCTTATACGATGCTGGAACAACAAGGATATATTTATTCTGCACAAGGCCGTGGGAATTTTGTGGCAGAGAGCACAGAACTGATTGATGAACAGAAGAATTCAGTGCTTGAGCAGATCGAACAGTTATTCAAGTATGGAAAAGAACTTGGGATTGAGAGAGAGGCTTACACAGGGATGTTAGAAAAGATATACAGAGGGATTGCATATGATAGAGATTAAAGATGTGGATAAAACATTTGAGACAGTCCAAGCAGTGGATCATATTACGGCAATGATTCAGGAAGGGATGGTATTCGGCCTGACCGGATCGAACGGAGCGGGAAAAAGTACGCTGATGCGGATGATCTGTGGGATCCTGAAGCCGGACAGTGGAGAAATCCTGGTTGACGGAGAACCGGTGTGGGAGAATCCATCTGTGAAACAGAACCTTTGTTTCCTGCCGGATACTCCCTGGTTTTTCCAGAATGCGACACTGGAAGTGATGCGGGATTATTACAGCCAGATCTATACAGAATTTGACAGGAAACAGTTTGATCTCCTGGTGAAGAAGTTTGGGCTGGATCCAAAACAGAAACTGGATGGTTTTTCAAAAGGAATGAAAAAACAGGCATCCCTGCTTCTGGGAATCTGTACAGGAACAAAATATCTTCTGTGTGACGAGACATTTGACGGACTGGATCCGGTGATGCGTCAGGCAGTGAAAAGTCTGTTTGCGGCAGAGATTATGAAACGGGATTTTACACCGGTGATTTCTTCCCATAATCTGAGGGAACTGGAAGATATCTGTGATACGGTGGGACTGATTCATAAAGGTAAGATCCTTCTGAATCAGGATCTGGATAAGATTAAATGCAGCATCTGCAAATTGCAGTGTGCCTATGGGGATGCGAAGAAAGAACAGGAACTGATCCGGGAGTTGAAGATTATCCGGCTGGAACGTTCCGGTTCCCTGATCACGCTGACTGTGCGTGGAGACAGGGATGAGGTGCTTCGGATCGCACAGGAAAAGGCACCGCTTTTTGCAGAAGTACTTCCGGTAACACTGGAAGAGATATTTATCAGTGAGACGGAGGTGGCAGGCTATGACGTCAAAGATTTCATCTATTAAATTGATTGCAGGAGAGATCCGAAGAAAAGCGTATCTGGAGCTGATGACAGCAATGATATTGTTCTGTATGATGCCGGGCTATGCGATGATCCGGGTGGAAGGTGCGCTGAAATACATGGGCACTCTGCAGGAGAGCAATAAAGGGGTGGTGAGGAATTTTTTCCCGGGACTGATCAATGGAGGAACATTTTCTCTTCTGATGTTTGTCATTGGAATTCTGGCAATAGTGTTTGCAGCAGCGGAATTTGGCTATATCCATTCAAGGGAGAAGATTGATTTTTATCATGCTCTGCCGGTTAAAAGAGAGAAGATTTTTCAAATCAGGTATCTGAGTGGGCTTTTGATTTTTCTGATCCCTTATGTGATCTGTACAGGACTGGTGATCCTGACCGGAGTAACTCATGGAATTATGAATGGAGAGGTATTGGTAAAGAGTCTGCAGGCTATGCTGGGAGGAATCCTCGGATTTATTCTGATCTATCATGTGGGAATCGTGGGCATGCTGTTGTGTGGCCAGACAATCATTGGAATCATTGCATCGGGAGTGCTGCTGATTTATTGTAATATGGTATTTTCGATGGTATCAAATCTGGGGAGTATCTATTTTTCTTCCTACAGTTACCGCACAGGTGTTACTGTGATAAAGAATGTGGGTGAATACCTTTCTCCCGGATATATGTATTATAAGCTGCTCCTTCGGACTGCAGAACAGGAAACAGGTTCACTGAATCATCTGATCGTGGCAGCATTGCTGATGAGCGTACTGCTTTTTGCGGCCGGAGTTCTGCTGCATCGGAGATATCCTTCAGAGATGGCGGGAAAAGCACTGGCATATCCACATTTTGAATCGTTGATCAAAGTAATGATCTGTGTTCCGGCAGGAATCACCGCAGGAGCGTTCTTTTACGGATATGTGATCGGTACCATTTCAGGAGCATCCGAAGCAAGATGGGTAATAGTACTTAGTATCGGAATTACGGTAATCTTCTGTGCGGTGACAGATTTTCTGTGTCACAGGGATTTGAAGAAGATTGTTCAGGGATGGAAATCATCCTTGATCTCAATTGGAACTGTTGCGATTATTCTTTTAATCTTTTCACTGGATCTGTTTGGATATGATACATATCTTCCGTCGGCAGATAAACTGGCAAGTGTATCCTTTTATCCGGAGACACTGGGGGTATATTTTGAATACCCGGAGTATCAGACGGAGAAAGAAATTAAAGTGACAGGAGAAGAGAAGCAGCTGATCCTGGATCTTGCGGCAGTGGGAATTGATAATCTGTCAGATGGACTGAGCCAGAGTACGCTTGACGAAGCGGATGACTCTTATCTGAGTGTAGCTTTTTGCTATCAGATGAAAAGCGGAAGAAAAGTACAGAGATGTTATATTGTTGGAAGAGAGGATGTATTAGATACAGTGGAAAAACTGTGCGAGAAAGAAAAATACAGAAAAGAGATCTTCCCGATTTTTTCAATGGAGGAAAAAAAGATCAGCCTTCTGAGTATCAGGGATATAGAGGGAAAACAGACTGCGTTGAATCTTACGGAAGAAGAGAGAAAACAGTTGCTGGATGCATATAAGAAAGATGTATTGAATGCGGATATCCGGGAACTGGATAAAAACTCTGCGATGGGTGAGATGATGATCACTTATGCGGAGGAGGTACAGAATGAATACATGGACTGGGATGAAATCAACATACAGGGTGGAATCAGTCAGATTAATAATTTCTATATTTATGCAGATTACAAGAATACACTTTCCTGTCTGAAAGAGCATGGGGTAGAAATTCAGAAGTCGATTGATCCGGCAGAGGTAAATGGTATTACGATTTACGATTATGAGGAAGAAGGAGGATCTGCTAAGGCATGGCTGAATGATTTCCTGAGTCAGCTGAAAAATAAAGAGACAGCTCAGGAGGAAGGATATGGAGTCAGAGTTTTTGTGACGGATCCGGAAGATATCCAATATGTTCTGAAACATATTCTGTACGGAAATACAGGAATCCTTGGGAATATTGGACAGGGTTACAGTATTTATGCCAATATTTCTACAATCTACGGAAGTAATAATGAGATGATGTATTATTTGAAATAAAAATGTAAATGTGTTACTGTTCACAGGTAACCTGCAAACAGTAACGTAAATGTACTTTTGATATGCAAATCACAGGATTTTAAGCTTGTTAGAACCCTGGAATGGTGGTATGATAGTGCTGTTCAGCCGAAAGACTGGTGGAACGGCACTTTCTGAATTTCAGATGATCTGAATCTGAGTGAAACAGAAAGTAAAAGAAAAATAGACAGAAAACAAAACATAAGAGAGGGAACAAAACGTGACCTATAAAGAAGCAAGGGTATATTTGGACGAGATGTCGAAATACGGAAGTGTACTTGGCTTAGATACGATTCGAGGTCTGTTGCGTGAGCTGGGAAATCCTCAGGATGACTTAAAGTTCATACATATTGCAGGAACGAATGGCAAGGGATCTGTGCTTGCATACACTTCAACAATTTTAAGTGAGGCGGGATACAGAACCGGGCGGTATGTCTCACCAACAGTAGTCTCTTATCTGGAGAAGATTCAGGTGGATGGAACCTGGATCGCGGAAGAAGATTTCGCAGAACTGACAGAGAAAGTAAAAGAAGCTATTGCCCGGATGGAAGCCGCAGGAGAGAATCTCCCAACGGTCTTTGAAGCAGAGACGGCGATAGCTTTTTTATATTTCCGGAAGAGGAACTGTGACCTGGTAGTACTTGAGACAGGACTTGGCGGAGCGACAGATGCGACCAATATTATAAAGAATACAATCTGTGCAGCATTTGCAACGATCAGTGAAGATCATCTTGGTGTGATCGGAAATAATCTGGAAGAGATCGCGGAGACAAAGTCCGGAATTATTAAACCGGGGTGTCAGGTAGTATCTGCAAGACAGAAAGAATTGGTAAGAGAGGTTCTGAAACGTAAGATACAGAGCGTGATATTGGAGAGCAGAACACAGCAAAAAGTGAACGAAAGAAATGGATTTACAGAGGCGGAGCCTGAAAAGATGCAGATCCGTAAAGAAAATCTGTATGGAATCGAATTTTCTTATAAAGAATTTACAGAGATGAAGAGTCCGCTGGTGGGACAGTGCCAGATTGAAAATCTGGCTACAGCTCTGGAAGTAATCCGTTGTCTGCGAAGACTTGGATATGAGATTTCAGAGGAGCAGGTAAGAAGTAGTCTTTCAAAGACGAGATGGCCGGGAAGATTTACATTGCTTTCAGAACATCCGTTATTTTTAATTGACGGCGCGCATAATGAAGATGCGGCACTGAAACTGAAAGAAACGATTCTGCGATATCTGCCGGGAAAAAGGCTGACCCTTATCATGGGTGTGTTTAAGGATAAAGAATATGAGAAGATCACTTCCATTCTTTGTCCGCTGGCAGAGAAAGTATACACAGTAAATTTACCGAATGCAGGAAGAACCCTTTCGGCGGAAGAACTGGCGGTATGCGCGAAACGCTGGTGCGACAGAACCGAAGCTGTGGGAGATATCCGGTCTGCTGTGGAACGGGCAGTTCGGGAAGCAGAGCAGGATTTAAAACAGGAAACAGAGCAAGGAGAAAATTCTGATGCAACAACAGCTTCCTGTGCAGAAAAAGAAGATCGTGCAATTCTGTCATGTGGCTCGTTATCTTATCTTGGTGAAGTGAGCAGAATGATTGAAGAAATAAAGTTATAATGAAAGACGTCAGAAGAGCGATAACAATATCGTTATAAAAACGAAAAGCTACAGATGGAACAACGCTGCTACATGAAGTGAGCAGAATGACAGATACTACGAGGAAGGAAGAAAGAAATGATAGATCATGAGAAAGTAGAGCAGGCGGTACGTCTCCTGCTGGAAGGCATCGGGGAGGATGTGAACCGGGAAGGACTGATTGACACACCGGACAGAATTGCCCGGATGTATGAAGAGATATACGGCGGAATGGAAGAAGATGCAGGAGTTCATCTTGCGAAGACATTTACTGTGGAAAGCAGTGAGATGGTGATTGAAAAAGATATTACATTTTATTCTACCTGTGAACATCATCTGCTTCCTTTCTACGGAAAAGCGCACATTGCTTATATCCCGGATGGAAAAGTGGTGGGCTTAAGCAAGCTGGCACGTACAGTGGAAGTATTTGCAAGAAGACTGCAGCTTCAGGAACAGCTGACCGGTCAGATCGCAGATGCGCTGATGGAATATATGCAGCCAAAGGGAGCCATTGTCATGATCGAGGCAGAGCATATGTGCATGACAATGCGTGGAATCAAAAAGCCGGGCAGCCAGACGGTGACACTTGCAAGACGTGGTGTGTTTGAGACAGACCCGGCACTGGAAGAGCGTTTTTTTAGAATGTTAGACAGAAAATGAAAATAGAGAAGAAGCAGACTGGCTTTGAGAGAATACGCACTGCATCGTAGAATGGAGATGTTACAGATATCAGGGTGCGCAAAGACACGTTGCTTAAAAAATGAGTTCAGTGAAACAAATAGTGTTATAGAGTTGGGATATAGATCTGACAGAATGATTTAGAAAAAATAAAACGAAAAGAAGTGGCTTGAACGATGGAACTGACGAATATGCGCCGTGTGAATGCGGTGATCAATCACTGGGTGTACCAGGATTACTATAAGCGGATTGAGAAAATAGAAAAAGACAGGATCTTCTGCTGTCACCAGATGATTCATCTGCTGGACGTGGCGAGAATCGCTTATATTACGAATCTGGAGCAGAATCTCGGATTTGATAAGGAAGTAATTTATACAGCAGCGGTCCTGCATGATATTGGAAAATCATTTCAGTATAAGTGGCGGATTCCGCATGAGATTGCAGGAGAAAAAGTTGCAAATGAGATCCTGAATACACTGCCGGAAGATGTGAATTACACAGAAGAGGAGAAAGCTCTGATTCTGAAAGCAGTCCGTGGTCATCGTAGAAAACAGGAAGACATGGAACCGATCGAGCAGCTTTTCTATGAAAGTGACAAGCGTTCAAGAATGTGCTTTGCCTGTAAGGCAGAGAAACAGTGCAACTGGAGTGAAGAAGAGAAGAACAGGGAGATAAAGATATGATCATAGGCAACAGAGAATTTGACGTAAAGAATCATACATATATCATGGGAATCCTGAATGTAACACCGGATTCCTTTTCCGATGGAGGAAAATTTAACGGGATGGATGCAGCACTTACACATGCTGAGCAGATGATCCGTGAAGGAGCAGATATCATTGATGTGGGTGGAGAGTCTACCAGACCGGGACATACACAGATTACAGACGAGGAAGAAATCGCACGCGTGACACCGGTGATCGAGCAGTTAAAGAAGAATTTTGATGTACCGGTTTCTATTGATAGTTATAAAAGTAGTGTGGCAGAGGCAGCTTTGCAGGCAGGGGCAGATCTGGTCAATGATATCTGGGGATTGAAATACGATCCGAAGATGGCAGCAGTGATTGCAAAGTATAAAGCAGCGTGCTGCCTGATGCATAACAGAGACAAGGCAGAGTATCAGGAGTTTCTGAAAGATTTTATGGAAGATATGAGAGAGTGTGTGAGACTGGGAAAAGAAGCAGGAATTGAGGATGATAAGATCATTTTGGATCCGGGAGTTGGATTTGGAAAGACTTATGAGATGAATCTTGAGATCATCAACCGTATGGAAATCATGGATGAACTGGGTTATCCGGTGCTTCTTGGAACTTCCAGAAAATCGGTGATCGGACTGACACTGGATCTTCCGACAGACCAGAGAGAAGAAGGAACGATGGTAACGACTGTGTTCGGAGTACAGAAAGGATGCGCTTTTGTCCGTGTGCATGACGTAGAGAAAAATCGTCGTGCAATCATAATGACAGAAGCACTGCTGGGAAAGAAAAGATGAAATTGGATCAGATAAAAATAGAAGATCTGGAAGTATTTGCCAATCATGGTGTATTTCCAGAGGAAAATGTACTGGGACAGAAATTCGTTGTCTCAGCAGTTCTTTATACAGATACCAGAAAAGCAGGACTGACAGATGAACTGTCTGCTTCAATCCATTATGGAGAGGTCAGTGCATTTATCACGGAATACCTGAAAAGTCATACTTACAAACTGCTTGAGAGAGCGGCAGAAAGTCTGGCAGAGGCACTTTTGTTACAGACACCGGGACTGGAAAAAGTGGAACTTGAGATCAAAAAACCGTGGGCTCCGGTGGGACTTCCACTGAAAACAGTGAGTGTGAAGATTGAGCGTGAATGGCATACAGCCTATATTGCGCTGGGATCCAATATAGGAGACAGTGAGAAGCTGCTGCAGGATGCAGTAAAGGAACTGGATGCGCTGAGGGGAAATTCTGTAGAGAAAGTCTCTGATTTTATTACGACACCACCGTACGGTGTGACAGATCAGCCGGATTTCCTGAACGGATGTCTGAAGCTTAGAACGCTGTTGTATCCAAAGGAACTTCTGGCCGAGATGAATCGGATTGAACAGGAGGCCGGAAGAGAGCGAATCATTCACTGGGGACCGAGAACATTGGATCTGGATCTGATCTTTTACGATGATCTGATCTCGGAAGAAGATGATCTGTGTATTCCGCATGTGGAAATGCATAAACGAACATTTGTGTTGGAGCCACTGGAGCAGATCGCGCCATATAAACGCCATCCGGGAAATGGAAAAACTGTAAGAGAGATGTTGCAGGAGTTACAACATTTTGGATAAAAATTACAGAGAAGTAAAAAAACAGTTCCGTATGCAATGGATACAGGTTGCATACGGAACTGTTTTTATGCCGCGATTCAGATACAATCCCCTATAAATTGAGGCCTGCATTTTACAGGGAGTGTTATGCGGGTATGGTCTGTGATTTACGTTACTTGTTCACAGCATAGCTGCAAACAGTAACGCATCTCGCCATTTAGAATCGTCTGCGACGATGGGCGAGATGCATTCAGGCCAAAACGTGCATCCTCATAGCTAATCAGCAAAGTGATTAGCTATGGTCTGAACAGTAACTGATTTACAGCAGGTTCTCAAATGTATCGTAGAATGTAGGGTAGGAGACATCTACACATTTACTGTCCAGAATCTTCGTGTGGCCTTCGGCAACCAGAGCGGCGATGCTGAATGCCATTGCAATACGGTGGTCAAGAAGTGTGTGGATGGAAGCACCTTTTAATTTATTTCCTCCATGAATGATCATGCCATCGTCTGTCGGAGTGACATCGCATCCCATTGCTTTTAAGTTGTCTGTAACTGTTTCGATACGGTCAGTCTCTTTGACTTTCAGCTCTGCCGCATTGCGGATTACAGTGGTTCCTTCAGCAACAGCAGCCATTACGGCGATGATCGGAATCTCGTCGATCAGAGTCGGGATGATGGATCCTTCAATGGTTGTGCCGTGGAGCTTGCTTGTACGAACAAGAATATCGGCAATCTTTTCGCCGCCTTCTGTGCGTTCGTTCAGCAGAGTAATATCACCACCCATATCTTCGCATACTTTGAGGATACCGGCACGGGTCGGGTTGATGCCGACATTTTCTACCAGAATCTCGGAATCCGGAACGATCAGTCCGGCGGCAATAAAGTAAGCAGCGGAAGAGATGTCTCCCGGAACTGCGATTTTCTGTCCGTAAAGTTCGTTGCATGGACAGATGGATGCAGTTGCTTTTGTGCTTCCAATCTCAAAAGAGGAGCGGATATCAGCACCGAATTCTTTAAGCATCAGCTCGGTGTGATTCCTTGAAAGGCTTGGCTCTGTGACAGAGGTTTCACCATCTGCATACAGTCCGGCAAGGAGCAGGCAGGATTTTACCTGTGCACTTGCAACCGGAGAATCATAATGAATTCCGTGGAGCTGAGATGGTGTAATGTAAAGTGGAGCACATCCGTTCCGGAGAATGCTGGAGATATTTGCCCCCATCTGTGTCAGTGGATCGATGATTCGTTTCATCGGGCGGGAATTCAGGGAATCGTCTCCTGAAAGTTTGGAGTCAAATGGCTGTCCGGCAAGAATACCGGAGATCAGACGTGTGGTCGTTCCGCTGTTTCCTACATCCAGAATACTGGACGGAGCGGAAAGACCGTGAAGCCCTTTTCCGTGAACGGTCACTGCGGACAGATTTTCATTTGTTTCAATATCAATGCCAAGAGTGCGGAAACAACGGATGGTGGCAAGGCAGTCCGCGCCGGAAAGGAAATTGGTAATCTCGGTTGTTCCATTGGCGATGGAACCGAACATCACACAGCGGTGGGAGATGGATTTGTCTCCCGGGATTGTTACTTTTCCTTTTAATCCTGTAATATTACATAATTCCATAATTTATCTTTCCTCGTATCTTTCCTGAAATTTATATCAGAGTGTGTCTTAAAAATCTCCCACAAAGTGGCTGTGCAGATTGCAGAAATGATCTTTCAGGCAAGCTCTGGAGCGTGTCTGTTCCTTACAGAGTGATTTGAAAGAGAATCGTTTCTGCTTTTTACACTTCATAAATAATATAGCGGTATTTCTGCAGAAGGGCGCCTGCTTTTGCAGAAGAGTCCTCATCGTAGAACTCAATGCGGAGAACGCCTTCTTCAAATTCACGGTTATGAATGATACCGATATTTTTAATACTGATATTGTTGCTGGCAAGGATCGTTGAGATGGTTGCGATTCCACCGGCTTCATCGATGATGTCACAGTAGAGTGCAAACTGCTTCTTGATCGGGCCTGCGGAGCTGTTCGGCATGGAATCACGGTAATCCTTGGAATCCTCGAACATGGAGTAAAGTGCCTCTTCATTTCCTTCGTCAACCAGCACTTTCGCCTGTGAAAGTGCATCAATATAAGCCCCCAGGATTCTGGAAATATTCTCTCTGTTTTTCAGGCAGATCTGCTGCCACATAACAGGAGAAGAAGATGCAATACGTGTGATATCTTTGAACCCTCCGGCTGCCAGTGCCTTCATCATGCCGGCTTTTGTATCGGTATGGTGAACGAAATTCACCAGTGTGGAAGCGATGATGTGTGGCAGATGACTGATCGTTCCGGTGATGTTATCATGCTCATTATAATCGAGCACAACAGGCAATGCCTTCAGTGATGCCACGAATTCCTTGTACGCTTCGACTTTTTCAGGATTACTTTTAGCTGTCGGCGTTATGATATAGTAAGCATTTTCAATTAGATGTGCTTTGGAATTCGTAAAGCCACTTTTTTCTGAACCAGCCATTGGATGTCCGCCGATAAAAGAATCTTCCATACCGAGACGGATTACTTCCTTATGGATAGAAGTTTTTACGCTTCCTACATCGGTCAGGATACAGTCCCTGTCGATCAGATTTTTCAACTGTGCAAGATAAGCTGCATTGTATGTTACAGGAGCGCACAGAAAGATATAGGCGCATCCTTTGAAATTATCATCAATGGAAGAGCAGGCGGTGTGGATCGTACCTTCCTGAACTGCCAGGGCAAGTGATTCTTTATTTTTATCAAAGGCAATAATATCGTAATCTGGATAATACTGGCGAATTGCTTTGGCGATGGAACCGCCGATGAGTCCGAGTCCAATAAATCCAATCTTTTTAGAAATCATGATGTAAATGTCCTTTCTGTTTTGTTATAAATATAGAGGCAGTTAAATATGTCTCCTGATCTCATAGTATTTTAACACGGCAAAGTACAAAAGTAAACAATTCTGGATTAATTAAGAAAGGGCTGTTACTGGTTACTGTTCACAGCGCAGCTGCAAACAGTAACGTATCTCGCCATTTAGAATCGCCTTTGGCGATGGGCGAGATGCATTCAAGACAATACGTGCATCCTCCATGTCAATCAGCGGAGTGATTGACATGGGAGTGAACAGTAACGATAAATCATAATAATATGTGAAAAATATATAAAATAGTTGTAATTATTGAAAAGTTTTAGTACAATATATCTATGACATGCATAGTTGTGAATGATTTAAATGTGCATATTGTTGTCCTCTGAACGGATGCATCTGTGGATGGGACAACAGATTAACTACAAACAAGGAGGCAGCAGCATGAAGGTTTACAGAACAGACGAAATTAGAAATGTGGTATTACTTGGACACGGTGGAAGTGGAAAGACAAGTCTTACAGAGGCTATGTTATACGTTTCCGGCGCTACAAATCGTATGGGTAAAGTCGCAGAGGCAAATACAGTCAGCGATTTTGATAAAGAGGAACAGAAACGCGGTTTTTCAATCAGCACAAGTCTTGTACCGATTGAATGGGAAAAAGCAAAGATCAATATCCTTGATACTCCTGGATACTTTGATTTCGTAGGAGAAGTAGAAGAGGCAGTCAGTGCAGCAGATGCAGCCGTGATTGTAGTATCCGGAAAAGCCGGTGTACAGGTTGGAACAGAAAAAGCGTGGGAACTGTGTGACAAGTATAATCTTCCGAGAATGATCTATGTTACAGAGATGGACGTGGATGATGCAAGTTTCCGTCAGGTAGTAGAAGATCTGACAGTACGTTACGGCAAGAAGATCGCGCCACATTTCCAGCCGATCCGTGAGAATGAGAAACTGGTTGGATATATCAATATCATTAAAAATGCAGGAAGAAGATATACAGGAATCGGACAGAGAGAAGAATGTGAGATTCCGGATTACTGTAAACCAAACCTGGAGATCTTAAGAGATTCTCTGATGGAAGCTGTTGCAGAGACAAGTGAAGAATTCATGGAGCGTTATTTCAACGGAGAAGAGTTCTCTGTAGAAGAGATCCGCGCAGCCATGCGTACAGAGGTTATGGACGGAGATATCGTACCGGTTGCGATGGGATCTAATATTCAGGCACAGGGTGTTGCCAATCTGCTGTCTGACATCGTAAGATTCTTCCCAAGTCCGGACAAGAGAACCTGCGCAGGAATCAACCGCAGAACAAACGAGATCTTTGAAGCAGACTATGATTTCGCAAAAGCAAAATCTGCATATGTATTCAAGACAATGGTAGATCCGTTTATTGGAAAGTATTCTTTTGTAAAGGTATGCTCAGGAGTGCTCAAAGGGGATGATGTACTTTATAATGTAGATACAGATGCAGAGGAAAAACCGGGAAAACTTTATACAATGTGCGGAAGTAAACCGGCAGAAGTATCTGAACTGTTTGCAGGTGATATCGGAGCTATCGCAAAACTTACCAATACCCGTACAGGAGATACACTTTCTGTCAAGGGTACACCGGTATCTTACGGAAAGACAGATTATTCCGTACCTTATACATATATGAAATACAAGGTAAAGAATAAAGGCGATGAAGACAAAGTATCACAGGCTCTGGCAAGAATGACAGCAGAAGATGTAACACTGAAAGCGGTAAATGACAGTGAAAACAGACAGTCACTGCTTTATGGTATGGGCGACCAGCATCTTGAGATCGCAGCAAGTAAACTGGCAGCAAGATATAAAGTAGAGATTACACTGGAGACACCGAAAGTAGCATTCCGAGAGACAATCCGCAAGAATTCTGATGTGGATTCCAAATACAAGAAACAGAGTGGTGGACATGGACAGTACGGACATGTAAAGATGAAATTTGAACCATCCGGAGATCTTGAGACTCCATTTGTATTTGAAGAATGCGTTGTCGGAGGAGCAGTTCCGAAGAACTATTTCCCGGCAGTTGAGAAGGGACTTCAGGAATCTGTAGTGAAGGGACCTCTGGCAGGATATCCGGTAGTTGGCGTAAAAGCTACATTATATGATGGATCTTATCATCCGGTAGATTCTTCCGAGATGGCATTTAAGACAGCTACGATCCAGGCATTCAAGAAAGGATTCATGGAAGCAACACCGGTACTCCTTGAACCTATCGCATCTTTGAAAGTAACAGTTCCGGATGATTACACAGGAGATGTAATGGGTGATCTGAACAAGAGACGCGGACGTGTACTTGGAATGACTCCAATCGCAGGTGGCAAACAGGTCATCGAGGCAGACATCCCAATGACAGGACTGTTCGGATACTGCACAACACTTCGTTCCATGACAGGTGGACGCGGCACATATGAATATACATTCGCAAGATATGAGCAGGCTCCATCCGATGTACAGGAGAAGGAAATCGCAGCAAGAGCAGTGGAAGAATAAAGAAAAGACCATAGAATCGGAATTAAATGTCCGATGGATGGGAATAGATAAGAAAGACGAAAAGTTATATGGAGGAGAGGGCATACATAGTGTGTCCTCTTTATGACTTACAAAAAAGAATTGAGGCTGTTCACTTCCATGTCAATCACTCCGCTGACTGGCATGGAGGATGTACGTATTGTCTTGAAGGTATCTCGCCCATCGCCAAAGGTGATTCTAAATGGCGAGATGCGTTCCTGTTTACAGCTATGCTGTGAACAGGAATGGCCAGAGTAAGTTTCGTGTAAAGATTCTGAAAAGATTGTTGTGCTTTATATGCAAAGGTGCTATAATTGGCTCTGCTTACCCTGAAACAGGTGAGGAAAAGTAGGAAAAAACAACAATCCGGCGGGAAAGGACCACATCTGAATAAACAGCCGGATAGTTGAAAATATGCTGAGATGATACAGAGGGAAAAGAAATGAGAATTATTATAATCGGCGATGGAAAAGTAGGATACAAATTAGCGAGACAACTTTCTGCCGAAAAATATGATGTAGTAATGATCGACAGTGATGAAAAGAAGCTTCGTTATGCGACGGATCGTCTGGACATTGCCTGTGTTGCAGGAAATGGAGCAGATGCTGAGGTGCTTAAGCAGGCAGATGTTTCTCATGCAGATCTTGTGATCGCATGTACATCGGCGGATGAGTGCAATATGCTGAGCTGTCTGATTTCCAGAAAACTGGGTGCAAAACACACGATCGCACGTGTGCGTAATCCAATCTATTTCCGCCAGATCGGACTTTTGAAAGAAGATCTTCATCTGAGTATGGCGGTGAATCCGGAGCTGATCGTGGCAGATGAGATCAGCAGATTGCTATTGTTCCCGGATGCCAGCCAGATTGAGACATTTGTAAAAGGAAGAGTAGAGCTGATCGAACTTCCGGTTGGAAGTGAAAGTAATCTGAATGGTCTGACTCTTGCGGAGATGTATAACAGATTTCAGATCCGTTTGCTGGTATGTGCTGTGGAACGTGGAGATGATGTGAGAATCCCGGATGGTGACTACTGTCTGCAGGCAGGAGACAAGCTTCATATTGCAGCATCCCACCGGGATCTGGAACGTTTCTTTAAATTAAATGGAAAGCGCAAAGAGAAGATCAAAAAGGTGCTGATCTGCGGAGGCGGAAGAGTAGGTTATTATCTTGCGACACAGTTAAGTACACTGGGAATGCAGATCAAGATCATTGAACAGGATAAGAAACGATGTGAGGAACTCTGCGAGCTGCTTCCAAAAGCAACGATCATTCATGGAGATGCGACGGATCATGATCTGCTGCAGGAAGAAGGAATCGAAGACACAGATGCATTCGTGGCATTAACAGGGATGGATGAAGAGAATATCATTCTGTCACTCTTTGCGAAGAGCCAGAATGTAGTGAAGATCGTCACAAAGGTAAATGAAGACCGACGTGCACGGATGGTGGAAGACTTCGGAATTGACAGTATTGTATCGGTGAAGACAGCGACTGCGGATTCCATTATGAGTTACGTGAGAGCAAGAAAGAACTCACAGGGCAGTGCCAATGTGGAGACGATGTACCAGCTGGTAGACGGTCAGGTAGAAGCTCTGGAATTTATTGTGAAATCAGAGACGAGTTATACCGGAATTCCACTTCGGGATCTCTCACTGAAACCGAACAACCTGATTGTATGCATTGCCAGAAAACGACAGATCATTATCCCGGGTGGAGAAGACTGTATTGAAGTAGGCGACAGTGTCGTTGTTGTTACAATGGAAAAGCAGATCGAAGATATTAAAGATATTTTGATGTAGGTGCAGAAACATGAATAAACGAATGATAGCTTATATTTTAGGCAAGATGATGGGGGTAGAGGCGATTGTTCTTTTGATTCCGGCGTTTGTTTCTCTACTGTACAGAGAAAAGAGTGCTCTGTCTTTCCTGATTGTATCTGCCATGCTGATGGTAATTTATCTGTTGCTTGGAAGAAAACTTCCGAAAGCGAAGCAGATCTATAGTAAAGAAGGATTTGCAATAGTTGGTTTTGCGTGGATTCTCTGGTCTGCATTTGGAGCACTTCCATTTGTGATCTCAGGAAGTATTCCACAGTATATAGATGCATTTTTTGAGACAGTGTCCGGATTTACGACAACGGGATCTACGATTCTGACAGATATTGAGATCCTTCCGAAAGGAATTGCATTCTGGCGAAGCCTGACACACTGGATCGGCGGAATGGGAGTGCTTGTGTTTGTAATGATGATCACAACACTGGATGATGATAATGCCATGCCTCTGATGCGTGCGGAAGTACCGGGACCGGAGGCGGACAAACTGGTTCCAAAGGCAAGACATACGGCAAGACTTCTGTATGAGATGTATTTTGCCCTGACAGCGGCAGAAGTAGTATTTCTGATGCTGGGCGGAATGAGCCTGTATGATGCGCTGCTGCATGCGTTCAGTACAGCAGGAACCGGAGGATTCTCCAATAAGAATGCCAGCATAGGATTTTATGACAGTGCATATATTGATGGTGTGATCACGATCTTTATGATTCTGTTTGGTATTAATTTTAACCTGTATTTCCTTGTTCTGATGAAAGACTGGAAAACAGCACTGAAGAATGAAGAGATGTGGGTGTATTTTGGAATCATTGGAACTTCCGTACTTGTAATTACAGGGAATATTCTCCGGATTTATGGAAATGTGTTCCATGCATTCAGATATGCATCTTTTCAGGTTGCATCTGTGATCACAACAACAGGATTCTGTACGGCAGATTTCAATCGATGGCCCGAGCTGTCGAAGACAATCCTGCTGGCGATCATGTTTGTGGGAGCCTGCGCGGGATCAACCGGCGGTGGTATTAAGATAAGCCGTCTGATGATCATCTGGAAATCAATCCGTCAGGAAGTAAGGAAGATTCTACATCCGAATGCAGTAACTGTGATCAAGGTAAATGGAAAACGTGTAGGAAAAGATACATTGCGTAATATCAATATTTATCTGGCCTGCTATATTCTGATCCTGATTATGTCTATTCTGATCGTGTCAATTGATGATTTTGATTTTGCGACAACATTCAGCAGTGTTCTCACAACGCTCAGTAATGTGGGACCTGGTATTTCACAGGTGGGTCCGGTAGAAAACTTCCATATGTTTTCACCACTGTCCAAGATTGTATTCTGCATGGACATGCTGATCGGAAGACTGGAGATTTTCCCGTATCTGCTTCTTCTGTCTCCGGATCTGTGGAGAAGAAGATTTTAAGTTACTGTTCACTCCCATGTCAATCACTCCGCTGATTGGCATGGAGGATGCACGTTTTGTCCTGAATGTATCTCGCCCATCGCCGTAGGCGATTCTAAATGGCGAGATACGTTACTGTTTGCAGGTTACCTGTGAACAGTAACGATTTTAACCGAATCAAGTAAGTCCCCTGCTTCAATTGCGAAAAGCAATAAGCAGTGGGTGGGGACTTGCTTGTATCAGGAGGAGTGCAAGCTCCTTCTGATAAACTGCGGAGCAGTTATTCGGTTATGAGCAAGTAGCGAAGCGGATTGCGAATATCCGCTTGACAAGATATCGCGCTGATGGATTTAGATGCTTTATACCAAAGTGTGGGTGAAAAATGCTCTAGTGAGAAGGCGGAAGAATCCGTCAATGATTAAAGTGAGGAAAATTATGAAAAAATTTAAAGTGAAATTAGCAGCAGTTCTGGGAATTCTTGTAGTTCTTGGAATTTATTATTATGCGGCTCTTCCGGCGATCAATCTGCATGCGACAGAAACGTGGATTTTTGTGTTTGTTGCGGTGATTCTGGCAGGGGCTATTTTTGTAGGAAAGAAAAAGATGGCTCCGTATGAGCTGAAAGAGTCGAAAGGAGTCAAGGTGTTTGCAGGAATTTTGATCCTGCTTGTGGCAGCATATCTGATTGGAAGTCTTCTTTCATCTCCGATCATCAATGCGAAGAAATATCAGAAGCTGATGAAAGTGGAGAACAGTGTCTTTGAAAAAGACGTGGAGGAACGCTCTTTTGATCAGATCCCGCTTCTTGATAAAGATTCTGCACAGTTACTCGGTGACAGAAAGATGGGAAGTATGGTTGATATGGTGTCTCAGTTCGAGGTGGATGAGCTGTATTCCCAGATCAACTATCAGGATCGTCCGGTAAGAGTATCACCGCTGAAATATGCCAGCCTGATCAAATGGTTTACGAATATGAAGGAAGGGATTCCGGCCTATATTAAGATTGATATGGCGACACAGAATACAGAACTTGTGAAGCTGGAGCATGGAATGAAGTATACGACCAGCGATCATTTCAACCGGAATATTTACCGCCATCTCAGATTCAGCTATCCGACTTATATTTTCAACGATCTGAGTTTTGAGATCGATGAAGAGGGAACACCGTACTGGATCTGTCCGGTGAGAAAATATAATATCGGTCTGTTCGGCGGAGCTACAGTCGGAAGAGTGGTACTGTGTAATGCAATCACAGGAGAGACAGAAGATTATGCGATCGAAGATGCACCACAGTGGATCGACCGCGCTTATTCTGCAGATCTTCTGGTGGAACTATATGATTATTACGGAACACTGAAACATGGATTCTTCAACAGTGTGCTTGGTCAGAAGGACTGTCTTGAGACAACGGATGGTTATAACTATCTGGCAGTGGACGATGATGTATGGGTTTATACAGGCGTTACTTCTATCACAGGTGATCAGTCTAACGTAGGATTTGTACTGATGAACCAGAGAACGATGGAAACAAAGTTCTATGAGGTGGAAGGTGCGACAGAGAAATCGGCAATGTCTTCTGCGGAAGGTCAGGTACAGAACCTGCATTATACAGCAACATTTCCGCTGCTTTTGAACATTTCCGGAGAGCCGACATATTTTATCGCACTGAAAGATGATGCCGGACTGGTGAAGAAGTATGCCATGGTAAATGTTCAGAAATATCAGGTCGTAGCAATCGGAGATACAGTCAGCGAGTGTCAGGATTCCTACACTAATCTAATGTACAAGAATGGAATCAAGACAGAAGCGGCTGATATCCGTTCTGTGGAGACGATTACAGGAAAAATCACCAGGATCGCTCAGGGTGTTGTGGATGGAAATTCACATTATTACCTGATGGTATCCGGTTCAGATGCAATCTTTGATATTTCAGTGGTAGATTTCATTGATGTGATCCGCTATAACGAAGGGGACGAAGTGACGCTGGAATACAAAGAGGGAGAGCAGACGAACACGGTACTTTCCCTGAATGGAACTGAGAAGGCAGAGAACACAGAGGATACAGATGATGTGAATGCGTCAAATGAATCAGATATGACAGAGGAAACGCATTAGCTTTGGGGATGCACGTTTTGGCCTGAATGCATCTCGCCCATCGTCGCAGATGATCCTAAATGGCGAGATGCGTTACTGTTTGCAGGTTACCTGTGAACAGTAACTGTTCTGCAAGGGGAATATCGCAGTGCATAACGTAAAAGAAACAGGAATGTCAATGAAATAAAAGAAGCGATGAAAAATGAGAAAATGTCATTTTTCATCGCTTCTTTTTACCTCTCAGAGAGGATAAATTCCGTTCAGAGAAGGAAACAATTTATAATACTGTACACTCGAGAGTATCAAGTTCAGGAATCTCATTCTTGTCAACACTAACGCTGAGATAGAAATCGATATTGTTTTCTGTAGAAATCTTGCTTAATTTCTGAATGAATGACGGAAGGCTTTCAATTGTGATATTAGCCTGTTTTAAAATACTGTCAATAAATACAGCTTCAATATCATGATTGCCGGCTGCCATGCCGTACAGGAATCCAACAAATTCCTCAAGTGTCAGAATGTCAGGATAATCTGCCATCCGGATTACACGGATGTTGAAATCCACAGAATAAGTATCCTTGTGACTTCTTTTAATAAATACGACATTACCGGAAGATGTTTTAACCTTCTCGTTTGCAAGATCAATCATTTGCTGTGTTTTTCCGCTGCCTCTTGGGCCTGTGATTAAATTTACCATGGCGAATCTCTCCTTTATGTAAGTAATTATTGTTTGAGTTTGTTTCACCTCTCAAATATTCTAATTTCATTATACACTAAACATATGTTAGTAACAACTAAAAAAAGAAGAAAAAGGATAAAAAAATTATGCGGAATGACGGAAAGAGAAAGAAAGGGCTGAAAAACAGTGTAAAACTGCATAAAGATAACAAATTGAGAAGATAATAAGGCTGTTCATAAAATTGATAAAGTAGTTTACAGAATGTATAAAAATGAAATTGCATTTTATTGCATGTGTGGTTTGCAGGTGTTGAACAAGGAGACCAAATTGGGTTGTGGTTTTGTATTTGTTAAAGGTAACGTTAACAAGGTGTTTATGGCGAGATGGTAACAGTCATAGGAAAATAAAAAAATGTTCTTAAAAAAGTACAAAATGAGAAAAGTTCTCGATTATGATATTGAAAATGATTCTCAAGTATGATACCATAATAGCAATTGAAAACCATTCTCAAAAAAGGAGAAACCATGCCAACAGAAGTATTATCCTATTATTTAAAAAATGAAAACCGGAGAGTGAGACTGAAATTTCAGGTTGTGCTGCAGTGTGCGCCATTTTTGAAAGGTCTGAAAGTGTCCTGTCTCATTTCCATGGATGCAGATCTCTACCCATATCTGAAGGATCTTTTCAAAGGAATGAGTGTGACCTATCACAGACTGTCATGTTCAGAGGGGAAATGCCTTGTCCTTTTCTATCGCCCTGATGAACTGGAAGCTCATGTGAATGAAGCACCGGCAAGAGAACTGATCGTACAGTATGGATACCGTGAAATGAATCTGCAGCAGATGTTGGAAAGACTGACCGGAAGAGTCAAAGAATGTTCTGAAAAAGGCATGGAATTTCCACACGAAATAGGAGTCTTTCTTGGATACCCGATCGAGGATGTCAAAGGTTTTATTGAAAAAGAAGGAAGAGAATCTCTAATGACTGGTTATTGGAAAGTCTATAGTGATCCAAACGGAGCCAGGATGATTTTCAAGGAATATGACCGTGCGAAAGAATGTGCGGTGAATGAATTTTTAGACGGAAAAAGTATCCGGGAAATTTTGGAGGTATAATCATGAGCGTATCAGTAGTATATTGGAGTGGAACAGGTAACACACAGGCTATGGCTGAGGCAGTAGCAGAAGGAATCAAGGAAGCTGGACAGGAAGCAGAACTTCTTGAAGTTGGAAGCGCTGATGCAGCAGCGACAGCAAGCGCAAATGCATTCGCACTTGGATGCCCTTCCATGGGATCAGAGCAGCTTGAAGATTCAGAGATGGAGCCATTCGTAGAAGAACTTGAGTCACTTGTATCCGGTAAGAATATCCTGTTATTCGGATCTTACGGATGGGGAGACGGAGAATGGATGAGAGACTGGGCTGAGCGTATGAAAAACGCAGGTGCAGTACTTGTACGTGAAGAGGGAATCATTGCAAATGAAACTCCGGAAGATGACGTGATCGAAGAGCTGAAAGCAGCAGGAAAAGAGCTTGCAAAGAAGGCGTAACGTGCATCCTCAAAGCTAATCAGCAAGGTGATTAGCTTTGGTCTGAACAATAACCAAAAATCTCCCCACTGAATAGTATATAATAGAGTTGAGAAAAGCAAAGAAACGAATATTGGCTGTGAAAGCAGTGGTTCGCGATGTTTACAGGTTACCATTGAAGAGCAACTTGTAATGTATATTAGTTATAATGTAGTGTAAATCGTAAATTTAAATTTTGCGGATGATTGCTTTTGAAAGTGGATTTGAAATGGCTGTATAAGAACGAAGCAGAAAGGGAGAGAACGATGAACCAGAATGTTATTTTAGGAATTTTAATACCATTTGCCGGGACCGCACTGGGATCGGCGATGGTATTTTTTATGCGTCAGGAGATGAACCAGAAAGTACAGAAACTGCTGCTTGGATTTGCATCCGGTGTGATGATCGCAGCTTCAGTATGGTCTCTTCTGATTCCGTCCATTGATATGGCGGAGCAGGAAGGCGGAACCGCCTGGATCCCGGCAGCGACGGGATTTCTTCTTGGAATGGGATTTCTGCTATTGCTTGATACAGTGACGCCGCATCTGCATTTCACAGAAGAAAAGCCGGAAGGAGTTCCTTCCCATTTAAAAAAAACAACCATGCTTGTCCTTGCAGTCACCTTGCATAACATACCGGAAGGAATGGCAGTTGGAGTAACTTTTGCAGGAGTTCTTGCAGAAAATGCAATGATCACGATGACAGGAGCATTCGCATTGTCGATCGGAATCGCAATCCAGAATTTTCCGGAAGGAGCAATTATCTCCATGCCGTTGAAAGAACAGGGAAATTCAAAAGGCAAATCCTTTGTCTATGGAGTGCTTTCGGGAATTGTGGAACCAATTGGTGCAATGATCACAATTTTGCTGACGGGTATGATTCTTCCGTTGCTTCCGTATCTTCTGGCATTTGCGGCAGGAGCCATGATCTATGTGGTCGTAGAAGAACTGATTCCTGAAGCGCAGGTAGGAGAACATTCTAATATCAGCACAATTGGAGTGGCGGCCGGATTTGTATTAATGATGATCCTGGATGTGGCGTTGGGGTAAAAAGAGCATTTCTGGTGCGTTACAGGCGTGTCTGCAACTGTAAATTGCAGACACGTTTTTCTATTTATTATTAATTATAAGTAACCCATATAAACAAAATGGAAATGAAATATTGCATTTTTAAAAACAAAGTGTTATGATTTGTTTTATCGTGTTAAAGCACGAAAGAGAAAATACTCAGGAGAGTCTCTTTCAACTGGTGATTTGAAAGAGCGCCGAAGGTGTAAGCGGCATCAGACCGCGAGTCTCTCAGGCAAAAGGATGGAGGAATAAAGGAATGTTTGCACAAATCAATCAAATTATCACTGTAATCGACAATGCTGTGTGGGGTATGCCACTGATCTGCCTCATTATGGCAACGGGTATCTTTCTGACAGCCAGACTTGGTCTTGTACAGATCAGGCATCTTGGCAAAGCTTTCAAATTCATGTTTAAAGATGAAGAAGACGGACACGGAGAAGTCACCAGTTTCGGTGCACTTTGTACTGCACTGTCTGCAACGATCGGAACAGGTAATATCGCCGGAGTCGCTACTGCAATTGCAGTCGGAGGACCTGGAGCACTGTTCTGGATGGTTCTGGCAGCATTTTTCGGAATGGCTACAAAGTATTCGGAAGGTCTTCTGGCAATTAAATATCGTACGATCGACGAGGATGGACATGTTCTTGGAGGACCTTTCTACTATATCGAAAACGGTATGGGAAAGAACTGGAAATGGCTTGCAAAACTGTTCGCATTCTTTGGAGCAGGTGTAGGTTTGTTTGGAATCGGAACATTTACACAGGTGAACAGTATTGCTTCTGCGGTTAAGAACTTCTTTGATCCGAATATGGCACATACAGTAGCGCTGTTCGGCGGGGAGTATTCCTGGGCAACTGTGATCGCAGGACTGATCCTGACACTCTGTGTCGGACTGGTTGTAATCGGAGGAATTCAGAGAATTTCCAAAGTATCTGAAGTAGTAGTGCCATTTATGGCTGTACTGTATGTAGGGCTTGCACTAATCATTATTATTACAAATATCACAGCAGTGCCGGGAGCATTTGCAACAATTATTAAATCTGCATTTACAGGAAGTGCACTTGCAGGTGGAGCAGTAGGTTCTATGTTCGTTGCCATGCAGAAAGGTGTGGCAAGAGGAATCTTCTCTAATGAATCCGGTCTTGGTAGTGCGCCAATCGCGGCAGCCGCAGCCAGAACAAAAGAACCGGTACGTCAGGGACTTGTATCTATGACAGGTACATTTATTGACACGATTGTAATCTGTACTATGACAGGTCTTTCCATTGTAATTGCAGGATCCTGGCTGAATCCGGATCTGGAAGGTGTGGAGATCACGATGGATGCATTCCAGAAGGGACTCCCGTTCCCGGGATTCGTAGCTACATTTTCACTGATGCTCTGTCTGGTATTCTTCGCATTTACCACAATCCTTGGATGGGATTACTATGGTGAACGTTGCGTAGAGTATCTGTTTAATAAGAACAAGGGCGTTGTAAAAGGATATCGCTGGCTTTATATCATTGCAGTATTCATCGGACCATACATGACAGTTGCAGCTGTATGGAATATTGCTGATATCTTTAATGCACTGATGGCGTTCCCAAACCTGATCGCACTGCTTGTATTGAATGGTGTGGTCGTGAAGGAAACAAAAGAATTTCATGCGAAGCACAACGGATCCTATTAATAAAATTTAATAGTTAGAATATTCAGATAACAGGAAAAGTATCAAGAAATATTTCCTGTTTGAAAGAGAAGAAAAAACAGTCTGTTTTACTGATAAAAGTGGAAACGGACTGTTTTTTTACGCAAAAAAATGAAGTGCGAGAAGACAGATAATTCATAGTAAAAGCAAGCTTTGTAGAAAATAAATAAGAAAGATACACCATTAAATGAAAAACTGGGAAAAAGAGAGAGAAGTTCTGAAAATACATCATCATGTGTTTTTACCATTGCATTCCACTATATTTTGTATTACAATAGGTTTCAGACACCAGAACAGGAACAAAGGAAACAGAACGATACTGTTCACAGGAGCATCTGTAAACAGTATCAAAAGGACTTCTGCTGGCACCCGGTATGGAATGAGAGCGGTAACAGTCTGTTCCCTGGTAAATGTGAAATGTGAGGAGATGCGCAAATGAAAATAATCAAGAGAAATGGATCGGAAGAGGTTTTTGATATTCAGAAAATAATCGTTGCAGTGACAAAGGCAGACATGGATACAGGAGAAAGATGTCTGTCAGACAATCAGATCGAGGAGATCGCGGAATTCGTTGAGTTCAAATGTAACAGAATGCACCGTGCGGTTTCTGTAGAAGAGATTCAGGATATGGTTGAGAATCAGATCATGGCAATGGGAGCTTTCGAACTGGCGAGAAAGTATGTGAGATACAGATACAAACGTTCTCTTGTGCGCAAGGCAAATACAACAGACAGCAGAATTCTTTCTCTGATCGAGTACAACAACGAAGAGGTAAAACAGGAGAACTCTAATAAGAACCCGGCAGTCAATAGTGTACAGAGAGATTACATGGCAGGAGAAGTAAGTCGTGATCTGACACAGAGAATGCTGCTCCCACATGATATTGTGGAGGCAGACAAAGAAGGAATCATTCATTTCCATGATTCAGACTACTATGCCCAGCATATGCATAACTGTGATCTGGTCAATTTGGAGGATATGCTTCAGAACGGAACGGTCATCAGCGGAACTATGATCGAAAAACCGCACAGCTTCTCCACAGCATGTAACATTGCCACACAGATCATTGCACAGGTAGCCAGCAACCAGTATGGCGGACAGAGTATTTCTCTGGCGCATCTTGCACCGTTTGTTCAGGTATCCAGAAACAAGATCCGCAAAGAGGTGATCGAGGAGCAGGCACTGGTTGGAATGGAATATCCGGAAGATGTACTCAATGAGATCGTTGAGAGAAGACTGAAAAAAGAAATCACAAAGGGTGTTCAGACAATTGAATATCAGGTGATCACACTGATGACAACAAACGGTCAGGCTCCGTTCCTTACAGTATTCATGTACCTGAATGAAGCCAAGAGTGCATCTGAGAAAAAAGACCTTGCGATGATCATCGAGGAGACACTTCGTCAGCGTTATCAGGGCGTTAAGAATGAAGCAGGTGTGTGGGTGACACCGGCATTCCCGAAACTGATCTACGTTCTGGAAGAGGATAACATCGAAGAAGGAAGTCAGTATTACTATCTGACAGAGCTGGCTGCAAAATGTACAGCAAAACGTCTTGTACCGGACTATATTTCCGAGAAGAAGATGAAAGAACTTAAAGAAGGAAACTGTTTCCCGGTTATGGGATGCAGAAGCTGCTTAAGCCCATGGAAAGATGAGAACGGAAATTATAAGTTCTATGGACGTTTCAATCAGGGAGTGGTAACAATCAACCTGGTAGATGTGGCACTTTCTTCCGGCGGGGACATGGATAAGTTCTGGAAGATCTTTGATGAGAGACTGGATCTCTGCTACCGTGCGCTGATGTGCAGACACGAGAGACTGAAAGGTACACTTTCTGACACAGCACCGATCCTGTGGCAGTTCGGAGCACTTGCAAGACTGAAAAAAGGTGAACCGATCGACAAGTTGCTGTACGGCGGATATTCTACAATCTCTCTTGGTTATGCAGGACTGTATGAATGTGTGAAATATATGACTGGAAAGTCTCACACAGATCCGGAGGCTACACCGTTTGCACTGAAGGTAATGCAGCATATGAATGATTCATGTAATCAGTGGAAGAATGAGACAAATATCGCATTCAGTATCTATGGTTCTCCAATCGAGAGTACTACTTACAAGTTTGCAAAATGTCTTCAGAAGAGATTTGGAATTGTACAGGGAATTACAGATAAGAATTACATCACGAACAGTTATCATGTATATGTTGGTGAGGAGATTGATGCATTCTCCAAACTGAAATTTGAGTCTCAGTTCCAGGCACTTTCTACAGGCGGAGCGATTAGCTATGTAGAAGTTCCGGATATGAAGGATAATATCGCAGCAGTACTTCAGGTGATCCGTTTCATCTATGACAACATTATGTATGCAGAGCTCAACACAAAGAGCGATTACTGTCAGGAATGTGGATTCGACGGTGAGATTCAGGTAGTGACAGATGAGGAAGGAAAGCTGGTATGGGAGTGTCCGCACTGCGGAAACCGCAATCAGGATACGCTGAATGTGGCAAGACGTACCTGTGGATACATCGGAACTCAGTTCTGGAATCAGGGAAGAACCCAGGAGATTAAAGAGAGAGTACTTCATCTGTAAACAATGGTTTTTATGTAATAGAACACAATATAAAAAGAGAATTTACAGGAAATAGCTTAAAGTTAGCGGAGCTTTAAGCTATTTCCTTTGTCTTTATTGAATGATTTATCAAAGAATGTTATTATAAATTTTATGGATAAGACAGGGGAATTTCTGGCTGAAACTCCAAAGGATAGAGAGCCGGCTTGGATGGAATACGGAAGTGGTAGATCAGGAGATTGCAGAAAAGATCGAGGCAGTGCAGCCGGGACAGTATACCCGTGTGAGTCAGCTCCTTGAAAAGGTGGTCTATGGGGATATTCTGCTGGAACGTTATGAAGAGCGTACAGTAAGAAAATTGCAACAGCAGATGCTTCCTGCAACCGGAGAATGAAACTGAGCTTAAGACATGCATGCAGTCTGATGAAACTGGATTCATATCTGGAAAAAAGAAAAATGAGAAGGTAGAAAGAAGAAGAATGAATTACGGAGAAATAAAAAAATGTGATATTGCAAACGGAGAGGGTGTCAGAGTCGCTCTCTTCGTGTCTGGGTGCACGCATCACTGTAAAGGATGCTTTAACAGTGTGACCTGGGATTTTAATTATGGAAAAGAATTCACTTCCGAGACGGAAGAAGAGATTCTGGAAGCACTGAACGCAGGGTATATTGATGGATTATCGCTTCTTGGAGGAGAGCCTTTTGAACCGGAGAACCAGAAGGTGCTGCTTCCTTTTTTAAAAAAAGTGAAAGCACGTTATCCGGAGAAGAACATCTGGTGTTACAGTGGCTATCTGTTTGATAAAGAACTTCAGGGAGAAAGCAGAGCACGCTGCGAGTATACAGATGAGATGCTGTCCATGCTGGATGTTCTGGTGGATGGACGATTTGTGGAGGAGAAAAAGAATATTACGTTGTTGTTCCGTGGATCGGAGAACCAGCGTCTGATCGATGTGCAGAAGAGCCTTGCGGAAGGAACAGTAGTAGAATGGAAGCCGAAGATAGCCAAGGGTCTGTAATAAAATATGAAAGGAAGAGAAGATGTTACAGAGATTCAATGATTTTTTGCAGAAGCGAATGGCGTTTGTGACTCCGACGTGTATGATCGTGGGAATTTTGTTTTCAGATTATACAAGATATGGAGTTCCTTACGTGTCGTATGTATTTGCAGTGATGACATTTATCGGGGCGTTGAAGTCATCATTTAAAGATGTAAAAAATGTATTTCGGCATCCGCTTCCATTGATCACGGTTTTTGTATTGCTTCATGTGGTACTTCCGTCTGCGGCATGGGGCGCAGGGCATCTGTTCTTTAGCAGCAATCCGAATCTGATCACGGGAATGGTTCTGGAATTCAGTGTGCCGGCTGCTGTGGTCGGACTGATGTGGGTGTCCATTTATAATGGAAACAACACATTAGCCTTAGCACTTGTCGTAGTGGATACAGTACTTGCACCATTTGTGATTCCAACAACACTGCGGATCCTGGTTGGGGCGAATGTGCAGATGGACACAACCGGTATGATGAAAGATCTGATATTTATGATCGCGATCCCGGCGCTTCTTGCAATGAGCCTGAATCAGATCAGTGGTGGGAAAGTGAAGGAAACATGGCCGCAGAAGCTTGCACCATGGTCAAAAATCTGTATGATCTTTGTAGTTACATCCAATTCTTCCAAAGTGGCGCCGTATGTGAAGCATATGACATTTCAGAGAGTATGTACAGCATTGACGATCCTTGCGCTTGCAGCGACAGCTTATGCGCTTGGATGGGGCGTAGCACTGTTGATGAAGCAGAAACAGGAGAATGTCATTTCCATGGCATTTGGAGCGGGACTTCGCAATATCAGTGCCGGCGCAGTGATTGCGGCACAGTATTTCCCGGGAGAAGTTCTCTTCCCGGTTATGATCGCAACCCTGTTCCAGCAGATGCTGGCAGCTTGTTATGGAAAACTGATCGTAAAATCACATATAAAAACCGTTACTGTTCCCAGGTAACCTGCAAACAGTAACAAAAAACCCGCAGAAAATGGAAAATAGAACTTGACTTATTTTAACATAGTTTCTATAATAAATGAGTATATTGCAAAAACGCAGAAGAGGAGTAGTAGAAGATACAGGTGTTTCTCAGAGAGCTGTCGGCAGGTGTGAGACAGCAACACAAACTTTGAACTGACCTTGGAGTTCTTTCGGTGAAAGAAATCATTAGCCGAAAGCGGGAATTCCCGTTACAGAATCAATGAGTGCATCTGGTGAAAACCGGATGAACAAGAGTGGTACCACGGAATTAAAGCCTTTTCGTCTCTTGAATATATGAGAAGAAGAGGCTTTCTTTTATTACTGATATGTCTGATGTCAGATGTGTCTGTTACTGATACGGGAGCCTGCAGTTTATTATTTACAGATGTTTTCTGAATGGTAGTTTACAGAGTACAGAAGAATAGCAGGTATTTGGATCAGGTTGTATACCATAGGACTGGCTGGATGAAAATCTGGTTGATTACTTTAATGAAAGAGAGGAATTAAGTACATGGGTACAAAGATTGTTTACAATCACAAAGCCATTGAGAAAAAATGGCGTGAAAAATGGGAAGAGACTCCGGTAAATCCAAGAGTGGATGACAACGGAAAGAAAAAAGATAAATATTACTGTCTGGATATGTTCCCATATCCGTCTGGAAATGGTCTTCATGTAGGACACTGGAGAGGATATGTTATCTCTGATGTATGGAGCCGTTATAAATTACAGCAGGGTTATTACATCGTTCATCCGATGGGATGGGATGCATTCGGTCTTCCGGCTGAGAACTACGCGATTAAGATGGGAGTTCACCCGGCAAAATCTACAGCAGCCAATGTTGCAAATATTAAGAGACAGATCAACGATATCGCAGCTCTGTATGACTGGGATATGGAAGTAAATACAACAGATCCTGAGTTCTACAAATGGACACAGTGGATCTTTGTAAAGATGTTCAAAGAAGGTCTTGCATATGAGAAAGAGTTCCCGATCAACTGGTGCCCTTCCTGTAAGACAGGTCTTGCAAACGAAGAGGTTGTAAATGGTAAATGTGAGCGTTGCGGCGCTGAGGTTACAAAGAAGAACCTTCGTCAGTGGATGCTCCGTATTACAAAATATGCAGACCGTCTGTTAAATGACCTTGACAAACTTGACTGGCCGGAGAAAGTTAAGAAGATGCAGGCTGACTGGATCGGAAAATCTTACGGTGCAGAAGTAGACTTCCCGGTAGAAGGAAGAGATGAGAAGATCACAGTTTACACAACAAGACCGGATACACTGCACGGAGCTACATTTATGGTTCTTGCACCGGAGCATGAACTGGCAGCATCCCTTGCAACACCGGAGACAAAAGATGCAGTAGAGAAATACATCTACGATGCTTCTATGAAGTCCAACGTAGACCGTATGCAGGATAAAGAGAAGACTGGTGTATTTACAGGAAGCTATGCGATCAACCCGTTAAACGGAGCAAAGACACCAATCTGGCTGTCTGACTATGTACTGGCTGATTACGGTACAGGAGCAATCATGTGTGTACCGGCTCATGATGACCGTGACTTCGAGTTCGCAACAAAATTCAATATTCCGATCATTCAGGTTATCGCAAAAGACGGTAAAGAGATCGAGAACATGACAGAGGCTTATACAGAAGCAGCAGGAACAATGATCAATTCCGGAGAATGGAATGGTATGGAATCTTCTGTACTGAAGAAAGAAGCTCCGCATATGATCGAAGAGATGGGAATCGGACGCGCAACTGTAAATTACAAACTGCGTGACTGGGTATTCTCCCGTCAGCGTTACTGGGGAGAGCCAATCCCGATCGTTCACTGCCCGGATTGTGGAAATGTTCCGGTTCCGGAAGAAGAGCTTCCGCTTCGTCTGCCAGAGGTTGAATCCTATGAGCCGACAGGAACAGGTGAATCACCACTTGCTGCCATTGACGAATGGGTAAACTGCAAGTGCCCGGTTTGTGGAAAAGCTGCTAAGAGAGAGACAAATACAATGCCACAGTGGGCAGGATCTTCCTGGTATTTCCTGCGTTATGTGGATAATCATAACAGTGAGGCACTGGTATCCAGAGAGAAAGCAGATGAGATGCTTCCGGTAGATATGTACATCGGTGGTGTAGAGCATGCTGTACTGCACCTTCTGTATTCCAGATTCTACACAAAATTCCTGTATGACATCGGAGCAATTGACTTTGACGAGCCATTCCACAAACTGTTCAATCAGGGAATGATCACAGGTAAGAACGGTATCAAGATGAGTAAGTCTAAAGGAAATGTTGTATCACCGGATGATCTTGTACGGGATTACGGATGCGACTCCCTGAGAATGTACGAACTCTTCGTTGGACCACCGGAGCTGGATGCAGAGTGGGATGACCGTGGAATCGACGGTGTAAACCGCTTCCTGAAACGTCTGTGGAACATGCTCATGGAAAGCAAGGAGAAAGACATTCAGGCTACAAAAGAGATGGTAAAACTCCGTCACAGAATGGTTTACGATATCACAACAAGACTGGAGAGCTTCAGCCTGAATACAGTTATCTCCGGATTCATGGAGTACAACAACAAGTTCCTTGAAATTGCAAAGAAAGAGGGCGGAATCGACAAAGAGACACTGGAGACAATCGCAGTACTTCTTTCTCCATTTGCACCGCACTTTGCAGAGGAGATGTGGGAGCAGCTTGGTCATACAGAGACCATCTTCAAAGCAGGATGGCCGAAATATGATGAGAGCGAGATGAAAGATGATGAGATCAAGATTCCGGTTCAGATCAACGGAAAGACAAGAGCTGTCATCGAGATTCCTGCAGATATCTCCAAAGAGGATGCCATTGCAGCAGGTAAGGAAGCAATCGCTGATAAACTGACAGGAAATGTAATCAAAGAGATTTATGTTCCGAAGAAGATCATTAACATTGTAATGAAATAATTTGAGAGAAAATCTCACAACAGAATAAAGTGCTTGGAAATATTGAAAAGTTCGCTGAAAAT
>NZ_CAKRDI010000027.1 GCF_934309415.1 uncultured Mediterraneibacter sp.
ATGGAGCTGACTGTTACTAATAGGTCGAGGGCATAACCAAAGCAGTGATAGGTAATTGGATGATGATGTTGGTTGAAACTGTATGTAGTTTTGAAGGTACAATTTGAATTATACATGGAATGAGAGGCACGTCTGGAGACAATTGTTTTCAGGCGTGTTTTGTTATAGTCAGACTGATCAGAAATTTGAGATTTTCCTTTATATAGGAATAGGACAATGGATGGAACACGGCAGGAGAAAAAGATGATTATGAAAACAGATGAGATTAGACCGGTTCTACAGATCTAATCTCGTTACTGTTCACAGCATAGCTGCAAACAGTAACGCATCTTGCCATTCAGGCCAAAACATGCATTCTCATAGCTAATCACTTTGCTGATTAGCTATGTTCTGAACAGTAACCTAATCTCATCAAGTAGACTCAATTTAAAATTCTTTAATAGTAGTTTCAGTTATGGATCATATTCAGAAATGCTTCATGTATTCTTGTATCTGCATCCAGTTCCGGATGGAATGCAAATCCCATCTGATTCTTATATTTTACTCCTACAATCTTATCCTGAACGGTGCAGAGGATTTCCGGTTTTTCTCCGGTAAGGTCAGTGCGGACGTTTTCTACATAAGGTGCACGGATAAAGGTCATAGGTATCTCACCGATTCCGGCTGCATCAGCAGTAGTGTGGAAGCTTCCAAGCTGGCGGCCGTAAGCATTACGTTTTACAGTCATTGGAATAGTTCCGAAATAGGTCTCCTCCTGTCCGTCAATCTGGTCTGCAAGCAGGATCAGTCCGGCACAGGTTGCAAGAACAGGAAGTCCATTTTGAATCTGTTCCTTTAAAGTGTCAAACATTTCAAGATCTTTCAGAAGTTTTCCCTGAACAGTGCTTTCACCGCCCGGGAGAATGAGACCATCATAGTGTTTGTTTAGATCTTCTGCTTTTCGCAGTTCAATGCAGTCTGCTCCGAGTTTTTTCATCATATGTTCGTGTTCGATAAATGCCCCCTGTAAGGCTAATACAGCGATTGTCATATTTTTTAATATTCCTTTCATTTAAATATAAAAGATGTATCTGACGCTGTATTACAAGTGTTCAGCGAATCCATAATACAGCGTGTATTTCATTTGATTTAAGGAAAGGATTCTGACAGAGCAGAATCCTTTCTATGGTAGGTTTATAGAAAATGTCTTTTAGTTGTGATGCACTACTTTATTTGTTACTGTCCAAAGCATGAGTATAAACAGTAACCTTTATTTTCCTCTTTCAGCCATCAGAAGTGCAATTTCCTGCTCGTTGATTCCAACCATGGCTTCTCCGAGGTCAGCGGAAAGTTCAGCAATCAGTTTTGCATCTGTGTAGTTTGTGACAGCCTGTACAATTGCAGCGGCTCTCTTAGCCGGATTGCCGGATTTGAAGATACCGGATCCTACAAAGACTCCTTCTGCTCCCAACTGCATCATAAGAGCAGCGTCAGCAGGAGTGGCAACACCACCGGCTGCGAAGTTTACAACCGGAAGCTTTCCGTTTTCATGTACATATAAAACAAGATCAAATGGAACCTGAAGCTGTTTGGCTGCTTCAAAGAGCTCATCTTCACGCATACTTACAAGGCGGGCAATCTCACTGTTCATCATTCTCATATGGCGGACAGCCTGTACGATATCACCTGTTCCAGGTTCCCCTTTTGTACGGATCATGGATGCACCTTCATTGATACGTCTGAGTGCTTCTCCAAGGTCTTTTGCACCGCATACGAACGGAACATCAAAGTCTCTTTTATTAATATGGTAAACATCATCAGCAGGGGAGAGAACTTCACTTTCATCGATGTAGTCGATCTCGATTGCCTGAAGTACCTGTGCCTCTGCGAAATGTCCGATTCTGCATTTTGCCATAACTGGGATTGAAACAGCATCCTGGATACCGCGGATCATCTTTGGATCGCTCATACGGGATACACCGCCGGCAGCACGGATATCGGCCGGGATTCTCTCCAGAGCCATAACAGCACAGGCACCTGCTGCTTCAGCGATCTTTGCCTGTTCTGGTGTTGTAACGTCCATGATGACGCCACCTTTTAACATCTGTGCAAGGTTTTTATTTAATTCATATCTTTCGTTTGTAGTTGTACTCATGTCTTTCCTTTTGTGTTACATTCATAGTTAAGAAACAAGGAATGTAACATTTCCTTTCTTTTTTTATTTGTGTAACCCTGTTGATTAGAGCGTGTCTTAAAGGTGCTTTTTTAAGAAACATTTTAGCTCTGGAGCAAATGCCCATCACAAGATTGCAAATTTTAAATTTCTTTTCATGGAAATGATTTACATTTCCGATGGGTATTAGTATACTTACAGAGTGACTATAAAAAAATATTCAATTTAAATATATTCAAAAAGGTCAGATTGGAGAAAATAAGGTTTATGTTAACTTACAATTTCCAGAATATAGGGTCAGATACGCTCTATGAATTTTTGTATAAATGTATAAAAAATGACATAATTCAGGGGAAAATCAAGAGTGGAGAGAAACTTCCTTCCAAGCGTGCACTTGCGAAAAATCTGGCCATAAGCGTGATCACTGTGGAAAATGCATATGGTCAGCTTGTGGCAGAAGGATATATTTATTCCATTCCGAAAAGCGGATATTATGTATCAGATCTTCGGGAGATTATTCTGCAGGGAGACAATTTTCAGCAGAAAGCGTCAGGAGAGAAAGAAATCGATTGGTCAGAGGGGAATAAAACAGGAAAAACAGGTGCAAACAGTGGGAAAAGAAGAACAAAACAGACACTTTCAATGAGTGGAAATCAGAGGGAATTCTCTTCCAGTCTGCAAAGCAGAGGAATAAACAGCAGTAAAGTATCACTGACGGGTGGAAAAAATGCATATATTGCTGATTTTACAAGTAATCAGACAGAGAGCAGTGCATTTCCATTTTCTATTTGGACGAGAACTATGCGAGCTGTCATGAATGAATATCAGACGGAGATGATGATCAATCCTCCCTGTGGAGGGGTGCTGGAACTCAGACAGAGTATTGCGCGGTATCTCCAGGAATTTTGTGGAATGACAGTGCGGCCGGAGCAGATCATTGTAGGTGCCGGAACAGAGTATCTGTACAGTCTGCTGATCCAGCTTCTGGGACAGAATCTGAAATATGGGGTGGAAAATCCAGGATATCATAAAACTGCGCGGATCTACCGGAGTATGGGGGTAGAGTATGATTATGTTGAACTTGGAAAAGAAGGTCCTTCAGCAGAAGAACTTGAGGCGAAGAATATCAATGTAATGCACTGTTCCCCGTCTCATCATTATCCAACCGGAATTGTCATGCCGATCAGCAAAAGGTATGAACTGCTGGGATGGGTTACGAGAGAGAACGAGAGGTATATTATAGAAGATGAGTATGACAGTGAGCTGCGTCTGACCGGAAAACCGATTCCTTCGCTACAAAGCATTGATGTATCCGGAAAAGTGATCTATATTAATACATTTTCAAAAACGCTGTGTTCAACGGTCAGAATCAGTTATATGGTGCTGCCGGAAGAACTTGCAGAGCGATATTATAAAGAACTGTCATTTTATTCCTGTACAGTGTCGAACTTTGAACAGTACACGCTTGCAGAATTTATAAATTCGGGTTCCTTTGAGAAGCATATTAACAGACTGCGCAATTATTATCAGCAGAAGCGCGATAAGATTCTGAACACGTTTCTGAAAGAACCGTTGGGAAAATATATCACGATCCGGGAGGAAGACGCAGGCGTACATTTTCTGATGCATGTGGATACGAAGTTAAGTGAGGAAGAATTTCAGGCAAGAATGCGTGCAAAAGGCATCCGGATGGCTACTTTGTCGTCCTTTTATCATTCTGAAGAAAAAGACCGGGAATATGAAAATACCTATGTGATGAATTATTCCTTTGTGGACTGTGAACGGATGGAAGAAGTGGCGCAGATGATTTATAAACTGATTCTGTCGGCGGGGTGAGGATTCATATCTTTCATGAAAATCAGGTTGTTGTTCAGCATAGGCTGAACGGTTTGGTTTTGGGTTGTCCCGTCTATCGTTGCAGGCGATTCTAGATGGCGAGATGAACTTATGTTTAAAGGTTACCTGTGAATATTAGAAAAACAGGAATCAATTAGGGGAAAAACAAAAATGACATTGAGAAAAAAGTTGATGCTGTCATTTATTATGTTGGTTCTGATACTGGGATCGATCATTGGATATTTTTCTTATCAGAATGCAAAAAATCTTGTCCTGGATAATAAAGAACAGGAAATGGCAGACACAATCAATCGAATTGATATATCGATCAATTATCAGATACAGCAGATTACGAGCCTTTCAGATAATGTAAAAGAGAGTCAGACGATTCTGTCCTATCTTGAAAAGCAAGATCCGTCAGAAGAAATAAAAAAAGAGCTGGATGTTTGGTTTGACAGTCTGGTACGTCTGACCTCTTCCTGTTCTGATATCCTGTTAATGGATGAAGATGGAAATCTGAGCTACAGTTATTCAGGCAATGAGATGGTTCAGAATCAGGGAAGGATGCAGCAGTATCTGAAAGCAGCGGAAGATGTCGCAGGAGATGGCGTGTGGATCGGCAAGGGAACTGCAGTTTGTGGGGGAACAAGTGAGGATGTAGTAAGTTTCATAAGTCCGATTTACGAAAATCAGGGAGATCCGGAGAAGGAAGAGAAGATCGGAGTTCTGGCAATCGAACTGAATCCGGAAGTATTCAGTCTGCTGATGCTGAATAACTACAGCACGTTCCAGAATCAGTATACATATCTGATGGATGGTCAGGAAAATGTACTTTGTTCCAATAAGACCAGTATTTACGAGTGGGTAGATATGGTAACGAAAGGAATGGAAAGCGGAGTACGAAGATATGCATTTACCTGGGAAAATAAAGAATATTTTGCATGCCGGCAGTACAACGGACTGACCGGGTGGGAGACTTATACAGTTGTATCGATTGATGATTTCTTCCCACAGGCAGAACGATTAAGAGAGGGAATCATCGGAATTGTGATGATGGCCATGCTTGTAGCATGTGCAGTGATCTATATTTTATGCTATACATTTACAAGACCGGTTGGCAGACTGAAAAATGCCATGAAACAGGTGGAGGCAGGAGATTTTGACGTACAGGTTGAGACAAGGGCAAAAGATGAGATTGGGCAGCTGGTGCATTCTTTTAACTACATGGTGCAGCAGCTCCGTCAGCTGATCACGGAAGTCTACCAGCAGAAACTGGCGCAGAAGAATGCGGAACTGACTGCACTTCAGGCGCAGATCAACCCGCATTTTCTATATAATACGCTGGATTCGATCAACTGGATGCTGATCGAAAAAGGAGAGTGGGAGATCAGTGATGTAGTCGTTTCTCTGGGAGATATCCTGAAGTATTCTCTGCATGGGGAAGAAATGCTGGTTCTTTTTGAAGAAGAGATGAAATACATTGAGAGTTATCTGTGCATTCAAAAAAACCGTCTGGAAGACCGGCTTTCTGTACAGATGGAGATTGATGAGGAAGCAAAATACTGTATGGTACCGAAGCTGATCCTTCAACCGATTGTTGAAAATGCGATTATTCATGGAATTGAGAAGAAAAAAGAAATGGGAACCATCTGGATTTGTGCAAAAGTCAGAGAGAATGTGTTTGAGATCGATGTGACGGATGACGGAATCGGAATGCAGGCAGAGGAGCTGATGCGGTTCAGAAAGAGCATACTGGCGGAAGAAGCAGGTGGAAAACATATCGGAATGAGGAATGTACACAGAAGAGTGCAGCTTCATTTTGGAGAGGCATATGGACTTACAATTGAGAGTGAGTGGGAGAGAGGGACAACCGTGAAGATCCTTCTTCCTGCAAAAGAGAGTTTGAAGGAGGCATAAGAAAGATGAAGATTGTAATCGTAGATGATGAGCCAAAGATACGAAATGGATTATCGAGACTGTTATCATCCAGACCGGGATTCGAGGTTGCAGGTGTATTTGACAATGCGGCAGAGGCGCTGGAACAGCTCTCGGTCTGTCATGCGGATGTAATCATTACGGATATTAAAATGCCGGAAATCAGCGGCCTGGAGCTCATTGACCGTATCCGTGAGAAAGATCAGGAGACGAAGATTATTATTTTAAGCGGTTACAGTGATTTCGCATTTGCACAGCGTGCCATCGAACTGGGAGTGATGCGGTATCTGACCAAGCCGACCAATGCAAGAGAGCTGATCGGAATTCTGGAAGGAATTCAGAAAGAATCAGAGGAAAAGCAGCAGGCAAAAGAGCCGGAAAAGAAGGTGACGAATCTGTTTGTCCAGAAAGCGATTGACTATATTTTACTGAATTATCCGGAGAAGCTTTCCCTGACAAAAATTGCGGAACAATTGTGTATCACACCGAATTATTTAAGTGAGCTGTTTAAAAAACATACCGGGAAAAATGTATCAGAATACATTATGGATTACCGTCTGGAGAAAGCGTGTCAGTATCTGGAAAATCCACAGTTGCGAATTGGTGAAATTGCTGTTAAAGTAGGTATAAGCGATGTACGCTATTTCAGCAGTATGTTCAAGAAAAAGTATGAACTTACACCAACAGAATATCGAAATCAGTGAAAACTTTACATAAAAACCGTAAAAAATAAACAAAAGTGGATATTTGTCACATTGAAAAATAAACAGATTGTACTAAGATTTAAGTATCAGATATCAATGCGCAAATGATATGAAAATCAGAAAATAGTTGGAGGTACAAAATGGGAGTTTTTCAAAAACAAACAGGAGATATGGTAGAACTTACACCGGCTGGTGTAGACGAAATCCACAAATATAAAAACAATTATGCGGATGCAACAAAACCGCTTGGAGCATCAGAACGTAAATGGTCTGCATGGGATATGGGGAATCTGTGGATCGGAATGATTGTTTCAATTGCTGTTTACCAGGTGGCGAGTGGTCTGATCGTGTCAGGTATGTCCTGGGCACAGGCTCTGATTACGATTGTATTAGGTCACACACTGGTTATGATATTTGCAGTTGTACTGGGACATTTTGGTACAAAGTTTGGTCTTGGTTATCCAATGCTCAGTAAAATGGTGTTTGGATCAAAAGGTACCGTAGTTCCATCGATCGTCAGAGGTGTTCTTGGATGTTTCTGGTTTGGCGTACAGGCGTGGATCGGAGGTCAGGCACTGAACGCGATTATCTCAGCCATTATTCCGGCATGGGGCAATCTTGGATTTAAAGGTCTTTTCATTTCCTTCCTGCTGTTCTGGGCAATGAACGTGTACATTGCAGGTTCTGGTTCAGGAGCAGTACAGAAGCTTGAGAAGTTTGCAGCACCGGTTCTGATCGTGCTGAGTTTTATCGTAATTATCTGGGGAATCAGAAGCGCAGACTGGAGCATTTCAAAACTGCTTTCAGATCCGTCCCTTCAGGGAGATCCGACGAAGAATTTTTGGACATTATTCTTCCCGGCACTTTCTTCTATGATCGCATTTGACGGTGGAATTGCTCTTTCAATGGCAGACTTTACAAAGAACTGTAAGACACAGAAAGCACAGGCAGCAGGTCAGCTTGTCGGTGCACCGGTTATGACAGCATTTATCTCATTCGTAGGAATCTGCGGAACTGCAGGCGCAGCAATTGTATTTAAAGAAGCAATCTGGGAGCCGGCAGTACTGGTAAGTAAATTTGAAAATCCGCTGATCGTAATTATTTTCTCACTGTTCATTATTATGGCAGTACTGACAACAAACGTAGCAGCAAACCTTGTCCCACCGACAAACGTAATTGCAACGTTATTTGCAAAGAAGATCGATTACAGAAAAGCAGCTCTGATTGCAGCCGTTCTTGCATTATTTGCACAGCCGTGGAATGCACTGGCAAGTGCTTACGATCTGATTTATAATGTATGTGGAATGCTTGGAGCACTGTTAGGACCGATTTCAGGACTTTACCTTGTATCTTATCTGTTCGAGCATAAGAAAGAGGTTGACATGGTGGAAATGTACAGAGAAGACGGTGGAAGATACTATTATACAAAAGGATTTAATATTCCGATCATTGTAATCTTCGTTGCCGCTATGCTGATCATTTTCGCAGGAAAATACATTGCACCGTTGAAATGGATTTTTGATAATGCATATGTAGTAGGAAGTATTGGTGCAGGACTCGCATATTTTATTTACATTAAAGTAACAAAGAAGTAAGAAATTACTGTTCACGCAGGAGCTGATTGCTTTGGTCATCAGCGCAGATAATATACAATTTGATTTGAACAGATTTTGTCCCATCGGCAGATGTGATTTAGAATGCAGGGATGATTCTGTTCAAAGTATATTGCGAATGGTAATTTAAGATGAGAGGAGCAAAGACTATGAAAACACTTGTAAAAAACGGAAAAATCGTATCTCCGGAAGATATCTGTGAAGCCGATATTCTCATTGAGGATGGAGTGATCACATGTATCGGAAAGAATCTGGAAGAGAAAGCCGGGGAAGGAGAACTCAAGGTGATCGATGCGGCAGGTAAATATGTACTGCCGGGCGGAGTGGATGTTCATACACATATGGACATCGATGTTGGAATCGCAAGAGCTGTCGATGATTTCTATACAGGAACTGTTGCAGCGGCATGTGGTGGAACAACAACGATCGTAGACCATATGGGATTTGGACCGGCCGGTGTACCGCTTCATCATCAGTTAGACGTATATCATGGAATGGCAGATGGAAAAGCAGTCATCGATTATGGGTTCCATGGTGTTGTTCAGCATGTAGATGAGGAGATTCTGAACGAACTGGAAACTATGATGGATGACGGTGTACAGAGTACAAAAGTGTATCTGACGTATGGATACAAGATTGATGATGATGGAGTTCTTGAAGTGCTCAAGAAGATGAAAGAGCTTCATGGCATCACGGCATTCCACTGTGAGAACCACAATGTAGTAGAGCATCTGAAGAAAGAGTATTCTGAATCAGGAAAGAAAGCACCGATCTATCATGCAAAGAGCAGACCGAACCTTGCAGAGGCAGAAGCGGTAAGACGTGTGCTGTATCTTGCAAAACTCGCAGGAGATGCACCGGTTTATATTGTACATTTGTCATGCAAAGAGAGTCTTGAGGCTGTAGAAGAGGCAAGAAGACTGGGACAGAAGAATATCTTTGTTGAGACATGTACACAGTATCTGACACTGACAGAAGACAAATATAAAGATCCGGATGGAATCAAATACATTATGTCTCCACCGCTTCGTACACAGGCTGATATCGATGCTCTGTGGAAAGGAATGGAATCAGGAGAGATTCAGATCGTTGCGACAGACCACTGCCCATTCAACTATGAAAAAGAAAAACAGATGGGTAAAGATGACTTCACAAAATGCCCGAACGGAGCTCCGGGTGTAGAGGAAAGAATGATTCTTCTCTTCTCAGAAGGTGTAATGAAAGAGAAAATCAGTATCAACAAGCTGGTAGAAGTAGCTTGTACAAATCCTGCAAAAGTATATGGTATGTATCCGAAGAAAGGAATCATTGAACCGGGATCAGATGGTGACCTGATGATCATTGATGCAGATCAGGAACAGACTCTGACACACGAGATGATGCATGGAGCTGTTGATTATACTTCTTACGAGGGAACACCTCTGAAAGGTAAGATCGATCTTGTAATGCAGAGAGGAAAAGTCATCGCTGAGAACAATGAATTCAAGGGTGCACGCGGAGACGGACAGTATCTCCACCGTAAACCGTATCAGGGAAATCTGTAAGATTCTAAAATGCTGTAAATCAAATAGCATAGAAATAAAAATATATCCTGTGGACAGGAAGAATCGCATCTGAATATGAGCTGTCTACAGGGATATATTAAAATCACTGTATAAAGAAACATCATAAGATAAGGCATAAGGGAACAGGAATATGAAGGGCTGGAACAGGAAGAAGAGAGAAAAAACGAGATGGATACTTCCGATGATTGCAGGAATCTGCATTCTGGGAGGTTGTTGGTATTATACCCGTCAGAAGATTCTTCCTGCTGACCAGCCTAAAATTGTGGCTATTCTTCCGGGGGAGACGAATGACCAGAGCTGGAATGCGGCTAATTATGAAGGAATTCTGGAATGCCAGGAGAAATGCAGGAAAGACGGAAAAACAAATGTTACATTACAGTATCAGAGCAATGTTGCGGAGAAAGATTTTGAATCTGTGATTCGTAATTACGCAAGAAAAGATTATGATCTGATCATTCTTGCGGGATCTCAGTTTGAAGAAGTGGTTTCATCTGTGGCAGGAGATTATCCGGAGGTTGATTTCTGCATTTTGAATGGACGTTCAGATGTAGGAAAGAATGTATTTTCTGTGTATCCAAAAGAGGAAGAGGCGAGTCATCTTGCAGGGATTATTGCCGGGAACATGACGCAGACGGGAGTTATGGGCACGATCGCAGGTTATCCAAATGAGGCGATGGAAGAGCTTCTGAATCAGTATGAACAGGATGTACGGATGATTGCACGGGAGCGGAATATTCCTCATCCGGAGGTGCTCAGAGCGTATGCGAACAGCTGGGAAGATGAATCGCTGGGAGAAGAGATTGCGAACCAGATGATCAATCATGGTGCGGATATTTTATTTATCTATGCCAATAAAGTGGGAAACGGCTGTATTGAAGCGGCTAAGGAACACGGTGTGAAGGTGATTGGTTTTTCGGAGAATCAGAATGAGATTGCACCTGGAACTGTGATTGCATCAATCCGATTTGATTTTGGAAAGATCTATTCCTGGATTCTGGATCATTATCTGGAAGGCAGTCTGAACGGAAATAAGGCTTATGGTGTTGGAATTGAAGATGAAATCTTTTCGCCGGTATTTACTGATGAAGTGCCTGAGGAGGTGCAGCAGGCGGTGGAAGAGGCGATGGAGTAGTGAGCTGTCATCCAGAAGGATGGCAGCTGTTTTGATATGGTATTCATTTAAATTCAACTGATTATCTGGTTTGCGCGTAGCATAATCTTAACTGTGAAACAGCCATCTTCATGAGTGAAGCTGCTGGATCCTCCATTCTTTTCTACCATTCTGCGGACAGACTGAATGCCGATTCCAGGTCCTTTCCGCTTGGAAGAATGGAAGAGATTGTTCTTCTCTTTGACATTCCCGTCAAAGTTATTCTCTACTTTTATTAATAGAATTGAAGTCAGATGAGGATAGACTTCAACAAAAATCTGCTGCCGTGTTTTTGCTGTCTTCCGGCTGGCTTCCAATGCATTTTCCAGAAGATTGGAAAGAACAAGACACAGATCAGCTTCATCCAACAGAAGTGGAGCTGGAAGCTGGATCCTGGCATGAAACGGAATCTCCTCCTTTTGGGCAAGTGCATAATAATAGCCAATCACCCGGTCAACAGCCTGATTTTCGCAAAAATGAAAATCAAGACTGGGAACTTTACTGATTGCAAGGCTGAGATAGTCTTTTATCTTCTCAAGATCGCCATCTTCTGCCATTGCAGACAGTTGAAGAAAATGATGACGGGTATCGTGCCGTGCCTGTCTTGCATCTTCGATAGAAATGCGGAGATTTTCATATCGTTCCTGCTGGACGGAAAGAAAATGATTCTCCTGCTGTAGTTTCTTGTTTCTGTTCAAAATGTTAGCCATCATAAGGAACATGGTGTAAAACAGTGCAAGAATGAATAGCAGTACAAGAATCATCGCAATGTATCCTTGCAGAATCTGTTGAGAATAAAATGTTCTGTGATATTTCGGAATCAGAAATAGATTCAACACGATCACCAGAACCGGGAGAATCCAGAATACATACCAGGTCTGGGCCAGATTTTCATCTTCTACCATTGTTTTGGCAGTATGGGAAGCAGGATACCAGACCAGAAGGACAAACAAAATACAGAAAAGATTGTACAGAATTTCAAAATATGAGAATCCTGGCAAGTTTAATCTTTCCAGATTCTTCTCAAACATTACAGCGATTGTTCTGGAAAGACTGTAAAAGCAGGAAAATGCAGCGCAGACGGCAAGGAATATATTGCCGGATTTCCAGAGAGAAATCTGGAGTGTACCGTGGTACAAAATCAAAAGAAGAAGTAAGAGTACTGGAAGCACGCACACAATTGGAAAATTCATTGTGTAGCAGAAGCATCCACAGAAAGCAGAAGTTCCCAGAAGAAGTGGAAACATCCAGGCAGCCAGTCTTCCGGGAGTCTGTTTCAGATAAGAACTGACCGGAAGGTATGCAAGCAGCATTCCAGGAAGCATGACCGTAAATTCAAGAGTCTGAAAAAATACAGCATTCACTAGAAATTCCCCCTTTGAAACAGAAAATCCATAAAACTTTGCTGTGCAGATTTTATCAGTTCACGGCTGACTGAAACCTTGCATTCATCGTCCAAAAGAAATATCGTCCCATCAAAATCAACAGCATGTTCCATATTGATGACGGTTCCTCTGTTACAGATAAAGAAGCGGGAATCCTTGTTCAACTGTTCAGTAAATGCGCGGAAAGACTGTCTTGTTACAAGTTCTTTCCCAATTGCTGTATGAATGTGGATCATATGGGAAAAATGATCTGCATGGACAATACTCTTGAATGGAATCTGAAGCTCATTTCCATTTATTTTTACAGTAAGTGATTTATCCGGAGCCGGAATCCGGGCCAGAATCTCATCCGTCAGGGCAGAGAGATCCTCTTTAGTGTATGGTTTTACAAGATAATGCATGGCTCGTACCTGAAAACCTTCGAGCGCAAAGTCCTTTGATGTCGTAGTAAAGATCAGCAGACAGTCTTTGTCAGAATGCCGGAATTCTCTGGCAATCTCAATTCCGTTGGCGCCGTTCATGTAAATATCCAAAAATAAAACCGTGAAATTCTGATTTCTTGAAGCTGCGAGAAAAGATTCCCCATCTTCATATTCAAAAATCTGAAAATCAATCTTGTGCCGGTGAAGCTGTTCTTCCAGCCTTGCATGAAGCAGGGAGCGTTCCTCTGCAATATCATCAACAATTGCAATTGTCATCTGAAATTCCTCCACATTTGTATAACATTATTAGCTGACGTATATCACGAACCTACGCTTACGCGCTCTATTGTCTGCTTCGCAGACTGTTCGTTCACTGATGGCGCAAGGTTACTGTTCACTCCCATGTCAATCACTCCGCTGATTGACATGGAGGATGCACGTTTTGTCCTGAATGTATCTCGCCCATCGCCGTAGGCGATTCTAAATGGCGAGATACGTTACTGTTTGCAGGTTATCTGTGAACAGTAACGGCGCAAGAAAAGTAAATGCCGCTTGCGGCGTCGCTTCCTTTTCTTTTGCACTCATTATATCATAGAATAACGGTTCGTGCCATTTTTTGACAGTTCGTGCTATATGAATTGAAAAAAATGGGAAGAAAAATATAATAAAAGAAAATGTGAATACAAAAAAGAACACAAATGAGAAGGGAGAAAGCAGCTATGAGAAGAATGCAAGAGATACTGGCGGTTCTCATGTGTATGGTAATCGTGCTGACGGGAATTCCTGTCAGTGTTCAGGCAGCAGATTCCGACGGAACGCTGAAAACAGATATGCCGACAGGACAGGAATTGTTTATCATTTTAGAAGAGAACACGGATTACCGTTGGAATGCGAATGACAATGCAGAAAAGAGCAGTGTAGTGCATCTGGATACTTCCGGAGGAGATAACTGCAGGTTCCGGCTGGACAAAATCGAGAATGGATGGTATGGAATAAAACATATCAAGACGGATGGAACCGACCGTTTTGCGGATGTAGATGAAAAAAGTAAAAACAGTGGTGCAGCAATCCATCTATGGGAATCAGATGACAGTAAAGTAAAGGGAAATAACCACCGTCAGTTCGCATTTTATTATCTTGGAGATGATGCGAATGGAAATGGAAGATACTACATTAAGAACAGAAACAGTGGAAAATGGCTTGGATATGAAGGAAAGCTGAATGGAAATCAACCGAAGATCATTCAGACAGATACCAATAACAGAAAAGTATGGCTGATTACAAAATCAGTTGTTCCAAATACAGGAAAAGAAAGTATTGTTTTGGATAAAAATGATACCAGCGGAATCTGTGAGATCTACAAAGCTGGACAGTTGGAGGCAATAAACAGAAAAGCAGACAGTCTGATTCCAGGCGGAGTTCCGCATTTCTACACAATGGGAACGACAAGTAAATGGAGATTGAACTGGAAGGCAGATTATAATGCTTATCAGATTGAAAGTATCACGGACGGGGAATCCGATACAGGACTTTCCATGGATGTAAGCGGAGAGTCAGGAAGAGAAGGGGCAGCAATTAATTTCTGGTCAACAGAAAAATTTGACAAGAACCAGAATACCAGCCAGCTCTGGCGCTTTTTTAAACAAGATGATGGAACATATAAGATCCAAAATGCAAGAAGCGGACTGTTTCTCCAGGATAGTTCAGGTACATTGAAATTAGGAAAAACAGGAACGAAGATAGATTTGTCAATTCTAATGGGAGAAGCAGATGATACCATGTACAGCTATGCCGAAGAATGGATGAGCAGGATTCCGGATGATGCATTATTGTCATCGGTAAATATCCCGTCAACACATGACACGGGTACAGCGGCAGTATGGCAGGATGGTATCCCGCAGTTCTCATTTACTTCTTGTCAGAAGCTTTATTATGATGAGCAGTTAAATGTAGGAGCACGAAGTTTTGATATTCGTGGAAATGCGACAAAAGAAGATGCCTCTCCGAAAGATGTAAAGATTGTACATGGCGCAGAAAGAAACCAGTGTGCAGACAGAGACGATAATGATCTTACTTTAAAGGCAATCTTTGATATGAGTCTTGCGTTTCTGGAAAAACATCCTTCTGAAACAATTATTCTTACTGTAAAACCAGATTCAGGATCTGCGGTTGGAATGGAACATGCAGTTGCAGAATTTGTGAAGAAGAATGAAAATAGTGTTTACAGTGGTGGAAATATTCCATCGATGAAAGAAGCTCGGGGAAAGATTGTTCTGATCAGGAGATTTGAATTAACCCAGAATTATGAAAAGTGGGTTGAGAACGCAATGGGACTTAATCTTACGAATTGGGATGATGTGACATACAGGGATTATGAATATGCATATAAATCATATGATGATGGTACAAACCATGTTTATATCCAGGATGCATATAATACCTATGAATGTGAAAGCTATTCAAAAAAAATGGGGTACATCACAGGAACGATGAGACAGACAACAGGGCAGGATACGCAGCATCCAATTGTATATAATTCATGGATATATAATTATACTTCCTGTGCAAATGGGATTCCATTGAATATGACCAGGGATATTAATCCAGTATTATATAAGGATGAGGCAGGATATATCGACAGCAGATTCCTTGGAATGGTAATGCTTAATTTTATTGATGAACCAATGTCACGACTGATTTACGAGACCAATCAGTCGCTGAAATTCGAACCAAAGCTGCCGACACCGGAGGTAGAACTGAATTATGGAGAGACACTGTCTGAGGCCAGTCTGAATGGAATTGAAGGAACTGTGGAAGGAACATGGTCATTTGTGGATGCCGGACATGTTGTGACTGAGGAAGAAGTGGCAAATCAGACAAAGTTCGAATTGAAATTTGAACCGAAGGATAAGCAACATTATAAAAGTGTTACAATGCAGGTTCCGGTTACAGCACTGAATAAAACAGGTACGATCACAGCGTATCTCGGATGTGAAGAAATTTCTTATGGAGAGATTCCACAGATTGATTATGCTGTTGAGCCGACAGAGATGCTGACGCAGGATGAACTGGATACATTGTTTGAAAATGTTACAGATGAGATGACGATTGCTGAGACAGGACAGTCTCTGAATGAGGTAATCGATGCAGGAAGCTATACGATCAATTGTCCGGAAACAGTCGGAGGATTCCAGGTAAACTGGATTCATTTGGATGAATATGATCTTGTCGTAAATCCAATCATCATAACGGGTGCACAAAATCAGGGAGATGATATGACTGCACAGGATCCGGAAGACAATGCGACTGCACAGGATCCGGAAGACAATACGACTGCACAGGATCCGGAAGACAATACGATTGCACAGGATCCGGAAGACAATGCGACTGCACAGGATCCGGAAGACAATGCGACTGCACAGGATCCGGAAGACAATATAACTGCACAAGATCCGGAAGGGGGTACAGCAGTTCAGAATGCGCAGAGAATCGTAGTCCGTGCGGAAAAGAAAACAAAAGATTATGGAGAAGCATGGGACAATACGAATCTTACCTTTACAATGAGTGATGCAGAACAGGAAAAACTGCTTCCGGGAGATACGGTTGACAGTTTGGGACTGACATTGAAAGCGACAACGATCGAAAGAGGAAATCTTCTGAATGGAAGTACTGCAGATTCGGATGGGGATGAGATTTTAGGAGCTTATGGAAATGCAGGAAATTATATCATTACAAAGGACAGTGCTACAAACAGTAATTATAATGTTATAGTCATTCCGGCATTTTTGACCATAACACCAAAAGAGGTAAGTCTGGAATGGAATGCAGAAGAACAGTATATATATACAGGAAATTCATTTGGAATACAGGCACAGGTAGCAGCAGACAGCCTTCTGGAAAATGACAGCTGTGAGATCAGGAAACTGTTGAATGCAGAACATACAGATGCAGGAACTTACAGGGCAGTTGCAGTTGGTCTGACGAATGCCAATTATTATCTTCCGAAAACAAGGGAAGCCCATATCTGGAAATATGAGATTTTACAGGCTGATCCTGAAGTCACATTCCCAAATGCTGAGGTAACTTATGGGGACAGCCTAAAGAAGGCGGTTCTTACTGACCAGGCTGGTGAAGGAGAATTCCGGTTTACAAATGATGCGCTGATGCTTTCAACAGCAGAAAATCAAATGGAACAGGAAATGATCTTTACACCATCCGATCCAAATTATAAAACAGTGGTTACCGGAATTCCGGTAACAGTAAGTCCGAGAAAAGTTACAATCAAACCAGACCGTACAGAGAAAGAATACGGTCAGACAATCTCGGAATATACATGGTCAGTTTCCGAAGGAAGTCTGGCAGAGTCGGATCAGGTTGAAGATCTGCAAGTGGATGTAACGCTGACCGCGGGAGATGCGGAGAAAGAGAAGTGCAGCCCTGGAATCTATGAAATTACCGAAAAGGAAGAACTGACAGCAGGAAATGCAAATTATACCGTCGCATTTGAGTCAGGAACATTGATCGTACAGCCGAAACCGGTACAGATTGAATGGAATACAGATGGAACTGTGATCTATACAGGGAAAGAAGCAAATGTAGCAGCACAACTGAATGGGGTACTGGATGGAGATGACTGCAAAGCAGTCGTTGAAGGCGGCGATGCAGTGAAAACTGGAACTTATACAGCTGAAGTGACAGGACTAACAGGGGAAGAAAGCGATAATTATGTTCTTCACGAAGCGGAGGAGAACAGTCAGAAAGAGTATCAAATTGTAGCAAAGGATTTGGATAAGAATTCAGATAAGACAACTTCAGATGAGTCCAAAGACACTACAGGCGGAAAGAAGAATACAGGAAAAGGAACTGGTATCAATACTATGTCAGGAAAGAATGCCAAGACAGCAAAAACCGGAGATTCCATAGAGGGAATCTGGATTTTGGCAATGGCTGGGGCACTTGCAGTGATTGGCGGAGTTGCTTATCGCAGCAAGAGTAGAAAGAAAAGGTAAAAGAAATACAAGAAAATAAAACAATCAAAATTATTACATGGATTACCGGAATCCTGACAGTGGTATTAGGAATTTATACAAAAGATATCCGTTATTGACAATGTTCTCCGTTGGATATGTGATCGCATTCTCTATCCTGATGCAGGGAATCAACAGGATTATCCTTGCAGTAAATCTTGGAAAAATAAAATAACTTCAAGGATGACCGTCTGAGAATAAGGTGGGGAATATCACCTCGTCTCAGACGGTCTTGTATTTTTACTTTGTTTGAAATCTCTTACCGCACTATAAGTTAACTGGAAAAAAAGTTTAGTTTGTGCTAGACTATCAGAAGAACTTAAAACAAAAACATAGAGATCTCAAAGTGAAATCTCCAATTAATCCAAGATTCAAAAGGCAGGATGAAAATGATGAAAGCAATTGTATTTGATGTAGATGACACGTTATATGATTTATCACTTCCTTTTAAGGAGGCATTTGCAGAGGTATTTCCGGGAGAAAAGATTGATCTGGAAGGGGCGTTTTTGGCGAGCAGGAGATACAGTGATTCGGTTTATGCACGTTCCTTAAGTGGCGAGATGTCAATGGAAGAGATGTATATCTATCGATTTGAGAGTGCATTCAGAGATTATGGAATGATCATTGATGCACAGGGGGCATTGGAATTTCAGGCAGTGTATGAAATGAAACAGCAGGAGATCTGTATGACGAAAGAGATGAAACAGTTGTTGCAGAAACTGAAAGGAAAAGCAAAGCTTGGAATTATCACAAACGGACCTGCACAGCATCAGTGGGACAAGATCAATGCACTGGGCGTAAAAGAATGGATTCCGGTGGAACATATCTTTATATCAGGAGAGCAGGGCGTGGCAAAGCCGGATAAAGAAATTTTTGAACTTGCAGAGAAAAGATTAGGTTTACAGTCGGAAGAGATCTGTTATGTAGGAGATTCCTATGAAAATGATATGGCAGGCGCTAAAAAGGCCGGATGGAAGGCAGTCTGGTTTAATCACAGAGATCACAAATCAACGGGAGAGATGGCACCGGATTATGTAGTTAAGTCCGAAAGAGAACTGGCTGAATTGCTGGAAGGTATTTGAAAAGAGTTCTGGAGAGTGTCTGAAAAATACTTTCAGCAAGGAAAATTGTAATAAAAACGAACAGAAGCAGATACCATTTATATGATGGTATCTGTTTGTACATGGTAGAAAGAAAAGCAGAAAAGGGGACAGATCATATGGAGCAGCTTTATACTTGCTGGGGGGAGAATCTGGATCGGGATCATGTTTTAATGGAATATCCACGTCCATTGTTGGTCAGAGACAGTTATCTGAATCTGAATGGATATTGGGATTATGCTTTTACAAAGGAATATAAACAGCCGGAGAGATATGAGGGAAAGATACTGGTTCCGTTTTCGCCGGAGGCGGTATTGTCTGGGGTGAACAGACAGTTACAGCCAGATGAATATTTATGGTATCATCGGGTAATTACAGAAGAGGAATTAGAAGAATTAGGAAAGAATGAGTTATTTTCAGCAGAAAATTCAAGTGAACAAAATGGATCCAAACAGGATGCGCTTAAAAGTTGTAATCAAGAAGATAGCAAAGGAAACGAAAATGATTCTACAGAGATAAAGAGGGTTTTATTGCATTTTGGAGCAGTAGATCAGGCTTGCAGAGTGTTTGTGAATGGCAAAAACGCAGGTGCTCATACAGGCGGATATCTTCCCTTTGAACTGGATATTACAGAATATCTTCATGCAGGAGAGAATGAGTTGCTTGTAGCGGTAAAAGATCTTTCGGATACATCGTATCATGCGCGTGGAAAGCAGAAGTTAAAGAGCGGAGGAATGTTTTATACAGCGCAGAGCGGCATCTGGCAGACTGTGTGGATGGAGTGTGTTCCACAGCAGTATATTCGTTCTGTAGAGACAAAATCGGATCTTGAGAAAGGCGTCATTAAGATTAAAGTAAATACAGGGAAACATTCAAAAGAAGTAATGATTGAAATTCGAGAGCCTGAAATTTATAAAGACTCGATGCGGATGCCGCAGGATGTAGTAGAGAGTATGGCAATCTTTCAAAGAGCAACAGGAGTGAGTGACACATGGATTGAAATCCCTTTGAAAACTTTTAAATTATGGAACTGCGAAACTCCATATTTATACTATTTTACTGTTACAATGGGAGAAGATCAGATTGTCAGCTATTTTGCCATGCGTGAGTTTTCTCTTATAAAGCAAGTATCAAATCAAGAAAATAGCAAAGAAAACAATAAAAAAATTAACAACAATAAAATATGGGAAGAACAAATAGGTAATATAATACAAAAATGGAATGCAAAGCTTAAAGAAGTAACAGAGAAAGGTAAACAGAAAGAAAAAAATCAGACTGAAAGTATAGAAGTCCCAAGAATCTGCTTAAACGGAGAAATTCAATTTCAGAACGGTGTCCTGGATCAGGGATACTGGCCGGACGGATTGTATACGGCGCCGTCAGACGAGGCTTTTATTTTTGATCTGGAAGAAATGAAGAAAACCGGGTTTAATATGGTGCGAAAGCATTTGAAAATCGAACCGCAGAGGTGGTATTATCATTGTGACCGTCTTGGCATGGTTGTGTGGCAGGATATGGTAAATGGCGGAAGCTGTTATAAACACTGGTTTGTGACATATCTGGCAACGTTAATGTCCTGGATGAAAATCTCAATGAGGGATATTTATCCAAAGCTGCTTTCCAGAGAGACCAGAGCCGGAAGACATGAATTTGTAAGAGAGATGAAAGAGACTGTTCAGCTTCTGAAAGGACATCCGAGTATTGCTGCATGGGTCATCTTCAATGAAGGCTGGGGACAGTTTCAGACAGAGGATATGACACGGATTTTGAGAGAGGAAGATCCGGACAGACTGATCGATCAGGCGAGTGGCTGGTTTGATCAGGGCGGCGGTGATTTCTCAAGTCTGCACAATTATTTTTTCAAGCTGTTTATCAGGACAGAGGAAAAGAGAGCCTCGGTTTTATCAGAGTTTGGCGGTTACAGCTACCGTGTAGAGGGACACAGTGCCTGCCCGAAGTTGTATGGTTATGGAATCTGTAAGAATGAGAAAGAGCTGAATCACAGATATCAGGACAGGGGAAAGAAGATGAGGGGGCTGATTCCGGAAGGATTGTGTGCCAGTGTGTATACACAGTGGTCAGATATCGAGGAAGAAGTAAACGGAGTTTACACCTATGACCGAAAGGTGAGAAAAATAAAGGAGAGTATAGATTAAGTATATGTTGAGATTTGTAAATGCAAGAAATGATAAGAAGAAATTAAAAGAGATTAAAGAGCTGTATGATACCGCATTTCCGAAGGAGGAGAGAATGCCTTTCTGGCTGCTGCGTAAAAATGGACGGAAGTCAATTGCAGATCTGATGGGTGTTTATGATAATGAGGAATTCGTGGGAATGATCCATCTGGTGTATTATGAGGATATTGTGTATCTGTTCTTCCTGGCAGTCAGTCCGGAAGCAAGAGGACAGGGATATGGCAGCAGGATCATTCAGGCGCTGCACAGAAGATTTCCGTCCAGAAGAATCATTCTGAACATCGAACAGGTTGTGGAAGGATGCGATAGTTATGAAGAGCGCAGAAAGAGAAAAGAATTCTATCTCAGAAATGGACTGAAAGAAGCGGGATATCTGACGAAGGAATTCGATGTTGTGTATGAGATGCTTTATCTTGGAGAAACGGTAAGTTTTGATGAGTACTGGGCAATGATGAGCCGATATTTCGGAAAAATCGCAGCTAAAGTGATGAAAAAATGGTTCACTTATCATGGAGAGTGTGAAATTTTCTAGAGTGTGTCTTAAAAATGCTTTCTGCAAGATATATGTCACAATTTGTGGGAGATTTTGTTTGAATGAGGGCGGCGTAGCGGGCTACGTCAACCGAATGAAGACAAAATATACCGCAAAGTGGGGCATGTAGATTGCAGGAATGATTTTTCAGACACACTCTAGAATACAGTCAAAAGTTCCCCTGCGAGGCAGACAAGAAAAATCATAGCAACTTGTCACCTGGCAGGGGAGCTTTTTTATGTTTGAAAGTAAAATATTTGTTTTTAGAACATGTCTGAAAACGATTCCTGTAATCTGCATGTCCTGCTTTCCGGTATATATTTCCTTAAATCAGTTTTGTATCTTCCAGTTTTTCAATAAACGTATCATTTAATTTAATGATCGGTTTTCTGAGCAACAGTCCAAGTAACAGTGATGGAATCAGGAATGCGCCAAGCAGGCAGAGTTCTTTGATGTAAGTTGTTCCATAGAAACCTGCGATGCACTCACGCATGGCGTTCATGCTGTGTGTAAATGGCAGCAGCGGATATACCACACGGAAGAATTTCGGTGCACACTGGATTGGGAATGTACCACCACTTCCGGCTACCTGCATAACCATCAGTACAACGGCTACCGCTTTTCCGATATCTCCGAAGGAAACGGTCAGTGCATAGATCAGATTGACGTATACAAAGCTGGTAAACCATCCGGTTACGATGAACAGGAATGGATACTTGCATTGAATGCCCAGGAAATACAGATCTCCCAGACAGATCAGTCCGCTTTGGATCAGACCGATGCCGACAAACAGAAGAAGACGACCGATGTAAAGCTGATGTTCCTTTGGATGAAACAGGCGTCTCTTAGTGGATTCAGCAACATTTACTTTCAGCATGGCTGCCATAACGACTGCTCCAACCCAGATTGCAAGAGTTGAGTAGAACGGAGCCATGGCAGTACCGTAATTTTCAATCGGATAGATCTTCGTCTCATCCAGCTGTACCGGAGAAGACAGGAAGGATGCGATGGCATCCGGATCTTCTGAAAGAAGTTCACTTAAAAGTGCAATGCCCTCACTTCCGTTTTTGTTCAGTGTGTCAGAAGCTTTGGCAAGCTTGTCAGCGGATTCTGTAATCAGGTCAACAGAACTCTTCAGGGCTTTCTGAAGATCGGTCAGATTGCCGGAAGCAGAATCTGTCACATCCGTGATATCTTTAATACTGTCATCCAACTGTCCCAGTAATGAGGAGACAGAAGAGCTGGTAGAATCCAGATTTGATGCGAGACTGCTCAGGTTTCCTTTTACCTGTTTTTCATAGTCTGTTTTTACAGAGCTTACAGAAGAGGTACTTGTGGCAATCAGATCATCCAGTTCCTTTTTCAGGGAAGATGCATCTGCTGTTGCACCTGTGATCGCTTCGGCAGCTTCATCCAGTTTGTTCTTTACACTGGTCTGAGCTTCGATCGCATTCTGAATCTGGCTGTTGATGCTGTTGACTCCTGCAGTCAGAAGTGTCAGATTCGGGTGTCTGTCAGCAATGGCAGTCAGCGATTCAGAAATCAGAGTGTATTTATCAATGACTTTCTGCACTCTTGCACTGATATCAGACAGAGCATTTGCAGAAGCAGAAGCGTCTGTTGTGTAAGAATCAAGGGCACTGTCCACTGCATCAGAGATGGAAGTGTAGAATTCTTTATTCTGGCTCAGAGCCTGATTCACAGTGTCTGTAGTTCCTGCAAGTGCGGAAGTAAGGGAATCGATTCCGTCAGTGGAAGTCGCTTTTAAAGCATCTACACTGCTCTTTGTACCGGAACCTGACTGATTCAGGAACTCCGAGGTTGTGTTCAGCATGACGGTAGCGGCATCGGACAGATCTACAAAGCTCTGGATCGTGCCTGCTGTGGAATTCAGGTCGGAAGAAATCTGGGACAGGGAAGCAGAGAGTTTCTGTGTCAGAGATTCATCGCCTGAGTTTTCAGTCAGATTATTGACGGTCTGCAGGGCTTCCAGTGCAGTGGTGGATACAGTTTCAATAAAGGTACTGTTTACCTGCCGCTGTACTGCAGTAGCACCTTTCTGTGTGATCTTTGGTGCGATGGCATTTTCTTTTTCGTTAATATAATAGGTAATCTTCGGATGGGTTACATCGGAAGAGAAAATACTCATCATATCTTTACTGAAATCTTTGGGAATTACGATAGCAGCGTAATATTTTCCGGATTTTACACCTTCTTTTGCCTTGTCAGCGCTTGTAAAAATCCAGTCAAGCTGTGAATTCTCGTGCAGTGCCGAGATAACCTGGTCTCCAAGATTCAGATTGACAGAGAGAAGTTCGCCTTCATATCCTTCATCGACGCTGGCAACGGCAACTTTCAGACTGCTTGTATTTCCATAAGGATCCCAGCTGGCTCCGATATTAAACCAGGCATACAGTGTAGGGATCACGGTAATTCCCATGATGACGATCATTGCAATTACATTTTTCTGAACTTTCTGCAGATCGTATTTTAAAATTCGGAAAATATTTTTCAAACTTCATTCTCCTTTCCACGGAAATTTTCGAGCATCTCATCGAAGCTCATACCGGCAAGTTCCTGCTGTTCTTCCAGTTTGGCGTGAATAAATTCAACGATGATCAGGAAGACAGAAATTGTAATAATGGAGATGATCCACAGTACAAGGAACACGATCTTGGATTCCAGACTGAACATCAGAATCAGGAAGATCAGTGGAATGATAATAATCGCAAGGAATCCGTAGCGGATCATCCGTTTATAATTTTTCTCAAATGCCTGTGCTTTTGCTGCTGTGGAAAGCTGTAAATCCTCCTGGGAGAGGGATGCTTTCAGAAGCAGGGTAAGCTGGGTACTTCTGCTGACAGAGATTTCATGAGGTTCGCAGATCATAAATTCTGTCTCGGCCAGTTTTTTGTCGAACAGATGATTTAGTCCGGCAAGCAGCGGGCGAAGTCCAAGTCCGATCAGAAGTGAGATCGGCACATAGCAGAGAAGCAGGATCAGCAGGTCATTGCGGAAGATAGTTCCATACATACCGGCGATGGCCTCTCTCATAGCTCCAACTCCGTAAGTAAATGGAAGGAGCGGATGTACACGCTGGAAGAAGGCAGGTGTCATTTCCACCGGATAAGTTCCGGAAGAACCAGGAATCTGGAGGATTACAAGGATGACACATAATGCTTTTCCAATATGTTTAAATGTAAGAGAAAGTGCATAAATAATATTTACATATACAAAAGAACACACAACGCCGGTTAGGAGCATGGCACCCGGATGTACACACTGCACACCTGGCAGGAAGATGTCTCCGAGGCAGACGATGAATCCCTGGATCATTGCAAGAGTAACATACAGAAGCCAGCGTCCAAAATAGAAAGAGGCTGAACTGTATCCACGCATGGATTCATCCCGGTCTACTTCCATTTTCAGAATGGCGATCAGTACGATACCGCCAACCCAGATGGCAAGGTTCGTATAGAACGGAGTCATGGAAGAACCATAGTTCTTTACCGGATAATAAGTCTCTGTTGTAATTTCCACAGGAGAAGACATGAATTCGGAAATTGTATCTTTGTCCAGTCCTTCCAGGGAGAGAAGTTTCTGATAAGTATCAGAACTTATAAGTGCATTCAGGTCAGCACGGATATTACCGAGTTTGTCACCAACAGATGAGAGTGCATCGCCTGTTCCATCCAGCGTATCACGGATATCGGACATACTTTTGTTCAGTTGTGTCAGGATACTCTCGAGCTGGTCTGCAGTTGCAGGTACGCCATTCAGGATTCCTGAGAGCTGTCCGGTCAGGGAAGAGAATGTATCCAGTGTTTTATTCAGATCCGGAAGAACATTCTGATCCAATGCGGAGCGCATGTCTTTGAGTCCGTTGATACTGTCTGCTGTAAGAGAAGCAATTTCCTGACGGGTTGATTCGGTAGTGGAAAGTGCATCTTTGATTCCCTGATTGCTTGAAATCAGACTGTTTACCAGTTCCTGATCATCTGCATTTTTCTGTTCCAGTTCTACGATCGTAGCGTTCAGGTCAGAGATGGCAGCGCCAAGCAGATGAGAATCAATCTGTTCAGCAAGATCATCGGTCAGTTTCTGCATCTGGGCAAGAATTTCACCGTTGAGTGTGACAACGCGGTTGGCAGCGTCCAGTGCGGCACCGGCTTTGCCATTGATTGCTTCGGCTTTAGAGCCAAGCTGCGTCAGACCTGCGGAAACGGTATTATCTGCATCATTTAACACCTGTTCTCCATCGGAGATGGATTTGGAAAGTGCAGAAGACAGATCTCCGGCTGCATCGCGTGTATCCTGTAAAACAGAATCTGCATCACTCAGTGAAGCGGAACCGGATGCAGCAGCATCGTTCAGTGAATCAGCTGCTTTTTTCGCTTTTTTTACAAGTTTATCTGTGTTGTCTGAGGCAGAATCAAAACTTGAGAGCAGTTTTTCATACTGTGCAAGGTTTTCTTCTGCTTTTGTAAGTGTATCATTAATAGAAGAGTGGACGGAATCCACTTCACCGGAGATTTTTCCGATGGAATCTTTTAAAATCTCAGAAACAGATTCAGAAGCAATGGATGAAAAGGTGCTGTTGATCTGTGTCTGGATTGTGCTTGCACCACTGTCGGTGATCTTGGGTGCAATTGCGTTGGCTTTTTCATTGATATAATAGCCAAGTTCCGGTGTCTCTACTTTCCCGGAGAGGATACTGAGCAGGGAGCTGCTGAAATCTTCAGGAATTACGATCGCTGCGTAGTATTTTCCGAATCTGACACCTTCGATCGCCTTTTTTTCGGAGGTGAAAGTCCAGCCAAGCTGATCATTTTCTTTTAGATTGTCAATAATCTGATTCCCTGCGTTGATCGTCAGATCATCGTGGGTGGCTTCCTGATCATTGTTTGCCACGGCGATTTTGATCCCGGATGTATTCGCATAAGGATCGATATTAGCCGCAATGTTAAACCATGCGTACAATGAGGGCAGGATGCAGACACCTGCCATGACAAGCATGGCTGCCGGACTCCGCAGAAGGCGTTTTAAGTCCCGGCGAAAGATTCGGAATGCATTTTTCATTGAATGTTCTCCTTTTATCTACTAATAGATATAATGTTGATTTTCTTGTCAAAAAGTATTATATTAATGTAGAAACTGAATTACAACCATTAATGCAAGTAAGAAATGTCTAATAATAGACGAAATGGAGAAAAATGTCTGATTAAGTGAGGAGGGGATCAAAAATGCAGAAAAAAACAGATCGAAGAGTTCGAAAAACGAAGAGTCAGTTGAGAAAAGGGCTTGCACATCTTATGAAAGAAAAGAGTATCGGAGAGATTACTGTGAAAGAACTGGTGGATGAAGTAGACATTAACCGTTCTACGTTCTATCTTCATTATTCAGATATTCCGGGGCTTCTAAGTGAGATAGAAGATGAGATGATGGAGGAGATGCAACGGGCAATCCGCGAACATCCGATTCGTGATCATTTGACAGAGGATGCAGAAGAATTGTCTACATTCTATTTTATACAGGATATCTTCCAGGTATTGGACCGAAACAGGGAACTGGGGTGTGCACTGATCGGGCCTCATGGGGATATTGCGTTTATTCATAAGCTGGAGAATATTCTTGAGGAGAATTCCAAAGAGGTCCTGATGAAGCTGTTTCCGGAGAAGACAGGGGAAATGCAGTATTTCTATTCTTACTGTCTGAACGGATGTCTTGGATTTGTCAAGACATGGCTGGAGGATGAGTCGTTAAAGAGTCCGGAATATGCGGCAGACATGGCGTATCGTATGGTTGTCAGTTCAGTTAAAGCATTTTACGAGACGAACGAAAAAAGAGAGGAAAATGAGAAATGAAAAGAGAAAAATTCGGATCCCGTCTTGGTTTTATCCTGATCTCAGCAGGATGTGCCATCGGACTGGGAAACGTATGGCGCTTTCCGTATATTACCGGAAAGTACGGCGGGGCAGCATTCGTACTGATTTATTTGGTGTTCCTTCTGATTCTGGGACTGCCGATCATGGTCATGGAATTTTCAGTTGGACGTGCAAGCCAGTCCAGTATTGCCATGTCCTTTGACCGTCTGGAGCCACTGGGAACAAAATGGCACTGGTATAAATGGTTTGGAATTGCAGGAAATTATCTTCTGATGATGTTCTATACAACGATTGGTGGATGGATTCTGTTGTATACGGCTAAGATGGCCGGCGGGGAATTTTCCGGTAAGAATGCAGAAGAGATTGCAGGCGTGTTCGGAGATCTGATGGGAAAACCGGTCACAATGACTATCTGTATGATGATTGTAGTAGCACTTTGCTTTGGGGTAGTCTGCATGGGACTTCAGAAAGGTGTAGAAGGAATCACAAAGAAGCTGATGATTCTGTTATTTTTCTTAATGGTGATTCTTGCAGTTCGTTCTGTAACACTTCCGGGAGCCGGAGAGGGAATCAGATTCTATCTTCTTCCGGATTTCAAGAAGGCAGCAGAATCCGGACTGAAAGAAGTAATCTTTGCGGCTATGGGACAGTCGTTCTTCACACTGAGCCTTGGAATCGGCGCAATTGCGATTTTTGGAAGTTATATTGATAAATCCAGAAGACTGACAGGAGAAGCAATCTGTGTTACTGTTCTGGATACCTGTGTGGCACTGATTGCCGGAATGATCATCTTCCCGGCCTGTTTTGCATTCAATGTGCAGCCTGACAGTGGCCCGAGCCTGATCTTTATCACACTGCCGAATATTTTCAATTCCATGAGCGGCGGAAGAATCTGGGGAACTATTTTCTTTCTGTGCATGCTCTTTGCAGCAGCTTCTACGATTATTGCTGTATTTGAGAATATTATTGCATTTGCAATGGATCTGACAAACTGTTCCAGAACAAAAGCAGTTGTGATCAACCTGATCGCAATCATCATTCTTTCACTTCCATGTATCCTGGGATTCAATATCTGGAGCGGATTCCAGCCGCTGGGAGCAGGAACCGGAGTTCTGGATCTGGAAGACTTTATAGTAAGTAACAACCTTCTCCCACTGGGAAGCCTGATCTATCTGTTGTTCTGTACAACACGTTACGGATGGGGATGGAAAAACTTCTATAAGGAAGCAAATGAAGGAGAAGGAATCCGTTTCCCGAAATGGGCAAAAGTTTATGTATCCTATATCCTTCCACTGATCGTGCTGTTTATCTTTGTGCAGGGATACTGGAGTAAATTTACAGGATAATTCTGGAAAGTCGGTTATGAGCAAGTAGCGAAGCGGATTGCGAATATCCGCTTGACTCCGGAGAATACAGAATAAAAAATGCAGCAGATATGAGTGAAATACTACATCTGCTGCATTTTTTGTATGGATGGTTCAATAATAAAATTTCGGTTGAAAAGATCAGCTTATTTTTCAGACACACTCTAATCTGCTTCTGCCTCAGGACAGACATCGGAAGCGTTAAGTGGTTCTTTTCCGGCAATGAAGTCTTTCAGAAGTTTCTGGAAGACATTTACAAAAGATCCAACGAGAATGGAAGAGATAATGGTCCCCTCGCGGACACCGCGGAAAGTTCCAAACAGTACGAAAGAGGAAATAACAGCCAGAATCGTTAAAGTACTATCATAAGCAATTTTAATATTTCCAAATGGTTTCTTTGTGACATCAGAAAGTGCCTGTACGAAAGCATTTCCCGGGGTCATAACAAGGTTGGCACCAACTGCGAAGGTAATTCCCAGAGCCATTACGAGGCAGCCAAGAAGGAGCAGCAACAAAGAGTAGTAATAAGTTGCCGGTTTTACATTCTGGAAGATTCCCATAAATACATCGATCAATGCACTGAAGAAGAGCGTTACAGGAATCTGGAGAACCTGAATCTTTGGAAAGGATTTCTTCAGAAGAACCACCTGTCCGAAGAAGAAAAGCAGGTTAAATACAAAGGTCAGTGTACCAAATGACGGAGGAAGTCCAAGACTGAGTACAAATGGAAGGCTTGAGATTGGAGAAGTTCCAAGATAAGCTTTTGTGATCAGTGTGATTCCCAGTGCATTTAGTGTTGTGCCGACGAAGAAAAAGATAATTCGGCGTGTCAGATTTTTTGTGTTCATAATAATCTCACTTTCTTTTCTGATGAGTGGGTGAATACTGGATTGTTATAATTCATAATCCGGAAGCTGCATAGACAGAATAGCTGTTGATCACAAATCTGTAAACAGCAGTAGATTCTGTACACATGTTTCATTCTTGTGCGGCAGATGGATTCGTAATTCGGGTAATGCAGGCCGCTGTACTGTGAAAACCTAAAAAAAATTTAGATAATTTTACAGGTGATTAAGAATATGTGTTGGATATATGGTAGAATATTAACAAAAAAATGTCAATAGGAAAAAGTAAAATAACGATAATAAACAAAAATCTAAAAATTTTTTAGGTTAATTTCTAAAAAAGAATCGTAATATTACATAAAATGCATTGACCTTATGAAAGATGATAAGTTATAATCAATAACAGATGGCTCAGACGAAGTGACAGATATGTTGCCGGCCACGAGATGTCGTGAACAGTAACACAGATTTCTATTCGAATGCGCAGATACATTCCAGAGTATGTCTGAAAAATCATTCCTGCAATCTACATGCCCTACTTTACGGTATATTTTGCAGAAAGCATTTTTAAGACACACTCTGATTCATACAGATAAATAAAGCAGACTCTGACGGCAAGGAAGATCCGAGCGGGAAAAGTAACAGCAGGCGTTTTGAAATAAAAAGGCTCTTTTTCCGTTGGCGGGGATATGAGAATTCAGTTTTCTGATGTGTGACACAGTATGGAGAAGTGAATGTTCAGACCTGTTTTTCGGGAAAGAGTCTTTTTAAGTTTCTGATAGAAATAATAGAAGTAACGAGAAAAGAGCAAACGACAGTGGACATAAGGAGAAAAAGATGTTAAAAGTAGCAGTTTATGGAAAAGGCGGAATTGGAAAATCAACGATTACATCAAATCTGGCGGCGGCATTTGCGGCGATGGGAAAACGGGTGATCCAGATTGGATGTGATCCGAAAGCAGATTCTACGATTAATCTTTTGGGAGGTGTTCCGCTTCGTCCGGTCATGAATTATATGCGGGAGGAAGATGAAGAACCGGAAAAACTGGAAGAGATAGCGAAAGAAGGATATGGAGGGATCCTCTGTATCGAGACAGGCGGACCGACACCGGGACTGGGATGCGCTGGACGTGGAATTATCGCAACATTTCAGTTACTGGAAGATTTGAAATTGTTTGAGACATATCAGCCGGATGTAGTGCTCTATGACGTATTGGGGGATGTAGTCTGTGGAGGATTTGCGGCACCAATCCGGGAAGGATATGCAGAGAAAGTGCTGATCGTGACTTCCGGGGAGAAGATGGCGCTTTATGCGGCAAATAATATTTCTAAAGCCGTTCGAAACTTTGAGGACCGCAGTTACGCGAGAATCTTTGGCCTGGTGTTAAACCACCGGAATGTGGAGAATGAGACAGAGAAAGTACAGGCTTTTTCAGAAGAAAGTCAGATCCCGATCGTAGGAGAGATTCCGCGCAGCGATGAGATCATCCGCTGGGAAGATCAGGGAAAGACCGTGATCGAAGGCGATAAAAATTCAGAGATCAGTCAGAAATTCTTTAATCTTGCCCAGTGCCTGCTGGATGGGAGACAGAAGAGAACTGAATGAAACAGGGAGCAATTAGTTACTGTTCATAGGTAATCTGCAAACAGTAACAGCAATTATACATCGTAGAAAATAAAAAGGAGTACATAAATATGGGGCAGGAAGCTTATTATTGTACAGCAAAGGAACTGGTGGAGCGTGGGAGAGAGAATCTTCCGATGCAGTTCCGGTCAGGGGCGCATCTGATCTACAGTTCTCCGGCAACACTTGCGTTTAATTCTCCGGGAGCGGAAGGATTCGGAGTTAAGCGTGCAGGACTTGCCGTACCGGATTCGATCATGTTGATCGTAGCACCGGGATGTTGTGGAAGAAATACGTCTATGATCAGTTCTATGAGAGAATACAATCATCGGTTCTTCTATTTAATGATGGATGAGACAGACATTGTGACAGGAAGACATTTAAAAAAAATTCCGAAAGCAGTGGAAGAAATCTGTGATGCATGTGAAAAGAAACCATCCGTTGTGATGATCTGCATCACCTGTGTGGATGCGCTTCTGGGAACAGATATGGAGCGTGTCTGTAAAAAAGCAGAGGAACGTGTCGGTCTTCCGGTTCGTCCCTGCTATATGTATGCTCTTACAAGAGAAGGAAGAAAACCGCCGATGGTTCACGTAAGGCAGTCGTTATATTCTCTGCTTGAGCCGGCAAAGAAAAAAGGAAATGTGGTGAATCTGCTGGGATTTTTTGCGCCGCTTGTGGATGACTGTGAACTGTATGATCTGCTGCATCAGGCAGGCGTGAAGACAATCCATGAAATCTCACGCTGTAAGAATTATGCAGAGTATCAGACCATGTCGGAGGCAAATTTTAATCTGGTATTGCATCAGGAGGCAAGGTTTGCTGCGGAGGATTTTAACGACCGTCTGAGCATTCCGTTTATTGAATTGAGAAGACTGTATCAGACAGATAAGATCGCGAATCAGTATCAGGCTTTGGGAGCAGCACTGGGAGTGAAATTCGAGGACGAAATCTATCGGGAAGAGGCTGGAAAAGCTCTGGAAAAGTTCCGTGAAGTCTGTCCGGATCCGGTTTTTGCAATCGGAGAATGCATGAACGGGGATCCACTGGAACTGTCTTTGGCGCTTTTGAAATATGGATTTCAGGTGGCTGAGATTTATGCTACGATCACAGCGGAAAATTTTGTGTATTTGAAGCAGATTGAGAAGCTGAGTCCTGATACGAAAGTATTTTCGAACATGGAACCGACCATGCTGTACTATGATGAAGAAAAGAGTGGCGTTACTTTGACGATAGGAAAAGATGCGGGATATTATCATCAGAATTGTCCGAATCTGTTATGGAATGAGGATCGACAACCTTATGGATATGCAGGCGTGAGACGATTGTTTGAAGCACTACGTCAGGTTGTGTCAGGTGAGCAGGTGCTGACAGGAAGTCAGATTCAACTTGGAAAACAGCTGGTATCAGAAGTCAAAGTTGCAGAAATTCATGGACAGTCGACTGACCGTTTTGAAGCAGATTGCATCATATCAGAAAGAAACAGGCAGGAAGCTAATAAAGAAAAGAAAGAACAGGAGGCGAAGTCATGCGTGGATTAAGAAAATACCTGACACCATTTGCACCGGATCAGTCAGGAGCCGTCTCTGTATTATTTGAACTGGGTGGAATCCTTGTCATCTGTGATGCGGGTGGATGTACCGGAAATGTCTGTGGATTTGATGAACCGCGCTGGTTTGAACGGAAAAGTGCCGTGTTTAGTGCCGGACTTCGTGATATGGATGCAATCCTGGGAAGAGATGACCGTCTGGTGGCAAAGCTGGCAGACGCAGCAGGAAAGCTTGGAACAGATGCGAAATTTGCTGCAGTGATCGGAACTCCGGTACCGGCAGTGATTGGTACAGATTACCAGGCGTTGAAAAGAATGTGCGAGAAGAAAACGGACCTTCCGGTTCTTGCAGTTGATGCTAATGGAATGGAACTGTATGATGCCGGAGAAGAAAAGGCATATCTGGAACTGTTTCGTGTATTTGCCGGAAAAAATGAAAACAAGAATGATTTCTCGGAAAAGAAGGCTGGATGTTCAGAGGCAGAGGAAGTCGAGAGAGTGGGAATCCTTGGGATGACACCGCAGGATATGAGTGATTTAAACATTTCAGAGAGAATGAAAAAGGTTCTCTGGGACAATGAAAAACAGAAAGCGGTCTGTTATGGAATGGGAGATGGACTGGAAGAAGTACGCAGAGCAGGAACTGTGAGTAGGAATCTGGTTGTGTCTCCGGCAGCGCTGAAAACTGCAAAATATCTGGAAGAAACATTCGGAACACCGTATGAAGTGACGTATCCGCTGGCAGGAGAGCTGGTTCCTGATATGGATTATACAGGAAAGAAAATTCTGATCGTTCATCAACAGGTCATCGCGAATTCAATCAGGGAGGAAATTCGAAGACGATGTGCAGAAATTTCTGAGAATGAAGATGCAGCCCCAGAGGTGCAGGTTGCAGGATGGTTCATGATGAAACCGGAGCTGAAAGAAGAACAAGACAGATCCTTGCGTGATGAAGACGATTATATTTCTCTGGTTGAGCAAGAAGGATATGATGTGATCTTTGCAGATGGATGTATGAAATGCATGACACCGGGGCATCACGGAGTTTTTGTAAATACGGTACATTTTGCAGTGTCTGGAAAATTAGCATAATGTACATGAAAAAATATGTCAGAGAAAAAGATCTTATTATTTAGGTTCAGATCAATCATTGTGATGATTAGACTGAATGTATTCAACAAGATGTTTGAATTAGGAGAAGAAAATGGAAAATGAGAGAACCATGCAGATTCGGGTATATGGAATCGTGCAGGGGGTTGGATTCCGACCGACGGTGAGCAGACATGCAATGACCAGTGGAATCCGTGGAAGTGTGAGTAATAAAGGTCCTTATGTGGAGATTCTGGCACAGGGAAGTGAAAAACAGATAAATGATTTCCTGGAATTGTTGAAAAAACAGCCGCCAAAGCGTGCTGCGATCCTGAAAATCAGTACAGAATTGCTGGATGACCGGAAAGCAGATCATCCTTCTTATGATTCTTTTGAGATCATTGAAAGTGAAAAGACAAAGGGAGAGATCTTTGTGTCACCGGATATTGCAATCTGTGAGGAATGTAAAGAGGAGTTGTACAATCCAAAAGACCGGAGATATCTTCATCCATTTATTAACTGTACCTGCTGTGGCCCGAGGCTGACAATTTTAGAAGAACTGCCTTATGACAGAGAGCGGACCAGTATGAAAGAATTTCCAATGTGTCCGGAATGTGAGGCAGAATACACAGATCCGGAGAGCAGAAGATACGATGCACAGCCGGTATGTTGTAATGAATGTGGACCGCAGGTTTATCTGATCGGAAGAGAAGAGCGGGGAGCGGAAGCGATTACATATGCACGTCGGACGATTGCCTCCGGTGGAATCGTGGCAGTGAAAGGAATCGGTGGATTTCATTTATGCTGTGATGCAACGAATAAAGCAGCGATAGAAACTCTGAGAAAACGGAAGCGCCGCCCAATGAAACCATTTGCTGTGATGGCAAGAGATCTGGAAGTGGTGCAGCGGGAGTGTATCGTTGGTGAACAACAAAAAGAAATATTAACAGGACATCAGAAACCGATTCTTTTACTGAAAAGACGAAAGACATCCGAAGAATCTCCGGAGACAAGACTTTGTGAGGCTGTGGCACCGGAAAATCCAAAAGTGGGAATGATGCTTCCATATGCACCGGTTCAATTGTTATTATTTCAATATGAAGATGAAGTTGAGATGCCGGATCTTCTGGTGATGACGAGCGGCAATATTTCAGGAGCGCCGATTTGCCGCGATGACAGAGATGCAATCGAGGAATTATCTGACCTGTGTGATTGTATGTTATCTCATGACCGCAAGATTCTGATCCGTGCAGATGATTCGGTGATGGATTTTTATCAGGATGAACCTTATATGATTCGGAGATCCAGAGGATATGCACCACTTCCGGTCTTTCTTTCTCAGGAAATGAAAGGACAGGTGCTGGCAATCGGCGGTGAACTGAAAAACACGTTCTGTGTGGGATCTGAGAACCGGTTTTATCCATCGCCTTACGTGGGAGATCTGGAAGATCTCAGAACAGTAAAGGCATTGCAGGAGACATCAAAACGACTGTCTGATCTGTTAGAAGTTACCCCGGAAGTGGTGGCGTGTGATCTTCATCCGAAATACAATTCAACCCGTGTGGCAGAAGAAATGGGACTTCCGGTTGTGAAGGTACAGCATCATTATGCACATATTTTATCCTGTATGGCAGAAAATGACTGCAGCGATCCGGTCATTGGAGTATCCTTTGACGGAACCGGTTATGGAACAGATGGAACTGTATGGGGCGGTGAAATATTACTGGCAGATTATCATGGATTTGAACGATATGGAAGTATCGAGCCATTTTTGCAGATCGGAGGAGACATTTCTGCGAAAGAAGGCTGGCGAATTGCGGTTTCACTGATCTATTCACTGACAAAGGACAGAGAGAAAGCTGCGGAACTGATCAGAAAACTGAATCTGTGCAGTGAGACGGAAGCGAAAGTACAGCTTACAATGGCAGAACGGAAGCTCAATGCAGTCAGCTCAACCAGTGCGGGAAGACTGTTCGATGGAATCAGTGCGATTCTCGGAATCAGACATTCTTCCACTTTTGAGGGGGAAGCCTCCATGGCACTGGAATTTGCAGCCAAAGAGTATGAGACTCGACAGAAATCGCTACAAGATGTGGAAAGTGAAAATGGAACCAATGAAAATGAAATAAAAGAAATCGATAGACAGAAAACATCAGAACAGAATGAAACAGCAGAATCTGGTACCAAGCAGGAAAGCGAGAGGAAGATCCTTCCGACACTTGAACTTGTGAGAGAAGCTGTTGAGGCTGCAGTTTCCTGGATAGAAAATGGTGAAAATAACACAGGTTCTGAGAGCGATGATGAAAAACTGGAAGATATAGAAAAATTTACAGAAGATACGAAAAAGTTGTCACAGGAAAAGGCTGCATATGAATTTCACAGAGGACTCGCAGAGCAGGTCGTTGCGGTTTGTGAACAGGCGAGAACAGAGACAGGAAGAAATACAGTGGCACTCAGCGGCGGAGTGTTTCAAAATCGCTTGTTGTTGAAAATGACAGAAGAAGGATTAAGCGCGAGAGGATTTCAGGTGCTGAGACACAGGATGATTCCGCCGAATGACGGAGGTATCGCACTGGGACAGGCTGTGTATGCAATGGAGTATCTGAAAACAATTAAAAGTTAACTGAATATGACTTCTGAGTTTCTGAATCAGAAGAAACGAGAGGTTTAGAAATAAGAAAAAGGAGCGGAAAAAAATGTGTGTCGGATTATCAGCAAAAGTAGTAAGAATCAGTGATGGAACAGCGATGGTTGATGCAGGCGGTGCCAAAAGAGAAGTGTCTGCACAGCTTTTGGAAGATCTGGAACCGGGAGATTATGTGATGGTGCATGCAGGTGTGGCGATTGCAAAGATCACAGATGAAGACGAGAATGAGACAGATCAGTTGCTGGATGACTTATTATAAGGATTCAATGTTTGCAGTTACAGATAGTTGTAAACATCGAAGCAGGGAAAATGGATAAAGGAGAGGAAAAAGGAATGGAAGCTGCAAAGAAAGGCAGACGAACAGCGAAAGAAATTATAGAGCAATATGACGGACCGGCAGTGCGGATCATGGAAGTATGTGGAACGCATACCCATGAAATCTTTCGGCTTGGAATTCGGAAACTGCTTCCGAAACAGGTGGAACTGATCTCAGGACCGGGATGTCCGGTCTGTGTGACCCCCGTCAGTTTTATCGATGAGGCGGTCTGGCTTGCACTGGAAAAGAAAGTGACGGTCTGTACGTTCGGAGATCTGGTACGTGTGCCGGGAACAGAGAAAAGTCTGGCGGGAGCAAGAGCGGAAGGGGCGAAGATCCAGATCGTATATTCACCGGCGGATGCAGAAAAATATGCGAAAGAACATCCGGAGGAAGAAGTGGTATTTCTTTCAGTCGGATTCGAGACGACCACTCCTGCATCCTGTCTTTCTGTGAAGCAGGCGAAAGCAGATGGAATTGAAAATTACTCGATTCTGACTGCAAATAAGACCATGCCGGGAGCCTATGAATCGTTGAAAGGAAGTGCAGATATCTTTCTTTATCCGGGACATGTCAATGCGATTACGGGAACAAAATTGTGTGAAGAACTGGTACAGGAAGGTGTCAGCGGAGTGGTAGCCGGTTTTACGGCAAAGGAACTGTTGACTGCACTTGCGGTGGCGCTGACACGTTTTCAGGAGGGAAAACCATTTTTTGTAAACTGTTACCCGAGAGTAGTAACAGAAGACGGAAGTATAGAAGCACAGAAACTGGTAGAAGAGCTGATGGAAGTGTGTGACAGTGAATGGCGAGGCCTTGGAATGATTCCGAATTCAGGAAGCAGGCTGAAAGAAACCTGGGCGAACTATGATGCAAGAAAGAAATATAACGTACCAGAGATTCATGGAAAACCAAATCCTGCCTGCCGATGTGGGGATGTTCTGCAGGGAAAATGCAAACCATCAGACTGTAAGGTATTTGGAAAAGTCTGTACACCGCAGCATCCGGTGGGAGCATGTATGGTATCGAATGAAGGAGCATGTTCAGCTTATTATATGTATGGGCAATAAAAATTCCTATAAATTGTATAGTGTCTGCTGGAAATATAGTGTTCAGATTTAAGAAATCACTAAGGAAATATATCTGTAATAAACTAAAAAGATATACTTACAATTTATAAAGAAATAAAATAATTAACAAACAGAACAAATATGGAAAAGAGGATGAAGACATGGAACATGGAATGAAAGATCAGACTGTGACAATGGCGCATGGTGCCGGAGGAAAGCAGACTTCAGAATTGATTGATAAAGTATTTGCAGCGCATTTTGCAAATCCGGACCTGACGGCAGATGATGCAGCAGTATTAGTACCGCCGGCAGGTAAAATGGCAGTATCAACAGATGGATTTATTGTCTCCCCGGCATTTTTTCCGGGAGGAAATATTGGAAAACTGTCAATCTGCGGAACAGTCAATGATCTGGCATGTATGGGAGCAAAACCGTTGTATCTGACCTGTGCATTTGTAATCGAAGAAGGATATCCGATGGAAAAACTGGAAGAGATTGCTTGTGCAATGGAAAAAACAGCAAAAGAAGCCGGTGTCAGAATCGTTTCAGGTGACACCAAAGTTGCCGGAAAAGGTCAGGTGGACGGAGTCTTTATCACAACAACAGGAATGGGACAGATAGAAGAAGGTGTAACTGTAGCCGGAGATCTTGCAAAGCCGGGAGATGCGATCATTGTTACCGGAGATATTGGAAGACACGGATGTACAATTCTTCTGGAAAGAGAAGAATTTGGAATTGAAGCAGATGTGACAAGTGACTGCGCGCCACTTTGGAAAACGGTAGAGGCTGTGATGAACACAACGCATGATTTGCACGTAATCCGCGATGCTACAAGAGGCGGAGTCGGAACAGTATTATATGAAATTGCCGGCCAGAGTAATGTAGGAATTCAGATCGATGCATCCAAAGTTCCGGTAGCACTGGAAGTAAAAGGTGTCTGCGGAATGCTTGGACTTGAACCACTTTACCTCGCATGCGAGGGAAGAATGGTAATCATTGCACCAAAAGCCGAGGCAGAAAAGATCGTAGAGACACTTCATCAGTGTCCATATTCACAGAATGCCGCAATCATCGGAGAAATAACCGAAGATCAGCCGGGCAAAGTAGTCATGCTAACAGAAATCGGAACCCAGTCACTCCTCCCACAACCAGGAGGAGAATTGTTGCCACGCATATGCTAAACCAGTTCGCACATGCGGTGTCAGAAACAAGAAGCCACGTTATAAGCTTGCTTATATAAGTGGGTTCTTGTTTTTGGCAACATATGGCGGACGCCATACAGTGAGATGTAGCCGGAGGCGGAATCGAGCTGCCGCATGAGCAAACGGACGGAGGAGAGCATTCCTTACACAAGCTTGCTTGTGTAAGGAATGCTCAGTCAATTTTAACATATGGCGGACGCCATACAGTGAGATGTAGCCGAAGGCGGAATCGAGCTGCCGCATGAGCGAACGGACGGA
>NZ_CAKRDI010000028.1 GCF_934309415.1 uncultured Mediterraneibacter sp.
TCTGGTTGGCTAAACCTTGGATAAACCGGAATCCCACCGGCTTGACTACACACCCTTAGCTGGGCGCACAACTGGAAGTTATTAACCTGTATAAGCATCATCCGCTGTATTCTTGAAATTTTGCTTCGCCAGCCATTCTTTTTCTTCTTCATTTTCTGGAATGTCTATTCTCTCAATCTTAAATATTACAGGACGTGTTCCATCATTGCAGCAAGCAATCATCATTCTTGCTGCCAAGCACACCGATTGTCTCAAGCTGTCTGATAACACTTTCAGCCTGCTCACCATTGATACTGAAATTCTCCTTGACCTGATCCACACTGATAGCTTTGTGATATCTGTCTTTGTAAACTCAAACCTTGTAAGTGGAAGTCCTACAGCAAGGAATATCTTTGCCTCTGCAAGACCTCTTCTTTTAAGTTCCTTAGCAACTGCTGCAAGAGTAAGAAGATAAAAGCTGTCATCTTCGACCTTTGTATCTTTAACCTCCTGCCTCACTTGCTACTTCATCGCAGTAAACCACAGATTTAGTTTTCCGATTCTGCAGAAATCCAGCAGGCTCATACCGCCCGCGCGGGCAATAGCAGAAGACGGAACATTTTCCTTTCTACATTAGGCGCACTGTTTTCGGCATTTGCCGTATTTGTACCCATTATTTTTCTGTACGTTCCTTCAACTCCGCACCACAACGGCACAGCAGAGAACCGAGAATAAACATGATTCCCAGCACAATGCTCGCTTCGTTATCAAAATACATATCCATAGCCTCCGCTTTTTCGACCTTCATAAAACCGGCAATGATCCCTTCGACGATGCTACCGACTACCGCACAGCCGGTAGGAATGGTAAGCGTTAAAATGCCAAGTCGTAGCAGCTCCTTTGCCCCGGCAAGTGTAAAAGGCGTTTCAGCTTTCAATTCATTTTTGAAGTAGACCTCCGCAAATTTTGCGAGTACCGCTTCGCCGGCACAGACAATCATCCAGCCGGAGAGGGTTGCGGTAATGCTTTTGATGTTGTAGCCGTATTTCTCGGAAATCAGTGCGTGCAGAGTAACTCCGCCAATTTTGATCAGGCTGCTGTTTCCAAAGCTCAAGCTGAGTAGACCGGCAATACATCCACAGAAGCCGATAACTGAAAAAATAAATGCGATTTTACTGAGAACTTTTCCAATTTTAGATAGTTTCTGAATAGTGTTAAGTGATTTCATTGTAATTCTCCTTAATTAAATGTCTTTTTTACTGAATTTTCAGGTTTCGACTGTGACATTGCTTGCACCTTCGTCAAACACATACAAGTTGCCTTTCTGGTCATACACGCGGTCTGTAAGTAGTTTGCCGCTGTTAGTCGTATGCAGGACTTCCGCGCCGCCCCTTGCCAGCAACAGACTGACTATACCGCTGGAGGTGTAAATCTCAGCAGACGGTACTTGAATCAGCGTCAGATTCACACTCCCGCTGCTTGGCAAAAAGCACTGTCTGCGCCTTCATTGAGATTTTGACAACCTCATACCTATAGTTACACAGTTCTTTTTTATATTTGAGGAAAGAGTGATCCAGCGGTACACCTGCAATCTGACCGATTTCATCAAAGGTCAATGTCAGCTGAGGCTTGCCGCTTTCATGAATATATTCCCAAAGCGTATTGTATTTGCTCATATGGTGCTCTCCTTGTATGAATGGAAAAACTTATTTGTCTTTCCGTTTTTTGAAATTCAGTGTTGCTGCCAAACAGCCCAAAGTTCCTGCCCAGATCAATGCAGCATAAAGCCACTGACCTAAAAATCCGAAGTTTGTGTTTTCCTTCTATTCTCTGAAATAAAACAACGCAGAACGAATCCGATTTTCCATCAGGTTCAGCTCTGCGTCTTAGCGTCTGGCTTTTTTCAAAAGCGTGATATGAAATTGTTGTAAATCTATTAGTTCTTCCTGCTTACATTTCGGGCAAAAGAGAAGAAAGTTGTGAAGAGCAGCATATCCTTTTTCGGATCAGCATTACCGCTGGAGAAGTATCTTGCGAATGACGCGCAGATACTGAGCAACGACAGAAGCAAAAAATATTGAAAAATTCTTTGCCGGACCGGGTTCATCACAATTTCAGCCATCTCCATTTTTATCATCACTCCTTATATCATTCTTTAATTAGATTAAATTATCACATTTGAGAATGTCAAGAATATTTTCATCTTATTTTTTAATTTTTCTTTACAATCGGTTATATATATAAGATTTTCCCTTTCATAACAAGTTTCGTCCGGTATCACAATCTGACCTTTCTCTCCCACTTTTGTGATTCCAAAAACATGCAGTACAACCTAAATGAAATTTTTATTAAACCCTCTATATCCATTTTTATATCATTATTGGTCAGAATTTTTATATTTTCCTGCTCAATAAAATGTTATGATAAACATAAATTATTATTTTCAGATCCATTCCATGCCGTACTATATAAATTGGATCTGAAAATATATATAATTCTGCTTTACGACACATCTATTAAATTTTAAGGAGGAACTTACTATGGTAAAAGTTGGAATTATCGGATGCGGTAAAATTGCTCAAAGACGTCATGTTCCGGAGTATGCTTCAAATATCCATGCAGAAATCATCGGATATTTTGATGCAAGAAAAGAAGCGGCAAAAGCTCTTGCAGAACAATATGGCGGCAAAGTTTATGATTCTGTTGAAGAATTGCTCGCAGACCCGGAAATCGATGCAGTCAGTGTATGTACATCAAATAATACGCATGCAGAAGTCAGTATTCAGGCCATGCGTGCCGGAAAACATGTGCTTTGTGAAAAACCAATGGCCCGTACTGTGGAAGAATGCGAGGTAATGCTCCGCGTTGCCAAAGAGATGCACTGCTTTCTTATGATTGGTCAGAACCAGCGGTTCAACACCGGACATGCCCGCGCGAAAGAATTGATCGAACAGGGAATCATCGGAAAACCTCTCAGTTTCAAAACATCCTTCTGTCATGGTGGTCCGGAGCGCTGGCTTGCAGGAACAGATTCTGATGAACTTCCGAAAGATATCTGGTTCTTTGATAAAAAGATTGCCGGACTTGGGGTTATGGCTGATCTTGGAATCCATAAAATCGATCTGATGCAGTATCTGTTAGGTCAGAAAATCAAAGAAGTTACTGCCAAAATCCTGACTTTGGATAAAAAAGACTCTTCCGGAAATCTCATCGAACTGGAAGACAATGCTATCTGTATCTTCAGAATGGAGAACGGTGTCATCGGTACAATGAATGCAAGCTGGACGGATTACGGCGAGGAAGATAACTCCACTGTTATCTTCGGAACAAAAGGCCTGATGCGTCTTTATGACAACAGCGAGCACACGATTCAGATCAGCACCAACCGCGGTGACAAGATTTATTATGATCTGGACAGAATGATGACGAACCTGAATCAGAGAGAATCCGGTGTCATCCGTGAATTTATCCGTGAATTAGAGAACAACACCTGGACCAATGCTGCGGATGACTTCTCCGTCAATGCGATTCGTGTGGTACAGGCAAGTTTCCAGTCAAATGAAGAAGACCGGACGATCAAACTTTAACAAGATGGTTACTTTTTTGATAAATTATAGAGCAAATTGTCAAAAAAGTAACCATATCAACAAAAAACGAATCTATCTTCTCCCCCTGTCCAATCTTATAATTTAAGTAAATAAAATGAATCGTTTCGATTAGGAGGAGAAGAAAAAATGAATATCTTTCAGACAGCAATGATCAGTCAGGTGCTTTTCGGTGTTGGCGCAAGACATGCAATTGGACAGACACTGACCAATATGGGGACAAAGAAAGCCTTAATCATCACCGACAAATTTCTGCATGACAGTGGACTTTCCAATGATGTGGAAACTTCCATCAAGAATGCCGGCATCGAATCTATTATGTTCGATGGTGCAGAACCGGAAAATCCGATTGAAGTGATTGATGTTGTAAAAAATCTGATCATTGAAGAAAAAATAGATGCAATTATTGGTTTTGGTGGAGGAAGTGCCATGGATCTTGCCAAATGTGCAAGAACTATGACTGTAAATGAAGGTCCGATCCAGAATTATTATGACCTCAGAGTTCCGCGCAAAACAAGTCCACTTCCAATGATCCTCATTCCTACAACAGCAGGAACTTCCAGTGAAGTATCCCATGGTGCTGTTGCATTCGACAAATCTATTCAGAAAAAAATTGGCTTTAGCGGACCAGACCTGGCTGCAACAATTGCCTGTGTTGACCCTGAACTCACAACAGGTCTTCCTGCCAAAATCACAGCTGTTACAGGGCTTGACTGTCTCTGTCATGCAGCAGAATCCATGACCTGTGGATTAAATGACAATCCTGTATCCGAAATGATGGGCAAAGAGGCGATCAGACTTATCGCAAAATCCCTGAAAAAATGTATCGAAAACGGAAACGACATTGAAGCCAGAAGTGATATGGCTTTAGCATGTGTTTATGCAGGCATTGCTTTCGAGAGCTGCCCACCGCATCTTGCACATTCTATGGGACATACCATCGGTGCAATGTATCATATTCCACATGGAGAAGCCTGTGCTGTATTTCTTGCTCCGGTTCTTGAAGCCGTAGCAGAAGCAAAACCTGACCGTATTAAATTAATCGGAGAATCTCTGGGACTTACATTTGCAGAAGATGCAGATTTAGATGCGATTAAATCAGCCACAGGAGATACTATCAGAACATTATGTAAAGAACTCGGTCTGAGAACCCTGAAGGAACTGATTCCTGAAAAGGATATTCCTGTAATCAGTCAGCAGGTTATGAATGATGTTGGAATCTTCGTTTCTCCTATTCCTATGGATGCCAAAAAAGTGGAAACGATCATTCAGAGTGAATATGAAAAATCCTGCAAATAACAGATCTTTAGTAGTAACTCTTTAACAACATGATCTTAATTTCAAAATCAGTTAGCGTTGAAAAGCGCCAACTGATTTTGCTATACTTAAAGCAATCATTGTATTTTACATAAAATGGGGAGTAGAAAATGTTCTTGATCAAAAAGGAAAATGTACGCAATTATCCAACAGCTCTTACAGAAATCATCGAAAAATTCTATTCCGTGACAGGAATCGAGTGCCAGATCATTGAAGAAGGTGAAAATGTAGAATGTCCCTGTGCAAATTACGAAAAATGTAATCCTTTTTGCTATTTTTCTCTAAACTATACCCGTGATTTCAAAAACACATACAGTTATGATCCTTCTACATTTTTCAAACGACCTCAGCTTCTGAACTGCAGGCATTATCTGTATTACTGGGTTCTTGCCGTAAAATATGAGGGAAGAATCTTCTTTATTATGACCTCTCTGATCCGCATGAAAAAAAATGTAAATGATATCATCGATGAATTCAGGAAAGATCCGAAACAGAAAAATTATCCATTGGATCATATACAGGATCTTCCATATATCAATGTCAAAAAAGCCACTTCCTATGAACAAATATTATGGCATCTCTGTAATATTTGTTTAGGGACCCTTGTGCTAGCTTCTGCTGAAGATGACTTCGGTGAATCTAAAGTTTCTTCGACTGATGATATATCTTCTGATTTAGGAATTCGTATCATCTCCAAGAAACAGCAGAAATCATCTGTAAACACACTTGATAAAAAAGTGAACAGCATCCTGCATTCTGCTTCTAAACGTAATCGGTCTGAAGCAGAAACAACTTTGAATCAGTTATTATCAACGATCCTCGACGCTGATTTAAGCCTCTGTCAGGCTTCCTCTTATGCAATTGGTGTAATGTCCCTGATTGGACAGGCTCTTGCCCGGTCGTCTATGTTTTATTATACCAATAATGTTTTTGGATTATATCAGTCTTTTTTATCAGAAGTGCAGACTCAGACTTCTAAAGAAGACATCATAATGTGTACAAAAAGATTTTTCAATGGATACTGGAACAGTATGATGGCTGATTCCATTCAGGCATCTTCCGAAAAAGGTGCTGCTGCTATTATTGAATATATACAGAATCATTTTATGGATCCCGATCTGACTATTACTCAGATTGCAACTGAATTTCATTTAAACAGCAGTTATTTGTGTCGCATTTTTAAAGCAGACACAGGTCTTACAGTAAAGAAATATATTCTTGATTATCGTCTGAATTATGCGACAGAACTGTTATTACATACGAATAATTCTATCAGCGACATTGCAGAAAAAAGCGGTTTCACAACCGTTCATGGTTTCCGTAAGGCTTTCCATAACCAATACTATCTCGGTCCTTCCGAGTACCGCAAAACCAATCAATTATTAAAATAATCTATTTATAAAATGTTATATTAAAATGTGTTTGAAAAATACTCTTTTCACAAGATATATATTACTCTTGCAAGATAATTTCAGTATTTTTCAAACACATTTTTTTCATCTTACATTGTTATAGACGATTCTTATCGGCAGACTTCTATCCACACTCTTACTCAGTAAAACGTACTTGAACATTACTTTCTAACTTTCAATCTTCTTTTCTCTGGAGCCCGCTGTGGCCGGGATTCCTCTGTCTGTCATTCTTTTTACATATCCTCTGATCCTCTTCTCAAATCCTTCCCTGTCTTCAACTACCATCGCTTTCATCTGCATCGGAGCGCCAAGCATTTTGGCCTTTTCTTCTCCCAGTGGACGATATTTTAACAACTGCACCTGCACCGGTTTATTTTCCAGCTCATTCAATATAAAATCCGATGTAGCATCAATATACTCTTCATTGTCATTAAATCCCGGAATAACTGGCATTCGAATTACCAGCGGCTTATCCATAGCAATTATTTTCTTTATGTTTTTCAATATCGTTTTATTTCCGGCACCTGTATATTTCTTATGAATTTCACTGTCCATCTGTTTGATATCTGTGATAAACAAATCCACACATGGTGCAACTTCATCAATTGCCTGCGGATTCACATGAAGCGCAGTTTCCACACAGGTATGTATCCCCTCTTCTTTACACTGTTTCAATAAATCCCTGCAAAACTCCCATTGTAACAGTGCTTCTCCACCGGACAAAGTGACTCCGCCTCCGGATTTTTCATAGAAATCTCTGTCTCTTCGAATGACATCCATCGATTCTTCTACTGTCATTTTATCTCCCCAGATACTCAGGCATCCGGAAAAACATTCGTCTTCGCACAATAAACAATTATCACATTTTGCTCTGTCAATTCCAGTCACTCCATGTTCTGATATAATAATTGCATTTTTTCCATGCGCTTCACATGCTTTCAGACAGTATCCGCAACAAATACATTTTTTTGAATTGACGCCTACCTGAGGATACCTTTCATAAGTTTCGGGATTACTGCACCACTGACATCGAAGCGAACATCCTTTCAGAAAAAATTCTGTTCGAATTCCCGGTCCGTCATGAATCGTAAATCTTTGAATATTTGCAACAATTCCAAAATCCATATCTCTTTTTCTCCTTTATCTCCTGCAATTTTTTATCACATTTCCTACCATAAAAAAACACCCCGGCGCAACATGGCCGGGGTACATGCCTTATACTAGAGTGTGTCTTAAAAATGCTTTCTGCAAGATATATGTCACAATTTATGGGAGATTTTGTTTGAATGAGGGCGGCGTAGCGGGCTACGTCAACCGAATGAAGACAAAATATACCGCAAAGTGGGGCATGTAGATTGCAGGAATGATTTTTCAGACACGCTCTAGCACTGAATGCAATACCTATAATCAGCAATCGTTACTGTCTATCCTCTAATATCAGTCAAAAGAGGATTCTGTTCTGTTGATAAGCTCGTTCTGGAACGGTACACTCAATGTATGGAAGAAAGAACTGAATCCTGATACACGTACCATCAGATCCTGATACTCATCCGGATGCTGCTGTGCATCAATCAGCGTTTCCTTATTAGCAACCATAAACTGTGCATGGAACGCCCCCATACCAAAATATCCATCCAGGAAATCAATGAAGTTCTCAAGTCCCTGCTCACCGGAAATTGTATCTACACCAAACTTGTAGTTTACAAGTGTTCCACCTGCACACTTTGTATGATCAAGTTTACCGATTGATCTTGCACATGCTGTAGGGCCTTTTCTGTCTCGTCCGACATTATCTGTACGTCCTGGTTCAATATTTGCTGAAAGAGCCTCTCCCATCTTACGACCATCTGGTGTGGCAGCAACCGGAAGCCCGAACATTACATTAATAACCTGAGTAAATGATCCCACTTTAATCTTGCCGATTCCTCCACGTGTAGGCGGGTAAGCCAGAAGTGTGTCTGCACAATAATCATAGACATACTTCATCATTTCATCTGCATAATCGTCATCATTTCCATAATGATGCACCTTATCACTGTCAAGATATTTATAGAGCCGTTCATAACCCTGGAAATTCTGTTTCAATGCTGTATGATACTCTTCTGCAGTATATTTTTTCTCATCAAATACAATCTGTTTAAGAGCAGATAATGAATCAGCCACCGTTGCCGGTCCAATCATCTGTACACCGGTAAAGTTATACTTTGCCCCGCCTCTGTACAGACTCTTACCACTTTCTGTACAACCTTCGATCAATGTTGATACAAATGGAAGTTCATCCAATTCTCCATGAACATCCTGAAGCAGATTCACCGTTGTCATCATTCTGTCTGCCCAATATTTAAACTGAGCTTCAAATGCTGCTTTTACTTCATCCATGGATTTGAAATCTCTCAAATATCCCGTTTCAAGTCCTAATGCAGGTGCATCTTCCGGATCCCACTGATTTCTACCATTGTTAAGTGCCAGTTCAAGAACCTTCGGAAGACTGATACCACAAGAATCATTCCATCCAAGTGTTTTTCCCGGAATTTCAATTTCAACACATCCGATATTTACATAGTCGCGTGCATCCTCAAGTGACACTCCATATTTCATCAATGCCGGGATAACAACCTCATCATTCAGGAATTTTGGATGCCCCGTTGCCAGACGAACCAGACTTGCAGCCTTTACTTTTAACTCATATGGTGTTCCTTTATGCTCTCGGACTGTCAGATACGGATGAAGTGTTCTTGTATGTGCCATTGCATCCAGGAACATAAATGATAAATCATTTGTTGCATCATTTCCTTCTGAATCAACACCACCAACTATCAATGCAGATGAAGTCCATCCTTTTGTTCCGCCTCTCCACATATCATCCGGAGTTGCTTCCATGAGCTGATCATGGCATGGTACTTTGATATACATAAATTCAATCAGTTCCTGCATGAATTCTTTTGTGTAAATTCCGTTATCCAGAGAGTATCTGTAAAATGGATACATGTACTGATCCATACGTCCCCATGCAAGCGCATGTCCATTCTGCTCCATGAACATTACCATCAAGATTGTATACGCCAGTTCCATTGCTTCCCAGAAATCTGTCGGAGCTTCCTCAGCAAGTTTCGCACAGATTTCACTCAGTTTTTGAAGCTCTTTCTTTGTCTGCTCACTTTCGTATTTTTCCATCTGCTCTTTCGCAAATTCCGCATATCTTCTGAAATAATTTGAAATACCATCAAATACGATCAGCTGCGCTTCATGGAACTGGTATGCTTTAATCTCATCCACTGTGATCGGCAGACCGATTTTATCCATTGCTTTATGAATATCCTCTTTGATTCCTCCGATTCCTCTCTTTAATGCATACGCATAATCCGGAGTAATATGTCCCACACTGAAGTCTACATTAACATTTGGATTAAATACAAGCATTCCCCCAAGTGCACTTCCCTTCGCTGCATCCTTAGGAAGACGTGCTCTGATTACTTCTCCAACGCTTTTTCCTTTCCAATAGGACTCTGTACTCAGTAATTCTTCTCTTGTTTTCTCATCATCCTGAATTGGATTATAAATTCTTTCTGAAAATGGTTTGTTATGTAATTCATCATAAAGCCATGATCCGATATATTCCGGATGTACCGGGTTCGCATAATTTGCTGCGCCGTCATCCAGCAACAGTAATTCACCTTCCTCATAATGCAGAGGGCAGACATCCATATATTTTGCCAGTGCTTTCGCCTTCTTAATTACCATTGGCTGTGCTTCATTTTCCTTATACACTTCTGTCCATACCAATGCACGTGTAGACTCAATTGTCAGTGGAGTCTGTTTATAAATTTCTCTGAGCCTGTTAATTCTTTCGCTCGGTGAATATCCACCGCCTCCGGATACCAGATTCTTCTTCGCTCCAACTCCCCAGTCCTTGTCGATCGGCTCTAAACCACAGGCTATTGTATGAACCACATTTTTCTTTGCTTCCATTACAGTTTCCTCCTTCTGAATAAATAATAATTAAATTAAAAATTCATTAGTTATTTCTTTAACATAATTATAAAATCTTATATCTCCGGGAAACAGATAGCAAAAATTGACAAAGGATTACTTTTTTGACAAGTTTCATCTTTTTCCGAGAATTCCATAACTTATACACATTACTATTCACTCCACTTTGTCATATATTCTAAAAAATAAAAGTACAGAACAAACATTTATATTTGTTCTGCACCTATATCAAAAATATCTTTTAATTACTTCTTTAATTTCATAATTTTTATTAGTATACTAATACATTCATCACAACCATTTTCCTTTGTAACACTTGCAACATGCCATCCTTCAACTCTGCCTTCTTCGATAAATTTAATAAACGCCTGAGAATAATATCTGGGAACATAACCTAACGTTTCTTGCTGCCCATTATCTACACAAATTGCATTTTTATCATACATATTAGTAGGTTCTTGTACTAAAAAAACTTCATCACCTCGTGTAACTAGAATTGCTTTCTCGCACGAATCTCCCTCACAACCTAAGTAATGCCTTGTCCCAGCTATATAAAACAATTTTTCATAATCATTTTCATAATTCAAAATAGGATCAATAAACTGTAAATTATCAATTGGTAGTTTCGCATCACTTTTTTTAAGTAATTGATAAGAATCATATTCTTTTAATCCATATTTTTCCAGAATTTTATTAATATCTTTTCTCTTTCTATCCGAAAGTCTGCTTGCAAAAACAGGAAATAATTTTTCAGATTTATATACAACATCTAATCTTTCAAACGACACTAAAGGTGTAAAACCAGCTTCACGAGCTTCTTCTATTTCTTCACAATACCGAAATTCATATTGTTCATTTTCCGTAAGCTGACCAACAATATATTGCCTTCTATTCGAAGCACAATTGCTTCTTTGGAATGTGGTTTTACAATATCAGAAATAACAATGTGTCCGGCATATTTTCCGTCCACTGCCATATGAATGATTGTTCCTACGCTGTGGCATTCCTGATAGGAAATCCCCATGCGCTTCATCAGTTTTCCGTTTCCTGCTGCCACCAGTCCTCCATCTATATAAGCTGTCACACCATGTCCACTGATTTCTTCAATGTCTGATACTCTGCTGCGGTCAAGCTGTTTTCCGTAAACTTCCTGTAAGCTCTTGCTGATCGGATGAGAAGATGCGCATTCTGTAAGTGCTGCATATTCCAGTAATTTTGCATTATCCATGTTGCTGTGATGAACGGCACTTACTTCAAATACACCCTGTGTCAGTGTTCCGGTCTTGTCAAATACGACATATTTTGTCTGTGATAATGTTTCCAGATAATTAGAACCTTTGATCAGGATTCCTTCTTTACTTGCTCCACCGATTCCGGCAAAGAAACATTCCATCCAACGGAACTTTTTCTCCCGGCTGAACCACAATGATACTTCCGATTCCAACTTCATCCGGATCAACCTTTTCAATCTTTCCGTTCTTTTCAACATTTGCATAGTCCGGACGGATATCCATCAGCGCGCTGATATTTCTTCTGCTCTTTCCTACTGCATAACTCTGGAACAGCTCTCCGATCTGATAAAAAAGCATAACTGCGATTGCTTCGTTATAATCACCGCTCTTTTCATAAATCGCCAGAGCGAAAATACCTACTGTAGCAACTGCCATCAAAAAGTTTTCATCAAATACCTAACCATTTAAAATTCCTTTAAAAGCTTTTCTTAAAATATCATATCCGATGACTGCATACGCAACCAGATAACAGACAAGCTGTGGAATTCCGGTAACCGGAATAACAAGAGCCGAGAGTGATGGATATCGTAGTATCTTGTACCGAATAGCTGATTAATGGGTACACTTCTTAAGGCATCCATGTTGTTTGCTTTATAAAGGCTATTTCCCTCTGATCAACTATGATGATAAACCTTCCGTGTCTAAGGGGATCATGCCACAACTTCCTTCGTTCCACCTATCATACACTGAGTGCCATTCTCCGGTTCCTGCCATTTCCTCTAAGAGTTTTCCGCTGTCTCCAATTCCGGAAGATGCTGACGTACAGAACGGAATCACTGTTTTTCCAGTGAAATCATTTGATTTTACAAATACGTTACTGTTTGCAGCTATGCTGATTAACTATGAGGATGCACGTTTTGGCTTGAATGTATCTCAGTTCTGTATAAAATCATTTTTAACATAACAAAAAGGCAGGAACTATTCTTTTTACAGAACACTTCCTGCCCTAAATACATTTTAATTTGTTAAAACTTTCTACTAGAAGATCAGTCTCATCTGATGCCGTACAACAGTTCCATTATACATCGCTGCATTTCCATACACTCTAAGTTAATTTTCTAGTCAAGCGGATATTCGCAATCCGCTTCGCTACTTGCTCATAACCGAATAACTGCTCCGCAGTTTATCAGAAGGAGCTTGCACTCCTCCTGATACAAGCAAGTCCCCACCCACTGCTTATTGCTTTTCACAATTGAAGCAGGGGACTTACTTGATTCGGTTAACCTGTAACAGTTCCAACACTCTTTCATAGACTGTTTCATTTCCTTTAACCACCAGCGCCAGATTTTCTTTCGCCAGGTTTAGCTGATGAAACAAGCTTCTCACATCCGATTTTCCATCTGTGTCATGAATTTTGGACCTTAAATAATATGTTTCATCATAATAATATCGTTCATCTATCAGCACAACCAATCGTTCCACTTCACTGATCGCTGAGGTCGTAATTTCTTTTTGCATCTCACTGTCTCGGTACTGATATCCCTGCTGCGTATAAGCTTTCAACAGATTTTCCGCTTCTCTTTCATCATTGGCGTATACCACCTTAATATGTGGATACCCTTTCTGACTTCTTCTCTTCGGTAAATGCATCATGTTCTGAATAAAAGAAGAAAGTTCTGCATTGGTACGGATTCGATTAGTCAGATGAAAGGACAAAAGATCCTGGAGATTTCCTATGTTTTTCATCACACTTCGATCAATTTCTTTTGGTGAAATCATTTCTTCTGAATCACTGGAAAAAATGACCGGTCGCTGCCCGCTTTTTTCAAGCAGGTATTCCAGTTTTTTCTCTGAAAGTAAATGGGCTTCATCTACCAGAATCGCACTGTACTGACTCCACTGAATCTGTGTTTCTCCCTGATCTGCTACTGAATTCTTACCATATGATAAGCCTGAAGAAAACGATTTTCTATGCCCATCCAATTCAAGCTGTCCCTCCAAAGGCTTTTCTCCATATAACAAAAACTCTTTATCTGATTCGCTCAGACTGTCATCTGAGATTCTACTATTTAAAGCTATCTCCCGGTCTGACACGAAATCAATCCTCTGCAATCGTTCATGAAGTATCTTCCATTTCATTCCTGCTTCTCCGCAGTGAATCATACAAACTTTCTGCCTGCTCGACAGTTTCATCGCAATATCATAGAGAAGTAACGTCTTTCCTGTGCCCGGAAGACCGGTAAACCAGAAATACCCTGATCGTTTTGCCCTGATTTTCTTTAAAATCTGCCGTTCAATCTCTCTTTGCTGGGAAGTCAGAAAATACTCTTTTCTCAGGAAACGTTCCGGCTCTGTCAATGGAGAGATCAAATATAATTCTGCCCGGAACAGATCTTCTATATCCCCTTCGTACTCACTGCCACCCTTTTGTAATTCCATACACAACTGCTCCCAGTCTGCAGCTACAACATGGTCATGATTGGTCAGACGGACCAGACGATTCTGACTGCTGATATAAGTATAAGACTGGATTGGGCGTCCAAGTACTGACAGATAATATCTGTTTTGTATCAACTGTTTTCGGATCGCCTCATCCGACACCTGACCGCTTTTCAACTCAATATTCACGATCTGCTCTTCCCGGATCTGTAAAAGGTCAAATTCTTTACCGAGCCTCGGAATCTGAAAAGAATAAAAGAAACGAAGTTCATAAACTTCCGGTATCTGCCTCTCCAGCTGCTCCACCAGAGACTTCATGCTTTCCAGTTCCCATTCCCGGATCTTAAGAAAGCGTTCTCTTCCTGACAGTTGTCTCTCCATCTTTTGCAGACACTCGGTGCTCTGATTTCTTGTAATTGTATAAATCGATATCGATTTCATATTTTTCCGCCTTAACTGAATAAAATATCTATGCGCTTTTCACTATTATAAATTTATTCACTTAGATTTACAATGACTATAAAACTGATAGAAAAAGAAAACAGGCTTAAACTGATCTGTAATGCAAAAGAAAAAGCAAAAGAAGGCTCAAATTTCTTCAAACCTTCTTCTGCTTTTCATATACTTATATCAACCGTCCATTACACAATTCCTGCTTTTGCAAAATGCTGAATCTGGCCAATCTATTTGTATTTATAGAATCCTTCTCCTGTAGCAACTCCCTTTTTCCCCGCATCAATATACTCTTTCAGAATCTTTGCAATCTTGCCAGGTATTGTGTTCGGATCTTTTGCTTCCGGATTCATAATTACAATGTTGTACGCTGTATCCAGTCCAACGATATCCAGAATTCTGAACGGTCCTGCCGGTGCTCCGGTTCCAAGTACCCATGTAAGGTCAATCGTTTCTGGATCTGCAACATCATTTGCAAGAAGTGCCTGTCCTGCATTAAGGAATGGAACCAAAAGAGAATTCAGAATATACCCTGGCTGCTCCTTTTTCAATTTTAGCGGGATCATTCCAATCTGCTGAGCAAATTCTACCACTTCATTATAATATTTCGGATCTGTTTCGCTGTGTCCCATAATCTCAGCTGTATTATTTTTCCAGATCTCATTTGCAAAATGAAGTGCCAGATATTTCTCCGGTCTTCCTGTATATTTTGCAAATGTACTTGGCAGCATCGTAGATGAATTCGTTACTATTACTGTCTTCTCCGGAAGAAGTGGAGCCATGTTTTCATAGAACTCAATCTTTGCTTTTGGATCTTCTGAAAGAGATTCAATAACCAAATCTGCATCTTCCACCGCTTTCTTCATATCCAGTTCATAGTTTAACTCTTCGTATGCTTTATCTGCCTGAGCTTTCAACTCATTAACCTTTTCGACTGTCAGAGATGCAAAATCAGCCACTAATCCGCGTGGATATAATTTTGTCTCCGTTCCAATCAGTGATTTTGTCTGCTCCAGATCTCTTATATATGCCTCATGCCATCTGGAAAACTTCGGCTTCGCTCGTTCAATAGAACCTTCACTTCTCAACCATACTGTCACATCAAATCCTTTATACGCAACCTGATATGCGATCTGACTTCCAAGTATTCCACCACCAACTACAACTACTTTCTTAAAACTCATCATAATTTCCTCCCTTATTTCGATTTTTCTGAAACAATAATTGAACTTATCATATCTGAGTTTTTGTTGAAAGTCAATATAAAAATTTGTATTTGTCTTGCTATTTTTGTTAATTTTTACTCAATCTTGTTATTATTTTAACCAAAACTGACTATTAGTCATAACTTTTTAATATATAAAAAACATCATTTATTTGTATTTCTGTATGTTACTGATTAAAATTTTTCTTTTCGTTTTATAAAAGCATTTCCGGTATAACAGATTTAAAACAATAATTTATCCAACTATGTTTTTTTAATCACAAAGTTTATAAAAGCACTGATAAAAGTTCTCCCTTCATCAGTGCTCTTAATCAAAAATTTCTTATTATTCCCATGTCAGATCCGGTGTTCCATACAGATCATACGGTGTCACCTGATATACATAGTAATTCAGCCAGTTTGTATACAGGTTATTACAATGAGCTCTCCAGGAAAGTGTCGGTTTCTGTGTCGGATCGTCGTTCGGATAATAGTTCTTCGGAATGATCGGATTCAGACCTTTCGCTGTATCTCTCTTATACTCTGTATCCAGTGTCATTCTGTCGTATTCCGGATGCCCCATCACAAAGATCTGGCGTCCGTTCTCTGCCATGCACAGATAAACTCCCGCCTCATCAGAATCTGCAAGAATTGTAATTCTGTCATCCTTCTCAAGCGCTTCGATCGGCACTTCTGTATGTCTGGAATGCGGTGCCAGGAAAGCATCATCAAATCCTCTCACGATCGGAATCTTTCTGTTTCTCACATGATGCCAGTACAAACCGGAACGTTTCTCCGGAAGCATCACCTTGTCAATTCCAAAATGATAATAGATTCCTGCCTGTGCTCCCCAGCACACATGCATTGTGGAAACTACATTGGTCTTCGTCCACTCCATGATGGTTTTCAGTTCTTCCCAGTAATCCACTTCTTCAAACGGAATCTGCTCTACCGGAGCTCCTGTGATAATAAAACCGTCAAATTTCTTGTTCTTAATGTCCTCAAATGCTTCATAAAATTTCAGGATGTGACTTGTAGAAGTATTCTTTGACACATGACTTGTCATGCGGACAAATGTCACATCAACCTGCAACGGTGTATTGGACAATGCACGTAAAATCTGCAATTCTGTATCTTCTTTCAGCGGCATCAGATTCAAAAGTCCGATACTGATCGGACGGATGTCCTGATGCGCTGCACGGAATTCATCCATGACAAAGATATTCTCCTGCTCCAGTATTTCCTTTACAGGTAAATCATTCTGTACTCGAATCGGCATCGTTATTCTCTCCCTCGTCTTTTATATTTTTATCTGTGCGTATGTAGTTTCCATCAGAATCCACATAACCGTACTTATCATATTCCGATGTGTCTGTCGGAAGTTTCTTTCGCTTCAGTCTGTTATTGACCAGCATATTTACAATGTAATAGATTACCGCAAATGTCGGCACTCCAAGGATCATTCCCGGAATTCCAAACAATCCTCCACCGATCAGGATTGAAAAAACAACCCAGAAAGAAGAAAGGCCTGTAGAATTTCCTAAAATCTTCGGTCCCAGTATATTTCCGTCAAACTGCTGAAGAATCAAAATAAAAATCAGGAAATATAAACCTTTGACCGGATCTGCCAGAAGGATCAGGATCACACTCGGGATTGCTCCGATATATGGACCGAAGAATGGGATTACATTCGTCACTCCAACCACTACGCTGACCAGCAGTGTATAAGGCATATCCATAATTGACAGACCAATAAAACATAACACTCCGATGATTGCAGAGTCTATGATCTTTCCAATAATGAAACCTCCAAATATCTCATTGCTCTTGCCTGCAAGATGCAGAATCAGATTGGCATCATCCGGTTTAAAGATTGCATAAATCACTTTCTTTGACTGTTTTGCAAACTTCTCTTTACTGAATAAAATGTAAATAGATACAATAATTCCAATAATTAAATTTAAAATCTCCTTCACCATCAGAACCACACCTGCAGTGAGCTGTGTCATCCATTCATTTACTTTATCCATCAAGTCTGTACGCATCCATGTCTGTACAAATGTTGTTGCTTCTTCTATAACATTTTCCAACATCATCCCAACGGTTGTATTCGATGAATGCATCTTGTTAAATGCCTTGACAAATGTGTTCATCTGACTTGGCACATTAAAAATCATATCCCGGATGCTCACATAGAGCTGAGGGATCATCATATTCAGTAATTCAACAATCACTACAAGTAATAGCACGATTGCCAGAAAAATGCCACACCCTCTTGAAAAAGCCTCCTTTTTCTTAAACTTCGGAAAACGCTTTTCAAGAAAATGCATCATCTTCTGCTCTACCCATCTCACAAGCGGATTCAGAAGATACGCAATCACCATACCATAAATAATCGGCTTTAAGACAGCCAGTATCATACGGACAGTCTTAGAGATCTCCGACAGTCTCAAAAGCGCAAAGTAAAATAAAATGCAAGCTGCTACAACAAAGAACATGGTCATACTTTTGACTACCTGTTCTCTGAATTTAGACGGTTTTCGTTTTGCAATGACCGGTGGTTTTTGATATATTTTGTCAGACTGCTTTTGTTCCATATTCCACCATTTCCTTTCCTGTGAAAAATCTTCAATATTCATTCTCTCATTGCTGCTCCCCACTTTGCAGTGAATACCGAATCTTCTCCCATATACACATATATCAATTATAACGCTCCCATACCATAAGAGTCAACCATTGAAAAAAATCCGGAAAGATCTGAGAGATCCTGCCGGATTTTTAATATTTGTCTTTATTGTTCTGAATACGTTCTAGAGTATGTCTGAAAATTCATTCCTGCAATCTACATGCCCCACTTTGCGGGAGATTTTGTGACATATATCTTGCAGAAAGCATTTTTCAGACACACTCTAGCGACAGCAGAATGTCGCACACTCTGTTCCGCTGCAGTGACAGGCATTGCTGCCCTCCACACTGATCTTTCCGGCATGACATTCGCAGTCTTTGTTGTATTTACACTCTTCTGCTTTACAGTCGATCGAAGCTGTATCGGAAGGTTTCTTTGCTGAAATATCTTCAGCCATATTCATATAACTTCCTTCTTTTCTCTCCTGAAAACTGTCACAACAGGTTTCACCTGCAGTCTTTGCAGCATCTCCTCCTACCTGAATCTGATCCAGGTCACATAAAAACTGATGATTGTGTGTACATGTCTGTACGGTACATTTTAACTCTGGCATACTGATTACCTCCTTTAATTACAAAATTCAGTAACAGTATGCCATCTTCTGTGCAAGGTTATTCCTTATTTTTTAATTTAAACACTGTATAGCTACTATTTACAGATAGACTCTCTCCCTGTCAGGATGTTCTCCTGACCATCCTGCCTGTGGCATGGACTCAAGCCGAAGCAGGTCTTCCTCTTCCAGTTCAAGGGAAAACAGATCCAGATTCTCTTTCATACGCTCCAGTAATGATGCTTTCGGAAGTGGGATAACTCCACGCTGTACTGCATACACCAGACATAATTTAGCCGGTGAAATCTGATATTTTTCTGAGAGTTCAACAATCAGTGGATCCGAGAAAACTCTTCCTCTTGCAATCGGACTCCATGCCTGCACCAGAATTTCCCTTTCCCGGCAATATCTGACTGTGGCTTCCTGACTGTAACCCGGATGGAATTCAATCTGGTTTACTGCCGGTTTCACTGTACAGCGCGACAATATATTTTCTATATGATGCGGCAGGAAATTACTCAGACCGATGGCACGGATCTTTCCTTCCTGATACAGTTCTTCCATTGCCCGCCATGTCTCTGTGTCCAGTTCTTTCCAGTCTTTATATCCTGGTTCCGGCAAAGGCCAGTGAATCAGATACAGATCCAGATAATCTGTCTGCAGACGTTCCAGTGAATTATAGAATGCTTTCTTTACGTTCTCATATCCAAGTTCTTCTTTCCATGCCTTTGTAGCTATAAAGAATTCTTCTCTCGGCAGTCCACTCTGCTTGATCGCCTCCGCAAGGTAAGTTTCTGTTCCATAAAAGGATGCTGTATCAAAATATCTGTATCCGGCTTCAATCGCTGTCCGGATCACTTCTGCGCTCTTTCCCTCTGCTGCCTTGTATGTACCAAATGCAACGGCCGGGATTTTCACTCCGTTATTTAAACAATATTCTTTCATTTTCTCCACCATACAATTTCGGAAGGCATCTGTCCATTTCTCTGTACAGATGCCTTCCTGATCATTCTTTATATGTTACTGTTCACAAGTAACCTGCAAACAGTAACGTATCTGAAAATACATTCTTAAAATCACACGCTCTATAAACTTGAACTCCATCAGTAAATCCTCGAAAGTTTTGCCTGTTATCTTAGAGTATGTTCTGAAAACAATTATGCGTTCTTTCCGCAGCAGTATTTGTATTTCTTTCCGCTTCCGCACGGACACGGATCATTTCTTCCGATCTTTTTCGCTTTACGGATTGTACCGGACTGTTTCTGTTCACGGTAAAGACGTTTCTTTGTATCTGCATCAAAGATCTTATCCCACTGTGGCAGTTCGTACAGCCAGTCAGCCTTAGCGTCAACCATGTTCTTGTACAGACTTTCTTTATCAAATGCAAGGCTTACAACTGTCTCTTCGTCCATTGTCTCAATCGGGTTTGCAACCTTCAGGCTGTCGTTGATTCCGTCAAGGAATCCAACCATTGTCATAACATCCTGTCCATATTTTTCAGCCAACTCTTTTACTGTTCCTTTTACTTCTGTGTCAGGATCTTCAAGAAGCTGTTCATAAATCTCTCTCTCAATTGTGAAATATTTTCCCCAGAATGCCTCTAATTCATTCTTGGAAAGATTTCTGTCATACGCCATATCGCGCCACTGATCTAATAAACATTTTTCGCTCATTTTATATTACTCCTTTGTTATCTAATAAATTCGATTTCAATCGCTTATTTATTATATAACAATTTCTGTTTGCCGTAAACTGTTTTTTTGTGTATACTGTTTGTAGCCATACTGTTTGATTGTTACTGTTCACAGCATAGCTGCAAACAATAACGTTTGATTACTGTTCGCTCTGCTATCGATCACTTTGCTGATTGGCATGAAATGCAGAATTTCGCTTATAAATAGTTCCGTATCTTTTGTTAAGAGATTTTATTTTGAAAGGATTTTAATTATGAAAAAAGCAAAACGTATTCTGGCTTTTGCCGGAGCAGTCCTGCTGATTGGAATGTATGTCTGTACACTGATTTTCTCACTGATTGATTCACCTCTGGCGACAGATCTTCTGAAAGCCTCTGTCGCAGCCACAATTCTGATTCCTGTTCTGCTTTACGGACTTCTTCTGTTCACAAAGCTTATGCACAGGGACGGGGACTGATTTCACTGATTGTTTCTGATTAAGAAGTTCCATCAGATACATTGTAAAAATATTCTATATATATAACACATCTGCCAGTTTCAGCGCACTGGCAGAAGCTTCCAGCCATCCGGACCAGATCTCACTCTGACCGGAACGCAGCTCCTGTCTTTTCTTCAGATATTCCTCCATTGACAGGATGTCCTGTCTTTTTTCTTCCTTTTCCTGATACATCTGTATTTCCTCCTTTCCCGAACGTGTTTCAAATTCTTTCATTCCCACGCTCTGTTTTTATAGATTTTCGGGTCTCTTTCAAACCCGGCTTTATATTATATTCAATCTTCTGTGAAATATGTCACAAATTTATTCTATTTCATTTTTCTTTTTTCATCTCACGCATTTCTGCCAAATCTTCGTTAAATCTATGTTAGTAAGACTCTGAAGCCTGTCTTAAAAATATTTCTGTAATTTGTATGCCCACTTTGCATAAAAACTGTTACTGTTCACAGCATAGCTGCAAACAGTAACGTATCTCCTCAAGCACTTTTATATTTCATTTATATAACATATTAATGCATAAGAAAAACTGCAGAACAGCGGTATCCAACTACCTGCCATTCTGCAGCCTTATGTCAGAATTTATTTTCAGGCATTCCTGCAAGTTGTATATCACAGTTTGCAGATTACCTTTTCAAATAAACGCTCATCCATTTTTAATTATTTATTACGATAAATGATATCGTCTCTTCCCGGACCGTTACTGATCATTGTGATCGGATATTCAATCTCTTTCTCAATGAATTCGATGTATTTACGGCAGTTTTCTGGAAGATCTTCGTACTTCTTAATTCCGCGGATGTCTTCTTTCCAGCCTGGAAGTACTTTGTAAACAGGTTTTGCTTTCTCAAGGAGATGTGTTACAGGGAATTCTGTTGTAACTTCTCCATTGATTTCGTATCCAACACATACCGGAATCTCATCCAGATAGCCAAGTACGTCAAGTACTGTAAATGCTACATCTGTAGTTCCCTGCATTCTGCATCCGTATTTGGAAGCAACACAGTCAAACCATCCCATTCTTCTTGGGCGTCCTGTTGTAGCGCCGTACTCTCCGCCGTCACCGCCGCGTCTTCTCAATTCATCAGCTTCATCACCGAAAATCTCACTTACGAAAGCGCCTGCTCCTACAGCACTTGAGTATGCTTTACATACTGTTACAATCTGTTTGATCTCATATGGCGGGATACCTGCACCAATCGCACCGTAACCAGCCAGTGTGGATGAAGATGTAACCATTGGATAAATTCCGTGATCCGGATCTTTCATAGATCCTAACTGTCCTTCAAGAAGAACTGTCTTTCCTTCTTTGAGTGCTTCATGAAGGAACAAAGATACATTTGCCACATATGGCTCAACCATCTTTTTGTATTCCATAAGTTCATTATATAACTCATCAGGATTGATCAGCGGTTTATGATACAGATGCTCGAGCAGTACATTCTTCTGCTCTGCTACACGCACAACCTTCTCCTTTAACAGTTCGTCGTCAAACAGTTCACTTACCTGAAAACCAATCTTTGCATATTTATCTGAATAGAACGGAGCAATTCCTGACTTTGTAGAACCGAATGATTTTCCACCAAGTCTCTCCTCCTCATATGCATCAAAATTCTTGTGATAGGACATTACCATCTGTGCTCTGTCAGATACAAGAATCTTCGGCATCGGCACACCTTTTTCTACTACAGACTGTACTTCTGAGAAAAGGCGTGGAACATCCAGTGCGACACCATTTCCGATGATGCTGGTTGTATGCCCGTAGAACACACCTGACGGCAGTGTATGCAGCGCAAATTTTCCGTAATCATTCACAATTGTATGGCCTGCATTCGCACCACCCTGAAAACGAACGATGATATCAGCCTCTCTGGCGAGCATATCTGTAATTTTGCCCTTTCCTTCATCGCCCCAGTTTGCACCAACTACTGCTTTTACCATTTCAAACCCTCCTGCGTATGTTGCTTGTCAATATTTATGAGCAGTACTTATAACCAATACTGCCTTAAGAATTATACTATACTTTTGCGGGGATGTAAAATGTTATTTCTTATTTTTTACAAATCCATTGTATTTATAGGCAAAAAGTATTACAATGAGTATCAAATCAGAGAGATTTTCCTGATTTATCAAACAGAATCTCGAGGTCGAATAGAAAGGAGACTCGTAAATTGAAAAAGTATGTAAAATGGTTACTTGGAGCTGCTGCGATCGGCTCTTCCATCGGACTGATCATCGCACATTTTTGTAAAAAAAGTAGAAAGAACAACAGCGAAGAAGCTGTTGCCATGGAGGAAGAAGATTTTGATCTGGACAGCGATCTGAAACCATCTTCAGAACGTGGATACGTCTCCCTGAACAAAACACAGAAAACAGCTGCCGAAGAAGCTGTTGATTCCTCAGAAACAGAACCGGCTGAAGAGACAGAGACTGCCGATTCATCTGACACAGAACCAGGAAATGAAGCTAAGCCGGCTGATTCATCTGAGGAAGCGACAGATACAGAAGAATCCGAAGCAAAAGAAGATACTTCTGATGCAGTTGAAACAGAAGCTGATAAAACGGATGCTTCTTCCGATGAAGAAACAATATCAGAATAATATATTGTAAATTTTAAAGAGAAGTTTTATTCTGTTAATATTTTTTAAGTCAGAATAAACTTCTCTTTTTTGCTTTTGTTAACCTTTTTTATTAGAGCGTGTCTTAAAAATGCTTTCTGCAAGATATATGTCACAATTTGTGGGAGATTTTGTTTGAATAAGGGCGGCGTAGCGGGCTACGTCAACCGAATGAAGACAAAATATACCGCAAAGTGGGGCATGTAGATTGCAGGAATGATTTTTCAGACATGCTCTAGGCTCTTTTCAATCTGTTCATTCGTGCCACGCCTTTTTCAGCAATTCAATTGCTTCCGTAATTTCCGCTTCTTTCATATTGGCATATCCAAGAAGAATTGTTGCTTCTTTTTTCTCCTGCATTTCTTCCTGTATTCCGATACAGTATTCTGAAAGTCCGTAAACTTTCACCCCCTGGCTCTTCGCCTTCTGAATCAGTTCTGTCTCGGAACTTTTGCCTGTAAATCGCAACAACAGATGTAATCCGGCATTTTCCCCCAGAATCGTTACTGACTCTGACATTGTACGCAGGCGATTCAGCATCATATCATGTCTGCCTTTGTAGAGAGCTCGTGATTTGTTCAGATGCCTCTCATAATAGCCTTCCTCAATAAACTTCTGCAAAATCATCTGATCTACTCTGGAAATCGTGGAACTTAAGAAACCACAGTTTGTCTTATATCGTTCCAGCACTTTCTCCGGCAGAACCATATAACTCATACGAATCGCCGGTGCAATGGATTTTGAAAAAGTTCCCATATAGATCACTTTTCCAGACCGGTCGTATCCCTGAAGCGCAGGAATTGGCTTTCCTTTATAACGGAACTCACTGTCATAATCGTCCTCAATGATATAACGTCCTTCTTCCTCTTCTGCCCATCTCAGGATCTCCATCCTGCGGCTGATCGGCATGACAATTCCCAATGGAAACTGGTGGGACGGCATGACAAATGCAATCTGTGCTCCCGACTCCTGCAATCTGTCTACACGCATTCCCTTTTCATCCATATCCACCGTACAGACCTGATAAGAAAACCGGTCAAACAGGCGATAGGCCTGTGTATACGTCGGATTTTCCAGTGCCACCTTACGCTCATTCCCGAGAATTGCCGTAAGAAGCATAAGCAAGTAATCATTTCCGGCACCGACGATGATCTGTTCCGGTCTGCAGTTTACACCTCTTGCCTGATGCAGATAACTGCAGATTGCATTACGAACTCCTTCTTCTCCCTGTGGATTTCCAAGACGGAACAACTCCGAATGGTCATCCTGCAGGCATTCTCTTGAAAGCTTACGCCAGATATTATATGGAAAGCTGTTCAGATCCACACCATTCGGAGAAAAATCATATTTGTACTGATCCTTCTCTTCTTCTACTTTTATCTCCTGTTGTTCTTCCTGATATTCCAGACGGTAAAGTCCATCAATCTGAGAGATAAAAAATCCTCGGTATGGCTGTGTCTCCACATATCCTTCTGAAAGGAGCTGTTCATACGCCAATTCTATTGTACTCCTGCTCACCTCAAGATGCCGGCTTAATGCACGGGTGGAAGGAAGCCTCTCACCACTTTGAATTTTCCCCTGCTGGATTTCCTGTTTAATATAATCATAGATCTGTTCATACAACGGAATATTCCGTTTCGTATCCAGACTGATTGTCAACTCGTACATTGCCCCTCACTTCTCTTTCCCCAAATTTTAATGTATATCCACTATAGAAAAACTGCCGCATTGCACTTGAGTACAACACGGCAGTAATGTTTCTCGTTCTTATTTCTTTGGAAGCTTGAATGAGCTCTTCAGTGAAACGATTCTGTTAAATACCGGATATTCCGGAGTAGAATCTTTCGCATCAATACAGAAATATCCATTTCTTACGAACTGGAAGCTGTCATATGCTTTTGCATCTGCGAAACTTGGCTCTACATATGCATCTTTGATCACTGTCAGAGAATTCGGATTAAGGTTCAGGGAACCATCTTCTTTGTTATATACTCCCTTTTCTTCATCTACCAGGTTCTCATACAGTCTGACTTCTGCTTTCTGTGCATACGGAGCTGGTACCCAGTGGATTGTTCCTTTGACTTTACGTCCTGTGAATCCGCTTCCTGCCTTTGTCTCCGGATCATAAGTACAGTGAATCTCTGTCACGTTACCATTCTCATCCTTCACAAAACTCTCGCATTTTACAAAATATGCATGCATCAGGCGCACTTCATTTCCCGGGAAGAGACGGAAATATTTCTTCGGTGGTTCTTCCATAAAGTCATCACGCTCAATGTACAGTTCACGGCAAAACGGAACTTTACGCTGTCCGAGTTCTTCATTCTCAAGATTGTTTGCAACATCCAGATACTCAACTTCACCCTCCGGATAGTTGTCGATGATCAGTTTGATCGGATCAAGAACTGCCATCATACGGGAACGTTTCATCTTCAGATCCTCACGGATACAGTACTCAAGCATTGCGTAATCCACAGAGCTCTGGCTCTTGGAAATACCGCACATCTCGATAAACATCTTGATGGACTCCGGTGTAAATCCTCTTCTTCTCAGTGCTGCGATAGATACAAGACGTGGATCATCCCATCCGTCTACGATTCCATCTTCTACCAATTTCTTAATGTAACGTTTTCCTGTTACAACATTCGTCAGATATAATTTTGCAAACTCGATCTGTCTCGGAGGATTCTCAAATTCACATTCTTTTACGACCCAGTCATACAGCGGTCTGTGATCTTCAAATTCCAGTGTACAGATAGAATGCGTGATTCCTTCGATCGCATCTTCGATTGGATGTGCGAAATCATACATCGGATAAATGCACCATTTATCTCCTGTGTTGTGGTGTGTCATACGGGCAACACGGTAGATGATCGGGTCACGCATGTTGATATTCGGTGATGCCATATCGATCTTTGCGCGAAGAACTTTCTCACCATCTGCATACTTTCCTGCACGCATGTTCTCAAACAGTTCCAGGTTCTCCTCTACAGAGCGGTTTCTGTATGGGCTTTCTTTTCCAGGCTCTGTCAGTGTTCCACGGTACTCTCTCATCTCTTCTGCTGTCAGATCACATACGAAAGCTTTTCCTTTTTTGATCAACTTTACTGCGCACTCATACATCTGGTCAAAATAATCGGATGCAAAGTACAGGTGCTCACCCCAGTCTGCACCAAGCCATTTAATATCTTCTTTAATAGACTCTACAAATTCCGTCTTCTCTTTTGTCGGATTTGTATCATCGAAACGCATATGGAATGTTCCGTTATATTTCTCTGCCAGTCCATAGTTTAAAAGAATGGATTTTGCATGTCCGATATGCAGATATCCGTTCGGCTCCGGTGGGAAACGCGTACACACATGATCGTATACTCCCTCTGCCAGATCTTTATCTATTTCCTGTTCTATAAAATTCTTTGAAACAACTTCGTTTTCCATCTTATCCTCCTAATAACCTAAAGTATATTTGAAATTCATTTTCGCAATATATAACAATGTATCATGTATATCTCGCAGAAATTATTTTCAAACATGCTCTAAAATATTCATGAAAATAATCTTAACACAAAATGAAGATGACCACAAGCAAAAACCGTAAATATCAAGCTCCCTCTTTAAATCAGAGTTACTGTTCACAGCATAGCTGTAAACAGTAACAAATCAGATCCGCTCAAAAAGAATCATCAACGCCTGAGCAAGAATTGCCGCATGATCTACTGCGATCATCCCTCCGTCTTTTACTTCATAGTAGGTCTCTCTGACCAGACCGTGGCGTACCCGTTTCACAATTTCAGCCTGTGTTTCGATTCCTTTTTCCTCATTTTTTAATTTCAGAACCCATTCTTTCTCTGCCCATTCTGATGCTTCCGCCAAATCCCATGTCTTTTTTTGTTCTTCTTCGTTCCCCGGTTTCTTTCCTCCGGGCACCTCTTTCTTCTCCGCATCATTACATTTCTCTTCTGACACTGTTACAGATTCCAGTGACACCTGGAACCATGCCGCATCCGCCGCGTCATCTCCTGCATGAACTTTTACATCCCGTTCTTTTACAAGTGAAAAATATGCTGTCGTGATCACACGCGCTCTCGGATCCCTGTTCCATGCTCCATAACATGCGAACTGTTCTACCGGAAGATCTTTTACCCCAGTCTCTTCTTCCAGTTCTCTGCGTGCTGTCTGCTCCAGATTTTCTTTCAAATTCACAAATCCTCCTGGCAGCGCCCAATAACCGATGCTCGGATGATTGCTTCTCTTTACAAGAAGTACTTTTAATTTCTTCTCCTTCAGTTCCTGTTCTCCTGCATAAGAAAATACAACTGCATCCGTTGTCGCGCACGGATTCTTGTACTTGTAAGGATCATATTCCTCCAGAAACTCTTCAAGTGTCTGGCCTTTCCCGTTCTTTTCTCCTGTTCCGTAAAATGATGAAATATCGTCTAAAAATGCTGGCATATGCTAACTTCCTTTCTTTCACGATGTGTCCGCACATCTTTCTACCATTTTACACCAATTTACATACTGGCAGCAAAGAAATTTGCAACGGCTGCGATCATTCCCGCAAAATAGACGCTTTTTCCCGGATCTGCTCCCGGATGTTCTTTTCCGTAATCATAGTTCTGCACACCCGTCTCCGATCCATGTGCAGCATTCCAGTCACGTTTCAGAACTCCTACCAGATACTGTGTGTCTTCCTCGTCCCCAAGATTTCCTACATAAAAGAAAATGTCAATGTTATTCTTCATCGCATCCAGAAAGCGATAAAACTCTGGTGGACATTCCTCTGCTTCGTAGATGAACTCTGTCAGCTGCTGCAATACCTTTCTTAAATTTTCAAGTTTTTTCCCTCTCTCTTTCATACCTTTCTTCCTCTGAGTCCTGTTCCCCAACCTCCTCATAGACTAACTGGTTTCAGTATAACATGACATGTGAATAAAAAAAGTAAATGACAGAATCTCTGGCATTTTTATAGTTTTGCGAAATTGGTATTGACAAGATTTTGCACGTTCTTAATACGCTTGCTATCTCATTGTAATGAATGGTTTTTTATTATTTGAGTAGGAAGTTAACGTAGATTACATATCCAGAAAACCGGGACATTCTGAGTTACTGTTCACAGGTAACCTGTAAACAGTAACGTATCTCGCCATTTAGAATCGCCTGCGGCGATGGGCGAGATACATTCAGAACAAAATGTGCATCCTCCATGCCAATCAGCGGAGTGATTGACATGGGAGTGAACAGTAACCATTCTGATTCTACTGTTACAAAAGGACTTTATGATACCAGTGTCAAAAGACTTTTTGACACTCATATCATTTTATTTACATATCACAAAAAAGAGGAAAAATCAGGAACATTTAAAGATAAACGAATTTAAATTAATTGCACAGTGATCTGCTGAAAGCCTACGGATTGCACTTTTATCAAAAGAAAAACCCCCGAAACACTACATTTGCAGGCATTTCCGGGATAAAGTTCAAAGCTGATTAGGGGACTTGAACCCCCGACCTCCGCCTTACCAAGGCGACGCGCTACCGACTGCGCCAAATCAGCTTATTGCGTTTCGTACGAACGCAAAATTTAATATACACTACTGAGTCAGAAAAGTCAAGCGCTTTTTACAGCTGATCTGAATCCAGAAGAATTGTAAACGGTCCATCATTTAAAAGACTTACTTTCATGTCTGCGCCAAAACTTCCTGTCTCTACTTTATCTACAGACTCTCTGCATCTGGCAATGATATATTCATAAAGTTCATTCGCTTTATCCGGTTTCCCTGCTTCGATAAAACTCGGTCTGTTTCCTTTTTTACAGTTTGCATATAAAGTAAACTGTGACACAAGCAACAGGCTGCCATCCACATCTGCCAGAGACAGGTTCGTCTTGCCCTGTTCATCTTCAAAAATACGCAGACCAATCATCTTTTTGATCATTTTATCCGCAATCTCTGTCGTATCTGTATCAGCCACTCCGATCAGAACCAGATAGCCTTTACCAATCTCTCCAATCACTTCGCCATCCACACAGACGGATGCTTCTGTCACTCTTTGTATTACAAATCTCATTTCTTTTCCTCTCTCTGTATCTTTTACCCTGTAATGTTTATTTGCCACACGCACCTTCTGTTTTTTATGGATTACATCTCTTACAGCGTGCTGAAATCACTGTCAGTGCAACTACCGCAAGCGGTATTCCCACCAGCACCAGCATTCCCGTCACAACATCCGGAAGAAACCTCTGCTCCAGATCCACAAATACAGTTCCAAAGAAATTGAACGTCATATGCAGGAACATCGATGCGAAAAGTGTTCCATATCTATCTGCAACATAACCGAGTACAAGACCAAACAGAGCTGTATAGATTCCCTGTACCAGATTCTGATGGAAAACTCCGAACAAGACTGCCTGCACCAGATTTGCCACAACAAATCCCGCTCCGGCTCTCTGGATATAACCCATGATCATTCCACGGAAGATCATCTCTTCTACCAGCGGCGGAAGAATCAGTGTTCCAATCAGCCAGGTAACAGAATACTCCGTTACTCCGGAATTATCAATCAGATTCTGATAATTCTCCATCCATTTTGGTGCCGCAAGTGCAATTACCGTCATCACGATGGAGGACATCTGCAGCAATCCAAAACCCAGCACAAAAAGCCAGCCATATCCCGCTGCATCCACACGTGTCACCCTTCTTTTAAAAAAGCGGATTACGCCTTCCCTCTCGATGAATGCAAAATAATACCAGCAAAATGCAAACACAAGCATCACCGTGTACACAAGCACACTCACCAGATTCAGATGATTCATAAGAAACTGATACGTCATCCTGCTGCCATTCGCTCCTCCAAGTATCGTCCCCCCGATTGCAGCTGCAAATGAAAGCACCATGCTGATTCCGTTAAATCCCAGCATAGTAAAGGCAAATACAAGTACTGCAAATAAATAATTCTTCTTTTCGTTCATCCTTGTCCGCTCCTGCCTTATTCAGAAAAGCGGAGCATCTTCTCCGCTTTTCCTTTAATCCTCTGTAATGCATTGTCGATTGACTTCGGGCTCTTCCCAAGTAATTCGGCAATGGTTTTATAATCTGTTCCCATCAGATGCAGATAAAGCACATGATTTTCCAAAGGGCTTAGATTCTCTTTCAGCTGCTCTGCGAACGCCTCTGTATATTCTCTGCTGAAATAAAGCACTTCCGGATCATTATCCTTTACCGATTCAATCGTATCGATCAAGGGTGTATTCTTGCCTTCCCCTTCCGTTCCACTCTCTTCGTAAAGTGAAACATACGAGTTCAACGGCAGATGTTTCTTCCGTTTTGACGCCTCGATCGCAGAATACATCTGACGCGAAACACATAACTCTGCAAAACTTGCGAAAGAAGCACCCTGCTCTGCATCGTAATCTCTAACTGCTTTGATCAGTCCGATCATCCCTTCCTGGATCAGATCTTCATTCTCACCGCCAAGCAGAAACATGGCACGGGCTTTTTTTCTGACCATAGATTTATATTTCACCATCAGGAAATCCATAAATTCTTTATTTCCTTCCCGAATCTCGGCAACAAGCTGCTCATCTGTTTTTTTCTCATACTTATTCATGGGAAAACCTCTCACATCAGCTTTTTCTATTTCTTTAATCTCTGTCTTACAATCTCATAAGCCAGCACTCCGGCTGCAACAGATGCATTCAATGAGTTGATCTCACCTTTCATTGGAATTCCTGCTACAAAATCACAGTTTTCTTTTACCAGACGGCTTACACCTTCTCCTTCATTTCCGATCACAAGGCCGATCGGTCCTGTCAGATTCATCTGATACATCTCTTCTCCGTCCATATCTGCACAGACAAACCAGAGTCCTTCTTCTTTCAGCTCTTCCATTGTTTTCACAAGGTTTGTTACCTTTGCAACCGGCGTATAGTTCAGAGCACCTGCGGATGTCTTGGCAACTGTAGCTGTCAGGCCAACTGCTCTGCGCTTCGGAATAATGACTCCGTGTGCTCCTGCAAGGTTTGCTGTACGGATGATTGCTCCAAGATTATGCGGATCTTCAATGTTATCCAAAAGAAGAATGAATGGATCTTCTCCGCGCTCCTTTGCCAGTGCCAGCATATCCTCCACTGTAGAATATTCATAAGCCGCCGCATAAGCCACAACTCCCTGATGCTTTCCTGTCTCAGAGATCTGGGAAAGACGCTCTTTTGTAACAAAGTTCAGAAGCGCGTCGTGTTTCTTTGCTTCTCTTACAATTGTACGGATCGGTCCATCCTGGCATCCGTCCAGCACAAATACCTTGTCAATCGGTTTTCCGGAACGAAATGCTTCAAGAACTGCATTTCTTCCCTCAATCACAAGTGTATGCTCGTTATTCTGATGTTCTTCCTGCTCAAATCTTTTATTTCTATTATTTTCCCGCATGTTCTGCTCCTTCACTGTCCTCTTCTGCGATTTTCTTTTCCATCGTATCCAGTCCGATCGTGATCAGCTCTGTCAGGCGCTGATATTTCTTCTGTAAATAGAGATATCCCACCAGCGCTTCAAATCCGGTTGCTCTCCGGTAATCTGTAATAGACTGATTTTTTGCCGGTGATACGGATCTTGCATTTCTTCCTCTCCGGTACACTCCATGCTCTTCCTCATTCAGATGTTCCTGCATGGTGCGCATCATATAGGACTGGGCGGATGCCTGTACATAACGGCTTGTCTCCTCATGGAGTTTATGAACCGGACGGTTTCCCCTGCCAACGATCAGTGTCTTGACGATCAGATCGAAGACACAGTCCCCCACATAGGCTAATACCAGTGGGGAACACAGCTTCGGATCAATCTCGTGCATTCCGGGAATTGTCTGAATATATTGCTCTAATCCTGTTTCTAAGCTTTTTTCCATTGTACTCCTTCTCTTGTATCTTTCAAAATAATACCTTTTGCAAGAAGCTCATCTCTGATCTGGTCTGCTCTTGCGAAGTCTTTTGCTTTTCTTGCTGCCTGACGTTCCTCAATCAGTGCCTCAATATCGGACTCAAGAATCTCTTCCTCTTTATCTACAATAATTCCAAGTACATCTGTCAGTCTTACCAGACGGTCAAACAGATTCTCAAGATATTCTTTGGAGCTCTCTCCGTCTGTTGATGTATTGATGTATTTTACAAGGTCAAATACTGCGGAGATTGCATCTGCTGTATTGAAATCATCATCCATCGCACGCTCGAAATCAGCTACATACTCTGCAGATTTTGCAAATTTTTCTGCCTCGTGCTCGCTCATATCTTCTGCTTTTGCGTTATTCTTAAGATATTTCAGGTTTTCTGCTGCAGTCACAATACGATCCAGACCGTTCTTTGCTGCTTCCATCAGTTCAGCACTGAAGTTCAGCGGGCTTCTGTAGTGTGCACTCAGCATGAAGAAACGAAGTACCTGGAGATCATATTTTTCACCGATCTCACGGACTGTAAAGAAGTTTCCAAGAGATTTGGACATTTTGCGGTTATCAATATTCAGGAAACCATTGTGCATCCAGTATTTTGCAAATTCTTTTCCGTTTGCAGCTTCACTCTGTGCGATCTCGTTCTCGTGATGCGGGAAGATCAGATCTTCTCCACCGGCATGAATGTCGATCTGCTCACCTAAATATTTCTTGGACATCTCAGAGCACTCGATGTGCCATCCCGGACGGCCTTCGCCCCATGGTGACTCCCATGCCGGCTCTCCTTCTTTCTTTGGTTTCCAGAGTACAAAGTCCAGAGAATCTTCTTTCTCGTCTGCTCCGCTTACAAGAAGTGCACGTCCGCCTGACTGCAGATCATCCAGATTCTTGTGAGACAGTTTTCCATAATCTTTGAATTTTCTTGTACGGTAATAAACTGTACCATTCTTCTCATAAGCATATCCTTTGTCGATCAGTGTCTGGATCATGCTGATCATTCCACCAATCTCTTCTGTGGCAAGCGGATTCTTTGTTGCCGGCTGGATATTCATGTCACTCATATCCTTCTTGCATTCTGCAATGTATCTCTGAGAAATCTCTTCTGCAGTTACGCCTTCTTCATTTGCCTTTTTGATGATCTTGTCATCTACATCTGTGAAGTTGGATACATAGTTTACATCGTAATCTTTGTACTCAAAATATCTGCGGACTGTGTCAAATACGATCATTGGTCTTGCATTTCCAATGTGGATAAAGTTGTATACAGTCGGTCCGCATACATACATTTTTACCTTTCCCTCTTCAAGAGGAACAAATTCTTCTTTTCTTTTAGACATTGTATTGTAGATTTTCATACTGCTGTCTTCCTTTCTAAATTCATTCTGATTTATCTTCTGACGGATGACAATATTCTTTCTATGCCTTTTTCAATTATAAGTTTATCCAGTTTAAAATTCACTTAATTCAGGCTTCATATAAAGATTCCGTCAATCTGTCGTTTATTGTATATTATTTTTCTGCCTGCTGATCTGTTTCTGCTGTGTCAGTTGCTGCATTCTCAGCCTCAGCTGCCGCCTGTGCATTTCCTACACAGTGCATATATTTTATCATATCCTCCAGCTTTTTGTGAAGCTTAATATTTTCCTGCTGAAGCTCGCGGATATCATTGAGTACAGGGTCTGGCAGATGTACCTGATCCATATCGCTTCTCGGAACTTTCTTGTTGTCCATGCGCACGATTCTTCCCGGCACACCAACTACCGTACAGTTCGGTGGAACCTCTTCAAGTACTACAGATCCGGCACCGATCTTTGAATTTTCTCCGATCGTGAAGGATCCGATTACTTTTGCTCCTGCACTGACCATGACATTGTCGCGCAGTGTAGGATGACGTTTTCCCTGCTCTTTTCCGGTACCTCCAAGTGTTACGCCCTGGTAGAGAGTTACGTTATCCCCAATGATCGTAGTCTCTCCAATGATCACTCCACTTCCGTGGTCAATAAAAAGTCCTTTCCCGATCGTTGCACCCGGGTGAATCTCAATCCCGGTTTTTCTCGCTGCTCTCTGGGAAATCCATCTTGCCCAGAAATAGTGTTTTTTCAAATACAACTTATGTGCCACACGATAACTTAAGATTACTTTAAAACTTGGATAGAGAAATACTTCCATATTGGACTTGATCGCAGGATCTCGCTCCCTGATCACCTGTATTTCCTGTCGAACATAAGATAACATACCCATGATTCTCTCTCCTTTTTTCTGCTTTATGTTCTGATCTATGAAATGAAATTGACTGAAATAGCAGTGTGTCTTCTCTTCATTCCGGTTGGTACAGAACCATTGTCCACCAGGCAATGTGCGCCCTCACAGTGCGCATCCTCGCGGAGCGTTTTTATATATTAGGAAAGAGCACTTTCTTGATATATAAAAAAACTCCGTCTCTTGCTAGAGACGAAGTTCTATCCGCGGTTCCACTCTAATAAAAGAATTGCTTCTTTCACTCAGTCACATGTAACGTATGTGAAACGTACCCTGCTACTTCAGGCATGATCAAAATCCTCTTTAACAGATATTGATCGAATTCTGTTTTGAGAAACGCCAGCTCTGCTGACTCTTTCTAAACGTAATCATGCTTTTATTCGCAGGATCAACTCCCGGAGGCACTTCACAAAAATGCTGACTTCAGGATGCTTCCAGCCAATGACATCCTTTCTCTGTAAGCAGACAGTCTCTGTTACTCTTCCCGTTCTCAGTCTTTCCAGTTCTTTTACTTAAATCTACTTTATATTATGCAAAATTTATCGATTTGTCAACCTTTGTCGGTCGGATTTACTGTACTTTCTTAAATTTTCATTACCGTTCAGACCAGAGCTAATCATTTTTCTGACCAGCTCTGGAGGACACACGTTTCAGCTTAAATGTACCTTGTTCTGCCATTAAAGGTGCTTCTAAATATTGAAACACATTACTGGTCACACAATCTCATTCAGCATAATCTCAGATAATTTTTTTACTTTCTCAAGTTCTGCCTGTAAATGTTCTGTCAGAATCACCTGGCCGCTTTTTTTCAATTCTTCCAGTGAATGGTAGCCAAACAAAAGCTCCGTCAGTTCTGCAATCGGAATCATTCCTTCGGAATCTTCTGTCTCACTGACATGGATCTTCTCTTCTCCCACTTCACTGGTTAATTTCCATACACGGCTGTTTTTCTGCAGAATCGGATCAATCACGGCAAAGGAACAATTCAGTGTTTCCTCAGCCGGAACTTTTAAAGTTTGAAGTAATGTTGGTAAATGCAGAATTCTCACCATGATGAGCGGAGTTTCTTTTTCCGTATCTTCCGGCATGCAGCCATAAACTGTTATCCCCGGTTCTGTCAGGTTCTGTGCTTCTTCCTGACTCTTTTCTTCTTGTTCCTGCTGAGATTGTGCTTTTTCTACCATATTTTCATTTTCTACATCTGATTCATCCAACCTCGCAGTAGTTATCCCTGTCATTTCATATTCAGAGTCCTTTTTCTCTTTCTCTCTTTCATCTGGAACAAGCTCTTTCAGTTCTCTCACAACATTCAGAAAAGCATCCCGATATCCATCCAGATACAAAACTTCACGAATCTCCAGCCCTTCTTCCATCGCATAGGCAAACATTCCTATGATCTGTCTTCCTTCTTCAAGAAGACAAACTCCTCCGAATTCACTCTGTTGCTCTAAGATCATGGTTCTGTAATATTCTGCGTCATGCACCGCGCAGACATTCCATTTCGCCGCAAAATGATTCTGGAAAAATTCAGCCATCACTGTGGCATCCATCAGTCTTGCTTCTCTCCAAGTCACGGTTGTTTTTATTGTGCTTACTTCGCTTACAACTTTTTCCTCTTCTGTCAGAACACAGGAAGGCTGACGGTAAACATATCGGAAATCATACGGTGTATAGATTGCTTCTGCTGCCGGCATCAAAAAGGTAAACGCATCCTTTCGATCATACAGATCCTGCATTGCTTTTGTCAGAAGCTGTCTCATATAGCCTCTGCTTCTGTACTCCTTCTGTGTCGCTACTCCTATAATGTATTCCGAGCGGAGTCTTGCATCTTCCACCTGAAGTTCATAAGGATTCAGCTGCAGCATGGAACGGATTGCATCGTCCTCTTCTATTACATAAATCGCATTGTCTTTTGTCTTGATATAGTAATAATAATCCAGGAATTCTCTGCTGTCCTCCGAAAATACTTCTTCCCAGAGTTTTCTTGTCTTTCCATGTTCTTCCGTCTCTAACTTTCTAAGTTTCATGCTGATGTTTACTCCTTTCCTTACTTTCTCCTTCTATCTTTCAGATACAACCTGACCATCAATATCAATTCCAATATAGCTCTCCTATATCAAATGAGCACAAATACAGATCTACTGTTTTGTGCTCTTTTGATTCTAAAATAAATTTACTGTTTCTAAAATTTCTCCAAAAAACTGTTAAAGTGTGTCTGTTTTCTTCGGCTAAATAACTACTCCTGTCTCTGTCTTGCCGCACAGCATCCACCGCATCCTGCCGGTGCCGCTGTCACGTCCATGCTACTGTAATTCATGTATTTTTCAATAGCGCAGATTGCCTGAGAGGAGATACCCTCTCCACTTCCTGTAAATCCAAGCCCCTCTTCCGTAGTTGCTTTTACATTAATCTGATCCACATCAATTCCGAGTGCTTTCGCCATATTCTCACGCATCTGATCAATATGCGGACGCATCTTCGGTCTCTGGGCAATGATCGTTGCATCAATATTCTCAATCATGTATCCGTTCTCATCCAAAAGTTTTCCTACATGCTCCAGGAGACGAATACTGGAGGCTCCTTCATACTTTGGATCCGTATCCGGAAAATGCTTTCCAATGTCTCCAAGTGCCGCAGCCCCAAGAAGTGCATCCATCACTGCATGAAGCATTACATCCGCATCAGAATGTCCCAGCAGGCCTTTTTCATAAGGGATCTCAACTCCACCTATGATCAGCTTTCTTCCTTCTACCAGTTTGTGAACATCATATCCCATACCTACTCGCATATCTATTTCTCCTCAAAATCATTCTCTGCTTCCTCTGAAACAGGCTCCTCGTCCTCTGCAATTTCTTCCAGCTGAACTACTTCTTCCTCCGCTTCTTCTGAAGAACTCTTCTCGTCTTTTTCTGCCTCTGACTTTTCTTCTGATTTTTCCTCTTTCTCAGATGCATCCTTTGATTCTTCCGTCATCTTTGAATCTGAAGCTTCTTCTTTTGCTTCTGTATCCTTCTTTTCCGATTTCTCATCATCTTTTGTTTCCCCGGATGTATCCGCTGTTGCATCATCTGCCGATTTCTTTTCCGGTCCGGCTTCTGTCATAACAGATTTTTTATTTTCGGCATCTTTATCAGAAGAAGACTGGAACTGACGATTCACTTCTTCTGTATCCAACGATGCGGTATCCTGCATCTGCCCTTTTTTCTTGAAAGAAATTCCAAGCATCTTTTTCAGTGCTGTGCCTGCATAAAGAGCACCGATCACTATAAAGATCACAGACATCACTGCCATAAATACCATATTGCTTGGCTGCTTCCGTGTCACATCCATCAGAATCTTCACCCCCAGATAGATCAGGTAAATTCCTGCTACAATTCTGAAGATATGTCCGCTGTTTTTATTCATGTCTTTATCCTCCGTAAATAGTACTGTATACATCTTACCATAAAACATACTGGTTAGCATGCTATTTCATACATTTTTCATCTCCTTCTTTTAAATTAATAGTTGTTACTGTTCACAGCATAGCTGTAAACAGTAACGTATCTCGCCATTTAGAATCGCCTTTGGCGATGGGCGAGATACATTCAAGACAATACGTGCATCCTCCATGCCAATCAGCGGAGTGATTGACATGGGAGTGAACAATAACTACTAGTTACTGTTCACAGCAAGCTGCAAACAGTAACGTATCAATCTTCATCAGCCAAATAATGACAAAGCCTTTCACTAAACGGATCATTCAGATTACAGGATTGATTTCTTACACTCTCTGCAAAGCAAATAAAAGTACCTGGCAGTTAGTACATCGATGAGACAGTTATTTATGAAACGATGTACTAGGCATATAAAAAGAAGCCTACTTCCGTAGACTCCTCAACATAGTAGCGGGAACTGGATTTGAACCAGCGACACCACGGGTATGAACCGTGTGCTCTAGCCAACTGAGCTATCCCGCCA